>DATBXX010000061.1:0-81450 GCA_036514055.1 Candidatus Acidiferrales bacterium
TGGACATATAGATGATCAGCGGCGTCCCGATAATATCGGCGCGCGGCACGAATCCCCAGAACCGGCTGTCGCGCGAATTGTCCCGGTTATCGCCCATCATGAAATATTCGTTTGGCGGTACCACGAGCTCGCCGTTCACCACATGATTTGAAAAATCTTCCGCCCACTCGCGCGTCACGCCGGAATCAAGCATCGTAATGCTGCTCGGCGGGTAGTTTTCAACCGCCGAAGTGTCGGCGCCGAACCCGTGGATCGCGTACGGTTCGTTCAGGTGCACTCCGTTGACGAAGACTTGACCGGCGACAACCTTGATGCGATCGCCCGGCACGCCGATGCAGCGCTTGATGAAATCCGGATAGCCCTCTTCCGGCAAGGGCGCGCGGAACACGATGATCTGCTGACGCTGCGGGTTGCGCCACAGGGGAACGTGCCAATCGGTGAACGGAACGCCGGCATCGTAGCCGAATCGGCTGACGATCAGATGATCGCCGATCAGGACGGTGTTTTCCATCGAGCCGCTGGGAATCACGCGCGCCTGCACCAGCGTCCCCTCAATCAGCAGGAACGCCACGATCACCCAGAACCACGAAACGACCTCGCGCCAGATGCGCTCGTTGGCCGTGGGCGCGGCGGGCTTGCGTTTTTCCTCCGCCAGCACATCCACCGTTTCAGCTTTCACGATGAGCCTCCACTTCCAGTTGCACGAGCTCGGTCGGATAGCTGCCGGTATAGCACGCCGTGCAGAATTTCCCCTCGGTATCTTCCACGGACGCGCGCAGCGATGGTAGCGAGAGAAAGCCCAGGGAATCGGCGCCCAGAAATTTGCGGATTTGCTCCACCGAATTGTGCGACGCGATCAACTCTTCCCGGCGCGGCGTATCCACGCCGTAATAACATGGCGAAATCGTTGGCGGACAGCTGATGCGCACGTGCACTTCGGTCGCACCTGCCTCGCGCACCAGTCGAACAATCTTTCGGCTCGTCGTGCCGCGTACGATCGAATCGTCGACCAAAATCACGCGCTGCCCTTCCAGCATCCTCCGCACCGGATTCAACTTCAGTTTCACCCCGAAATCGCGAATCGCCTGCTCCGGCTCGATGAACGTGCGGCCCACGTAGTGATTGCGGATCAGCCCCATGCGAAAGGGGATGCCGGATTCCGCCGCATAGCCGATCGCGGCCGGCACCCCGGAATCAGGCACGGGCGTGACAATGTCGGCCTCGACGGGATGTTCGCGCGCCAGCAGCCGTCCGAGCCCCTCGCGGCTCTGATTCACCGGGCGGCCGAAGACCACGCTGTCGGGCCGCGAAAAATAGACGTGCTCAAAAATGCAGTATTGGTGCGGCTTCTCGGGCGCGAAACGGATGGATTCAACGCCGCTGCGCGAGATGCGGACCATTTCGCCCGGCTCGACTTCGCGCACATACTCGGCATCAATCAGATCAAACGCGCACGTTTCCGAGCCCGCGACCCATGCTCCGTCAAGCCGTCCCAGAATCAGCGGCCGGAATCCGCGCGGGTCGCGGATCGCGTACATCTCGTCTGTGGTCAGCAGCAGCAGAGAATACGCGCCCTCCACCTGATTCAGCGCCTCGGCCAGAGCGCCTGGCAGGTTGCGCGCATTGCTCCGCGCGATTAAATGTACGATCACTTCGGTGTCGCTGGTGGTCTGGAAAATCGCTGCGCGGTGTTCAAGCCTCCGGCGGAGTTCGATGGCGTTCGTCAGGTTGCCGTTGTGGCCCAGCGCGAGCTTGCCTTTGTTGAAATCAATCGCAATCGGTTGCGCGTTGATCAGCGTGTTGTCGCCGGCGGTGGAATACCGCGTGTGTCCGATGGCCGCGGCGCCAGGCAGGCGCTCGATCACTTCGGGCGTGAAGATTTCCTGCACGTGCCCCAGGCTCCGGTGCAAATGCAGGTCCATTCCGTCGGACGACGCAATGCCGGCCGACTCCTGCCCGCGATGCTGCAGAGCATAGAGTCCCAGATAGGTCAGCTTGGCCGCCTCCGGATGCCCGAATACGCCGAACACCCCGCAGTGATCGTGGAAATGATCGTCGTCGAGCATCAGACTCTTTTTCATGATGCGCTCTCGATGGCCTTTTCCAGCGGTTCGCTCCAGGTTTGGAGAAACGAATCCACCTTGCCTCGAACCACAGGAACACCCTTCAGTTGGATGCGAAAGTCTGCGCGCGTGACGCTGCCGATTTGCTGAACCTTAACACCGTATTGTGCCGCAATTGCGGTCGCGCGGGCAAGCGATGCGGGCGAAGTCGACACCACGGCGCGCGCGCCGCGCTCGCCAAAAAGCGCGAATTCGGCGGCCTCTCCGGATCCCTTGGATGATCCGAGATCAATCTGCGCGGAAAGTCCTTCGCTGTGGAAGCAGGATTCCGCCACCGTCGCGGCCACGCCGCCGTCGCTTATATCGTGCGCCGACGATATCGCGCGCTCGGCCGCAAGTTTTACCAGGCACTCAATCAGCCGCCTCTCCGCAGCCAGATCGATCGCCGGCGGCGAGCCGCTTACGATTCCGTGAATCGCCTTGGCGTATTCGGAGGAAGAAAACTCAATCTGCTGCTGTTCGCCTGAAACCCCGGCCGAATCGCCGCCGAGCAGCACAATCACGTCGCCTTCATTACGAAACCCGGAACCCAGTGCGCACTCGGCGTCCTCAAGCAAGCCCAGCACGCCCAGGACCGGCGTCGGATAGATTGGCTTTCCCAGCGTTTCATTGTAGAAGCTGACGTTCCCGCCCGTAATGGGAGTTTCCAGCGCGCGGCACGCTTCGGCGATTCCGTCAATCGCCTCGGTGAATTGCCACATCACTTCCGGCTTTTCCGGGTTGCCGAAGTTGAGGCAGTTCGTCGCGGCGATGGGACGCGCCCCGGTACATGCCACATTCCGCGCGGCTTCAGCAACCGCATGCATTGCGCCCAACCGCGGGGAAAGCAATCCCCAGCGACCGTTGCCGTCGGTTGAAAGCGCCAGCGCCCGCTTGGTTTCCTTTAACCGCAGCACAGCCGCATCACCTGAACCGGGACCCACGCGCGTGTTCGTGCGCACCATCGAATCGTATTGCTCGGTGATCCAGTATTTCGAGGCGATGGCCGGCGACGCAAGCAGCCGGCGAAAATTCTCGGTCAGGTCCAGGCCGTCTCGAGCAAAATCGACCAGCGGGCCGTGGGGAACCTCAGCCTTGGGCTCGGCAACCGGTCGTTCGTAACGCGGGCCTTCTTCGGCCAGTGCATGCGCAGGAATCTCGGCGGCCAGCTGCCCGTGATTCATCACCCGCAGTTTGCCGTCATCTGTCACCCGCCCGATTTCCACCGCGTCGAGGCCCCATTTGTGGAACACGTCAAAGATTTCGCCTTCGCGACCTCGCTCGGCGACCAGCAGCATCCGTTCCTGCGATTCACTCAGCATCATCTCGTAGGGCGTCATGCCCGTTTCGCGCTGCGGTACGCGCGCGAGGTCAATTTCGATTCCCGCCCCCCCGCGCGACGCCATTTCCGAACTCGTGCTCGTAAGTCCTGCCGCGCCCATATCCTGAATCGCCACAATCGCGCCCGTGCGCATGGCTTCCAGACAGGCCTCGAGCAGCAGCTTCTCCATGAACGGGTCGCCCACTTGCACGTTGGGCCGCTTCTGCTGCGATTGCTCGCTGAATTCCGCCGAAGCGAGCAGCGACGCGCCGTGAATACCGTCGCGGCCCGTTTTTGCGCCCACGTAGATCACCGGATTCCCCGCGCCATGTGCGCGTGCGAAGAAGAGTTCCCCCTTGCGCGCGATGCCCAACGCCAGCGCGTTCACCAGCGGGTTATTCGTATAGCAGGGTTCGAACATCACCTCGCCGCCAACGGTCGGCACCCCGAAGCAATTGCCGTAAAACGCAATGCCGCGCACCACGCCGTCAAGGATCCCCCGATTCCGCGCGATTTCCTCGGGCGTCGCATCCGCAACAGCCCCGGCACCCTGCACCAACGAGCTGTCACCCCGCTTGTCCTGACCCGGGAACACAGGGGAGTCCGCCGAGTTCTTGTACTCCGCTCGATGTTCGCGGGCGGCGGATGCAGCCAGGGACCTCGCGTGGCCCGGGAGGCTTCCCGCTGTAATCGGACCGAACCTGAGCGAATCAAGGACCGCAATCGGCCGCGCGCCCATCGTAAAAATATCGCGGAGGATGCCCCCGACACCCGTCGCCGCGCCCTGAAACGGTTCAACGAAGCTCGGATGGTTGTGTGACTCGATTTTGAAGACGGCGACCCATCCGTCGCCGATGTCCACCACGCCGGCGTTTTCACCGGGTCCCTGGACCACGTGTGCGCCGCGAGTCGGCAACCGTTTCAGGTGCACGCGCGAGGACTTGTAGGAGCAGTGCTCGCTCCACATCACGCTGAAAATACCCAGCTCGGTGAGGTTCGGGTCGCGACCCAGAATTTTCTGCGTGCGCGCGTATTCGTCGGGGGAAAGGCCGTGTTCGGCCGCGATCTGCGGTGTGACTTTGATTTCGGTATTAATCATCGACACGCGGGCCAGGATCAGGAGCGCAAATTTTCGCAGCAAACAGCGTCTCGCGCAAGCGCGAGAAAATCGGATCAGGCAGGAATGCTTTCAGCCGAAGTCGCCGCTCTCGCCCTGTTCTCGGCACCGCGCGACAAGCTCTCCACCAGGGACCGAAAAATCACCAGTCCATCCACCGAGCCGAGCGCCGATTCCACCGCGCGCTCTGGATGCGGCATCAGCCCAACGACATTACCCTCCCGGTTGCACAGGCCCGCAATCCCGGCCAGCGCGCCGTTTGGATTCGCGTCGAAATCATCCGGCCCGGCATTGCGCCCATCAGCATGAACGTAGCGGAAAACGATCTGTTTGTTGCGTTCCAGTTCGGTGAGCGTGGCGGGATCGCAAAAGTAATTCCCTTCCATATGCGCGATGGGCATTTTCAGAATCTGGCCGGGACGGGCTGCGCACGTGAACGGCGTATCGGTGTTCTGGACCCGCACATGCACCTGGCGACAGAGAAATCGCAGGCGGCTGTTGCGCATCATCGCCCCGGGAAGAAGTCCGGCTTCGAGAAGAATCTGCAATCCGTTGCAGATGCCCAGGACCAGCCCGCCGGATCGCGCAAAGCCGCTAACAGCCTTCATCACCGGCGAGAATCGCGCGACCGCGCCGGTGCGCAGATAATCGCCGAACGCAAACCCACCGGGAAGGATAATCGCGTCGAAGCCGGAGACCTGCTCGGACTGATGCCATATGAATTCGACCGGCTGCCCCATGACCGAGCCGACGGCATGGTGCGCGTCGTCGTCGCAATTGGAACCGGGAAAAACCACCACGCCGAATTTCATGGGAATTTGATTTTAGCACACTGTGAACCGAAGGCCGCCTTCGGTCGCGCAGACCGTGGGGTAGTTAGGAGCTTGCAAAAGGAAAGGGGGGTGCAGGTTTTGTCCTGACGAGCGCTACCGACGGCGAGTTTTCGCGCTGGGGCGGGATTTCGATTTCACGCGGCCCGTAGGTTTCCTGCCGGATGCCCTGCGCTTGGAAGATTTCATCGCTTTTTTCCCTGCGGCGAGCTCGCGACGCCGGGCCTTCGCCCAGCCGAGCTTGTTGACCTGCCGCCCGCGGGCGACTGCCAGTGCGTCGGAAGGCACGTTGTCCGTGATGACCGAGCCGGCCGCGACGTAGGCGCCGTCGCCGACACGCACCGGCGCGACCAGCGCGGTATCGCTGCCGATGAATACGCCCTTGCCGATTCTTGTTTCGTGCTTCGCGACGCCGTCATAATTGCAGGTGATCGTGCCCGCGCCGATATTTGCGCCGGGGCCGATCCAGGCGTCTCCCAGATAGCTCAGGTGCTGCGCTTTGGCACCTTCGTGCACCACGGATTTCTTGACCTCTACAAAATTCCCGATGCGCGCGCCTGCGCGAATGTCCGCGCCGGGGCGCAGCCGCGCAAACGGACCAACCTGCGCGCCCGCACCGATGCGAGAGGAATCCACATTGGAATGCGGGCCCACGATGGCGCCGTCCTCCACGCGCACGTCGTGCAGGATGCTTCCCGTCCGAATCTGACAATGCGCGCCGATGCGTGTCTTGCCCAGCAGGTGTACGCCCGGCTCGATCACCGTGTCCGGTCCGGCGCTGACGTCGGGATCAATCACTACCGTCTCGGGGAGATAGATCGTCACGCCAGCATCCATCAGTTGGGCGGCCTTGCGCGCGCGCAGGATGCGGTCGGCACCGGCCAGGTCCGCGCGCGTGTTGCAGCCGAGAACTTCGTTCGCATCGGAGGCGATCTGAGCAAGCACGCGTTCGTTGCGCGCACGCAGCATGGCAATCGCGTCGGTGAGATAGAGTTCGCGATGCGCGTTTTCAGGGCGTAGGGCCGCAAGGCACGGCCAGAGTTTTTCAACCGTGAAACAGTAGATCGCCGAGTTCACTTCGTGAATCGCACGCTGCTCCGGCGTCAGGCTGGTGTCCTCGACGATGGCCTGCACGCGGCCTTCGGCGTCGCGTACGATCCGGCCATACGCCCCGGGATCGGCAAGTTCGGCGGACAGGATCGTGGCGGCCGCCTCTCCGCGCCGGTGCGTATCGAGCAGGGCTGCGAGCGTTTCGGTGCGCAGCAACGGCGCATCACCGGGAAGAACGATGAGAAGCTTGGCGCTTCTGCGTATCGCGCGCCGCGCGACCTGCAGGGCGTGGCCGGTGCCGCGTTGCGGATGCTGCACAATTGTCTGAACGGGCGTGGGCGCGCCAAGTTGCTCGGCAAGCGCGGCCACTTGCTCGGCCTGATGGCCCACAACTACCAGGATTTGCGCGGCCTTTAGCGGCTGACAGGCGCGAATGACTGCCTCAAGGATCGGCCGCCCGCCCGCACGGTGCAGAACTTTCGCAAGGTCCGAACGCAGACGTGTCCCTTTTCCCGCTGCGAGAATCACGATGGAAGTGTCGTTTGCGGCCATCAGTGCGAGCATTGTCGCTCTGCAGGAACCCTTTCGCAATGAAAACAGCTCAGCGGTTGAGGCCCCGCTGGCGAAAGGATAACCAAGCACATACATCCGGGCGGAAGTGAACCGGCAAAGTGCGGCAATGTCCGGTGCGTTTCAGATCGGTTCAACAACAGTCGCTTTTGCGCAAAAACGCGGGGCACTGCGATAGCGGATCACCCGCCGATCAGCGGGCCCGGGAAATTCAATCCGCCTGAACGCCGGCGTCGGTCAATTCCGATGAGGACGCGCTTTCCGAGGATGAGCCTGGTGCGCGTGCTTCCGTGGTTTCTTTCCAAAGCGAGTGGTCTTCCAAGAGACGGGTGACCAGTTGCGTGTGTAACGCATGACCGGCCTTATGCGCGACGATCCGTGCCTGCAGCGGCCGGCCGACCAGCGCCAAATCTCCAATCAGATCCAGCGCTTTATGGCGCCCGAATTCGTCCGCGAAGCGCAGTGGGCCGTTCAGGATGGAGGTATCGTCCATAACGATGGCGTTGGCCAGCGAGCCGCCGCGAATCAGCCCCATTTTTTGAAGCGCGACAAGCTCCTTCACAAAAGTGAATGTCCTAGCCGGGCCCAGCTCGCGATTGAACGATTCGCGATTGACGGACATTTCGATTTCCTGCGGGCCAGCGCACGGATGCTGATAATCCACGAAGCAGTGGACGCGAAATTCATCCGCCGGATAGATCCCGATGCGGCGGTCGCCGTCGGAGAACTCCAGTGGCTTGACGACATGGATGTAATGACGCTGCCTCCGGAGTCGCCTGGTGCCGGCCTGTCGAAGCATCTCGATGAAGGGCTTGGAGGACCCGTCCAGGATCGGCAGTTCCAGGGCGTTCAGCTCCACGAAGATGTTGTCGATACCGCTGCAATACAGCGCCGCCAGAAGATGTTCGGTCGTCGAGATCAGCACGCCCTGCTTCATCAAGCTGGTGGCGTAGCTGACGCGGGCGACGTTGCGGACATGCGCCTCGATTTCAAAATTGTCGAGATCCACGCGACGGAAAACGATTCCCGTATCGGCCGGAGCAGGTACCAATCGCAGGCGGCTCTCAACGGCAGTGTGCAGACCAATGCCTTCAATCTCGACCGGGCGCTGAATTGTAAGTTGGCTGGGCATCGAAACGGATATGCCTTCAGAGGCACTTCGTGGGCCGTCATCCGGCCAATTTGTGCCTTTATTTACAATAAGTTACAGACGATCATTCGACCTGGTTCCCAAGAGCGTTGTAATTGTACAACACTTCGGCCCGCTCAGATGTGGCTCTATTAGAACAGTTTGCGAAAGCATGAACCCCCTACTTCGAGACCGAAAAGGTGGCTAAGCTTTCAGGTCCGCTCTCGGTTCCGGTAGTGCCCGACGAGTACCAGACGTGTGGATTGTCTCGCGGGTTTCAGATGCGTAGAATAAGAGGAGCTTCCGACGCTGCAAGTCGAAAAATGGCTGCTCCTTTCAACATACTGCCGAACAGTCCCGTGCCTGCGCCGGGCGGGCCGCCGCGCCCACCATGGCTGAAGGTGCGATTTTCCGGCGGCGAGAATTTCCGGGAGCTCGACCGGATCATGCGGACACTTGGGCTACACACGGTGTGTGAGAGCGCGCGGTGCCCGAACATGGGCGAGTGCTGGGATCATCGCACGGCAACCTTCATGATTTTGGGAGATATCTGCACGCGGGCGTGCGGATTCTGCGCGGTTCCGAGCGGCAAACCTGCGGGCCCGCCCGAGCAGGACGAGCCTGAGCGCGTAGCGGATGCAGTCGAGCGGATGGGGCTGCGCTACGCGGTGGTGACGTCGGTAAATCGTGATGACCAGCCTGACGGAGGCGCGGCGATCTTCGCGCGCACCATCGAACAGATACGCCGGCGGGTTCCGGTCTGCAAAGTGGAAGTATTGATACCGGACTTTCGCGGCAACTGGGCGGCACTGGCAACCGTGATGGCGGCGCGGCCCGACGTGCTCAATCACAATCTAGAGACGGTACCGCGACTGTATCGTCGCGTTCGCAAGGGAGCAGTGTACGAGCGGTCGCTTGAGCTGTTGCGTCGTGCACGGCAAATGTCGCCCGGTACACCGACGAAAACCGGGATGATGCTGGGACTCGGAGAAACGCGTGATGAAGTGCTGCGCGCAATGGAAGAGATTGCCGCGCAAGGCACTCACATTCTGACCCTCGGGCAGTACATGCAGCCAACCCACGAACACTTGCCTATCGAACGGTACGTTCACCCCGATGAGTTCGCTGAATTCAAGAAACTCGGCGAGCAGATGGGATTCAAGCACGTCGAAGCGGGCCCGCTGGTTCGTTCCTCCTATCACGCATTCGAGCAGGAAGAAGCCGCACGGCTTTGATCCTGTAGCACCGGTCTTGATTCTGCAGAGCCCAGCCAAACATAGGCGCCCTGGGTGTGTTGCACGCCCGGGCCACGAGTCGATAGCGTCGCATCGCTCGGGATGAGATCTAGGTGGGCGCCTGAGGGTGCTAGTGCATAGCGCTCAGGAAGGAATTGGCAAGGTCGTTCACTCGGGTGGCGCAAACGGAATCAGGGACGGCAGTGTTTTGGGCTGCGTGAAAATACGCCGAGGCTTTTTCGTTTCGGCCAAGCTCCACGTTGAGATTGCCAAGCAGGAGCATGAAGATCGGATTCTGCGGGTAGCGCGCGAGCAGTGGCTCGGCGACCGACAATGCCTGTTCGTATTTTTGGTCGTAGGTGCGCAGGCTTCTGGCGAGAATGAATCGGATATCAACTGCCAGGAATGAACCCTGATGCATTCCTATCTCCATCTGTTTTATTCCCAGCTGCTTGTCTCCTCCGGGAATTCCCATGAAAACGCGCAGCAGCTTCACCAGAGGGGAGAGCGTGTCCACATAGTAGTTGTAGATCCCGAGCGCGGCGGTAGCGTCTGCCATTTCGGGATCGATTCTTAAGGCGGCCAGCATCTCCGTGCGCCCATTGACCCCCGCTCTTGCGGCGTATCGATTCTCGCCACGCAAAGCGTAGACCCTGACCTGCAGCGCCCAGCCCAAACCGGCATAGGTGTGCATCTCCGCGGTCTCGGATTTGGCGAGTTGCGCTTCGGCAAGCGCGGTAACCTTTGCCGTGAGCGCGAGATAGTCGCTGTCGCCCGCACCTTTGGTATGTTTCCACGCCTCCAAAATGCCGTATTTGATCTCGCAGGCGGCGCAGTACCTTTTCCACCAGTCTGCTTCGCTTTCGATCAGATATCCGAGCGGGTGCTCGGGCTGCTCCTGCTCCATGCCCCGCGCGATGACAATAGCCGCATCGGGATCGCCGCCGTAGATTTTGTCGAGCGCTTCGGTTGCTTTCAGAGGGAGTGCGATGCCAGTGGCGCGCGCACAAGGCGCGACAAATGCGGCGATTAGAATCGCGCATCGGGTAATCAAACGAAGCTGTGTGCAGTGCCGGTTCGTCATTTGACCCTTTTGATCCAGCCGGCGAGCCAGGCCGAAGTAACGTACATCGCGAAGCACTCCAGGGCAAACGGAACAAAGCCGAGATAGCCCGGCGCGGGCATCTCGAAGATCTTGGTCTGCTGGAACATGGGAAAGGTGTAGTGCCACTTCGCGTGCGCCCAATTATTCCAGAATTCCCAGAGCCAGCCGCAAATCCAGCCGGAAGCGAGGAACCCGTACAGGCGTCGGGCGAACCCGTCGGAGAGATCACCGAGGAAGGACGGCAACCGGAGGCGGTGATTGAGCGGATCGAGCAAAAGCACGAACCCGAGCCAAACCAGGGCAAACAGATCGGCGGCCATGCGCTGCGGAACCACCAGCGGAACGATCAGGAACACCGCGCCACAGGCCATCATCACATTTTCGGCCGCACGCGGAATCTTCCACGGCTCGACGGGCAGCGCCGGAAGCAGCGCCTGAACGAGATCGGAAGTCTCAAACATGGCCGGCGTGATCGTGGCGAACGCCCAGGCGTATCCCCCGATCGCGGCGGGCCAGTCGCGCGGCACGCCGACGTATGTCCAATTTCGGAGACGGAGGTTGTAGGCCTCGAAGATAAGCCAGAGCGGGACCGACAGAAGGGCCATGCGAACCAGGGTGACCGGGGCGTTGTGCAATCGCGAGCGATTGGTGAGCGCGAGAACAGCCGCGTCGGCGATTAGGATATAGGCGCTCCAGGCGATGGGCGTGAACCACGTAGCGACCGGATCGATCCCGGCGAACAAAATACACTCGGCGCCGACCAGGGCGACGATCCCCAGCCAGCCGTGCAGGGGAAATGCGCGCCGCCGGCGTCGGCCGAAGAATCCGGCGACGAGAACGGTGACGGTAGCGGCCGTGACGGCAAGGCCTATCGCGAGACGGATCGGAAAGCCGAACGTGCGTTCATCCATTGGACTGAGCGCGTATGGTAGCGCAGTTGGGCGCAGTTTTCGGCGGGCGCCAGCGCGTTTCTTGCTATGCTCTGCCTGCTTTTTCAGGCGCGAGGCCATCAAGCGGCAGGGCAGGCTTGTCGAGGTTTCATATGACCACTCCGATGCGTCTGAAACCCGGCTGAACGCGCAGCAGAGCGCACCGCCCACACCAGAAGAGCAGAGAACCTAGCGAGAAAAGACACCGAGTATAACTGGCTGCTATCAAAGGAAAGTGATTTGAACGAGTCGGGAAAACTCGACCGAGGGCTGGGGCTGATCGAGGCGACCTCGCTGAACATGACGTTTATGGTCGGCATCGGGCCGTTCGTGGTGATTCCGTTCGTAATTCAGGCGATGGGTGGGCCCGGAAGCTTGCTCGCGTGGGCGGCGGGCGCACTGCTGGCTGTGTTTGACGGCTGCATCTGGGCAGAGCTCGGCGCGGCGATGCCACAGGCCGGCGGAAGCTACGTCTACCTGCGTGAGGCGTACGGGGCCCAGCGGTGGGGGCGGCTACTGTCGTTCCTGTACATCTGGCAGACGCTGTTTCAGGGACCGCTGAGCATCGCGTCCGGTGCGCTTGGCTTCGCAACCTACTCGCACTACCTGCTGGAAAGATCGAATCGGGCCACGGCCATCATGGGGACACTTGGGACACACGGCGACAACCTAATCGCCGGGGCGATCATCCTGCTGGTCGTCGTGTTGCTCTACCGGCGGATCAAGGAGATCGGGCGAATTTCCGTGGTGTTCAGCGTGATCGTGGTTGGCACGATCCTGTGGATCATCTGGGGCGGCGCAGTTCATTTCAACGCGCAGCGCGTGTTCGATTTTTCCGGGGGACCCTGGAGTTGGTCGTGGGTGCTGTTTGCGGCGCTGGGGCACGGGACGGTGCAAACGATTTACAGCTACCTTGGCTACTACAACGTCTGCAACCTCGGCGGCGAGATGAAAAATCCCGAAACGAACATTCCCCGCGCGATTTTCATCTCCATCATCGGGATCACCGTGCTCTATCTGGCCATGCAGACCAGCATACTCAGCGTGATTCCCTGGCGCGAGGTGGCGCAATCGAAATTTATCGTCAGCACATTTGTCGAGCGCGCCTACGGCAGCCAGTGGGCCGCGCTTGCGACGGGCCTGATTTTGCTGACAGCCCTCGGATCGGTGTTTGCGGCAATGCTGGGATATTCGCGGGTGCCCTATGCCGCGGCCCTGGACGGAAACTTCTTCTCGATTTTCGCGCGCCTGCATCCTACCAAGCATTTCCCGTATATTGCGCTGGTTGCGCTGGGCGCTTCGGCGATGGTTTTCAGCCTGCTGTTCAGCCTTTTCTCCGTGATCCGCGCCATCTTGGCGATGCGCTGCATTATCCAATTCATCGGCCAGGGTGTGGGGCTGGTTCTGTTGCGGCGGCGGTGGGGGAGCGATCGGCTGCCGTTCCGCATGTGGCTGTATCCGTTGCCGGTCGTGGCCGCGATCATTGGCTGGACGGGAATTTTCATATCCACCGGGCGAACGCCGATGCTGGCGTCGCTCGCTGCGGCGACGGCGGGAATTCTTGTATATTTAGTACGCGCGCGATGGATGCGCCAGTGGCCCTTTGAGGAGACTGCCTGATGAGGGGAAGGACAACACGAAGAACTTCGGCCTTGGCTGCGATCATTGTCGCAGCAGCGGCGACATTCGCAGCGCTCCCATCAGCTTCGGCGCAATCTCTGGCGGACACGGTTCAGGCCATCGACAAGGCGCGCGTGACGACTCGAATCCTTTACGTAACGGCGCACCCCGATGACGAAACGGCTGGGCTTCTTGCGTACCTGTCGCGGGGACTGTGCGCCGATGTGGCCATGTTGACGATTACGCGCGGGCAAGGCGGGCAAAATGCGATTGGCCCCGAGCAAGACGGGCCGCTGGGCGTGGTGCGTACGACTGAATTGCTGGCCGCGGACTCGCACTACGGCGTCCATCAGTTTTTCACGCGGGCGGTTGATCCGGGATTTTCCAAGAGCCCTGAGCGGACCATGAAAATCTGGGGCGATCAGATTCCTCTGGAAGATATGGTGAGGGTGATCCGGATGTACCGGCCGCAAGTTGTGATCAATGGCTGGGGCGGAGTTCATTTCGGGCACGGACAGCATCAGGCAAGCGGAATCCTGACACCGCAGGCCGTGGCTGACGCATCCGATCCCACCAAATTTCCGGAGCAGATTGCGCAAGGACTCCTGCCTTGGAAGGTTTCACTCGAGCTGCGCCCGTCGAGCTTCGGCTTCGGCCCTGCCCCAGCAAGCAGTGCAACCGGAGGCGTGACATTTCCAGTGAACGACGTGTCGCCGCTGTGGGGACAGAGCTACGTGGAAATGGGTATGGAAGGACATGCGCAGCACCGTTCGCAGGGCACCCCGTCGTTTTCCGGCAATCCATTCTTTCGCCGGCCGCCGACGTTGATTGTGGAACATGGCCAGGAGGGCGGCGGGTCGTTTGACGCGAAGGAATTGGCGAAATCTCTTCGGTCGCTCGCGGACCGCTTTACGCAATGGCAGGGGACGATGGCACCCGCGCTCGCTGCCGCGGATCAGGATCTTGCGTCCGCGTCGAAATCGGCGCTCGAACTGGATCGCCGGGCGGCGGCGAAATCGCTGGCCGACGCGGGCAAGGAAATTTCGGGATTGCGCGAGAAGATATCGAGCGCGGGCGGCGATGACCGCGCGGCCGCGCTCTGGGAACTCGACCGTATCCGGGAAAGAATCGACGCGGCGCTCGACAGTGATGTGGCCTTGCCTGTGGATACGCAGGCGAGCCGCCACGAGCTGGTGGCGGGCGAAACGTTCACGGTGGACGTGAATTTTCTCGACAAGCCCGCGACATCGGCGAAATGGACCGTGAACAAATCAAGCTTGGTGCTGCCGGAGGGCTGGACCGCGACGCTCGAAGATGCCGATGCCGGAGGCAGGAACTACCACTTCACGGTGTCGATTCCCGCGGGGGCAAAGCCGCCGAGCTCGCCAGACGATGCCGTGCTGCCTTTCCCGCAGCCGCTGGTAAAGCTCGCGCTGCCCATGAGCGTCGATGACTATGAGTTCAAGCTCTACAAGACTGTGGAATCGGCTGAGGCGCAAACGACAGCGATCGTGGTGTATCCCCTTGAACTGGTTCCGGCGGTGACGCTGACCGTCGAACCTTCGCAGGTGATGGTGCCGGAGAAGCGCGCCGCGGCGCCGGCCGATCTGTTGGCGCGGGTGCGTTACCACGGGACAAAACCGGCGACGGTGTCCCTTGGACTGGATGCCCCGGCGGAGTGGAACGTAGCGCCCGTTGCGGCCGCCAGTTTTTCCGGCGCCGGAGATCAGCTCGTGCGCTACGTGATAAAAGCCCCCGCCAAAATTGCTCCGGGAGCCTACGTCCTGCATCCGTACGCAAAGCTCGGCGAACAAACATTTCGCACATCGGTCGAGCCGATCCCTACGCTGCCTACGCGAAATTGGAGCGAGCCGGATGATGTGACCGTGCACGTGCTGGATCTGACGGTGCCCGCCGGACTGCACATTGGATATATCGCGGGCGACAACGACGTGCTTCCGGAAACCCTGCGGCAGGTCGGCATCCAGGTCGATTTGCTCGACGAAGTCGCGCTTGCGTTCGGCGATTTGAGCCGCTACGACGCGATCGTGGTGGGCATCCGCGCCTACGAGCTTCGCCCCGATGCGATGGCTGCCAATCCCCGGCTGCTCAGCTACGTGCAGGACGGTGGAACGCTGCTGGTCCTGTACGAGCGCGATTTCGCCTGGGCCAAGCTGCTTCCCGCGCCTTTCCGGGCCGAGATGGCGGCACAGGCGGTGCGCGTGACGGATCAAAATTCTCCCGTGCGAATTCTGGCACCCGACAACCCCCTGCTGAATTCGCCGAACAAGATCAGTCTCGAGGATTTCATGGGTTGGGAACAGGAGCGCGGCGTCTACTTCTGGAGCACGTGGGATCCGCGCTACCAGGCCGTACTTGGTCTGACCGATCCGGGCGAGCCCGAGGCGACCGGCGGGCTGGTCTATGCGCGCGATGGCAAGGGCGTTTACATCTATACGGGACTATCGTTTTTCCGCGAGCTGCCGGACGGAGTGCCGGGAGCCTATCGGCTGTTCGTGAATCTGCTGAGCCAGACGCTGCATCCTGTTCCGCGGCGGTAACCTGGAACTTCTGTGCGCCGTTGCGACACACGGCGCGACTTCCGCTTGCCAGGTGATTTTCGCTTCGTGCTATGCTCCGAGCCAATCCCAGACGGAGGCCGAATGAAAACGAAGGTTGTAGATCCCGCGCGCGCCCGCTGGCTGGCTGCCCTGCTCGCCACTGTCTTGATCCTCGCCGCTGTCGGTCCAAGCGCCCTGGCTGGCCCGCAAAATAACAAGAAATCGAAGGTCAAGACCAACGATCAGACCGACCCGAATGCACCGCCGATGCCGCCGGGTTCAGACGCCGATCAGATTGACCGTGCCATCGGAGAGATGCTGGCCGCATTCGAACTCGGCGACGTGGAGATGATGCACAAGTACTACGCCGACAACGTGACGTTCGTGAGCGGCGCCTACGAGCCGCCCATCGTGGGCTGGCAAAATTATGTGCCGCTCTTCCAGCGCCAGCGTGCGGCGTTTCAAGCAATCCAGCTGGTCCGGCGAAACACGATTGTCTTCCCGCACGGAGACGTTGCCTGGGCCATGTATCAGTGGGAATTCGATTCGCTGCTCAACGGGCAGCCGTACTCGATGCGCGGCCAGACGACGCTGGTATTCAACAAGGTAGGCGCAAATTGGCTGATCGTGCACAACCATACGTCGGAGCTCTCCGCGACACCGGGCGCTGCGCAAGTGCCCGCGGCACAGCCAGCCGCACAACCCGCCCCGGCAAAGCCCTAGCTGGACGCTGAACGCTCCTGCCGCAAGGCTTCCGGGCCTGAGCCCACCGAGCAGCGGGAGCTGACGGCGGGATTGAAATCAGGCCCCCTGCTGTCTTAGGCTCGTCACGAGCGGACCAGAAGCTGCGAATCCGGTGCTAGATCTTCGCGCTCGCCCAAGGGAGTGTCGCTTTGAGCAGGCTGATCATGTGGAATTTGATAACCCTCGACGGCTTCTTTGAAGGCGCCAAGAGTTGGGATCTGGGCTTTCACCAGCACGCCTGGTGTGACGAACTGCAGCAGTTCTCGATGAATCAGTTGCGTTCTGCCGACATGCTGCTATTTGGTCGTGTCACGTATGACGGCATGGCCAAGTACTGGAAAGCTGCGAAGGGCGAAGACGCGGATTATATGAACAGCCTGCCGAAGATTGTCTTCTCGCGGTCACTCGAGCGGGCCGAATGGGAGAATACGAAGCTGGTCAAAGGCGAACTCGCAGCCGAGATTCAGGAGCTCAAGCGCCAAGCGAAAGGGAACATATTCGTCTTTGGCAGTGCAAACCTGTCCACCGGAATTGTGGAACACGGGCTATTCGATGAGTATCGTCTGGCCGTTGTTCCGGTCTTGCTGGGGCGCGGCAAGCCGCTGTTCGGGCCAAACCCAGACCGGCTCAGTCTGAAGCTCCTGGAAGCGCGCCCCTTGTCCAACGGATGCGTGATCCTTCGCTACGAACCGCTCAAGGCTCCCTGAAGCGGCGGGAGCCTGGGCCGGGATTCACCTCTATTTCCGGGGCAGGCACGGAATCGATCCCCCCGGTGCAGCATGTCAGGAGCCCCAATTTCCCGGGCACCCTGGCGATCAGAAGCTGTGAATGCTTTGCCAGATCCACACGCCCGCCATGGTCACGAAGAGCGCACCCGACAGGACGATCAGCGCCAGGATCGGACGGCTCAACTTCTCGATTCGGGCAACAATCGCGCGCTGCTCTCTCGCCATGGAGTCTCCGGCGGCGTCGAGAAAAATCTGATCTTCCTCGCGGTTCTCGAGTGCGCTCCGATAGATCCACACGCAGACGAGGATTGCGGTGACCACACCCCAGGCTAACAGCACCATCTGAAGCGTTCCCATGGGTACCTCCCGTGCCCGCGGGTCGTAGGCAGACTCTGCCGGATGGCAGACCGGCCCGTGCGGGCCCCTCAGCTCCAATTTGGCGGGATTATAGCACTACCGGCGGGATCGGGTGTCGATTGGCACCTGAGTGGTCGTGTGAATCAACTGCATTGCCGGCTAGGGGACACTAGTTGCGTTCGTCGGGGAACGAGACGCCCCAGAAATTGCGGGCCGGGTAAAGCATTTCGACGCCCAGCTCGAAGGGGCCATGCTCTTTCTTGCTTCTCAACGAAATGACGCGAAATTCGCGGACCTCGTGGGACAGGCCGTGCAGAACTTCGATGCGGGAGCCCAATTCGGGCAGGAACGGCAGGCGCAGCAGGGCGCCGGTGCGGCTGACGGAGATGGCTTCGGCGGACGCATCGCGCGGTTCGCTGCCGGTTTCATTGGAGTGAACCTGTACAGGGATGCGGATCAGAACCCGGCTTGAACGGCGGCGCTCCAGCATCGCGCGGGCAGTTGCCATGATGTGCCCTCCTCTAACTCGCGACTGCAGGAAATAACTGTAAAGATTGCGAGGCCGCGGGTCAATGGTACTGAGGCGGGGCGTGCTTCGTTGACAAACTACCGGCTGCGCGTCAATATGGATTCGCCTCGCTTTGCAATACGATTTGCCCAAGTGGCGGAATTGGCAGACGCGCTAGCTTCAGGAGCTAGTTCTCGCAAGGGAGTGGAGGTTCGAGTCCTCTCTTGGGCACCATCACCTCTGACGTGACCTGGCGGTGCAATGGGATCCCCCTGCCCAACACGAATATGAATACGAGCGCGACCACTGCCGCCGCGACGATCCACCGATAGCTTCGGCCGATGCCCGGCGAACCCCAGTTCGCAACGGTGCGCTTCGGAATGTAGTACCGCATCCAGAGCAGGCCGCAATTCGCGCCGGCCGCCCCGGGCAGCGCAGACTGCCAAACGAGCTGGATTCCGACAGGATTCAGGAGCCCACCTGCGCCCAACAGCAGCGCCGCGGAAAAATAGGGGATGAAGGTGAGATTGCGGAAGCGCCGGGACTCGGAGAGCGAAACTCCCACGTACCGCACCATCGCACTCCCCACCAACAGAATCGCACCATAGTAAGAAGCAATTCCGACGACGACGAGCAGCGTTCGCCACATCCAATGCGGGTGCAGGGGCGCAATCACCTCCTCCCAGTCCCCGAAGTTGGTTACTCCTGAGAAGAAGAAATACCCCGTGCCGACGAACAGGTTGAAGGCAAGACTTGTGAACAGGAAATAACGCGTTTGCGCAGAGAAGTTCTTCGCGCCGCGCAGGACGAGCCGGAAGACCAGCCCGGCCGCCAAGTTCACCAGCGTCCCGCCGGCGGCCACAAGACGCGAATGATACGCGCTCGACCATGCCACGGTTGAGATCTCACCGGATTGCGCGCCGCTAAATAGGGCGAGCACAGCGTGCCCAACGCCTTCATGCAGAACGTCTGCGAGCGCTGCCGCCAGCAGGCTGACGGCGCAGACGGTCGGAACGTCGTCGTTCACGGGCATGGGATTGGTCGACGAGGAGACAGCCATGCGGAAGTTCTCCTAGCGTTCGGTCGGAGATTGCATCGCCGCAAGCTTGAGTAAGCGCTCGGCGTAGAGCGCGCCTTCCGGCGTGTCCCCGTGCTTGTAGTACGCGAAGACATCGCCGCGCCGCATGGAATCTGCCACCCGGTGAGATACCACTTTCCGGGCGCCGGAGGAGTACTTCGTTTTTCGCAGGCGGAGATAACAAAAGTCGGCTGTAGCGACATCCGGCGTCTCGAGCTTGTCGCTTTCGGCCTGACAGAGTGCGACGTTTGCGCGGCCCAACCGGTCATATACGTCGTCGACAAACCAGGATGCGTGCCGGAATTCGATCGCCACGCGAGTTTGGCGGCCCAGGGTATCGAGAAAGTCGTCGAGCAGCACGAGGTCGCATTTCAGATTCGGGGGAAGTTGAAAGAGCACGGGGCCGAGCTTGCCAGCGTCGCGGAAGGGCTCAAGAGACTTCAGGAACTTCGAGGTTTGCGGAGCCGCGCGGCGCAGCCGCTTGATGTGCGTGATCGCCTGGTGCGCTTTCACTGCAAACTTGAAATCGGCGGGAGTCGCCGCGATCCACTTCGTGAACAGCTTCTTTGAGACCTGGTTGCGAAATGTGTAATTCACTTCCACAGAATTCAGGCGCGTCGCGTAGTAACTGAGGAATTTCGCGGACGAAAGCGTTGCGGGATAGAATCGGGGTTTCCAGCTCCCGTACGCCCATCCGGAAGTGCCCGCGTGAACTTTTCCCTCTGGAATCTTCCCGGTCATGGCTTCCTTCTTGCGCGGGTCGAGTTCTGATCGCCGGGCGCGGAAGTCTATAACACAACCGCCCGGGATTTGGGATAGTATGCGCGCGTATCGGCGCGGCTGCGCCCCGGGAATGCTTCGGCAACGCAGGTGGTTGTCGCCAGGGAGAAAACCGACGAGACATCCATCGGCTTGGATGGCTGGAGGTACCCAGTGAATCCCCCAATTCTCACGATCGCCCTGGTCGCCTCAGGACTGCAGCTCAGCTTTCCGCAGGGAGCGGTTGCGACCGAACAGATCGCGCTGCGCTGGATGCACTTTGTGGCCGGCATCATCTGGATCGGACTGCTCTATTTTTTCAATCTGGTGGGCACGCCGACGCTGAAAGGGCTGGAACCGGGAGTGCGGGCGAAGATTTTTCCTGCGCTGATGTCGCGTGCGATGTGGTGGTTCCGATGGTCCGCGCTGATCACGGTGATCGCGGGACTGCGCTATTTCTGGATGATGTTGTCCGCGGACGCGCACAACGCCGGGGACCCTTTACTCGCGTGGCAGTGGATGGGGTGTTGGCTGCTGGTGTGGCTGGTGGCGTTTGTATTGATCTACCCGTTCCAACTGCCGCACACAGGGATTCTTGACAGAGCTTGGGTGCGCGCGATCGCGATTGCCGCGATCGCAGTCGCCGCGTCGTGGATGGTGCTGATGCTGAATGCGAATCCGCTGTCCTCGAACGGTCACTTGGCCATCAGCGTCGGCGGAGGAATGGGCCTGTTGATGTTGCTGAACGCCTGGGGAATTATTTGGCGCGCGCAGAAGCGCCTGATCGCCTGGACTCGGGCGAGCGTGGAACAGGGTGCGGCGATGTCGCCCGAGGCCGCCTATTTTGCGCGCTGGGCGTACCTGTCATCGCGCACGGGATTCTGGATGTCGCTGCCGATGCTGTTCTTCATGGCCGCAGCGGATCATTACCCGTTTCTGAGCGGCATCACGAACTGAGAGATACAACCGCCCAGATTTTCGACCGTCTCGGCCGCCGCTAAACTCCGATCAGCGATCCGGGCTGCCCTGTCCCTCGATGAAATGGAATGCGTCTTCGACCGCGCGGGCCGAGGCGTGCGAACCCTTTGCATCTGTTGTGAATTGTGGGCGGCGTCGCGCGGAAAATCTCGCTGGATCAAATGTGCCGCGGTTCGTGTGGAACACCCAAACAAACTCGTAACGGGCCTTGTCCAGCTCCGAAATCGATTGCAACGCCGTGTCCACCGTAGTCATCGGACTGAAATCAGAAAACCCGTTGCGGTCGGTATGAACCTGCGCAGGCATGGCCGAATTGTATGTATCGGAATCATGCGCGAACAGGATCACGTAGTCGACGCGAGAGAGATCCGGAGCAGGGCAGATGTCCGCGTATTGCTTTCGGCGATTTTCGACCAGCCACTTGTACTGGGCCGGGGCGAGGCCGTATGCAGAGAAAAATACGCGGCACGCAGGATCCGCGCTTTCGTTCTCTGGTCTGGCATCGGGATAATCCTCCAGATCCGAGGATGCAGGCTGCGGCTGCGCGATCGAGATGTCGCGAGAAGGCGACGCGTTCGCCGACGTGTCCATCATCTTTGCGCTAGGGGGCGCCACAATCGCTTTGGCCGGAACCACCGTCGCAGTCGATGCCGGCGGTTGGGGACCGGGAACGGTGACGGTTTTCTTCGCGGTCTGCGTCGTAGAGGAGGCCGGCTTCACCGGAGACTTCTTCGGCGCAGCCGGCTCGACGACCGCCGTGGGCGCGGCGACCCTTTCACGCGGCTGCGCGTGTGGCGGGGCGGGCGATAGCGGTTTGACGTTCACGGCCTCTGGCGAATTGGGTGCGACCACGGCAGGATTCCTAAGCGTTGTGGGAGGCTTTGATGCGGCAACCGTCGGCGTGGCGCTGGGCGGAGCAGATGGCGTTACCGTCGGGGCGACCGTCATCGGGGCTGTCGCTGGATGCGCAGCGGCGCTGGTAGCAGGTCGCACTGCAACGCTTCGGACCGGTTTATCGAGGTCATCGGGTGGAAGCACGGGCAAATCCGGAAAGGCGGCGTCGGGAACGTAGCCTTCCACTCCGCTCGCGGTTCGGATCTTCACGTACCCCTTCACGCGCGAGAGAATTTCGACAGTCTCGCCGCACTTCAGTCTGGTTTCCACGTCGAAGCTGTTGAGCGACTCATAGACCCATACGCGGTCCTGATTCACCGCGCATTTCACTGCGCCAATATCCGACGCCGAAGCGGGCAGGGCCAATGCAAGTGCAAGGACGATAAGAAGTGAGCGAGGCAAGGCAACCCTCCTATGAAACCGGACAGAACGAAGCGAGGAAATCTGCTGCGAAAACTATGCTCCATCCGTGCGGGGGCGAACAACTGGACGAAGGGACAAAATTGGTGCAGGGCAACAGAAAGCGAAGAGGCCTAGGAGCGCCAACGGAGAGTGACGGGACCGGAAACCGGGTGGCGCATTGGCTCGCCAGTGCGCAGCGATTCCAGATGCGCCGCCTTCAACTCGAAATACCAGCGCGCCTGGCGATCGGCGTCGTCCACCAGCATCATGCGGTCCTCACACTTCAAGCCGAACGCCTGTTTCTTGATCACTTCAGTGTCCTGGCGAATGAAACGCGGGCCGAGCACATGAATGATGAACGAGACGACTGGGAACCAGGGAAGAATGTTCCATGCGGCGACGAAATCCAGGCGGCACTGATCGCGACGGACCGGAGTGACAGTGGTGCGGCTCGACAGCCAGTACCGGCCCGCGCGAATCTGCTCGAAGCGCTGATTGGGCAGCACGAAATCAATCGTGGTCGTGGCAGGTTCGCCGGTGATGAGCTTCAGGAGTTTGTAGGGCGCGCTATTGGCGGAGGGTGCGTGCGGGCTCATCCGAAAACCGTTGGGAATCGGCTCGAACTGTTTGGCCTTCTCGCGGATGCTTCTCCTGCTGCGCCACCACCACGCCTGATGCACGAAAGGCCCGTGCGCAGGGTCCATCAATCCGATGATGCCATGGTCCACGCTGCATGGCAGGTCGGCCCAGAGATGCGCGATCCGGTAGCGCGGACTGAACGTGGGAAGTTCAGGCGCCGGCGGAGCCGGAGCGGAATGAGCTGCGGCGGCGCGACCTTCTGAATTCGCCATGAACGCCCAGATGTATCCATCGCGCTCTTCGCACGGAAAGCTACCGGCATGGATGCGGTCGCACTTGAGCTTTGAATCCGCAGCGAGCGAAGGAATGTGGCCGCATTGGCCGGTGTGCGCGTCGAATTGCCAGCCGTGGTAAGCACACTCGACCGACGCGCCATCGAATCTGCCAAATGAAAGAGGAAACGCCCGGTGCGGGCATATATCGCGCAGCGCAAACGGTTTTCCGGCGGAATCGCGCCCCAGAACAAGTGGTACTTCAAGCAGCGTCGCGCGCTCGAGTTTTCGCCCGTGCAACTGGTCGCTTCGCAGCGCGGGATACCAGTATTCCCAGAGCATGTTGCTCGTGGGATCGCCCGATTCCGGAGGAGTGTTGTCGCTCATCAGCGGGCGCCTATCCTAGTACATTCACAGTGCCGGCCGCAAAAAATGGTGGCAGAGCACTTCGATCGCTCGCGCGTTACGTGTGCAACCAGGGTAGCTGGGCTTTGTGCGCAAGCGCCAGTATATCCATGGTGGCGGCGACGCCGCAGTGGACGCACACTCCGCCCCAGATGGATTTTGTCTTCCATGCCAGATATCCCAGCACGAACCCCGCGAGAACCGAGGCGGCAGCCTCCGGTAGCAGTTTGGTGAAATGGATCATCATGTAGGGAATCACCGACACAGGAATGGCAAAGATTCCGATGTGCCTGCTGAGTCCTCCCACCAGGAATCCTCGGAAGAAAAACTCCAGCGCGACGAATTGGCCGGCGTACATTCCCTCCCACATCAGCAGGTCGAACCAGGATCGGCCGGCCTGACCGTACATCGGATAGAACATGTAGAAGGAGGGCGACAGCGAGACGAACCAAATTACGGGAAGTACCGCACCGTACAGGCCGACGTAGATCCAAAAATGTTCGCGGAAACCGCGGAACGATAGATTGCAATCACGCAGACGATTGCCGGGCAAGCAAAACATCAACAGGGCAGGCAAGGCGAGAAACCCGACGAGGATCGAACCGACCCACCAGGCCCTGACGCGCAGCACCCAGTAGGGATCAAAACCGTGAGCCGGCGGCGGGAATAGCGATGCGTATGTCGGCTCGCTCCCGCCGAACTCCATGATCAGCAGGCCAAGACAGGCGGTGGCGCAGATGGCGGCTACGGGCCAAAAGCCGGCTGACGCTTTGGCGTCCTCCAGCGGCCGTAGCGCGCCTAAATTCTGGGTTTGCGGAGACGCTTGCAGGCTCGCACCCCCGTCCCGGACAAGAGCTGGGTTCCGTTGCCGATCGCGCTTCCTGCGGGAGGCTTGCGGCGAGTCGGTGCGCCGCCGCAAGAGTCGAGTCAGGATCGGCACAGTTCCAGGCAGTGGCATCGCTGATGGGCGCTCATCGTAGTGCACGCGGCACGCCGCAGGCAAAACGCGCGGGTGCGGTTACCAACCTCGTCGGTCGTCGCTCAAATCAGCGCGCCTTGCGCTTCCGAGATGCTCGCGTAGATTTCAAACAGTGGATCGACACCAGTGATCTGGAGAATGTTTTTCACGCGGTAATTCAGACCGACAAGAACAAGCTTCCGGCCGGTTTTGTGGCAGGTGACAAAAGCCCGCACCAGAGTGCCGACGGCCATGGAGTCCACCGACGTTACGTCGGTGAGGTCAATGATTAAGCGAGGGGCGGTCGCGGCGGCGATTGCGTCCTGGAATGCGGGCGACGTGGCAAACGTGATGGCGCCCTTTACCGTGATGATCTGAACGGTTGAAAGCGATCCCGTACGCTGGGAAACCTCAAACGGCTGGACTGGCATGGTCCGCATTCTAGCCAAAATGCAGTAGCAATAACAACGAAGTCTATTTACGACGCCCGTGGCATTTGCCACCTTCCACAGAGGCAGCCAGGGCCCTTAGTTGCGGACGGCATTCAGATGCGGCGGGCGCAGCCGGCCCACGCCTTCGGGCGAACAGACATCGAAATCCTGGAAGAAGTACGAAGGTACTGATGCGATTGAATCCAGCTGTCTATCGACCGTGCCGACGACTACAGGCAGAATCACTGTGGATTCGGGGCGAGTGCCCCGAGTTGCTGCACCTCCATCACCCCCAATGCCCACGAGCGGCCGGTCCCCCCACCGGCCGCTCCCCCCTCTTCGCGCTCCCCTCCTAAAATAATTGCAAAATCGCGCGTGTCTGAATGAAGAGGCCG
The DNA here is from genome assembly GCA_036514055.1 of Candidatus Acidiferrales bacterium. Lineage (GTDB taxonomy): Bacteria > Acidobacteriota > Terriglobia > Acidiferrales > UBA7541 > Palsa-295. The sequence goes on from DATBXX010000061.1 coordinate 25,058, forward strand.
AACCGACGCGATGTATTCAGCATCGATCCGGCGCAGTGCTCCGGCGGATTGGTTCAGCTGCAGAAAGGTGCTGCGGCGGCTACAGGACCAGTCCTGAAATTTCCTGGCGTGATCCAACCGTGACCAATCGGAAGATTCAGCGCGGACCCCGCGCGGGGCGATAGCTCGATAGGGCGCGGGGCCGCATGCGGAAACGCGGCGCAAGCGGCGGCGGCACGTTATGAAGGGGAGCGCCGCAATTGCTGCAGATTTCCTGTGGAGTACCCAGCACGCGGAGCCAATGGCCGCGTGCGGGACACTCCGGAGTCAAACACTGCACCGTCCAGCCGGGCAGATATTGCATCCCATTTCCTCGCAGTCACGGCCGGCGGCAAGCGAACAAAGGTGCCGGCAAGCATGTGGAATCAAGCAAGCCCCGTCAAACTGGCGGGATTGTGCGCCGCCGCTTCTAGTGTGTCAAGCGGAATATATACTATTAGTAGCGGTACGTATGCCGGAGGGGCCTGGGACCACGTTCCGAACGGAGTACCAAACTGCGGAATTACTTTGCCGCAGGCGGTTTGTCGGCGCTTGCGGTGTCCACCTTGGATTGTAGATCGGCGAGCTGCTTTTCCGCGGCAGCGACTTCGTCCAGCTTGTCGTCAATAGCAGTCTTCTCGCTTGCAAGCGAGGCTGCGCCGGCCTTGTCGGCGGCATAGTTGGTAGTGCCGTAATAGGTTTGCTGATCCATGGCGTACTTGCGTTGCATCACGTCAAGATCGGCTTTGAGATCGGTGAGCTTTTCCTTGGCCGAAGCGAGGCTGCCCTCCAAGGCGGATTTATCGGCGGCTGCGCTTTTCGCGTCCGCGGCCGGGGGAGTCGCGGCGTTATCGACAGGTGTGGCGGACGGAGGTGCCGCAGACGGATCTTGGCCGACCACGTTGATCGCGCCGGGCGTGTTCGGCAGATTGTCGTTGTCCCAGACCTTGGCGGGCTTGGAGGAATTCTCTTGCTGAGCCTTCTTTTCCTGGGCGCGCCGGGCAGCGGCCGCAACCGAATCGTCCTGCTGCTGTCGCGGCATCGCGGAGGCGATACCCACAGGCGCGATCAGCAAAATCGTGAACACCCAGCTTCTGATTCTCATCATACTTCTCCCTGGTCAAAAACCCGTTTTCTACATGTCCATAGTAGACGCGGAGGGCTGCGCACGGCAAACGGCGTCCGACAGGGCGTCCAAAAAGGTAACGGTACTTTCTGGCGGCGCGACCCGGTCGCTGCTCCGTGATGTTGTCCGAGCACGTCCGTCAATTGGCAAACAGGCAGAGGATTGCAATAGCTTCCGCGGAGCCTCCGGGAATTCCGCTTCGCGCCGGTGCCTACGCGTCGGCGAGCTTGACCAACATTTTGCCGGTGTTGTCGCCTTGCAGGACGCCGATCAGGGCGCGGGGCGCGTTCTCGAAGCCGGCGACGATTTCCTCACGGTACTTCAGCTTCCCTTCCTTAAGCCATTGCGCCATCTGGGCGATGCCCTCCGGAAAGCGATTCATCCATTGGGTGACGATGAATCCCTCCGCGCGCGACTGCTTCGTGAGAAGGTAAGCGTAGGGCCGCACGCCGGGTTCCGGCTTCGTCGCGTTGTATTGAGAAATCTGCCCGGAGATCGACATGCGCGACCGCACATTCAGCACGGGAAGAACAGCGTCGGTAACGGCACCGCCCACGTTGTCGAAATAACAATCGATGCCGCTGGGGCAAAGTTCTTTGAGCTTGGCTGTGTAATCTTCGGTGGATTTGTAATTGAATGCGGCATCGAAACCCAATTCGCCGGTGAGCCAGGAAACCTTCTGATCGGTCCCGGCGATTCCCACGGCGCGACATCCCTTGATCTTCGCAATTTGACCTACGAGCGATCCAACCGCTCCGGCAGCGCCGGAAACGACGACCGTTTCGCCCGGCTTTGGCTGGCAGATGTCCAGAAGACCGAAGTACGCGGTCATTCCCGGCATCCCCAGCACGCCGAGTGCGGTTGAAACCGGGGCGAGGTTCGCGTCCAGCTTCTGCAATCCTTTGCCGTCTGAGATGGCGTACTCCTGCCAGCCCCAATAGCCTACGGCGACGTCTCCGGCGCGGAATTGTGGATTTGTGGATTGCACGACCCGACCGACGGTTCCGCCAACCATGAGCTGGCCGATATCAACGGGATCGGCGTAAGTGCGTACGCCGGTCATGCGGCCGCGCATGTAGGGATCAACCGACAGAAAAAGTGTGCGCAGGAGAATTTGCCCGTTTGCGAGGGCGGGGATGGGTGCCTCGACGACGTGGAAATCCGATTCCTTCGGCATTCCCACCGGACGCGCGGCTAGTGTGAACTGGCGATTGACGGTCGGACCGGGATTTGCAGCGCTGGCTGTCATGATCGCGCATTATGCCAGATTCCTGGAGTCCGGGGCGGTCGCTTCGGTGCGAATCGGAAGAACCCGCCGGGCACACCGCGGCAGCTCCCTTCCTGCAACAGGGCAAACGCGAGCCCAATCCGGTTGCGATTGCCATTGCACGCCAGAAGCGCTAACGAGATACTTCCCCGCAACGTCTGACTCAAATTGGGGGCTGGATGGGCAAGCTGAAGTTCGTTCTCGCCGCATTTGTGTTCGCGTTATTTTTCCATCCGGCAAGTATGGCCGGACAGGCCTCCCCGGCCACCGCGCCAAGCCAGCAGCAGCCGAGCCCCAGTCCGCCGCAGGCGACGGCGAATAACGTTGCGCCCCGAGCGGAGCAGCAAAGAATCACTGCCTACAGGCTCCCGCCGGAGCTCTACAAGAAAACAGAGCGTCTGAGCAGGATCCGCTTGGCGTTCATACTCATCGGAACGATCTATGGACTGATCGTCCTTTGGCTGATCCTGCGTTTGAAACTTGCGCCCAAGTACCGAGACTGGGCCGAACGAGCCTCGTCGAACCGCTTCGTTCAGGTGCTGGTGTTCTCACCGCTGCTGATCCTCACGATGGACGTTCTGGGATTGCCGCAGGAAATTTATGCGCACACGGTTTCGCGCAACTATGGGCTGTCGGTGCAGGGATGGGGATCGTGGGCATGGGATCAGGCCAAGGGCGAGTTCCTCAGTGTGATCCTCGGGATTATTCTGATCGCGATTCTGTACGCCGTAATCCGCAAGAGCCCACAGCGGTGGTGGTTCTATTTTTGGCTGGCTTCGTTGCCGATCGTTCTGTGCCTGACATTCCTGGAGCCGCTGGTGATTAACCCGCTGTTCAACAAGTTCGAGCCGCTGGCAGAGAAAGATCCGGCGCTCACTGCTGCGCTCCAGCCGATGCTGCAGCGCGCTGGCGAAAATATTCCTGCAGACCGGATGTACCTGATGGATGAAGCCGTGAAGGGCACCGATCTGAACGCCTACGTCACCGGGATCGGGGCCTCGAAGCGCATCGTGGTGTACGACACGACCGTGGCGAAAATGACTACCCCGGAAATCGTGGCCGTCGCAGGCCACGAAACAGGCCACTATGTGCTGAACCACATACCCAAAGGATTGCTGGCTTCCGCCGTTGGACTATTCATCGCGTTTTATCTCGGCTTTCGCTGTCTAGGCTGGATGCTCGCGTGGCGGGGAGCGGCGTGGCGCATTCGCGGAGCGGACGATCTGGCGTCACTGCCGGTTCTGCTCCTGCTGCTGAGCGTTATCTCGTTCATTGGCTCGCCCGTTTCAAACACCGTCAGCCGCTACTTCGAACATCAAGCGGATCAATATGCGATTGAAGTGACGCATGGACTGACGCCGGATGCGGGTCAGGTGGCGGCACAGGCGTTTCAAGTTCTGGGTGAAACCGACCTCGAATATCCCGATCCGAGCCGTCTGAACGTGCTTCTCACCTATGACCACCCGCCTGGCCGGGATCGGATTCATTTTTTCCTGACCTACGATCCATGGTCGAGCGGCGGAACAGGCGAGTTCGTGCACTAGTTGCGTGCGTGGAGCGTCATCTGGATGCCGTGGCGGGGGCGTAGGGTTACCAGCGGCTCGGGCACGACGGTATGGCCGGGAACCATGCGGAAACTGAATTTCTGGGCGATGGTGGCCGTCACAATGGCGGCTTCGAGCAGCGCGAACCCCTGGCCGATGCAGCGTCGCGGTCCGTCGCCAAATGGAAAATAAGCTCCCGGCGGCAAGCGATCGGCCAGCCCGTCGAGCCAGCGCTCCGGACGGAACGCCTCGGGATCATCGTAGTAGCGGGGATCTCGGTGCGTGATCCACTGCGAGAGCACCACGGTTGATCCCACACGAAGCCGGTACCCGCCGATCTCGCAAGGCTCAACGGTTTCACGCGCAAGAACATAGGCAGGCGGGTAGAGTCGCAGGACTTCGCTCATCGCCGCCTGCAAATAGGGAAGTCGCGGAAAATCCGCCGCTCCCGGCGGCCGGCCGCCCAGCACACCGTGCAACTCTTGGTGCAGACGCGATTCGACAGCAGGATTCTGGCTAAGTGCGTACCAGGTCCAGCCGAGCATCTGCGCCGTGGTTTCATGTCCGGCGAGAAACAGCGTCATGGTTTCATCATGAAGCTGTTGCGGCGTCATCTGGCTGCCGTCTTCATCCATCGCGCCCATCAACAGGGCTAGCAGATCGTTATGGGCGCTGGAGTTCCCTTCTGCGCGCCGCTCGGAAATGATGCGGTAAACAAGCGAATCAATGAACTCGAGTTCCCGACTCGCCCGGCGGTTCGCCGGCGTGGGCCAATTTTCGGGAACACGAAACGGCAACCGGTTGCGGCGGAGCGAATAGCGCATCAGGAAAGTCATCGCGTGCCCGACCTGGCGCGCTTCGCCCGGCAGAGTGGTGCCGAACAGCGTTCGTACGGCAATATCGAGGGTGAGCGCCGTCATTTCCTGCGCGATGTTGCGCTGTTCTCCATCGCGCCAGCCGCCGATGTGGGCCTGTGCGATGTCGAGCATCGTGGCGGCGTAGTCATTGGTACGGCTGCGGTGGAAGGCCGGTTGGGCCAGCCGCCGCTGGCGCCGCCAGAAATCGCCTTCGCTGATCAGCAAGCCCTGGCCGAGCATGCGCCTGGTAATTCGCCTGGTCAGCTCGCTTTTGTGGAATTTACCGTGCTGGATGACCAGGACCTGATTGATCAGGTCGGGACGGTTCAGCAGGACGCGCTCCTGCATCATCACGTAAAAGCGGACGATGTCGCCGTATTCGCGGGCCATCTGGCGCATGCCGCCGAGCGGATCGCGGCGGAGATTCAGAGCCATGCCCATGATGGGCACACCCTTTGGCCCTGGTGGATTTCGGTTTCCGTTTGAGGTCATATCCGCGTACCGCGCGGGTTCCATTCTACCGCTTCGACGCCGCCTTTGGCCTCCTCGCCGGAATTCGATTAAGATGCTTCTTCGCCGGCCTGTAGAGCATCTAAGAAGAGATCCCGATGAACATGGAACGACCCGATTGGCTTCTGCAGATGGAAGACATCCTTGAAACGCTGAACGAGGGTGTGATGATTCTGGACGACTGCCGCAAAATTCTCTTCATCAACTCTTGCATGGAGGAGATGCTCGGATATCCGGCGTCGGAACTGATCGGACTGGAAGGTTCCTACCTCTATACCGATGAGGAATACAAATTCATCCTGAAGCAGATCGAGAACAGGAAACGGGAAGGCCAGAATCGCTTCGAATTTGTGGTTCCTCAGAAAAACGGCAACAGGCTGCCGGTCATCATCAGTTCGCGGAACTTTGAAGATCCCGATGGCCTGGAGTTCGCTGTCGTAACCTTTACGGACATCTCGGAACAGAAGAACGCCGAAGCCGATTTGCGCCATGCCAATCGAAAGCTGGAAGAACGCCAGAGTGAAATTGAAGAAGACCTGTTGCTGGCTGCCCGCGTCCAGCAAAGCCTTGCTCCGCAATCGCTGGTCTGGGGCGGGATGCGCGTGGACGCGTATTTTCATCCGGTGCGAACCATCGGCGGAGACTTTGGCCTGGTCAGCCCGATCGACGATCAACACCTGAACCTGCTGGTGTGCGATGTTTCCGGCCACGGCATCGGTTCGGCGCTGGTGGCCAATCGCATCTATAGCGAGACCATGTCGCAATTGCGAAGCGGAACTCCGCTCACAGAAATGCTGCGGGAGCTGAATCGCTTCGTCATGCAAAACCTGGGCACCTCGGCGCTGCTGTTTACCCTGGCAGCCGCTCGAATCGATATCGGGGGGCGGCGGATGATCTTCGCGGGCGCAGGACATCCTCCGGCCATGATCGTTACGCCCGGCGAGCAGCCGCGGCTGCTGGAATCGCGCAGCATGGTGCTCGGCGGCCTGCCCGACGCGGTTGCGGACGAGGCGGCAATCGAAATGGATCTCAACCCGGGCGATCGCGTTGTGCTCTATACCGACGGAATCAGCGAAGCCTTCGATTCGCGAGGCGAGATGCTGGGCACTGAAGGTGTGCAAAAAATCGTGCGCGAGACGGCCCTGCTGCCGTTCGGCGACATGCAGCAGGCTCTTCTGAACCGGGTTGCGGCGTGGCGTGAGGGCGCACCGACCGACGATATGTCCCTGGTGCTGCTTGAGGTTTCTTAGACGTAGCGAACAGCACACGAGCGGCCGCTCGGAAGGCCTGATAAGGGCTAGATAAACCTCCAGACTCATTGCCCCGCTCCCTGCCTCGCTCAGGCCCGCGAAGCATACAGAGCGTAAAAGGCTCGAGATCGCGCTCGCGCGGTGAATCGTGTACACTTCTGCCGTTTTCAATCCTTCATGGACCCTGTAACTCACGGAATCGCGGGCGCGCTCCTCGGCAAAGGATTTTTTTCCAAACGCCAGGAACGAGTCGCAATCTTTGCCGCGACGCTGGGCGCGGTATTCCCTGACGTGGATATTTTTGCCGAGGCGATCTCGCGCGATCCTCTCAGCATCGTGAAGTACCATCGCGCGATCACGCACTCCTTTGTCGGGCTCCCGTTCTTTGCGGTTCTTCTTGCCGGTTTGACGCGCGCACTTCTACCCTGGGTCAAACGGCGCTGGCCGCGCTTTCATGATCTGGAGTCCCCGCCCCTGGGAATGTTGACGCTGATTTACGGCGTGGGCATCGCGAGCCACATCCTGCTCGACGGCATGACGTCGTTCGGCACACGCATGTGGTTTCCGATTTCGCGCGTGCGCGTCGCCTGGGACCTGCTCTTCATCATTGATTTCAGCTTCACCGCGATCATCCTGGTGCCGCAGATGATCGCCTGGATCTATCGGGATCCGGCAAAAAGCCGCGCCCGCGCCTGGCGGACCTGGGTGCTGTTCAGCGTGGGGGATCTGCTGGTGTGGCTGCTCGTGCGCGCAGCAGGCTATCCGTTCCACCTGTGGGTTGCGGGACTGGCGTGCGTCGTGCTGGCCGCACTTTTCTTTGGGCCGGCGACAGGCGGCTGGGGTTTCCGTGTGACGCGCGCTCGTTGGTGCCAGGCCGGAGCGTTTGCGGCGCTCGTGTACCTGTTCGCTTGCTCGGTCGCGCACCACGAGGCGATCTTGCGCGCTAAGGCTTTCGCGGATCAGAACCACATCGATATCACGCGGATTGGCGCGCTGCCGATCCCTCCGTCGTGGCTCGATTGGGGCGACGCCATCCGCTCACCTGACGCCATCTTCCAGTCGCAGTTCGATCTGCGCGCGACGGGGCCCGTCGTTTTCAACTTCATTCCCGACTCCCGGCCCAACGAGTACATCGCGCGCGCTTTCCAGCTGCCGGACGTGCGGCTCTACTGGAATTTTGCGCGCTTCCCGTCCATCATCAGCTTCGTCGACGAAGGCCATCCGGTGGTCGAGCTGGGCGAAAACCGCTTTCAGGACGGCCGGCGGCGCGGTCCGCAACCGTTCACCTATCGCGTGGTCTTCGACAACGCCGGCAACGTGATCGAGCAAGGCTGGCTTACGAACGGAATGCTGCAGAGCAGCATGAGACGGATGGTTCCACAACAACCCGAGGCGGGTGTGCCCGCGCCACCTGCGAAGAAATCTCCGTGAAGGTCCTGATCTTCAGCGATATTCACGGCGATCTTCGCGCGCTTGCGCGGATTGTCGCGAAACCCGCCGACGTGTATGTCGCCGCAGGCGATCTCGCCACATTTGGTCGCGGCCTTGAGCCGTGCGGCAAGGCCCTTGAGCCGCTCGGCGAGCGGCTCTGGGTGTTGCCGGGAAATCACGAAACGCACGACGACATTCGCGAATTCTGCCGGCGATTTGGCTTCGTGGATTTTCATCGCCGCGTGCTGCATACGGACTCCACGCCCTGGGCCGGGCTCGGCTACAGCAACATTACTCCGTTCAAGACGCCCGGCGAATACTCCGAGGAAGAGATCGCCCGGGCCCTTGCGCCCTTTGACGGAATCGCCCGGCTTCACCTGGTGGTTCATTTTCCGCCGCTAGGCACGCGACTCGACGAATACGCACCCGGCAAGCACGCAGGCAGCCCGACGCTGCGGGCCTGGGTCGAGCGCGAGCAGCCGCCGTTTCTTTTCTGCGGCCACATCCACGAAACGGCGGGCGTCTCCGACCATCTTGGAGAGACAGTTTGCGTCAACGTCGGCAAGGAAGGTTACTCAATTGAAGTCTAGCGGGCGCCCGAAGAGACTGTAATTTCAAGGCCGGCGTTTTTCCCAAGGAACCACTGGTCGTCTAAACGCATTGCGGCAGATGAACGCCGCAGAAAGATTCCTCGGGTACACAGGAACCGCGACTATCTTTTGGTCGGGGGAGTAGCGGGATAGACCACAAGCTGGCGGCGATCGCCGGAACCCTCGCTCTCGGTGCGTACGCCGGCAGCGCCGCTGAGCTCGAGGTGGACAATGCGGCGCTCGCGCGAGGACATAGGGTTAAACTGGAACGGCTGGCCGGTCTCGCGCACGCGCTGTGCGGCGACGCGCGCCGAAAGTTTCAATTCCGCAAGCCGTGTGGCGCGATACTCGCCGCAGTCAAACCGCACGCGATCGTGAAGACGCGGGTCGAGCCGCAGCCAGCGATGTGCGATGTGCTCGAGCGAGAGCAGAAGATCCGCATTGCTCTCCAGCAGCAATTCCTGGTCATCACCTGTGAATGTAACATTCACTTCGGCCTCGTCGCCTGGCGCTGAAGACACTTCGAATTTCACGGCAAGGCCCATTTCGCGCACCGCGAGATCGAGAAAACGATTCAGCTCAGCCACGGCGCGTTCGCGGTCCAGCGGTGGCGGCGGCGACGCGTGTTCGCGGCGTGAAAACTGGCGGCTGGGCGGCCGACTGGTATGAGGTGTTCGATCGCCGTTCATTGTTGGTTCTTCTTTTTCTTGTTTTTAAACGGGCTGTTCGTGGGCAGCGGCCGAGTTCGATTCAGATAATATTGCTGCCCCACGCCCACCAGGTTACTGGTGAACATATAGAGATTCAGGCCGCTTGCATAGGTGAAAAATACCGCCGCAAATGCCAGCGGCATGAGCCTCATCATTTTCTGCTGCGACGGATCGACGGCCGCCGATTGCGGCGTCATCTTGACCGACAAATACATCGTAATGGCCATGGCGACCGGCAGGACGTAATACGGATCTCTGACCGAGAGATCCCGCACCCAAAAAACCCAGGGGGCATGCCGCAGCTCGATCGCACCGGTCAGCACGCGCCACAGCGCCCACCAGATGGGCATCTGCATCAGCATGGGCAGACAGCCGCTCAACTGCGCCATGGGATTGATACCGTGACGCTGGTAGAGCTCGGCCATTTCGTCCTGCTGGCCCTTTCGACGCGGATCGGTCATCGAGTATTTCTTGTATTTGTCCGTAATCGCGCGCATTTCGGGCGCGATTTTCTGCATCTCCTGCATGGATCGCCAGCTCTTCATCTTGAGCGGAAACACGGCGAAGTTGATTACCAGCGTCAGCGCGACAATAGCCCAGCCCCAGTTCGGAATGTAGCGATGCAGCCACTGCAGCGCGAAGAGCAACGGCTTCGCAATCACACCAGTCCAGCCGAAATTCACCAATTGTTCCAGCGACGGCTGCACCCGGGTGAGCAGTCCCAGATCTTTCGGACCGACGAACATCCGTGCCTTGACCGGACCCGGGGCCGTCGCACCGACCGCGATTTCCACTTCGGGCGTGCTCGCCGGCTGATTGTCCGCGAGGAAGTGGTGCCACTGCGTCCAGTGCCAGAGGCCCAGTTCGGTTCCGTCGGGAATGAACACGGCGGCGAAGAATTGATCCTCGATTCCGGTGAACTGCATCGAGCCGGGCTGCTGGAAGGGCTGGACCTGATTCCCTGAAACACCGAGCTTCTTGTATTGAAGCAAGTTCAGGCTGTCCGCCTGCTTGTAGAAGACGTTGACGAGTTGCGAGGCCTTGTAGACGGCCTTGTCCCCGAATCCGCCGCGCCAGGCGATGGACGGCGCAAGCGGCCTGCCGTCGAGCGAGGCGGTAACCTCGATGGACATCTGGTAGTCCTGCGTGAAATTCAGCTTCTTGGTGACGTCCAAGTGCCCGTCGCTCCAATGGAAGGTGATCTCGGCGGGCGCGGTGAGGTTCTCCGAGGCCGGGGTAACTTCATAGAGCGCGGAATTCGCCTCTGCCTCCAGCTGCGGATCGGAAAGCATCAGCGAGAGCGGCCAGCCCAGCTCTTGCGCAACATCGGGGTTGACCAGGTCCAGCGGACGCGGCGGCGTCTGGTCGTCGAAGTACTTTTTCAGCTGCCAGCTTCGCGCTACAGCGCCGAGATTCGACAGCTCAACGCGATAGAGATTGCTTTCGACCACGATGTTGGTTTCCGCAGCAGCCTGCGCCACCGGAACTTTCGCGGCCATAGCGAGCGGGGCCATCTGCATGGCGCCCTGCATGCCGGCCGGTTGGGTCGACCCCGCGCCGGAAGTCTGGCCGGGCGCCGTCTGCCCGGCGACGGCGCCGGACTTCTGCGGCGGCGGAATGGGCGGCTGGAAGTAATGCATCCAGATAAACGTGACGGCGATCACGATGACTACGAAAATAATCCCGCGGGTCTGATCCGACATCTCCTTCACTGCGTCCGCTCCTGTTCGCCCTGAGAGAGTGCGACGGATTCACCGGGCGGAAAACCGCGTTCCGAGGAGCGGGGTTGAAACTCTGTTGCACGATGCGCATCGGAGCTGGTGGACCCCGCCCGCTGAACTACGTCCGGGACGGGATCGAATCCACCCTTGGTGAAGGGATTGCAGCGCAACAGTCGGCGAAGCGCGAGGGATAATCCGCGCCCGGCGCCATGGCGCGCGATGGCGTCTGCGGCGTAATTCGAGCAAGAGGGGTGGAATCTGCACGCGCCGCCGAAAAATGGAGAAAGGAACGTGATGTAGAAGCGCACCACCAGGAGCAGCACCCAGGCCGCAGCTGATTTTGCGTGCGCGGTCGATCGGCTGGCTTCGCTCGCCTGGTTCAAGACATGGGTGCGCGAGGAATCAGCTGCAGGAGTTCCCTGGTCAGCGCCGAAAAATCCGCCGTGGCCGCCGAGCTGCGCGGGTGTATCACGATGTCCCATCCCTGGGCAATCTCCTGTCGGTGCAATCTCAGAATTTCGCGCAGCCGCCGCCGGATTCGGTTGCGCCGGACCGCGTTGCCGAGCGCTTTCTTGATGCTCCAGCCAAACCGGCTGAGATCGAGGCCGTTGGGGCGAACGAAAATGGTGAACTCGCGGCTCGACCGGCGACGGCCCTCACGATAGACCGCGTCGTATTCGGCGCGGTCCACCACGCGGCACTCGCGAGGCAAACCGAGCGTCGTCGCGTCAGACTCGCGTGAGACTGTGGCGCCCTTTTTTGCGGCGTTGCGCAAGGACTTTCCGTCCACCCTGGCTCTTCATGCGTTTGCGGAAGCCGTGTTTTTTGTGACGGCGGCGCACATGGGGCTGAAACGTACGTTTCGGCAACGATCTTTCTCCTCTATTTTCGCGGACTGATCTGTTCTAGCGGCGGAGTCGGCGCATCGGATGCCCCTCGCGGACGCAAGCGAATTACGTAGTGTATTCGACCGGCGCAGCACGGTCAAGGAAGCCAAGTCTCGCTCGCAGAACTCCTGGTCCATGTGAAAAATGCGGCTGCTGTGAGCGGGCTGAAGCCTGTCTGGGGTGCGAATCAGGCCATGAGCGAATTCAAGCCGGTGTATTCTGTTGCGCTTGACCGACGAAATCACAGGGGCGCTCTGGCCTCAGTACTCGTCTCGGCGACACACGGGGAGCGTTCTGGGGAACGCGTGGACCTCAATTCGACTTGAACTAGTATCCCCGGAACTGAGTTCGAGGCCTTTGCAAGGCTGCACGGTTCTTGGCCAGATTCTGCGATATCGGAACCCAGGAGGCGGATATGAACCCGGAATTACCCAAGTCGGTGCTGGATGCTGCCGATACCTCAGCCATTACCCAGCTCATTCTGCGCGAGCGAGAAAGCAGGGATTTGGGACGCTGGGACGAAATGCGCGAGTGCTTCTTCGGCGATTCGGTGGTTCGGATCAGCTGGTTTCGGGGGAGCGGCGCTGACTTTGTGACCGGCTCAATCGACATGGCGCGGCGAAAGATTCTTGCCAAGCACCGGCTTGCTCCCATTCGCGTGGCGTTGTCAGGCGACCGGGCCATTGCACGGCTGGTGGCGATCATCGATCTGCCAGTACAAATCAAGGGCGTGGAGATGAACCTTGCGACGTACTCGCGCTTCATCTACCGAGTGGAGCGGCGCAATGAGTCCTGGGGGATCGTGGGCTTTGACGCAATCTACATGCGGGACGAACTGACCGCCGCAATTCCGGGCCAGTCGGTCACGATTGATCCCAAGGAAATGCAGGGATTTCGCGCGTCTTATCGCATGCTGTCCTACCACCTGGCGAGCCAGGGTTACGACGTCGACTCCAATCTTGCAGGCGAAGACCGGCCGGACATCGTTGCAGCACTGACCAAAGAGGTCGAGGATTGGGCCCGGTCGACAGTTTAGAGAGCCGGGCGCGGGTTTTTCGCTCTTTTCTGGACGGTCTGCCCTCAATTCCAGCCTGTTACATCAACGGACAACTCCTTGCCATTCGCAACTTGTACCGGTCTCAACGCCGGGATACATTTCGTGGCGGTCCGCTTGCGCCATTGACCCTATTAAGGAGGAGTCTATGTGGTGGAGCAAGCAGGCACAACCAGCAACACGTTCGTTTTCTTCCGCGTTTAGCTCGACCGGCGTAGTTGATTCGCCCACCGAAGCGCCCGCGAACCAACCGGCCAATACAAGCCGTTATCCGTCCGTCCGTCCGACATCTGATCGCGTCTTGAAGCGAGACGCGATGCTCAACGACGATGTGCACCTGGACACCGTTGTCCAGGGCGCGATTTCTGTGAATTGCAAGAGGCTTACCATCGGTGAAACGGCCAAGGCCACCGCCGACGTCGTCGCACGCGAAGTCATCGTCTACGGAGAACTCGCAGGTCATCTTCATGCGGCCGACCGGATCGAGATCAAGAGGCACGGCTCGGTTACCGGCGATCTGACCACTCGGCGAATCCTGATCGAGGAAGGCGCCTACTTCAAAGGCACTGTCCAAATTGAAAGGAGAAAACAGCGCCGAGACGCATCCGAGCAACGAGTCTAGAGGTCGATGTGCATTTCGATGAACTTACTACGGACATGGACTCATGCGTGGCTCGGCTCGCGTGGGACCTGATCTGCAGGAGGCCGCGCGTTAGACGTTGACGCCAAGGCCGAATCATCTGTCGAAATCCGCCCGATTGCACGGTTCGCTCGCAACGAACTGGACGCTCGTGCTTTCGTTCGCCGAAAATAGCGCCTTGTATGCCGTGTTGAACAGGCCTTCGAGAAACCCTGACTACTCCCAGCGGAACACCTTTGCGGACAGCGCCGTGCACACGACAAACACCGCGGACAGCGCCGCAAGGTCGGCCAGGTGCGCCGACCACCGGTCGCCCCTCCATATCCCTTCGAGCAGCGACACGGTGTAGGTTAGCGGCACAACCCTTGCTACTGCGTGAAGCGCCGGAGGCAGTGATTCAACCGGCACGAACAGGCCCGACAGAGCGATCATCGGATACAGGACGATCGCGCCGACCGGCTGCGCAAAGCGGGCCGTGGGAACGATGCTGGCGATCAGAAAGCCGATCGACAGGATGCTCCAAGTGCTGATCAGCAGCGCGAGGGTAAAGGAGAACAGCGGCGCGTGAACGCCGACCGGGTAATAGCGTTTGCCGGCAAGCACCATCAGGGCCAAAGTGGCCGCGGTGAGCAACAGCTTCACGATCACGTGAGCGGTCAGAATCGTCTGGGGGCGCAGCGGAGTTGCACGAAGTCGTTTGAGGATGCCGCCTTCACGATAGATCGAGATGATCGTGACCAGCGACAGCACGGCGTTGACCGAGATCAGGACCGAGGCGAAGACCGGTAGACCGACGCCGATAAAACTGCTCGCGCCCCTAGAGGATGGCGCAAGGCTGCCCCCGGCCACTCGACCCAGTACCAGGAACACCAGTACGGGAATGCCGATCGTCCCGAACGCCCCGAGCGGTTCCCGGAGGAAAATCTTGATTTCGATCCAAGTCAGTTTCCAGAGCCCACGTAGCATCGTTGATCAAGCCTAGTCGCGAATTGAATGACCCGTCAGTTTGAGGAAGACGTCCTCAAGATTGGGGAGAATCGTGCGGAAATCCGTGACCCGGATCCGGTTCTCGGACAGGCAACGAATCACCTCGGTCACCAGATCGTCGCCCCGGCCGCGAATCGTGAACTGCGAACTGCTGCAGACCACCTCCTCGACTCGCGGGATCGCTCGAAAGCGCTCTGCAGCCGTTCGATCGTCCGTGGACAGGACGACGGTCCGCTCAGGGCAGTGCCGGTTCACGAGGCTCCCGGGCGTGTCGATGTCGACGATACGTCCGTGCTCGATGATCGCCACCCGGTCGCACAGACGTTCGGCCTCTTCCATCAGATGAGTTGTCAGGAAAACCGTCTTGCCCCTCTCGCCGATGCCGCGCACCAGATCCCAGATCGCGCGCCGCGATTGCGGGTCGAGCCCGGTGGTGAGCTCGTCCAGAAACACCACCTCCGGATCGTTGATGAGCGCAAGCGCGATGAACAACCGTTGCTTCTGCCCGCCCGAGAGAGTCATGAACCAGGCATTCCGTTTGTCGGTCAGGCCAAGCTGTTCAAGCAACCGTTCGCCGTCGATCGTGTTCTTCTTGTACAGCGAGGCCCAGAGGTCGACCGCCTCCCACACTTTGATTCGTTTCTGCAGCTGCGCCTGCTGGAGCTGAACGCCAATGCGGTCTTGCAGCTTGTACACGTTCCTGAAGGGATCAAGACCGAGCACCGAGATGGCGCCCCGGTCCGGAATGCGCAAACCCTCGACGCACTCCATCGTCGTGGTCTTTCCCGCGCCGTTGGGCCCGATTAGCCCGAAAATCTCGCCATTGTTGACCTCAAACGATACCTCGTCCACCGCTACGGTTCGGCCGTAGGTCTTGCGGACTCCGGATACTTGAATGACTGGACGCATGATTACTTGCAAAATCGTGGATTCACTGAACCGGAACAAGAGTTTACATCACGGGCTTGATCTAAATCCCGACAGGTTGGATCAGCGGCATTCCCATGGAAGCAGGCTGGCCGCTTCGCTGCGCGGAGGATTTCTGACGCGTCACCGGCATCCCCGTGCCGCTTTCGAGTTTGAGCGCGAGAAGCGGATAGCCCGCTGCTCGCACGCTCGCTGACAATGAGTGTCACCCAGAGCAGACAACCGTGCTCGGAGTCACATCAGAAGCGAGGGGACATCATGCAACAGATTCGCATTATTGCCATCCCGACGGGCGTGGCCGAAGCGGTTCGCAGTAGCGGACGGGCGCCTGTATATGGGCATCCCGCTTACAGCGAACTGGGAGCCGATCCGGCCCCTTGCCGGCACTGCCTCCGATTAATCACGCCAGGCGTCGATCGCAGGATTCTATTCACATATGATCGCTTCTCGGGGGTGGAGTCGCTGCCATTGCCCGGCCCGGTCTTCATTCACGCCGAGGCCTGCGAACGTTACGCCGAGAGTGGCGGATTCCCCGATGAACTCCGCTCCAGTCCGCGAACACTGGAAGGTTACGCTCGAGGCAGGCGTCTTCTGGCACAGAGGTACGTGGCGGACGGAACAGTGGAAATGGCGATCGAGCAGCTTTTCGCCCTTTCTGATGTGGATTACATTCAGGTGAACTCCACAACGGCGGGTTGCTTCACTTTCCGAATCGAGCGCGAGGTGCCCCCGATCACACAGAACCCCGAAAACTAGAAACTGAAATGCCTGCCTGCGGTTGAAGGATACAGGCGGATCACTTCGGAGCGAAGAAGCGGTAGTCGGCGGAGTATGGCACGCGGACTTCCTCACTGACGTGCGAGGCGTCGCAGCCGGACTCCGGGGCTTTGCCGCCTTTGGTGTTTACGCGCTGGACGGTTGTGACGCGAGAGAGCACGCCGTTCCCCTCGTGGCTGAGAATTGTGACCAGAAGCCAGGGAATGGAATTGGCGTCCGGAGAAGGAGAATTGGCAATGGCCTTGCCGATAACGCGGCTACCGTCATTCGCTTCCCAGGTAGGTCCGGCGAAATGTTTCCCGAACGGTTTGCCATTCTTGTCCAAGAGCTGCGCATCGGGTCCCTTCAGTGTCCAGGCAAAATGCGAGGCGTCGCTGTTGCAGACGTAGACCTGCTCGCCTTTCGCGTGGACCTGCACAAGTAGCTGTTCCTCCGCGGGCGGCCGGAGTTGCTGGGGAACATCTTGTGCGGCAGCAAACAATGAAAGACCGGCAGTTGCAGCGGCAAGCAGCACGGCCAATAGCGATCGGCCGATTCGGTTGGACATGAAACGATTCCTCCTGTGAGCAAACACCATGGGCTCCGGGGCCAATATATCTCAATCGAGGCCAGCCTCGATGAGTCTCAAGCAGTGAGTACACTGTGGATGGACGGTTTCAGCTTGCCGTCAGGAATTCGTTGTCGATACAAAACCGTTCTTTTGAAAAATTAGACAGACACGGTGGCGAGTACTTCGCGGACCTTCCGGGCCAACGTTTTCGGAGAGAACGGCTTTTGCAGAAATGCCAGGCCGTGTTCCAAAACTCCGTGGCGGACGATGGTGTCGTCGGTGTAACCGGAAACGTAGAGTACTTTCATCTCCGGGCGCGCAACAGAGAGGCGAGCGGCCAGCTGAGCTCCACTCATACCCGGCATGATCACGTCGGTCACCATCAGATGAATCGGACCCTGGTGAGTTTCAGAGATCCGCATCGCATCGGCCGGACTCTGAGCTGCGAGGATTGCGTAGCCGACCGCCTCCAGGGAACGATGCGTGACTTCAAGCAGAGCCGCCTCGTCCTCGACGATCAGAATCGTCTGCAATCCCCCTTCTATGCTCTCCGGCTCGTCGCTCGGCGCTGCAATTTCGACGCCTGGGCTAACGCAAGGTAAATAGATCTTGAAAGTCGAACCGATCCCAACCTCGCTATAAACCCAGACAGACCCGCCGCTTTGCTTCACGATTCCATAGACGGTGCTCAAGCCAAGGCCGGTGCCCTTGCCAAACTCCTTGGTCGTAAAAAACGGCTCGAATATGTGTGCTTTCGTCTTAGCGTCCATCCCGCATCCGTTATCGGTAACCGAAAGCATCACGTGCGGACCCGGCCGTGTGGACGGGTGCTGGACGGCAAACTCCTCGTCGATTTCCACATTCGAAGTTTCAATGGTGAGCTTGCCCCCTGGGACCATTGCGTCGCGCGCATTCACGGCTAGATTCATGATGATTTGTTCGAGCTGTCCCGCATCGGCTTCTATCCGTCCGAGTGCAGGATTCAGAACGACCAGCATCTCGATGTCTTCTCCGATGAGCCGCTGAAGCAGCTTCTCCGCGCCGGCCACAACCGTGTTGAGGTCGAGCACTTTAGTTTGAAGTACCTGCTTGCGACTGAAAGCAAGCAACTGGCGGGTCAACAGGGCGGCACGGTCGCCTGCCTTCTGGATCTCCTGAATGCTCTTGCGCTGAGAATCATCCAAATTCTGATCGAGCAGGAGCCCGGTGTAGCCCAGGATGACGCCCAATAAATTATTAAAATCGTGAGCCACGCCCCCTGCCAATTGTCCGACGGCTTCCATCTTCTGTGCTTGGCGAAGCATGGCCTCCAGGTTCTTGCTCTCCGTAACGTCCCGGGCGATGGAGGAAACACCTACGACTTCTCCGTCCGAGTTTTCAATTGGTGAAAAGGTAAGGGACATGTGGACGTGCGTTCCGTCTTTTTTCACGCGAATCGTCTCAAAGGTCTCGACGGTTTCCCCGCGTCTGACTCCCTGCAGCAGCGTCAGGCTCTCCAGCCGCCGGTCAGCGGGAGAAGTGAACACGATTGACTGTCCCACCGCTTCCGCTGCCGGATAACCATAAATTTGCTCCGCGCCGTGATTCCAGGAGACCACGATCCCTTCCGGGGTGAGACCGATGATGGCATCGTGCGAGGACTCGACCACAGCGACCAGGCGGGACATTTCATATTCACGTCGTTTGCGTTCGGTGATATCGCGGATGGCGGCTGTGACCAGAATTCCGTCCACGCCATCGAGCGGACTCAGCATGATTTCGATCGGAAACTCGCTCCCATCTTTCCGACGCCCGGTAAGCTCGATCCCGGTACCAATCTGCTGCGCCAGGGCATCGGCCGCAGACCGCTCACCGTCGGCGATAAGCCGCTCCGCAAAACCTTCTGGAATGATGTTCGTCACCTTCTGGCCAATGAGCTCGTCGCGATGGTACCCGAACCGTTTCTCCGCCTGGACGTTCAACAGCACGATCTGCCCGCCCTGGTCCACTACGACCATTGCGTCAGGGGCCACTTCCAACAGCCCGCGGTACTGGCCCTCGAGAACCTTGCGCTCGACGGCATAACGGAGGGCTCGCAGCAGCCCGCGCGTATCGATTTGGCCTTTTATAAGATAGTCTTGCGCTCCTTCCTGTACCGCCTGGGTAGCCAGCGTCTCGTCGTCCAAGCCCGTCAACACCACCAAGGGGATGTGGGGCGCAGCGGCGTGCGCCCGTCGCACCCCTGAGAGTCCTTGTGCGTCAGGCAATCCCAAGTCGAGCAAGATAAGGTCAACCTCATGCTCGGCAAGGTGCTTCTCAGCCGCACTCACGGACTCCACGTGCGCTAATTCTAGGTTGTGCGTGGCCTGCTCGCTCAACATCTCGCGGAGCAAACGAGCGTCTCCGGAGTTATCTTCAACCAGGAGAAGCCTTCTAATTGATTTCCCGGTGGTCATCGACGTCTTCGTTGTTCGGGCAACTTGCACCTTGTCAGCCAAAAACCATTGATACGGTTCACGGTTTTGAATACGTCCAACCGCACGGGCTTGCCGATGGGCTTCGCTGCGAAACGCATCGAATACTGCTGCTCACCTTCTGAGCCCGTAGTTCATTGCGCCGGTATCCGGACGGCTGATCAACTTGGAGATTCAACAGGATCATCGCGCCAGCCTGGTTCACGATCACCACGTCGTCAGGGGGGCCTCCAACCAGGGCTCGATGCCGCGGGCTTGGTTCGTCGTTTTCTGGAACGCGAAGCGGCGGGAAAGACGCCGGCACGGACAGGACCGGAGCCCGGGTGGTCATCGGCTCGAGATAGGAGAGAGTCATAGCGAATCTGGCCAGAATTCAGACCGTTATAGTCTCTTTCCCCGTGACGATTCCCGACTGTACGTAAAAGCACACGGGACAATTCTGTGTCCTGCTTACCACTAGTCCAAGTCTACGGCCTCAATCGGGAGTTTTTTGGCGGGAATCGTATGGCAGCCGCCGGGGTGCGGCCCTTGAGACGCTCACAGGACCCCAATAAGGTGTGCGCGTCACTGTGCGTAGAACGCACTCATCGTGCGATAAAAAGCCCAGACATCCACCTTGGAAGACATCTCGAACGGAGAGTGCATCGATAGCAGCGGCACGCCGAGATCGATAACCTCCATGTCTTCGCGGGACATGAATCCTCCGATCGTACCTCCGCCGCCGACGTCGACCTTATAGGTCTGCGTCTGCCAGGGAATCCCGTTCTGATCCATCAGGGCGCGAATCTTCGCCGTATATTCCGAAGGAGCGTTGAACCCTCCTCCGTACAACTTGATGGCCACACCGTACCCCAGACGCGCGGCATTTGTAGGCTCGCTCGTATCCGGAAAGATCGGGTTGATGCCGTCGTTTGCGTCGGCGGAAATCACCTGGGAATTGTGCAGGGCGCGACGCAAATCCAGATCGCTGTAACCCGCGCCTCTCTGGGCGCTGATCAGCGTGGCAAACGTCGAATTCAGGAACTGGGAGCCCGCCCCGGTATTGTTCACCGATCCTTCTTCCTCGAAGTTTGAAAGGTAGGCGAAGGCTGAATATTTCGGAGTTGTCTTCAGGTCCAGTACCGCGCGCACGGCGCAAAATGACGAAAGCCGGTCGTCTTGCCCGTATGCGCCTACCAGGCCGCGATCAATGCCGACGTCGGCGGGATTCGCCGCAGGGACCAGGGCAAGCTCCGCACTTACAAGGTCCTCTTCTTTGATCTTGTAGGTCGAGGCCAGCTCATTTGCGACCTGTACTGCCACGGAGTCCTTCTCTCCAGGAATACTTCCAGCCACCGGGTCAAGCTCCTCGCCTTCCAGAACGTCCATATAGGTGCGCGTCCGCAGCTCTTTGTCGGAGTGAGGCGCGTTATCGGGAATCACGAAGACGGGCTCGCCGGGATTGAGCCCGATGGAGACTTCGATCGTGCGCCCGTCGGTGGTATCGATTCGGCCCAGCAGCGCGAGCGGAATGTTCGCCCATTGATACTTCTTGATGCCCCCGTAATAGATTGTCTTGAAAAGCGCGAAGCCACCGGCCGGATAAATGGGGCGGCCCTTCAAATCAATGTGCGGGCTGTCATGATGCGTTCCCACGACGCGAGACCCATCGACGATGGGCTCTGAGCCGATTACCGCCAAAATGAGCCCGCGCTCGCGGTTCGGAACTATCAGGTGCGCGCCTGGCTTCACTTGTTTAGGGTCGGTCAGCTCTGCAAAGCCGGCTGCTCTGGCGCGACGGATCATTTCGCGCGTAGAGCTGAGCGCGGTTCTGGCCACTTTCAGGTAGGTTTTATAATCTTCAGCGAACTCCTGTACCTGTCCGCGGTCCTCCGGCGAGAGCAGCAACCACGCGGATTTCTTTCTTGCCCAAGTGCCTCCGTCGTCCTGCGCGTTTGAGACGGCCAAGGAGCTGGCAACGAACAACAGCAGCAACGCAGGGAACACAAATTTATGCCTCATTGCAACGAAACCTCCGTAGTTTCAAACCGCCTGGCTTTTGACCGTCCGACGACGTTGTTCGGAGAATTGCGCGAGTTTTATATCACAGCGCGGGGCCGGCGCTTCCCTACTTCCGGTTTTCGTTCGGCGCCTGTGACGGCTCGGCGCAGGGTTTGTCTGCGGAACTTGGTTCGTATTTCGAATTTGAATGATAGGCTAGCGCCCGGAGGCAGCGAGCGACGTGGACATCGTTAAGGGTAATATGGGTTGGATCGAAGTAATCGTCGGACCGATGTTTTCGGGAAAGAGCGAGGAGTTGATTCGGCGGTTGCGTCGCGCGGAATTTGGGAAACAGCGGGTTCAGATCTTTAAGCCGGCGATCGATCAGCGATATGCGAAAAACGGGATCGTCTCGCATTCCGGCTTGGAAATTTCTTCCGAGCTGATCGGCGCAGGTAGCGAAATCCTGGACAGAGTCGCCGCGCGCACCGAGGTGGTGGGAATTGACGAAGCACAGTTTCTTGGCGAAGGCATTGTGGAAGCTTGCTCGAGGCTCGCAGAACTTGGCAAACGGGTGATCGTGGCCGGGCTCGACACAGATTTCATGGGGAGACCCTTTGAACCAATGCCGCGCCTGCTCGCGGTGGCCGAGGAAATCACGAAACTGCTTGCCATCTGCATGCGTTGCGGGAATCCGGCCGTGCACACGCAGCGGCTGGTGGCATCCGAGGAGCTGATTGTGGTCGGTGCAACGGGAATGTACGAGGCCCGCTGCCGCCGTTGTTTTGAGCCCCAGCTGGCCCACCAGAAAATCGAAGAAGAGAACAAGCAGGCCGCCCCGCCGAACTCGCTAAGAGCACACGCCGGATCAAGCGAACGCTGATACCCGGGTCACAACCCGGTCGCCCCGAATGCCTGCTTTACGTGCGGCTTCAAGAGATAGATCAGAATCCAGACCTGGATCGCGGCGACGACGATTCGCCGGAAGAAAAGCATAAAGAAGAAGATCCCGAACATGTGCGTGAGCCCCATCAGGATGCCAAGGGCGGAGGACAGCAGAGCAAGGCAAATGAGAACGATGGTCAGGATCCGGGCCCAGTTTTGCAGCTTCCACAGCCCCAGGCCAATCACGAATTCCAGAACGGCAAATCCCAGACAGATCGCGGCGAGAACGGCCCCGGCGAATCCAGCGATCATTCCCGCCTGGGGAATATTCGCAAACCGGGACACTAGGGCGCCGCCTGCAAACAGCACAAAACCCGCAAGTACAAGCATTCCTGCGCCGATGAATGCCAGTATCGCCAAAATCGTCACTCCCGTCGGACGTTGCATCAAGACCTCCTGCGGAGGATAAGCCGTTTCGTTTGAACGGCGTCGGGACCGCAGCCGATTAGCCGACTCCCGATTTTGGGCGACGGTACGCCAAGCCTCCGGACAGGTCAAGAAGAAAGAAAGCTCAACTCGCCGTGTGAGTTCGATGTAAACTCCCGGAAGCCGACGCAAAGGATCGACCCGGTGCGGTGGGCTCCGGGTGGCCTTGGGGAGTTCCGAATGAGCGCACAGACGGCGAGGTGTCTGAAAATCGCTGCCGTCCTTGTGTTCGGCCTTCTCTGTGCTTGGGGCGGCGACACGCGCTTGGCGCTTGTGCGTGCCCAGTCCTCCCAGACGCAATCACCACAAGCGGCGCCCTCGCAAGACGCATCACCGCAGCAACCTTCGACAACGACATCTGCAACATCGGCTCCTGCGAGCGCTGACGCCGCCGAAATGACTACCGAAGAGGCGTCGGTTCCCTTGCGCGTGCTGGTGAACCTGGTTCCGGTCCGCGTGATCGTGCGCGACCAAAAAGGGCACGCCGTCGCCAGTCTTCATAAGGAAGATTTTCAGTTGTTTCAGGACGGCAAGCCCCAGATCATCTCGAATTTCTCGGTTGAAACGCCGGACTCTACTTCCCATCCCGTGGTTCCAGCGGCTGCTGCGGTCACACCGAACCCTGCGGGACCCGCGCCTCCGGCGTTCCTGCCTGCTTCGCGTTTCGTCGCATTGCTATTTGACGACACGCTGCTCAATCAGCAGGATCTGATGCAGGCGCGAAATGCCACCGACAAGTATCTGGATTCCTCGGTCACACCCACCGATCGGGTGGCGATCTTCACCGTTTCCGGTCGAAATCAGCTGGACTTCACCGACGATGTCGCCAAACTGCACAAAGCGCTGCGCAGCTTGCAGGTGGACACCATAACGGCGGGTATTTCATCGCCGAACGATTGCCCGCCCATGCAGGCTTACGAAGCCGATTTGATCCAGAACCATCACGATCAGTTTGCCATCGACGTCGCAACGTCTGACGCGCTGGTTTGCTCGTCGTCACTAACGGTGTCCTCACCGACGGGCACCCCGACTGCCGGCGACGTCCTTCGAGCGCAGACGATTGCCACCGAGATGGCCGCACGCGTCGAACAGGAAACCTCGACCCAAACAGAAAGCACGCTCCGACGCATGCGCGAGGTTCTTCAGAGGCTGTCAGCGATGCCCGGGCAGCGCAACCTGGTTATGATCTCGCCCGGCTTCCTGTACACGACACACGAAACCGAGTACTCGGAAATAATTGACCGCGCCATCCGCGAGACCATCTTCATCAATACTCTGGATGCGCGAGGCCTGTACGTGCCGGATATCGGCCCGGACATCAGCCAGTCCATGGTTGACCCCAACCCCGCTAACGCCGGGCTTCGCTCGCAGTGGAACATTACTGCCCAGAGCCGTCAATCCGACTCGCTGGCTTCTTTCGCCGAGGATAGCGGAGGGTACGCGTTTCACAACAACAACGATCTCATCGAAGGGTTGAAGGAAGTTGCCGGGGCACCGGAGGCGTATTATTTTCTGGCGTTCGTTCCTCAGAATTTTAAATACGACGGCCACTACCACACGCTGAAAGTGACATTGGTTCCCAAAGAGAAACTTGCCGTTCAAGCGCGGCGCGGATATTACGCGCCGCTGCACGGGGAATCTGCGGCGGACGTGGCCAGGCGCGATATCGACGATGCGCTCTTCTCCCAGGAGGAGCAGCACGGCGTTCCCGTCGGGCTTCAGACCCAGTA
Organism: Candidatus Acidiferrales bacterium; assembly: GCA_036514055.1. Lineage (GTDB taxonomy): Bacteria > Acidobacteriota > Terriglobia > Acidiferrales > UBA7541 > Palsa-295. Next base: position 49,438 of record DATBXX010000061.1, read on the forward strand.
CTACAAGACCGGGGCCGATGCGAAGCTTTCTGTGCTCGCTCACGTGGACCTGGCGCGCGTGCGCTTTACGAAGGCCGACGGCCGCAACCAGGACGACCTCACCGTTGTCGCCGCGATCTTCGACCGTGATGGAAACTTCGTTACCGGGACGCAGAGGGTCGTTTCCATGAAACTGCGCGACGAAACGTTTCAGCGGCTGAGCCATTCCGGCGTGACCGTAAGAACAAGTTTTGACTTGAAACCGGGCGACTACGTCGTGCGCCTGGTCGTCAGGGACTCCAACGCTGCGGCACTTTCAGCCGAAAATGGTGTGGTTGAAATTCCGTACTAAGCCCGCCAGAAGGAAGGTGAATCATGAGGATCCGGCAGACCGAGCTACTTTTGGCGGCTGCGCTGCTCGTTCTGGCTGCGGGATGGTCCGCTCGTCGAGCGGTGGTTGCCCCGGCCATCGTTCGAGCGCAGCAGTCTTCTGCTCCGGTCGCCGGGGCACCTGCGTCCGGCTCGCAGGTCCTCCGCGCCGAATCACGCGTGGTGCGGGTTGACGTGATCGTCACGGACAAAAAAGGCAACTACATCCACGATCTGACGGCCAAAGATTTTCACGTCTTCGACAACAATCAGGAACAGCCGATTGTGAACTTTTCATACGGTTCCACCTCGGGCCCGTCTGGAGCTCCCGATCGCCGGTACATGGTTCTGTTCTTTGACGATTCCACCATGGATATGGGCGATCAGTCGCGCGCCAGGAGTGCGGCGCAGAAATTCATCGATGCCAATGCTGGACCTGATCGCCTGATGGCCGTCGTTGATTTCACCGGGGCCCTTCGCATTATTCAGAATTTCACAGCAGATGCGATTCGCCTGAAACAGGCCGCCGCGTCCATGAAGCCCTCGGCGGTTTCGCCAAACGCCACCGGACCTGGACTCACCGATGCCTCCGCGTTCGGAAGTTTTGGGGGCGGTCCTGCCCTGCCCAACGCCGAGGCCGATTTTGGAGTTCACACGCTGTTGCTCGGAATCAGAAGCCTGGCAAGAAATCTGTCGGGAGTGCCGGGACGCAAGAGCGTGGTCCTTTTCACTGCAGGATTTCCGCTCACCTCGGAATCCGAGGCCGAGTTGACTGCCACCATTTCCTCATGCAATCAGGCCAACGTTGCCATTTATCCGCTGGACGTCCGCGGCCTGGTAACGGGAATGCCGAGCGTTGGTCCTGGGGCACAGCTTCGGCGTGACGACGGGTCTGTGGTGTCACCACTCGCCCTGTCCCGCAGCGTCTCGGGCGATTCCAGGAGGCAGCAACCGCACATCGTGCTGGTGTCCTACCCGATGCCCGCTAACCCGCCGCAAAAAGGGGGCGGTGGCGGTGGCGGCGGTGGTGGCCGGGGCGGCGGTGGGGGGGGGACCAGTGGTGGTGGCCGGGGCGGCGGTGGAGGAGTCGGCGGTGGTGGCGGTGGTCCCAGCGGTGGGAAAGGCGGCTCCCCAGGCACAGGTTCGGGGGCGCCGGCAGGAGGCGGAGGTACCACCATGCCCGGGGGAGTTCTGGGAAACCCCATGCAGCCCGGCGTGAATACACAGATGATCATGCCGACCATACCGGATACCGGCGTATCGAATCAGTCCGTGCTCTATGCGCTTGCCCAGGGCACGGGCGGCTTTCCGATTCTGAACAGCAACGATTTCCTGGGCGGACTTACTAAGATCGCGCACGAACAGGATGAATATTACTTTCTGGGCTATGCGCCGCCGGACGCACCTGACGGTGCGTGCCATGCGTTGCGGGTCAAAATGGAGCGCGGCGGACTCCAGGTTCGCGCGCGCAGCGGATACTGCAACGCCAAGTCGAAGGACATGCTGGCAGGCAAACCGGCCGGGAAAGATCTGGAATCCCGCGCGGCGGCGGCGGAGAAAGGAAACATTTCGGGCACCATTGAAGCGCCCTTCTTTTATACCTCCCCCAACGAAGCGCGCGTGAATCTGGCCATGGAATTTCCCGCTTCGGCCGTGGATTTTTCCAAGGATAAAGGCAAATACCATGCGGACATGAATGTTCTGGGCCTCGCGTATCGCCCCGACGGCACGATTGCGGCGCGATTCAGCGACCTGGTGACTCTGGATCTTGAAAAGGACGAGTGGAAGCAATTCACGCAGAGACCTACGCGCTATTCCAATCAGTTCGAGATCGCCCCGGGGACGTATCGCCTCGATATCGTTCTTTCAGCCGGGGGCCAGAGCTTCGGAAAGTTCGAGACACCGTTGGTGATTGATCCCTACGACGGCAAGACGTTTAGCGTAAGCGGCCTCGCGCTGAGCAATCAGGTTGGGCAAGTGCAGGATATGGGCGGCGCCATGGCCGCGGACCTGGTCTCTGATCGCACGCCGCTGATCGTCAAGAATATGGAAATCACTCCATCTCCGAGCAACCACTTCAAGAAAACCGACACGGTGGCGTTGTACGCGCAGGTCTATGATCCGCACCTGACCGACCCCAATCCACCGGCCGTTCGAATCGCGTTCAACATCGTCAACGCGAAGACCGGCGTGGTCGTCATCGGAGCTCACAACATCGATACTTCGTCCTACCTGGAAAAGGGAAATCCGGTGGTGCCGTTGGGACTGAAGGTTCCGATTGACCAGTTGCCACCTGGAAGCTATCGCCTGGATTTCCAGGCATCGGACGCCAATGGCGCCCTGTCGGTTGTGCGCTCGGTGGGATTCGACGCGGAGTAGTCACGCAATCCATTTCGATGCTCGCCGCGCTGGGCTCCGCCCCAGCGGAGCCTTTCGAACCGGAGTGCAAAATTCGCCCTGGGAGGAAATCCTGTGAAGAGCTCTGTGAAAAGCCGTTTGAAAGGTAATGTTGCGCTCCTCTCGCTGTGTCTCGCGGTCCTTCTGGTTTCGGCTCCGTCCTATCTGCTAAGCGAAACCAAGGAGCTCAAGACCGGCGGGTTTCAGGTGCAGCAGGAATTGCTGCTGCCCGCCAGTCCCGAGGACGTTTACGACGCAGCGACGGGCGATATCAGCGGCTGGTGGGATCATTCCTTCTCCGCACATCCGAAAAAACTCTACATCGAGGCGAAGCCCGGCGGCGGATTCTATGAGATTTTCGACGATGCGGGCAATGGAGCGCTCCACGCCACAGTGATTTATGCCGACCGTGGAAAAAGGATTCGTTTCACTGGACCCTTGGGCTTCTCAGGACAGGCGGTCAACTTTGTCACCACCTACGATTTTCTTCCTGACCCCGCGGGAACCAGGCTGCGATTGACCTGCGACGTCTCCGGTGAGATCACAGACGGCGAGGACAAAATCGTTGATGAGGTCTGGCATCATTTCCTGTTCGAACGCCTGAAGCCTTTCATTGAATCCGGCGCCTACAAGACCAAAACGCGACACTAGGCGGCCTTTCTCCTGCGCGACTTCTCCGGCGTTTGGTACGATGAGGATCCGGAGGAAAGATCGTTGGGAAAATTCCGCGCGTCAAGCCGCTCATCAAAGGGCAAGGCCTTCAGGCCTCGCGCCGGGAAGAAGTCTGCGAGTGCGGACCGGAGACTGAAAATAGGCCTCATCGGTTTCGGCACGGTCGGACGCTCGGTAGCCAAGATTCTCTTGCAGGATTCCGGTGGTCCATTGCTGCTTACGCACGTCTTCAATCGCGGCATCAAGAAGAAAAAAGTCGGCTCGCCCGAGGGGAATGTCCGTTGGACAGAAAATATCGACGACGTGCTGTCCTCGGATGTGGACGTTGTGGTGGAGCTGATCGGAGGCCTGGAGCCCGCCGGTGAGTGGGTGCGCAAGGCTTTGCGAGCGGGCAAGTCTGTGGTCACCGCCAACAAGCTGCTGATTTCCGAATCCGGCCCCGAACTGCTCGACCTGGCGCGAAAAATGGGCAAGCGGCTGGAATTTGGCGCCTCCGTCGCGGGAGGGATTCCGGCAATCATCGGCATACAGGAAGGTCTGGCCGGCGACCGGCTCTACAAGATCGCCGGAATTCTCAACGGCACCTGCAATTACATCCTGACCAAGATGGAGAAAGACGGCGCAAGCTTTGACACGGCGCTCAAGCAGGCGCAGTCGCTCGGCTATGCCGAGGCCAATCCCAGCGCCGATGTGGACGGCATGGACGCCCGCGCGAAGCTTCTGATCCTGACGCAGGCCGGCCTGCGCCTACGGGTCGGCAGCAAACAGATCCCGTGCCGTTCGATCAGTTCGGTCGCGACTGTGGATTTCATGTATGCCGCCGGACTGGATTGCACGATTCGCCAGATTTCGGTAGCGCAAAAGGAAACCAAGAAAGGTGTGAGGCTGGCCGCCGCCGTTCAGCCGGCGTTGATTCCCGCAGCGTCGCTGATGGCGCACGCGCAGGGCAGCCAGAATATCGTGACCGCCACGGGCGAATTCGGCGGAAAGGTGGTTTTTTCGGGCTACGGAGCCGGCGGTGATCCCACGGCCGTCGCCGTCATCTCCGACCTCTATGCGATACTCCGCAGCTCGGGTGCACCGGCAGAGGCCCTGCCGGGCGCGGCGGAGGTTCCCGATTCAGTGACCGGCGATTTCACCGTGCCGCACTATCTCCGCTTCGTTGTGCGCGATCGTCCCGGAATCGTCGCGTCCATTGCGGCGATTCTCTCGAAGTATGAAATCAGCCTCGACGCGCTGCTGCAAAAGCCGGGCTTCCCGCACTCCGCGCTGCCATTTGTGATGACCCTCGAGGCGTGCGACAGCGCCGTGCTGAATCGCGCGCTCGCGGAAATCGCCCGCTTCGATTTCCATGTAGAGCCTCCGCTCTGCCTCCCTATTTTCTTGGATTAAGCGATCTTGGCAACCCTTCCAGGTTCCTTGTACGTCACAGAATGTGCTCCGCGCATAGGCATCGCGGCGTCTCACCGTCTGCGTCCCGAGCGACCCGCTCGCCGCAATGCTTTGACGGATGAGACGGCGCGTCTTCGGCTATCATGGGTTCGGAACCCGCCATGACTGCCCTGGATACAGGCGCGAGAGCTTTTCACGATTTCGAGCATGACGGATGGCAGCAGGCCGCCGACGGCTACCATCGATATCTTGGCAGCCTGACAATGCAGACCATCGGCCCGTTGCTTGATGCCGTCGCCGGCGCCAGCGGCGAGAGTCTTCTGGATATCGCATCCGGCCCCGGATACGTGGCCGCAGAGGCCAGTCGCCGCGGATGGTTGCCTGTCGGGATCGATTTTTCAGAGGCGATGGTGGCACTGGCCCGGAAACTTCATCCGGGAATCAAGTTCCAGGTCGGCGATGCTGAAGCGCTGGACGTTCACGACGCCACTTTCGACAGGGCGGTGATGAACTTTGGCATCCTGCATCTCGCGCAACCCGACGTCGCCGTGTGCCAGGCGTATCGCGTCTTGCGTGCGGGCGGGATTTTCGCGTTTACAGCCTGGGCAAAGCCGGACCAGGCAGTTGGATTCGGAGTCGCACTTCGCGCATTGGAGGATTTCGGTGATCCGAAGGTCCAGCTTCCCCCCGGACCGCCGTTTTTTCGGTTCAGCGATTGCGAAGAATGCGCGCGAGTACTGGCAAGCTGCGGATTCGCCAGCATCACCGTGAGGCCGGTTCCGCTGCTCTGGAAACTCGCGTCCGCATCGGACCTGTTCGATGCCTTCTACCAAGGATCGGCCCGGACAGGGGGACTTCTGCGCGCCCAGCCGCCCGCCGCCATGGCCAGGGTGCGCGACGCAATTCAACAGAGCGCCGCCGCCTACCGCCGCCATGATCACCTGGAAATTCCGATGCCTGCGCTGGTCGTCTCCGGACGAAAGACATAAGGAAGTTCGTTGAGCCGTTCGACTACCAGCTAGGCCTTGGCCGATACTCCCTTGAACCGCGGCAAAAACGATTGGCTGACGAACGTCTCATAGGAGGTCGGCGTGGCGTTTGCCGGGGAACGATTCTCAAGAGCGCCCATGTGCCCGGAATTTATCGCGCCAGCCATTTCGAGGATCAAGTCCACGATGCTTTTTGACATTCCCATCTGAATCATCGCTTTGTGAACCTGGTCGTTGGGCAATTGCAAATATTCAAGAGCAGGCTTTCCGATCGCCCGGCCGACAATTCCGGCCACCTCGGCCATGGTGATGTCGCGCTCCCCCAGAAGTTCGGCTGTGCGCTGGCCGGTAAAATCCAGCCGCAACAACCTGTCGGCTGCAGAGGTCCCGATGTCGCGCGTCGCGATCATGGGAAGCTTGATCTCCGCGCGCAACGGACCGGCCGTCACGCCCATCGCCTTGATGATGCCAATTTGCGCAAATGTGTTCTCCATGAAATATCCGGCCCGGAGGTGCAGCACGTTGAGGCCGGGTATCTGGTTCAGCTTTCCCTCGAGCTCGTGAAGACCCACAACCGGTCCCGTGCCCTTTGCTTTGTCTGCACCGAAGCTGCTGAGCGACACGACGTGCTTCACTTTCGCTTCACTCAGAGCGCTTGCGAGCGCGTCGGTGACGCGGTCCTGGCTCGCGCGATAGTCCTCGGCGGTTTCATCCGGTGGCACCATTGCGTAGACACCTTCGGCACCCGCAAAGGCCTTGGCCAGCGCCGCGCGATCAGCTAAATCGCAAATAAATGGCTCGGCTCCTTGTGCCACCAGTCCCTCTAGACGCTCCGCGCTCCGGCCGATCGTCCGCACCTTCTTTCCTGCCTTCAAAAGCTTCTCGGCGACGACGTGACCGCTGTTTCCGCTTGCTCCCGTGACAACGTACATGGCTGCCTCCTTGCGAACCGATGGATATGGGATGACTATTTCGGGTTTCTGGATTCGGGAATCCGTCTCCCGGCTGAAGGTCGCTTCAAGCAGTGCGTCGCTCGCCCTAGATGGCTGATCGCAAACGATTGCGTCGAGAGTGCTCTCAACTGCAAGAAAACAAAAGACCGAGACCGGCCTGAACCCCAGCCAACCGGTTTTGGCTCTGCCGCGATCCAGGCGGCCGGCAGTGTTTGACCGGCATCGCCCGGTCCCCTAGAATGAAATGGCCATGAGCATCACGCAGAGCGAGAAGGCGAAACGATTCCGGGCCTTGCACCAGCTGCCTGCGACGGTGGGAGCGCGGATCGAACCAGGCGGCACAGGCGCATTCATCATCCCGAATCCCTGGGATGGCGGCAGCGCGCGGATTCTGGCTGGATTGGGTTTTCAAGCCCTGGCGACGACCAGTGCAGGTTTTGCGTTTTCTCTCGGCCGCAGCGACGGCACGCTCAGTCGCGACGATGTGCTCGCGCATTGCCGGGCGATTGTCGAGGTAACCGATCTGCCGGTGGCTGCAGACCTGGAAAACTGCTTCGGCGACGAACCGAAAACCGTCGCAGAGACGATTCGCCTAGCGGCTGCCACGGGAATCGTAGGCGGATCGGTGGAAGACGCAAGCGGCGAAGACAGCCACCCGATTTATGACCACGCACTTGCGATCGAGCGCGTCGCGGCAGCTGTCGAGGCGGCACGGGCGCTGCCGTTTCCCTTCACGTTGACGGCGCGCGCCGAAAACTTCCTATACGGACGCCGTGATCTCGACGATACGATCCGCCGTCTTCAGGCATTCGCCCAGGCTGGCGCCGAGGTGTTGTACGCGCCGGGGCTGCCGGATCTGGAAGCCATCAGGTACGTATGCGCGGCGGTTGCGCCGAGGCCGGTAAATGCTCTCGCGGGCATTCGGGGGCTTGCGTTCTCCGTCGCGGAGCTTGAGGCCGCCGGTGTACGCCGGATTAGCACGGGCGGCGTGCTCGCACGCGTCGCCCTGGGTGGTCTGCTGGCGGCAGCACGAGAGATGCAGCAGAAGGGAACGTTCCACTTCGTTGAGCAGACCGTGTCGACGGCCGAAGTCAGCGGTTTCATGGCCGCCAAGAAAACCCAGGCGGGAACAGCCTAGGCATTGCCAGAGACCCAAAGACTCACCGGGCAGACGCAGAAGATCCAGAGAAGGCGACCGATGCTGAGACCGGAGAATCATGTTTGAGACGCTGACAGAGAAGTTGCAGAGAGCTTTCAAGAACCTGCGCGGGCAGGGGAAGCTGAGCGCCGAACATCTGGACGCGGCGCTGGGCGAAATCCGCGAGGCGCTGCTGGAAGGCGACGTCAACCTGAGCGTCGCCGACGATTTCATCGCTCACGTCCGCCAGAAAGCTCTGGGTTCCGACGTGCTCCTGCAGCTTTCGCCGGACCAGCAGGTGGTGAAAATCGTTCGAGACGAACTGGCCGAATTGCTCGGACGCGAAGCGCGACCGCAATTCGGCTCCCGACCGCCGTCGGTGTGGCTCATCTGCGGACTACAGGGCTCCGGCAAAACGACCTCCACCGGAAAACTCGGCAAGTGGCTCGCCGAGCATGGACACAGGCCCATCGTGGTCTCAACCGACGTCTATCGGCCGGCGGCGCGCGAACAGCTGGCGCAGGTGGCGAAGGCCACGGGCACGCCCTGCTGGCCCGGCGCGGGAACCGACAAGCCGGTCGAAATCGTGCGCGGCGCCGTGCGCGAGGCGAAGCTTTCCGCTTGCGACGTGATCCTGGTGGACACGGCAGGCCGGCTGCACATTGACGACGAGCTGATGAGCGAGCTCTCCACCCTGAAGCGGGAGCTGAGTCCCACGGAAATTCTTTTCGTCGCCGACGCGATGGTCGGGCAGGACGCCGTGCGCTCGGCGGGGGAATTTCACAAGCGACTGGGCGTGACAGGCATCATCCTGACGAAAATGGACGGAGACGCCCGCGGAGGCGCGGCGCTTTCCATCCGCAAGGTGACGGGCGCGCCGGTAAAATTCGTGGGGGTGGGCGAAAAATACGACGCGCTTGAGCCGTTCGTGCCCGATCGGATTGTGGGGCGGATTCTGGGGATGGGCGACGTCCTCGGATTGATCGAAAAGGCCCAGAAGAATATCGACGAAAAACAAGCTCGCGAGATGGAACGCAAGTTGCGCGAAAACGAATTCACGCTCGCTGACTTCCGCGATCAGTTGCAGCAAATCCGCAAGATGGGGTCGATGGAGCAGTTGATGGGGATGCTGCCCAAGATCGGCCCGTTCGCGAAAATTCCGAAGGATGCGCAGCTTGACGAAAAGCAGCTCAAGTCGACTGAGGCCATCATTAATTCGATGACTGCTGCCGAACGGGCAAACGACAACCTGATTGACGGCAAGCGTCGCAAGCGCATCGCGCGGGGCAGCGGGACCACGGTGCAGGAAGTGAACCAGGTGCTGAAGCAATATTCCGATATGCGCCGGATGATGAAGCAGTACGGAAGTATGGCCAAAATGAAGATGCGCGGGCTCGGCAAGCTCGCGGGATTGAAGTGACGATCCGGCCGCGAGCCCCCGTCGCGACCCTGGAGGAACCGTGCCGATTGTCCTCAACAATGTGGTTGGCCAGATCCGCTCGATCGCGGCGGGCAGTGACGACCGTGCGGCCAAGGCGAAGCGCCTGGCGGAGCTGATCGGCAAGCTCGGCGGCTATCGTTGGGTGGGGGTCTACGACGTGGGCGCCGAACAGGTGTCCATCATTGCCTGGTGTGGTGCGAACGCTCCCGCGCACCCCACGTTCCCGGTGGGACAGGGTCTAACGGGCGCGGCCATTGAACACAAGCGGGCGGTCGTAGCAGCCGACGTGCGAAACGACCCGCGATACCTCACAGCGTTTGGCAGCACCGTTTCCGAGATCATTGTGCCGGTGCTGGCGCCCGGCGAAAATCGCGTGATCGGCACGGTGGACGTCGAAAGCGAACAGGTAAATGCTTTTTCAGCGCGCGATCAGCAGATGATCGAGCAGTGCGCGCAAGCGGCATTGCCGCTCTGGTTGCTGCGGTAGCCGAGCCCGGGCGAGCGCGTCACGGCAGATTCACAGGACGCTCGGTCCAACAAACATCCCAATAGCGCCCGAATTTCCGGCCGTTCTCGCTAAAGATGCCTACGGGCTTGAAGCCGAAGCGCTCGTGCAGGGCCGCGCTGGCAGGATTGGGAAGTGTATATCCGGCAACAATGCGATGAACGTCTTCGTCTTTGAGCGCCTGAAATAGCGCGCCATACAGACGCGAACCGATTCCTTTCCCAACGGCCTGCTGCGCGCAATAAATGGTGGTTTCGACGGTAGTCTCGTACGCGGCCTTGGGACGAAAGCGCGTGGTACCCGCGTACCCGAGGACCCGGCCATCTTCCTCGGCCACGAGCAGGCGGTGGCGCCCCTTTGGGCCGAACTGGCTGAACCAGGTTTCCCGCTGTTCGACGGTATACGGCTCGCGATCGAACGTGATCGGCGTGTGGACGACATAGTAGTTGTACAGCTCAGTCAGGCGAGGCAAGTCGTCGCGAATCGCGCTACGAATCACAAGATCAGCCATGTACGGCCTCTGGGCGCCATGATAGCTCTGGTTCGGGCCAGATAGCGATTGGTGAACGGGCCAGGGTCCGCTATACTGGGCAGATTCAAATCAGGAGGAATTTCGAGTGTTAACGATTCGGCTAGCGCGGATTGGCAAGAAGAAGCGTCCCTTTTATCGAGTGGTGGTTACCGAAAAGACGCGCCCCCGCAACGGCCGTTTTGTCGAGATCGTCGGGACCTATGACCCGCTGCAGAAGCCCGCGGCGGTCAAGTTCGACCACGACCGCGTCCAGTACTGGCTCGGCAAGGGCGCGCAACCCAGCGACACTGTACGCAGTTTGATCCGCAGCAACCCTAAGCCTGCCTGACGCGTCCTACCACAGAGACCATGTTCATAACTCTTGTTCACGCTCGAGCGAGTTTCTCCGCTGGGCACGGCAAGCTGTGGAGGAAACGCAATGAGGCAACTTGTGGAATCCATCGCGAAAGCTCTTGTAGATCATCCGGACGATGTGAAGGTCAACGCAGTGGACGGCGAACAGGTAACCGTTTTGGAATTGCGAGTCCATCCTGAAGATCTGGGCAAAGTGATCGGGCGGCAAGGACGGACGGCGAAATCGATCCGAACGCTGCTGGGCGCGGCCGGGATGAAACTGAAGAAGCGGTTCACACTCGAAATTCTGGAATAAGTGGACACGCAGCATTCACCACAGACGCCCAACTCTGCGAGCGTCACCGTCGCGCGCATCCTGCGGCCTCACGGTCGCCGCGGCGAAGTAGCCTGCGAAATCCTCACCGACTTCCCCCAACGGTTCAGGACCCTGGCTTCTGCCCAATTGTCTGGTGTGCGCGGCGAGCCATGGCGCGTCCGGATTCGCTCGTGCTGGTTGAGCCAGAGCCGCGGCGGACAGGCAATCTTTCATTTCGAGGGTTTTGATTCGATTTCCGACGCCGAGAAGCTTGTTGGCCTGGAAGTGCAAATCCCTCTTTCGGAACGCATGCCGCTTCCCGCCGGAAGCTACTACATCACCGATCTGGCCGGCTGCGAGGTTTGCGAAACAAGCGGCGCCAAAATCGGGCGCGTCCGCGACGTCCAAATCCCCGGCGAGAACGTGCCAGGCACCCCCATCCTGGTGGTGGACGCACCGAATGGCGAACTCCTGATTCCGCTGGCACAGGATATTTGCGTGCGCGTGGACACCGAAGCGCGCACGATTGACGTTGTACTCCCGGAAGGCCTCCGCGATCTGAACCTCAATTCCTAAGTGCCTGTCGTTGGCGTAAACTGGCTTGCACACGCTCGGTTGCGGCAGCTGTTGGAATTCACTGCGATCGTCGCGATCGGGTTTCACATTTTGATTCCGGTGCAACAGGAGCCGAAGCTGAGAAGAAAGATAGCCGGCGCTTTCAAGCGAAACGCGCAGGATGTTGCGAGGTGGATTTTGCGGCTGCGGCGATCCGGGCGTACCGATGCGCTTTGACATCATCACGATCTTCCCTGAGTTTTTCTCAGGGCCGCTGGATCATGGGATCGTCCGGCGGGCGCGCGAGGCGCGTTTGATCGAGACGTGGGTCCACGATTTGCGCGATTTTACTCACGACCGCCATCGCACGGTGGACGACCGGCCCTTCGGCGGCGGCGAGGGCATGGTGATGAAGCCGGAGCCGCTTTTTGAGGCAGTTGAGCAGCTGGCCTTCGACAGCGACAAGGCCCAACACACAACGGCGCCGCCGGAAGCCGCAATTGTGCTTCTTTCGGCGTCGGGAAAAATTTTCCGCCAGGAGACCGCGCGACGGCTGGCGACACTTGAGCGCATCGTACTGCTTTGCGGACGCTATGAGGGAGTGGACGAACGCGTGGCGCAGCATCTTGCCACCGATGAGATTTCCATCGGCGATTTTGTACTCTCAGGCGGAGAATTACCGGCCGCAATGATCGTGGAAGCGGTCACGAGGCTGATTCCGGGGGCGCTTGGAAATGAAGATTCAACCGTGAATGAGTCGTTCAGCCAACCGGATGCGGCATTGACCGGCTCGCAACACGCAGCGCCCATGCCGAACCCACCCCATCTCGCTGGTCGCGGCATTCTCGATTACCCGCATTACACGCGGCCGCAATCGTTTCGCAGTTGGGATGTCCCGGAAGTGCTGATGAGCGGCAACCACGAAGAGGTTCGCCGCTGGCGGCGCGAAAAGGCGCTCGAAAAGACGCGGCGCAACCGACCGGACTTGCTGAACCAGGCGAACTCAACCGTTTAGAGTCGCACCCCGTCGCGAGGCCCGGTATCTGGTAAAGCGGGGTGCGCGTTCCGAACAATCGCCCGATCATCCCGCTGACTCCGAAAACACGCCCGCGGACGAACCCAAGCCCCAGCCACCCGAGTATTGACTCTCTGCTGCAATTCAGATAAGACGTGAGGCCTCTCAGGATCAGCTGTCGACGGGTGGGGTCGGGCGAGTCCAGTAGGGATTTCCAACAGGGGGATGAACTTGAAAACCATTCGATGGATTTCCGCTCGTTCATTTGCGGTTGCCTTGGTAGCGTGCGCGGCCATGTGCACGATGATGATCCCGGCCAGCGCGCAGGCGACGAAGCCGGCGTGCGATCGCGCGTGTCTTGAAGGCATTGCCAGCAAGTACCTTGATGCGATGGTGGCGCACGATCCGTCAAAGGCGCCGCTTGCTCCCAACCTTCCCTACGCCCAGGACAACGTGCCGCTGAAAATCGGGCAGGCGCTGTGGGCCACGGCTAGCGCGCGCGGCAAATACATCCATTACTTCGCCGACCCCGAGCAGGGCGACATCGGATTTATCGGAGTTGTGTATGAAAACGGCGTGGGCGCGATTCTGATCGTGCGGCTCAAGGTGAAGGACGGGCAGATCACCGAGGCCGAACAGTTCCTGGCGCACGATCCGCACGGCGCCGACTTGTACGAGAAAATGGGCGCGCCTGATCCGCTCTGGCTCGCGCCGATCCCGGCCGACCAGCGGGAAACGCGCGCGGCGCTCGATCAGGCGGCGTACATGTATTACGAGGGCCTGCAGCTCAATGACGGCAAGGGCGTTTACGCGTTCACGCCGGATTGCCAGCGCACCGAGGACGCCGTGCGCACGACGAACATGCCGCACCCGACAAACTACGGCCACGCGGATAACGACGTGGGCGATTTCACCACGATGAATTGCACCGACCAGTACAAGCTCGGTTTTCTCGGCTTTACGACCGGATGCCGGCACCGTCGGTTTCTGGTGACCGATGTGGAGCGAGGCGCTGTGCTTGCGTCGGCGTATCTGGATTTCGACGGCACGATCACCGAAGTGAAGCTGACCGACGGGCGCGTCTGGAAAGTGCCGCCGTATTTCATGACGCCGCGCACCAACCAGTCCAACGAAGCCTACCGGGTGGAAAAAGGAAGCATCCGGCTCATTGAAATGACGATGTACGAGATCCCCTTCAACATGGAGCCGGCGTTTTAGCCGGGACAAGAACAGACCATGACACACACACTGACCAAGACACTGATTCGCAGTTTGATGCTGACGCTCATCTTTGCGGCGATGTCCGGCGTGGCTTTTGAAGTTCGGGCGACTCCTGCAACCGCTGATGAGGGGAAAAACCTGACGCATGCGCCCGATCCGACCGTTGCGGGAACACTGGGCGAGTGCAATCGCGATTGCTTGTACGCCTTCGTCGACAAATACTTTGATGCGATGCTTTCGCGCTGCCCCTGCAACCTGGCGATTGCGCCCGGGGCGAAATACACGGAAAACGAAGTGGCGGTGAAGCCGGGTGAAGGAATCTGGAAGACCTTCTCCGGGCGCGGTACCTATCGCGTGTATCTTGCTGATCCTGTGAGCGGTGAAGCGGGCTATTACGGCGACATCACCGAATTCGGTGGAGTGCTTTCCAGCGTCGTCGCGCTGCGGATAAAGGTAAAAGACCACCGCATCACGGAGCTCGAAGTGATCCTGGTGCACGAACAGAAACGGCCGAAGGGCGGCCTCGGCCTGAACACTGCCGGAATCATGACGCCGCGCATGCTCGACGAGCTCGATCCCCGGGGTTTTGTGTCGCCCAATGCGGCGCTGCTTGAGCCCCTAGGCGCGCCAGAAACTCGCGAACAGCTGGTCGGCGCAACCAAGGGATACTACGACGGGTACGCGCAGAACAAGGGATCGATCGCAGCCTTCGATGCCCAATGCGCACGCCGGGAAAACGGCTTCGCGGCCACGAATAATCCCGATGGTCCGATAGCGGACAAGGCGCATCCCGCATTCCATCTGTTCAGCGGGGATTGCGCGCAGGAACTGGACCGTGGATTCCTTGGCTCGCTCGCCAAAGTGCGCGACCCGCGGCCGCTTGTCGTGGACGAAAAGCAGGGCCTGGTGCTGGATCTCGCCTTTTTTGACAACGAAGGCGACGTGAAGTCGGTAGCGGTCGCCGGAGTCGGCGACATTGCTGTGCCCCCGGAGTTTCGCCGCGCGTTCACGTTCCTGGCTCCCCAGCTTTTCAAGATCGAGGGCGGAAAAATCCGCGAGATCGAGGGGCTGTCCTGGGCGGTGCCGTTCGGGATGCGACCTGCCGCGTGGGAGGAGAAATAAGACCGAGGTCCCTCGGCCTGGGAAAAGACTCCGGACCTTGGTAACGACGGGCGAACCGCGATGCGGTTTGTGACCGCCGACGGTATCGAGGGCGCAAATTCGGGTAGGCATCTGGGGGCGGATTCGATATAATCTGGGATTGTGCGTTGTGTGCTGGCCCCACCTGAGCGGGTCTGCCGGGAATAATCGCCATGAAGCCGATTGTCGCTAAGGTGCAGTCGTCCCAAATTCGCAAGGACCATCCCGTTTTCCGCCCCGGTGACACGATTCGCGTGAACGTGCGCCTGAAGGAAGGCGAGGGAGACAAGGAACGCATCCAGCCGTTTGAGGGCGTGGTAATGAGCAGGCGCGGCGAGCTGTCCGGTGAGAGCTTTACGGTCCGGCGCGTCAGCTTCGGAGTGGGTGTCGAGCGGATTTTTCCGGTACATTCGCCGATGATCGGTTCGATTGAGATGGTGCGACAGGGCCGCGTCCGTCGCGCCAAGCTGAATTACCTGCGTCAGCGCAAAGGCAAGGCGGCGCGAATCAAGCGCGTCGAGACCTACTCGGCACCGGTGCCCAGCAGCACCAACGAATAACAGATCCCGTTTGCGGATTTGGCCCGTATCGGTCTTCCCGGTGCGGGCTTTTTTATTGGCTGGGGCCTGCCCCGTGGCAGCCGATGCAGTGCCAGTCGAGCCGTTTCGGCGGTACGCTCGCATGAAGAAAATCCTGCGCGCGAAGGGCGTAGGGCGAACCTGCTGTTTCTGCCACGAGCCGCTCCATGTACGCCTGCGCTTTCTGCGAATCTCCCGCTCGAAGCCAGCCCTCGGCAAGTCCGGAAAGGATTTCACCGCGCGCATGGACCGGCAGGGTCTGCCAATAGGATTTCTGCAGGACGAGAACCCGCTCGTAATCGGCCAGGCTTTCTTGAAGCTCCCCTCGCGCACGGTCCGGCGCCGGATCGTACTTCGAGTATTCAAGAAGAGTCGCGGCGCGGGGAATCAGGACTCCGACGCGATCGGGCGCTTTGGCAACCGCATTGTCCATTTCGCTTAGCCCCCTTGCGAGTAGCGGTGCTCCTCGGGCATAGTCCGCCCCGCGCATGGCCTGTCCGCCCAGGAAAATCGAGCCTGAGCCATGCCAGACGAGAGCCTGGGCATTTTCAGGATCGCTCGCGAGCGTTTCTTCGCATAACTTCATGGCGCGATCCAGCGCAACGGCGTCGCCGGCAAATCCGGCGAACATGTCGGCGCGGACCTGGTTGTCGAATCGTTCGGCAGGAGCCTGCCGGGCCGCAAGGAGCGCTGAAAAAACAGAGCCGCACAACAAAACGGCAGCACAGACTGCAGCGATCGGGAGCCGCGGGACACCGGGACCTGGACGCATGGTTGCCTCCCTGGGCTGCGCTTGAGCGGTTACCAGCGGCCCTGCCGACTCATACGTCCGTGGGTGTGAATTTCTTTCGGCACCGGCTTGAATATCCTGACTCCGGTGGACGCCGCGCGCAAACCATGTGCTAAAATCCCCGCCGATGGCACGGCTCTGCTCGGCACGGTACGAGCGCGACGCGCGACAGCGTGGCTGGATGCGCATCGCTGGACTGGATGAAGCGGGCCGCGGCTCGTTGTTCGGTCCGGTGGTGGCTGGCGCCGTGGTGTTGAATCCGCGGCGGCGGATTGTTGGCCTGGACGATTCAAAGAAACTGACGCCGGACCGGCGCACGGAGCTAGCCGTGCGCATTCGCGAGCACGCGCTGGCGTGGGCCGTGGCTGAAGTTGACGCGAGCCGGATTGACGCCTGGAACATTTATCAGGCGAGCCGGCAAGCGATGGTCGCGGCGATTTCCCAGCTGCGGCCCCTGCCGGATTATCTGCTGCTTGATGCCATCGAACTCGACTTGCCCATCGAGCAGAAGGCGTTGATCCACGGCGACGCGCGCTCGATATCGATCGCGGCAGCCTCGATCCTGGCAAAGGTGGATCGCGACCGGCGGATGCAGGAGTTCGACCAGCTCTATCCGATGTACGGGCTGGCACAGAATAAGGGCTACGGCACTCCCGATCATCTGGATGCATTGCGGCGGCACGGGCCATCGCCGCTGCACCGGTTCTCCTATGCCCCGGTACGTGAATCGCGCTGCTGGGCAACGGGCGCCGAGCAGACTCCGTTGCCGCTGGAAGCGCCGGCAAGCGCTTTTAGCAACTAAGCGGCCTGCATCTTTACAGGAGAGGAAAACAGGATGATCAAGGTTGGCGTGTTTTACCCACAGAGCGAAGGAAGCAAATTCGATATGAAGTATTATTTGGAGAAGCACATCCCGATGGTTCGTCAGAAAGTCGGGCCGGCGCTGAAAAATGTCGCCGTGGAACAGGGGTTGGCAGGGGGGACGCCGGGCGCTCCGATGGCCTACGTTACGATGTGTCACCTGACGTTTGACACCGTCGAAGCCTTCCAGACCGCGTTCGGAGCACATGCGCCGGCCATCATGGGGGACCTTCCGAACTACACGAACATCCAGCCCATCGTGCAGATCAGCGAAGTAAAGATGTAAGGCTGGCGGGGCTTTCCGCAACCCGCCCACGGCGTAAGCCGAAAATCGACTTTCGCCGCCTTCGCGGCCCGACTAGTACCGGGGTACTGCCGATACCCTCACGCTGTTATCCCCTTCGGCACCATCCTCGCGGGGCTTCCTAGACCCTGCTTTTCCGCGCGTGCTAACCTTTCACGTGAGCCGACCTTGCTCGTCGGGCACACGGGCTGGGATAGGCGCGGCCAAGGGAACGCAGGACCATCGATGGCTTTCAATAAAAACAAGGCGCTCGAGAGCGCACTGAAATTCCTCAATCAGGGCAAGGTCGCCCAGGCCATCGCCGAATATCAGCAAATTCTCCGGCAGGATCCCAAGGATCAAGCCACGTTAATGACCGTGGGCGATCTGTTCGCCCGCCAGGGGGATATGCCGCAGGCCATCGAATATTTCGAGAGGCTCGCGCAGGTTTATCTCAACGACGGGTTCAACAGCAAGGCCATCGCCATTTACAAGAAAATCGCCAAACTCGCGCCGGCGGAGCTCGCGCCGCTTGAGCGGCTTGCCGATCTCTACGTGCAACAGGGAGTGCTCAGCGAAGCGCGTCCGCTTTTCCTGCAGATCGCCGAAGTGCATCTGAAGGCCAACCGCGCGCCGAAGGCCGTCGAGGTGCTGAACCGCTTGCTTGAGGTGGAGCCTGACAATCCGCGCGTTCAACTGCGGCTGGCAGAGCTGTACAACGTGATGGGCCAGAAAAAAGAGGCGGCCCAGACCTATCTTGGTTACGCGCAAAGGCTGTTTGACAGGGGCGAGGGCGAGGAAGCGGAGAAACTGATCGAGCGGGCCCTGGGAGTGGACGCGGCGAGCGCGCCTGCGCTTCTTCTGAAGGCAAAAATTCTTGCTTCTGGCCAGAAGGACGATCAAGCCGTCGCGATCCTGGAAGGTCATCCCGAGGCAGACGCTGGGGGCGAGGTGACGGACCTGCTGCTGGCGCTCGAGATCAAGTCCGGCCACCTCGACAAGGCTGCGGCACGCGCGCGCACACAACTGCTCCGCGGAAGCGCCCATTCCCGGCCGCTCCAGACGGTGGCCGAGGCGTTTATCGAGGGCGGGCAAGCCGAAAACGCCCTTCCCCTGCTCCGCGAACTCCGGGATCCGATGGTCGAGTCAAGCGATCAGGATCGATTCTTGAAGCTGCTGTCGAGCGCCACCGAAAATCTGCCCGCAAACACCGAAGCGCTCGAAATGCTCGCCGATTTCAGCCGAACCACGAGCGACCCGTTCCACCTGAACGCCGCGCTCAGCAAGTTGGTGGACGCCTACGCCGCAACGGGAGACCAGGCGCGGGCCGAACACCTGATGAAGGAGATGATCGAACGCAACAAAGGCGACGAACGGTTGGTCGCGCGCCTGGAACAACTCCGCACCGGCGGCACGGGTTCCCCGGTTGAGGCGGTGGCACCGAGCGTGCCGGAAACGATGGCGGAGCTGACCCTGCGGGACGAAGCACCGGCCGAAGAGGGTTCGGCGGAGGCAATGCTCATCGAGACCGCCGTGCCGGAGACTCCGGTGCGGGCAAGCGACGAAGGATTTGATGAAGAGACGCAACGTTACATTTCCCAGGCGCTGACCGATGTGGACCTGTTCTCGAGCTACGGTCTGACCCAGAAGGCCACGCATCTGCTTGAAAACGTGTTGCAGCGTGCGCCCCAGCACACGCCCACGCTCGAGCGCTTGCTGGATCTTTATCTGGGTGCGGGCAACGAGCGGCGCACCGCAGAGCTGGCCGCGCAGCTTGAGCAGATCCATCGCGAGCGCATGGACACGGTTAATACCGAGCGCTTCGCCGAGCTTCGCCAGAGATTTCAGAAAGTGGCGGGAATTGAAGCCCAGCAATTGCCGGCCGCCCAGGCGACACCTGAGCAGGTGCCGACACCCGCTGCCGGTCCCACGGCGGTCATTGCGCCAGCCGAACCTGCGACAATTGACGCCGCACCGGTCACTCAGGCACAGCAGGCACCGGTGGAATTCGAAATCCCGCTGGCGACGTTTGAACCGGAGCCAACCGCCGCAGCGAATTCCTTCCCAGCCGTAGCGCCGCCCGAGGCGCCCGTGGCCGCCGTCCCGATCCCAGCGCAACCTGTTGCTGCGTCAGCCCCGAGCGAAGAGGTGGACCTCTCAGACGAATGGGAAGCTATGGTGCAAGAGGTGGCCGGGCCGGAGGCCGTGGTTCCGCAGGAAGTCGCGCCGACTCCAGAACCGGTCGAGGCCGAACCGGCTCTGGAAGAAGAGCGCATCGAGATTGAAGTTCCCTCCGACGAGGTGGCGCCAGTCGAGTTTGCGCCGATCGAAGCTTCGGTTGAAATTCCGGAAGCGACGATTATCCCCGAAGCCATCGAGATCACCGAACCGAGCGAGGTAATCGAGACGGCTGAAGTGCCCCTTGAGGTAACCGAGGAAGCAGTGGCAGAGCCCTTGATCGAGATTATCGAGCAGGAGCCCGTCGAGCAGGCACCGGCAGCAAACATCGAGTTCGAACTGGAATTGACGCCCGAACCGACCCGGGCCAACGGCAAGAACGGCGCGGCAACCACCGAAGACTTCCTGAGCGAGCTGGCTTCAGAAGTGGAAGACATGGATACGCCCGCCGCTGAGCCGAAAACGGTCTATACACCCGCTCAGCCTGTGCCGGTTGCGGCAGCGGCTACGCCGCCCGTCGCGTCTGAACCGATTCCTGAAGCAACCGCGGAAAGCCTGAACGAACTTGCCGAAGTGTTTCAGGACTTTCGCAATGAACTGGGTGAGATGGACGATGAGGAAGAAGATCTTGAGACGCACTACAATCTCGGGATCGCCTATCGCGAGATGGGTCTGCTTGACGAAGCCATCGGTGAATTCCAAAAAGTGGCCAAGGCGGTGCAGAAGGGCAAGCCGTTCCGCTACTCCATGAATTGCGCGACGCTGCTCGCGGTGTCGTTTATGGACAAGGGCGAACCGAAGATCGCCTCGCTGTGGTATCAACGCGCGCTCGACGTGCCGGGGCTCGATCAGGAAGCGGTTCTCGCGTTGCGCTACGACATGGGCATGGCGCTCGATATGGCCGGCGAAGCCAACGCCGCGCTCGATAGCTTCCGCCAGGTCTATGCGATGAACATTGATTACCGCGACGTTGCCGACCGCATCGCCACCCTGCAGAAACACTAGAGCTGAACTCAGGAATCCTTCAAGCACCTTGCAAGCGATTCTGGGTGTCCTTGTATTCCGGCGAGCAAAACAAACCTTCCGGGTAAGCGTTTGAGGAGCTCGCGGCGATGCCTGCAAGGACTGCCTGTTGCGACTCCGACGACAATCTCCCATAATCGTAACTCGACGATGAGCCGGATCGCGCGCATCCCCATCCTGTTGCTCTGGCTCGTGCTCGGGCTGGCGCTGATTCTCGTGCCCTGGTCGGACATCTGGGAAACTAACTATTTTCTGTTCCAGTATCCCGCGCTGGCAATTTTCCTGAAGAGTTCCTATTTGCGTGGGGCGATTTCCGGGCTGGGATTCATGAACGTGCTGCTGTCGCTTGAAGCTTTTCGCCACCGCACCGCCCCGGCCGCTAGCCGCACCTGAGAAGCCATCTGTGAAACCGATCCTCTGCTACGTCACCGACCGGAAAGCGCTCGGCGCCGCCGACCCGGTCAGAAGCTTGCTTGGGAAAATTCGCAGGGCGCAGACCTCGGGCGTCGATTGGGTGCAGCTCCGCGAGCAGGACATGCCGGCACGGGAACTTCTAACGCTTGCCAGCGCGGCAGTCGGTGGGCCTGCGACCGAGGCGCGCGTCCTGGTGAACGATCGCCTCGACGTGGCGCTGGCGGCCGGCGCCGCAGGCGTCCATCTGGGGCGTGCTTCGGTGCCGGCGCGCGAAGCGGTTCGCTGGCTCCGAAAGACGAACCCCCCGGCTGGATTCCGTATCGGAGTTTCTTGCCATCGCAGGGAAGAAGCATGCGAGGCCGAGGATGCCGGAGCAAGCTACGTCTACTTCGGGCCGGTGTTTGATACGCCTTCGAAGAGATCCTATGGACCGCCGCTGGGTACCCAGAGGCTGGCCCAGGTGTGCGGCGCCGTACGCATTCCGGTGATCGCGATTGGCGGCGTGAATGAGCAAAACGCGGCCGAATGCGTGCGCGCGGGCGCCGCCGGGATCGCAGCGATACGAATGTTTCAGGAATTGCGCGACGGGGAATCGCTTGAGCAAACACTCACACGGCTGCACGGCGAAAGATAGCGGTGTTTGCTAGGCGCTCAGCCAGCGCCCGACCGGATGCAGACTTTCCACGTGGTCGCAGACCACCTTCAGGACCGCGGTGATGGGAATTGCCAGAATCAGACCCATGGCGCCCCACATCCAGCCCCAGAACAGCAGCGAAATCGTCAGCGCCAGTGCGTTCAAACGTACGCGCCAGCCCACCAGTGCAGGGATTAACAGGTTGGCCGTGACGATATGGAAGAAGGTCAGCATTGCGAAGATGCCTACGAAGGGCCCGACCGTGTGGTACTGCTTGAGTCCAACCAGCAGCGGCGGGATCCAGGACATAATGACGCCGAGGTAGGGGACCAGATTGCAAATCCCGGACACCAAGCCGGTGAGGAACGGAAAGTCCAGCCCCAGCCCCCAAAAGAAAAGCCAACTGGCGATGATCAGAATCAAGCCGACCAGCGCTGTTCCCATCAGGTAACTGCGGAGCACCTGCGTGACGTCGGCCAGGGCGTCCCGGACCTGTGTCCGCTCGCCCGGCGCGAAAAGCTGCATCGTTGCATGCCAGACCTGGCGCTTTGCAGCGAGCATGAAAAACAGGAGAAAGGGAATGAAGGTCGCGGCCAGCACAAACGAGTACAGCGAATTCAGGCGACCGACCAGCGCATCGCGCACCGTGTGCGATTCTCCAACCGTGACCACTCGTTCGCCGGCGCGGGCCGCGGGCTCGATTTCCGAAACGTGATTTTCGACAGTTTCCATCCTGTTTTCGATCGCCTGCGTCGCGGCGCGCATGGGTTCGCGATACTTCGGCCAATCGGCGCCGAATTGATCGGCGCGATCAATCAGCGAGTACCCCATCACACACAACATTCCGACCGTGACCAGCACGACGATCAGGGCACCGAGGGCGCGCGGAATGTGCAGGCTCTCAAGCCAGGTGACAACCGGATCCAGAAAATATGCCATCAGCACGGCGACAAGCAGAGTGACAAGCACGGTCGAGGCCCAGTAGCAGAAAGCAATCACGATTCCGGCGGCAATGATCCGCGAGCTGACCGAGCTATTGGAGACGACCTTGGTTTCCTCAACAGGCATGGGCGTACGATATCACAGCTGCCGCCGCGCCAGGCACGCGCCAGACCGAGAGTGGTCGCGATGGTAACGCTTTCGACTGGACTCGACAGGCGCTGGGGTGCTGCGAACTTTCTCGGTGCTAAAATCGGCTGCACGCGCGCTGGTGGCGCTTGATTCCACCTACATGGCAAAACAACTTTTTGGCACCGACGGCATTCGCGGAGTTCCGGGTACGTATCCGCTGGATAACGAGACGCTGGAACGCGTGGGATTTGCGCTCGGACAATACCTGTTGGCGCACGGGCTGAACCAGGGTGCCCGGGCGCGGGTCTTGATCGGACGGGATACGCGCGAATCCGGCCCGCACATTGCCGCCCAGATCGCGCTGGGGCTGGGCGCCTCCGGTGCCGAGGCCGTTCCGGCCGGCGTGCTCACTACGCCGGGAGTGGCCTGGCTGGTAAGCCGCGAGGGGTTTTCTGCGGGCGTGGTGATTTCCGCTTCGCACAACCCGTATCAGGACAACGGCGTGAAACTGATCTCCGCATCGGGCATGAAATTTCCCGATGCGGCGGAGGCAGAAATCGAAAGCGTGATCCTTTCGTCAAAATCGGCCGCAAGCAGGGGACACGGCACGGTCAACCGAGCCGAAATCGATCACCACGGCGACGAAAAGCTGCACCAAGACTACCTCGCGGGCCTGCGCGAGGCCGTGCTGCCCGGCGCAAAGCTCGCCGGGATGAAGGTGGTGCTTGACTGCGCCAACGGGGCGGCAAGCGAGCTGGGGCCGCAGCTTTTTCGGTCCCTGGGCGCGAAGGTTACCGCGATTCACAACACACCGGATGGGCGAAACATCAACAAGGAGTGCGGTTCGCTTCACCCGGAAAGCATGCAGAACGGGGTGCTCGAAGCAGGTGCGGCGCTGGGCGTAGCGTTTGACGGCGATGCGGACCGCGCCATTTTTGCGACCGCCTCGGGCGTGCTCGTGAATGGCGACGGAGTGCTTCTGGCCGCCGGGCGCTACATGAAATCCAAGGGCAAGCTGAAAGGCGACGCGATCGTGGGCACCACGATGGCGAATCTGGGTCTGGAACGCGCACTTGAGACCTCCGGACTGAAACTGACGCGTACCGACGTGGGCGACCGCTATGTTCTGGAGGAAATGCGTCGCGACGGAGCGAACCTGGGCGGCGAGCAATCCGGACACATCCTGTTTCTCGACGATGCCACGACCGGCGACGGAATGCTGACCGCGGTGAAAATGGCATCGCTGGTTTCCATTGCCGGGCCACTGGATTCGCTGGTGGCGGATTTGAAAATCTTTCCGCAGAAAATCGTGAACGTGCCCGTGCGGTCAAAGCCACCGCTTGAGTCGCTGCCCGAGGTGTTTCGCCAACTGAAGGAAGCCGAAACGGTGCTAGGGAGATCGGGGCGCGTCGTGCTGCGCTATTCAGGCACCGAGGCGCTCGCCCGCGTGATGGTCGAAGCCGAACGCGAACAAGACGTCCTGCGCTGGACCGAGAAGCTGGCTTCGGCACTGCGTTCGGCGATCGGCGCGTAAACCGTGTACGCTCACTTCAGTCGAGTTCTGACAGCCGCCCCACGCTGCACGCGAGGCGATAGCCGCGGGTTATCACGCCGATAACAAGGATCGATTCTTCCAAAGAATGTAGAATTCCAGGCGGCAACTTTTCATAAACTGGATTCATTATACAGTGCGCCGAGCTGGTCCAATCCATCGCTCGTTTAACCCATTTCCGGACAATAAGATAACCGTGATTGGAAATGCAAGACGGGGTGGCATTGCGCGTGCACATTATCCGCCCGGCTGTCTCTTATCCCGGGGTGGGCCGGTTTCGCCGCGCCGAAACCGGAATCTTGGGGATGGAGCAAACGGGGGCCCGGGTGGGCCCCCTTTTTTTGTCCGCAGCGATCCTGCCACCTAGCAGACCTTCAGAAACTGAAAAGGGCGCCCGTCGAGGCGAGCGCCCTTTGAGCTACCTGCCGATTTCTGACTGTCGCTAGCTGCAGCCCGAGGTGGAGCCGCAGTTGGCGCACTTATAGCAACTCCCGTTGGGAGTCATGAGCATGCCGCACTCCGAGCAGTAGGGAGCGTCTTCGGCTGCGGCGCGCGGGCGTGTGGTGGTCTCGGCTTCACCTGTCTTCACAGCAGCCGGCACCTGAGCCGAGGCTTCCGGAGTCGAGGCCACAACGGCTATCGCTGCGGGTTCAGCGTGTTCCAATGGGGCGTCGTTATCGAAATAGTCCGTCGAGATGAACTTCGCACCAAGCCACCGCCCGATGTAGTCCACCACCGATTTCGCGTACCGGATTTTGGGATTGCCGGTATAGCCGGAAGGTTCGAAGCGCGAGTTGACGAACTTGTCCACCAGAGCGCGCAGCGGAACGCCATACTGAAGCGAAATCGATACCGACAACGCAAAAGCATCCATGATGCCGGAAAGCGTCGAGCCTTCCTTGGCCATCTTGATGAAGATTTCCCCTGGCTGGCCATCGGCGTACATGCCCACAGTGATGTAGCCCTCATGCCCGCCCACGGAGAATTTGTGCGTGATCGAGTTGCGTTCCGACGGCAGCTTCCGGCGCTTGGTGCCGGGGAACAGATCCTGCTGTTGCGGAGCCCGGGCTTCGGCCGGGGTAGGGGCGGGGGCCGTGGCCGGTGAAAGCTGAGCGGCGGGAGGAACTGCGGCAGCTTTCTCGTCCTCTTTTTTGCCGGCAGCGGACAGAGGCTGGGAGCGCTTGGAATTGTCGCGATAGATGGCCACGGCCTTCAGCCCGAACTTCCAGGACTCGATGTAGGCCTCCATGATGTCTTCGACCGTCGATTCCTCCGGCATGTTGATCGTCTTGCTGATGGCGCCGGAAAGGAACGGCTGCGCCGCCGCCATCATGCGCAGGTGGCCGCGCCAGGCAATCGAGCGGCCCCCGCCCATCGGCGACAGCGAGCAGTCGAATACCGGGAGGTGTTCGGGCTTCAGACCCGGCGCACCTTCGATTTTGGCCTGGGCGTCAATGTAGTCCACGATCTGGGCAACGTCCTCCGGTGCGTAGCCGAGCCTCATCAGCGCCTGCGGAACGGTATTGTTCACGATTTTAATGACGCCGCCACCAACCAGCCGCTTCTGCTTGACCAGCGCAAGATCGGGCTCGATGCCGGTGGTGTCGCAATCCATCATGAAGCCGATGGTGCCGGTGGGAGCAAGGACAGAAACCTGGGAATTCTTGTAGCCAAATTTCTCTCCCAGTTCGAGCGCGGCATCCCAGGATTGCTGCGCCGCGTGCAGCAGAGACGGTTGAACGTGTTCTTCCTTGATCGGCCGAAGCGAATCGCGGTGCATGCGGATCACGTCGAGCATCGCTTCGCGGTTGCGCGGATAGCCGCCAAACGGCCCCATGCGCTCGGCAACACGCGCTGACTGCGCGTAGGACTCACCGGTCATCAGTGCCGTGATCGCGCCGCAGAAATCGCGGCCGGCATCGGAGTCATACGGCAGTGCAAGGGACATCAGCAGGGCGCCGAGGTTGGCGTAGCCGATGCCCAGCGGGCGATAGTCGTGCGAGTTGCGTCCGATTTTTTCCGTCGGATAGCTGGCGTTGTCGACCAGAATCTCCTGCGCCGTGATGGTGATGTCCACGGCGTGACGGAATCCCTCGCTGTCGAACTGGCCATTGGGCCCCAGGAATTTCAGAAGATTGAGCGAAGCAAGGTTGCAGGCCGTGTCATCCAGAAACATGTACTCCGAGCACGGATTCGAGGCGTTGATGCGGTCTGTGGCCTTGCACGTGTGCCAGCGGTTGACCGTCGTATCGTACTGCATGCCCGGATCGCCGCATTGCCAGGCCGATTCGGAGATCTTCTTCAACAATTCCTTGGCGCGGTAGCGATCCGCCGGCTCGCCGTCGTTGACGTTGCGCGTCCACCAATCGCGATCCTCCTCGGCGGCGCGCATGAAGTCATCGGTGACGCGGATCGAATGATTCGCGTTCTGAAAGAAAACCGAGCTATAGGCCTCGCCGTCAATCGAAGAGTTGTAGCCCTGCTCGATCAAAACGTGCGCCTTGCGCTCTTCCTTTGTCTTGCTTTCGATGAACTCCATGATGTCCGGGTGATCCACGTTAAGGATCACCATCTTGGCGGCCCGGCGAGTCTTCCCTCCGCTCTTGATCACCCCGGCAAAGGCATCGAATCCCTTCATGAAGCTGACCGGCCCGGAGGCGATCCCGCCGCCTGAAAGAGATTCGCGGCTGCCGCGCAGAGAAGAGAAATTCGTTCCCGTGCCGGAACCCCACTTAAAAAGCATGCCCTCGGTCTTGGCCAGGTTCATGATCGAGTCCATATTGTCCTGGACGGAGTTGATGAAGCACGCCGAGCACTGCGGCCTGGCCTGGACGCCGACGTTGAACCACACCGGAGAATTGAAAGCCATCTTCTGCTCGACCAGCAGGTGGGTCAGCTCATCGTGAAACGCCTGTTTGGATTCGGCACCGGCGAAATAGCCGCCTTCGGTGCCCCAGCGGACTATGGTGTCGGCCACACGGCTGATCAGTTGCCGGACCGATGTCTCGCGTTCCGGAGAATTCGGCTTTCCGTGGAAGTATTTCGAGGTGACGATGTTGGTCGCCGTCTGCGACCAAGACTTGGGAACTTCGACATTCTCCTGGCGAAAAATGACCTGTCCCTTGTCGTTGCCGATCAACGCGGTGCGGCGCTCCCATTCGACCGCGTCAAAAGGATGCAGCTTCCCGTCGGTGAACCTTCGCGGAAATTCCAGCCCGGTCGTGCGCCGAGCGGTCTGTTCCGTTTGGAGATTTGAGTTCAAGGCCATCCGTGTTTCTGCCATCGTCTGCCTCCGCGCCGGCAGTCGTTCCGCCGAACAGTATGCTCCGGGCACCAGCGGGAGGGTCGCTTGCTTCATTATACTCCCGACCGGGCCCTAGTTTTTTTTGCGTGTATCAGCGATACACGGGAATGAAGGGAACTTGGCCAGTAAAGCCGGCCGCCGCTTCGACCCCTGAAATAAATTCGCCCAGAACCGAAAAACGAGAAAAGCGCAGCTAAGCCGCGCAAAATGCTGAGGCGCGGTCAGGGGTAAGGCGCATCCCTCAGTCTATTCGGTTGAACCCGGTCTGGCTTATCCCGAGGAGGCCGCCGGCGCTGCAGCAGACGACCAGGTCACGGTTTTATTGCCGAGTCTGGGAGCGAAGTATCGTGGGTTGTGGAAAACTTGTCAAGAGGAAAACCGCGCGCGACCACAAAATATCTGGTTGCGCGTGTCGAAGTCGTCTACTGGTAGTGGTGTGACCGCCGAACTTCCACTACAACCGAATTTCCGGACCATGTGGCATTCAAAGCACAGCCGGAATTGACAGCAGCGCAGGGCGGGAAAAAAAATGAATAATGAATGGCATGAGTACGCCTGCTATTGAAATCCTAGCACTCACCATGGATTTTCCCGTCGGCTTCTGGCGCAAGCGTATGCGTCGATCACTCGACAATCTTTCCTTCCAAGTTGAGGAGGGAGAAGTGTTTGGCTTCCTGGGACCGAACGGCGCCGGAAAGACGACGACGATGAAGCTGCTGATGGGTCTGATCTTTCCGACCAGCGGAACAGCGCGCATTCGCGGGCGCGCGATAGATGACGTCGCGATGCACCGCGAGATCGGCTATCTTCCCGAGCAGCCTTATTTCTACGACTATCTGACGGCGCGCGAATTGCTTGATTACTACGCGCGCTTTTCAAATTACAGCGCCCGAGAACGCCGCGAGCGCGTCGGAGGATTTCTCGCGCGCGTGGGCCTTGCACCCGCAGCCGATATACAACTCCGGAAATTCTCCAAAGGAATGCTGCAGCGCGTAGGAATCGCACAGGCCATCCTGCACGATCCTCCGGTCGTG
Organism: Candidatus Acidiferrales bacterium; assembly: GCA_036514055.1. GTDB lineage: Bacteria > Acidobacteriota > Terriglobia > Acidiferrales > UBA7541 > Palsa-295. Next base: position 78,107 of record DATBXX010000061.1, read on the forward strand.
ATTCTGGACGAGCCCATGTCCGGTCTTGACCCGGTGGGACGCCGCGAAGTGCGCGACATCATTCAAGCGCTCAAGGAACAGGGGCGAACCGTATTTTTCTCAACGCACATCCTATCGGACGCGGAGATGCTTTGCGACCGCGTGGCGGTACTGGCAGGCGGCAAGCTGCAGGGAGTGGGTGCACCGGGAGCCGTTGTCGCCATCCAGGCGCCGGCGATGGAAATCCTGTTCGAGGCGCGCGAGGGACGCGCGTTACCGGCCGGGCTTGCCGAGCATGCCACGCGAATCGGAGGGCGCTGCCGCGTGGAAGTCGCTGAAGAAAATCTCTATGGCGCGCTTGAACAGCTGCGAGGCGCCCAGGCGCGGATCCTGTCGGTGTCGCCGGTGCACCCGACGCTTGAGGAATATTTTTTCCGTCTGGTCGGGGGCCAGGCAGCTTCCCGAGGCCTCGAGGAGATCTCGCGATGAGCGCGACGGTGACGCCGGTGGCCATCAATACCTTCCGCGAGGCGGTGCGCGACCGGGTGCTCTACAACCTTGTGCTGTTCGCGCTGATCATGATCGGCGCGGCGATCCTGGTTGGGGAGATTTCGATCGGGATCGAGCGACTGGTGATCATTAATCTGGGGCTTACGGCAATTTCGATTTTCGGGCTGGTCATGTCGATCTTCATCGGCGTCGGACTCGTCTACAAGGAGATCGAAAAGCGGACGCTCTATAGTCTGCTTTCGAAACCCATCCGCCGGTGGGAATTTTTGGTGGGAAAATATGCGGGCTTGCTGCTCACGCTCGCGGTGAACACCGCGTTCATGACCCTGGGCCTGGCTGCCGCGCTGTTCTACGTCGGACGGCGCTGGGAGCGCTCGGACCTATCCATCCTGGGCGCAATCTATTTTATCCTGCTCGAGTTTGCGCTGGTGACCGCGCTGGCGCTGTTTTTTTCCTGCTTTTCGAGTCCGATGCTTTCGACCCTGTATACGCTGGCAATTTACATTGCCGGCCTATTTTCGAATGAACTTCGTACCGTCGGCGACTTCACCCGGAATCCTGCCCTGCTGGTCCTCACGCGCACCCTGTATTATCTGCTCCCGAATTTTCACAATTTCAATGCGATTGCCACGGCAGCGCACGGAGGTGCGATTCCCTTCTCGCTCTTGGGGCAGAACACGTTGTATGCCGCTCTCTACGTCGCCCTGCTTCTGCTCGCCGCATCGGCTGTGTTTTCCCGCCGCAACCTGAAATGAGCCACCCCGGTAAAACCCGTGGGTTGTGGATCGCCGCCATCGGCGTCCCGCTGCTATGGCTCGCGATTGCGACCTTGCAAATGAAGATGGACGCCCGGACCCTCGCGCCCACGTCAGAGGACGACCAACTGCTGCTGCCCTCCGGATCTGCGCTCCGGGAGATGAGCCTCGGCTACAATTCGCTGCTCGCAGACATTTACTGGACGCGCGCGGTGCAGTATTACGGCACCCGCGCCGGGGTGCCAGGCGCGAAGTTCGACCTGTTGTGGCCGCTGCTCGATATCACCACGACGCTTGATGCAAAACTGACCATCGCTTACCGGTTCGGCGCCATCTTCCTTTCCGAGCCGCCTCCGGCCGGTGCAGGGCGCCCGGACCTGGCGATCGAACTGGTAAAGCGCGGGATCGCCGCCAATCCCGATGATTGGTATCTCGACGGCGATCTCGGGTTTCTCTATTACTGGCGGATGAGCGACTATCCCAGCGCCGCGGCGGCCTACTTGCAAGGGAGCAGGAATCCGAACGCCCCCCCGTGGCTCAAGATGATGGCCGCCCGCGTACTGGAAAAGGGCGGGTCGCTGGAAACGTCGCGCATGATCTGGTCGCAGATATACGAATCCTCGCAAGACAAGATTGTTCGCGAAAAAGCCCAACAGATGTTGCTCGGGCTTCGTGCGCAGGAGGATGAGGAGCAGCTCGACGCACTCGCCCAGGTATACAGGAAACGCTTCGGCCGCTTTCCCGCCTCAGCCGGTGAACTACAGGATGCCGGGCTTCTGCGCGGCATCCCCGCAGATCCCGCTGGCTACCCCTATGTCTTCGGCGCGAACGGCGAATCAAGACTCGATCCGCGGAGTCCGGTTGTCATTCCTCCGAAAGTCAATCCTGCTCCGGCAGCATCAAAATAGCTGGGTGAAACGATACAATGTAGAAAGCCTGACAACCGGCGGCAGGCGGCGCGAATCCCACGAAGGGAAACAATGAGGATTTCCAGACGCTCCCCAGTCCTGATTCTGATCGCCGCGCTCGCTATCGCGGGACTGGTGGCGGCCGCCGCGCCGCATGTGGCCGCGCCATCGCGGGCACAGCCGCAAGCGGGCCCTTGGGCGGATTCGCAGCCACTGTCGGATGAAGAACTCCGCGCCCGCACGCAGAAGCTGCTGGCGAATCAGCACGGGGACGACGACGCGCTCGAGCTCTATGACCGCATCGAGCGGCATACGGACCGCACCGGCGGCGCAAACCCGCGAACGATTGATGACAAGACCTATCGCGTCGTGCCGACCGGCATGGGCAATACGAAGATCCTGCTCCACGAACAGGGAAAACCCCTGGATGCGTCCGCCTACAGGAGCCAGCTCGAGACCTTGGAATCCGTGCTCAAAACAATGGCGAATCCCGACGATCCTCGGGCAAAAGCAGCCGACGCCAAATTCCAGAAGCGCATGCATGAGCGAGCGCAGTTTGTCGACGCGGCAAGCGAGGCCTATACGGCTAAATGGGTGGAGCGCGCAACATGGAATGGTCGACTGTGCGATGTGATTGCGCTTGATCCGAACCCGAATTTCCAGCCCCGATCGATGTTCCAGGATGCCTTCGCGCATACCACCGCAAAGCTCTGGGTGGATCGCCAGACAATCCAGATCGTTCATGCAGAAGCCCACGTCACTAGCGACATATCCTTTGGCGGGGGCATTCTGGGGAAGCTCTATCGCGGCAGTGTCGTCTCAATGGATCAAGCCGAGATGGCGCCGGGCATCTGGCTGCCGACGCATTACCAGTACGATTTCGCCGGCCGGAAATTTCTGTTTTCATTCGACCAGCACCAGATCATCGAGGTAAGCCATTACCGCCGCGTCGGCCCGCCCAGCCAGGCCCTGCAGATCGTGCAAAACGAGTTGTCGAGTGGGAAAACCTTCAGCGAAGATCCGTAACTCCCGCCTGCCTTCGGGTGTTCAATAGAAGTAGTCCAAGTCCCCCGTCCAAGGAGGCTTTATGAGCCACCGGCCCCTTACCTTTCTGGCTGCCGTGCTGCTGGCGGCGGGCGCACCGACCGTCGCGCGCGCCCAGAATAGTTCGTCTCCGGCGGCCACTCCGGCT
>DATBXX010000062.1:0-109237 GCA_036514055.1 Candidatus Acidiferrales bacterium
AAAATTCCGCCGCGACTTTTCGCTTCGGATCGAGCTTCATTTCTGCCCGAATGTTGCGCGCGGCGATCACGATCTCTTGCAGCCTTGCCATGGCGTCGTCGGAACCAGCGTCCGCCCAACGGGAGAGCGGCTCGGGGAATCTGTCCAGCGCAATCGAGCGCGCACCCGCCAGTTGCGGCAGCTTGTGCCAGAGCTCTTCGGTCAGGAAGGGCATCACCGGGTGGAGAAGGCGCAGAGCGACATCGAGCGCGGCAAATATATTGCGCCAGGCGGGGAGCGCGATTTCGCGGTCGGTCTCTGCCAGTTGGGGCTTGACCCATTCGATATACCAGTCGCAGAAGTCTCCCCAGAAGAACTGGTAGCTCGTCTGGCAGGCTTCGTGAAAACGGAAGTCTTCCAGCGAGTCGTTGACTTGTGCCACGACGGCAGCGAGGCGCGAGAAAATCCATCGGTGCGCCAGTGCACCTTCGCCCTTCACGGGGTACGGAGCTTTCGCACGGATTTCCGGAGCGGCAAGCTCCTCGAGCGTGAGACCGCTGGCTTCGACTTTTTCCAGGTTCATGAAAAGAAATCGCGCGGCATTCCAGATTTTGTTCGCGAAAGAGCGAGCGCCGAGGATGCGGTCGTCGCTCAGGACGATGTCCGTGCCGGGCGCAGACATACTTGCGAGCATGTACCGCAACGCGTCGGTGCCGTATTTCTGCGTTAAATGCAGCGGGTCAACCCCGGTTCCTTTTGTCTTGGACATCTTGGCGCCATCGGCATTGCGCACCAGGGAGTGCAGATAGAGGCGTTTGAAGGGAACGCGCTGTTGTGCGGTCGCGCCCCCGGTGAGATGCAGACCCATCATGATCATGCGGACGTCCCAGAAAAACAGGATGTCGTAACCACTAATCAGCAGGCTCGTGGGGTAGAACGCTCGCAGGTCGGCCGTATCGTCCGGCCAGCCCAGCGTGGAGAACGGCCACAGAGACGAGCTGAACCATGTGTCAAGCACGTCGGTATCCTGCGTGAGTTTTGAAGCGCCGCACTTCGGGCACTTGGTGGGGATGCCAGCGGCGCGGGCGTGGCCTTGGAAAAGTTCGACGCGCGAATCTGTCGCCGGGACCATCTCCTTGCAATCGGCGCAATGCCAGATGGGTATGCGATGGCCCCACCAGAGCTGGCGCGAGATGCACCAGTCCCGGATGTTCTCGAGCCAGTTCAGCAGAATGGTGCGCTGGTTCGCGGGGACGACCTCGATCAGGTTGCCCCGAACGGCCTCCTTTGCCGGCTCCGCCAGCGGCTTCATGTTCATGAACCATTGTGTCGATATGCGCGGCTCGACTTCGGATTTGCAGCGGTCGCAGACGCCGACGGCATGCTTGATTTCCTCAATGCGTTCGAGCAGGCCGAGCGCCTCAAGGTCGCTGACGACGCGTGCGCGCGCCTCGAAGCGGTCCAGCCCAGCGTACTTGCCGGCCGCCGCGCTCATGTGCGCGTCGTTGGTCATCACGTCAATTTCGGGAAGGTTGTGGTGCTTGCCCACCTCGAAATCGTTCGGGTCGTGCGCCGGAGTAATCTTGACCACGCCGGTGCCGAATTCGCGGTCAACATAGGTGTCCGCAATCACAGGAATTTCGCGGTTCATCAGCGGTAGCATCACGCTTTTGCCAATGAAACGCTGGTAGCGCTCGTCTTCTGGATGCACGGCAACGGCCGTATCGCCAAGCATTGTTTCCGGCCGCGTGGTGGCAACGACCAGATACTCTTGAGCGGCGCCCTTTGATCCGACAACGGGATAGCGCAGGTGCCAGAGTTTGCCGGGGCGCTCCACATGAACGACTTCCAGGTCGCTGATGGCAGTCTGGCAACGAGGGCACCAGTTGACGATGTAGCGGCCGCGATAGATCAGCCCTTCGCGATAGAGTCTCAAGAAAGCTTCAATCACGGCGCGATAGAGCGCCGGCTCGAGAGTGAAACGTTCCCGCGTCCAATCGCAGGAAGCGCCCAGGCGAATCATCTGCTGCTTGATCGCGCCTCCGCTTTCGGTCTTCCATTGCCAGACGCGCCGCTCGAATTCCTCGCGGCCCAGGTCCTGGCGTCGAATTTTTTCCTTGGCAAGCTGGCGTTCGACGACGAACTGAGTGGCAATTCCAGCGTGATCCATGCCCGGCAGCCACAACGTGCGATCACCGCGCATGCGGTGCCAGCGAACGAGCATGTCAATTTGCGTGTGCTCGAGCATATGGCCGATGTGAATCGTGCCGGTGATGTTGGGAGGCGGAATCGCGATCGAAAACGTGGGTCCAGGGGCGGAATTTTCGGCGCGGAAAAGCTCCTGCTCAAACCAGACCTTGGCCCAGCGCTCTTCGATCTCCTGCGGCTCGTAGGCCTTGGGAATTTCTTGGGCCATGAAATCCTTGTGATCTTGAATTGCCTGCTGAGGTGAAGCAATTCATGATAAGCGGCGGGCGCGCAGGGCGTCAATCGGCGAGACGAGGCTAGCTTCTGGTTACGAGATCTGGCGACGCTTGTGACAAAGGAAGCACCCGTCCCTGGATCGACAAAACCGATGGCGCTGACTTCAGGCGGGCGCTTGTTGTTTGAGCGTTACTTCTCCTTCTTCGCCAGCTCGCTTTGCAGGATGTTTTCTATAAGAGGTTTCAGCACACCCTGCGATAGCAGGTCGTGAATCTGAGGTTCGAGCTTTGCAAGCACCTTCCGCACGACCTCATCCACCGTTTCCGGGTTCGTTGATGCGGATTCCTGCGTTGGCTGACCAAAGTCCGGCGGCGGCATCAAGAATGGAATCCCCGCCAGCGCTTCGCGGCTTGGCGGCGGGCCGGTCGGTATTCGGCCGTTCGCATCGCCTGACACCGGGGCAAATTCCGGAATCGGCGCTTCCATCTGCGCAAAGGACGAAGATTCTGGCCCGATCGCTTCTTCGACTACCGGGTCTCCAGACGCCGGGGCAAAGAAGGAGTGCAAAGGAGAAACTTGCTGTGCGCGCGAGCCGTACTCGGAAGGTCCATGCGACTCCTCGCTATCCACCAGCAGGGGTTCGGGCGTGACGCGCACCGCCGGCGACTCGACCAGCGCCGGGTCGCGTGGCGCAAAAGACGACTCGGTTTCGACCCGGTCGATTTCAAGCCCTTGGTCCGGCTCCGACTTGGCCACCGCGATGGGCTCGGAAACCGGATCGTGATCGGATTCGAAAACGGAAGGAGCAGGCGCAAACCAGGATTCCGGCGCCTCGCTCGGAACAGGCGTGTCGGTGAAAGATGGCTCCTGGTGGAATGGGTGCGAGACCGGATGCGAATCCTGAGGCTCAGGAGCGTCCGCGGCAGGCTCGGGTTCGCCGCGCGACTCAGTCGATTCAGCGGGCAAGGAGGCTGGTTCGTGCGACTCCACAGGACTCGCGGCAGGGTATGACACCGAACTGGTTTCCGGCAGCTGTTCGGCAAGCGAGTTCATCCACCCGCCGCTTGGATGTTCTGATTGCGTGGGCGCCAGAGCGTCCATCCAGTGTGCAGCCGATGAAACCGGTTCGGATTTCGATTCCAACGCAATCGCGGGCGCTACCTGCGATACCGGCTCGATTTCAGATTCCGCAGAGAGTATCTCGACAGGCAGCTGGGCCGGCTCGCTAAAAGGTTCAGCTGAAGAAGATTCCTCGACCGTGGATTCGATAGCCCGGGATTGCTCGGCACTAGACTCGGTATCTTCGGCCCCGGCAAATGCGGCCACCGGAATCTGGTCTTGCGCGATTGGATCGGACTCTTCCACAGGACTTAGGGGGCGAACCCGCCGCGGAGGAACTTCGCTCTCTGAGGGGAACGTGGACGGTTCCAAATTGTCGTCAGAGGAAAAAGCTGGCTGGTTCGCGGATTCTGCCGGGACTTCGAAATCCATGGCGTTGCGGCGCCAGTCGCTCGAGGTTGATGCACCGTCAAAATCGGCGTCATCCTCATCCTCGACTTCTGCGACGGGAACTTTGGCTGTGGTGGGTTCGTCATCGAGCGCCCGCACGCCTTTCCCGAAGCCATAAACCATCGCAGCTTCTTCGGCGGTCGGCTCCGGGAAATCCGGCAGCGGCTTGGGTTCGGCCCTTGCGGGAATCTCCAGTTGCGGCACGGGCTCCGGAAGCACTTCCTTGGCTTCCCTCGCCTTGGCCATCTCGGCGGCAACCCGGGGATTCTTTTCCAGGGCGGACATGACCATGGCGATCAGCGGATCGGGAGGAACAAAAGGCTTTTTCAGGACGCCGTCTGCACCCACGCGCCGAGCCTCTTTTTCGTCCAGTGGATCAAACGCGCCAACCAGAAGAATCACGGGGACGTGCGAAAAACGCTCGTCTTTCTTTACAAATTCACAGACCTCGTATCCGTTGCGCACCGGCATGAAAATATCCGCAAGGACCAGGTCAGGATTCAAATCGGGGATGCGGCGCACGGCCGCTTCGCCGTTGCCAACGGTCACGACCTGGATGCCGCGCTCCTCAAACGCCAGCACAACCATTTTCTGTATATTGGCGTTGTCGTCGGCGACCAAAATCTTGGGCACTGGGAATCCCCTGGAGGCGCGCCCACACGGCACTGCGCCTGCTCTGGCTACACCTATTGCAGCATTACCGGAATGCAGCGTCAACGAAGTCGAAGTACAGGCGTGCTACAGTTGTTAGCAGGGGGTAAACAGCGTTTAAAAGGGAATCAGCTTGTGTAACCCCTTCTTTTTCTTGCTGGTGGATTCGGTATTGGGATCGCTCTTATCGGCCGCTGCCGGTGTGCCCGTAGCCGAAGCCTTCGATCCAGCTGCTGGCGCCGCCTGCGACGACGCTGTTTGAGCCGCAGGAGTCGTTGACGTCCCCGCGACAGCTGCTGCGCCACCGCCGGGGGCGGGCGTAGCAGACGAACTTGGCGTTGCGGAATTCACTGCCGCCGGCGGATCATCCGGCGGGTTTGTTGTGGAAGAGGATGACTCAGCAGGCCCCGCAGCCGGTGCGGCGGCGGGCTCCGCAGTCGCAGTGCTGGTCGCTCCGGGCGCTTCTAGGATCTGTACACCGGTCGTCGCGGCCGGCGCGGCAGCGGCCGGGTCGGTTGCGGCCGGCGCCGGAGTCGTCGCGTCAGGAGAGTCTGTCACAACGGACTCCGAGTCAGCCGTTCCCGCGCCGCCGGCGACAGGCGTATCAGCTCCCACGGCACGCACCGAGAAAGAAGGTCCAGCAGCGCCCTCACGCAAGACATCCATGGCAGACACGGTGTCGTCGGGCGGATTCAGGTTCGGCGAACCGCTATGCGCGGCTGCGGAAAAGTCGGGGCCGCTTTTGACCATCGACATTGGCAGCTTGACCAGAGCCAGCTCGTGGTGCTGTTTCGCGTAGAGCTGCTCTTGTTTCATCCGCTGGACGGCTTCGGGATTGGGAGCAGGGATGGGCAGGTTCATGGACTTCAGGCGCTCTTTGGCGCTCGCAGCCAAAGTCGATGAAGGATAGTCCTGCAGGATGCGGGAGTAACACTTGGCTGCAAGATCGGCCCAGTGGTTCTTTTCGTCTTCGTTTTTCACAGCTTGTCTGGCGCGCTGGTAAACGTCTCCCAGCATCCAGAGCGCTTCGTCGCTCCCGCTGTAAAGCGGATACCGTCCGGTAACTTCGACCAGACGAGCCGCGGAAGCGCGATAGTCCTTCTTTACGTAATAGAACTTCGCGATCCCGAACTCCCCGTCGGCCAGAATTTCCTGCACGTTGCGCAGACTCTGCTCGGCCTGAGGCACGTACGGGCTCTGCGGGTATTTCAGCAGAAATGCCCGGAATTCATCTTCGGCCGCCTCGGCGTGGCTGCTGTCGCGATCCGCCTTTTCCATGAGTTTGTAATGCGCCATGCCGACCTGCATCTGCGCGTAGGCGGCCTCGTCTAGGAACGGGAAAAAGACGATGAAGTTCTTGTATTCCTCGATGGCCTGCGTGAGGCTGGACGTGCCGCCTTCCTTGTAGAACGAATCGGCGACGCCAAGTTTCGCCTTGGCGAGATATTCGCTGTCCGGGTAGGTGTTGATCAGGGTTTGAAAATCCAGACGCCCCTCGGTGTAGCGGGCGTGCTTGACGGCGAGCATCGCCCGATCGTAGAGAACCTTATCGGGTTCGGCCGATTCCTTGGTATCGTCCTTCTTCTTCTCGGGCGTCGGCTTGACCTTGGTGATCTTAGGTTTGCTCTGACCGTAGGCGGTCGCGCAGGTCGACCCTGCGAGCGAAAAAGCGATTCCGGCAATCAGGAGAGCACGGTTTTTCATGAAGAATCGACCCCTCACACGCTTTCTCAAACCCGCTGACTCAAGGCTTCGGTTGCGAGTTTACGAATTTGCCGCACAGCTGCTGCCGGATCGGGCGTGTGGAAGATCGAAGTCCCGGCGACGAAAGTGTTTGCCCCGGCCTGGGCCAACTGGGCGGTGTTTTCCGCGTCCACGCCGCCGTCGACCTCAATTCGGAAGGCGCCATTATAGCGCGTACGCCACTGATTCAACTGCCGAATTTTTTCAATCGCCCCGGGGATGAATTTCTGCCCCCCAAATCCCGGGTTTACGGACATGACCAGGACCGTATCCACCTTACCGAATACGTCGGTCAAAGTTGCCACCGGCGTCGCCGGATTAATTGCCGCGCCAGCCTGTGCTCCCAGTTCTCGAATCATGGTCAGTGCGCGATCCAGGTGAACGGTTGCTTCCTGGTGAATCAGCACGCGGTTAGCGCCAGCCTGGACGAACCGCTCGATGAATTCCTCAGGGCGTTCGATCATCAGATGCACTTCCAGCGGCAGGCGGGTTGCCTTGTGCAGCGACTCAACGACCGGGACCCCGATCGAGATGTTTGGCACAAAATGGCCGTCCATCACGTCCACGTGGATCAGGTCGGCCCCGCCCTGTTCCACAGCGCGAATGTCCTCGCCCAGCCGGGCGAAGTTCGAGGCCAGAATGGATGGAGCAATTTCGACTCTTGCGTAGGCCATGGCTGACCCGGGGATTCTAGCACAGCCCCAAAGCAGGGACCCGGACGCGGTCGCTACTCGGCTACCTGCAATTCAATGGTCGAGCTGGAGTCCACGCGCTCGCCCCGCGCCGGCGTCTGACCGACGATCGTTCCACTGGACGCCTCCGATGTCGCCTGAGGAGTGAGTTTTGACAGACGCAATCCGGCTGAGCCCAATTTCGCCTGCGCCTCGGTGATCGGCAGGCCGGTAAGTTCGGGCATGACGTAGGCGGCCGGGCGAGGTCCGAGCGAAACCAGCAGATTGACGTGGGGACCTGTGACTTCGGTGTTGCCCGGTGCCGGGTCCTGCGCCGTCACCGTATCGGCCCCATCGCCGGGCAGGTAGACGCTTGATACTTCGCCCAGCTGCATTCCACCGCGCAGAAGTTCCACCTGCGCGGCGCGGAGGCTGCGATCCTGGAGCTGTGGAATCGTTACTTTCTGTGGGCCGAGGCTCAAGACGACGTGCGCACTCTGCCCTGTTTTCACGCGCATGTTGGGCGGCGGACTCTGGCGAACCACGGTGTCGGCGGGAAGATTACTGAAGACGCGATCTTCAATCTTTATACCGACGCCGCGTCCGTGCAGAATTTGCTGCGCCGGGATGACCCCTTTGCCGACAACGTCCGGCATGGCCACTTCGCGGCCCTGGACTGCGAAACGCATCGCCGTGAGTGCGCTTAAAAACGCCACAGACGACAGAATAAACAGCAGCACGGCCATGCGGAAAATCCACTGCAGGCGTTCCCGCAGTACCATAGGCTCACCCCTTCCGCGATGAGCCTAGCACGACTGGCCGATGGAGCAGGAGCGGTGCGGCTAAAAGCTAAAGCGCGCGGCGATCTGAATGATGCGCTCCCGTTCGTCGCCCGGAACGCCCGTATTGGTAATCTGGCCAAATGTCCCGCCCGGGCCGACGTCGGTCGGGTTCGTATCCGGATTCGCAAACTCGGCATGGTTGAACAAGTTGAAGAAATCTCCGCGTATTTCGAGCTTCAGTCTTTCGGTGATCGCGGTGGTTTTCGACAGGGACATGTCAAGATTCACCAGACTCGGTCCGTAGAGGGAGTTCCGCTTAAACGACCCGTAGGTGCGAAGCGACGGGCAATCGACCGCCTGTAGGTCGGATGGAAACGTACCCGCTGGCTCTGTTGCGAGCTCGCTGCAGTTTCCGACTGTGTCACTGCTTTGCGCGTTGCTGAAGCTTGTGGGATTGAACCAATAATTTCCGCAACCGTTCGGGTTGCCCACCAGCAATTGGCAGGATACGACCGAGGTGCCATTGACCACCTGCTGCTGATGAGGGTTGAGCGTGTTGAGGGGACCCACGACGTTTGCGTTCACAACGATTTCGTCTCCAGCACCGGTCGGGCCTTCAGAGAAGGAGGACCCGGTGTCGGCTGGGAGATCAGCAAAGACGTCGAGCGGGAATCCCGTTCTCCAAGTGAAAATTGGAAACAGCGTCCAGCCTTGGGTCAGGCGTTTTGGAGCGGAGGACCACAGGCGGTCGAACGGAATATCCCACCCGCCACTGAGAGTCACCCGGTTGCGAACATCGGTGTCGCCCGATGAGCGGAGAAGCTCCGGATCATAGGAAGGCACCTGGTCGCTGCGCTGGCGGAAGCCGGACGCATTGTCGATGTTATGGCCCCAGGTATAGGCGGCCGTAAAATACAGAGCGCCCAGCCGCGTGTCTCCCATCCGTTTCGTCATGCTCGCCGTCAGAGCGTTGTAGTTGGCATTCACAATGTTCTTGAACTCATCGAGCGGACCGAACGTGCATCCGAGACCGTCCGCATCCCCGGCGGTCGCGTCATCACAGGAGCTGTCGCCGGGATCGAGATTCAGGACGCGGTCGGTGGTGCCCAGTACGAACGGATTGATGTCCTGCAGGGCGGTAAGTCCGTGCGAACTGCTGCCGACGTAGTCAACTTCGAAAGTGAGATTCGAAAGAAATTGGTGCTGCAGGCTCAGATTGTATTGATAGGTGTAGGGAGTGCCCAGATGCGGGTCCACGAAGAAAAGCTGCGGACCAAACGGCAGCGCGCTGGGGTTGGAGAAATAGGCGGTTCCCTTCAACTGGGGAACCGAGGGAAACGTATTGGTCGTGCAGGTTGAGTCGAATGGATCGGAGAAATAAGTGATGATCGCGCCGGATTGATTCGAGGCAGCGCACGAGTTGCCCGACAGGCTCGTGGGGAATCCGAAGTCCGCCAGGCTGAAGAACGGCGGTTGGCCGTTGAACTGAAAGTTGTCCTCGGCTTTCAGGATGTCGTAGAACACCCCGAATCCGCCGCGAATACTGGTTCTTCCGGAACCGTCCGGATTCCAGGCAAAGCCGAAGCGCGGCGCCCAGTTGTGCGTATCTGGAAAATTGACGCCCGAGGGCGCTCCTTTGTCGCCGGGAAAAACCAAACCCACCGGGGCGTTCGGAAAGCGCGTGGACTGATCGCCCGGAACGATCGAGAAGGTACGACCCAGGGTGTCCGATTTGGGACTGTTGTACTCGTAGCGGATGCCCAGAGTCAGCGTGAATTTCTTGGTTACGTGCCATTCGTCCTGGAAGAAACCGTAGGTCGACTTCGTGCGAATATTTGAGGGGGCAGCCGCACCTTGCGCGTAGTCGGTCGGGGCACCCAGCAGAAAGTCGGCGTATCCGTTGCCTGTCAACGAACCGTCGAAATCAAACAGCCCGTTGGTGAGGAAGTCAAACAACTGGTTGTTCTGGTATGCGGATACCCCGCCACCCATTTTCCAATTGTGCTTTCCGCGGATCCAGGTGAATGCGTCGGACACACCGAAAGTGTTGTTGGCCAGTGACGACGGCCCGCCGTAGGTGTAGCCAATCGAAGTCGTGTTTAGATCGATGTCAAACAGCGGTGGGCCGGTCGAATTGTCCGGCGTCAAATTCGTGAAACCCAGAGCTTTGGCCGTCAGCAGCGCATTTGGACCCTGCGGGACGCCCTGCAGCGTAAACTGGCGCTGGGTTGAAAAGCGCAGTTCGTTCAACTTGTCCGGCGAGATCGTGCGCGTGTAGGTCAGATTCATGAAATACTCATTCAGCTTGGTGGTGACGGCAAATCCCGGCACGGTCGCCCAGGGCAGAAGGTTCGATTCGGTAACAAATGGATTGAGGTTCGGATTACGTTCCCCTCCCAGCGTGGCCGTCAGTTGGTCTTTTGGTGTGACCTGGACGTCAAACCGCATCGTGAGTTCGTTATCGTTGTTGGTCGAAGCACTCCTGGGCGTAATGACCCCGGAAGGCGTCACCGGCATCAACCCGTCGGTGATGTAGGCGACTGACACGGGGTTGAACATAGCCGGGTTCAACGCACAGGCGAACGCGGCGCAGGCCGTTGGCTGGGTTGGGGCTGCATAGGCGGGGTTCGCCGGGGTGCCGCACGAGGAGCCATTGGGTTCGTTGGGGTTGTTGTTCCAGAAACCCGTAAGAAAACAGGTCACAAACGGGTCTGGACCGCCGTTTGGGCCGGCCTGGGAGAAGTCACCCTTTGACTCCGCAGTCGAGAGCACGGGCACCTGTGATTCCGGGGGCGTCGACAGATCGGACTGCTTTTGCCCCTGGTAGCCGACGAAGAAGAAAAAACGATCCTTGCCGTTGATCAAATGAGGAACCCTGATCGGTCCCCCAAACGTGCCACCGTACTGGTTGCGCCGCAGCGGGTCACGTGGGATCGCGGTGCCGCTGATAATGCTGTCGATCCTATTGAAGTAGGAGTTCGCGTCCAGATCGCCGTTGCGGAGGAAATCGAACGCGCTACCGTGCCACTGGTTGGTGCCGGATTTGGTCTGTTCGGTGATGATTCCGCCGCCGTTGCGCCCATATTCGGCCGAGTAATTGCTTTCCAGGACGCGGAACTCCTCGATCGTGTCGGGATTCGGATTGAAGACCACGCTGTTGTCGAGCAGATTGTTGTTGAGGCTGCCGTCGAGCAAGTACGTAACTGAATCGGTGCGCCCGCCAGCGATGCTGTAGTTCCCGGAGCCGGTGTTGTCGGGATTGGATTCGGTAACCCCAGGCTCGAGCAAAGCCAAATTGAGCACATTCCGGCCGTTCAGGGGAGCTTGCTGGATCGCATCCCCCGACACCGTGGCGCCTACGGTCGGATTGACCGTCTCGACCCGCGAAGTCTGCGCCTCGACGGTGACCGTCTCGCTGACCGCGCCCAGCGTGAGGGTAATGTCAAAGCGCAACGACTGGTTGATATCGAGCTTGTTCTCTTGCGTAACTACCTTGTTGAAGCCGTCGCGCTCGACCGTCACGCTGTAGGGTCCGATGGGGAGGTTGAGTAGCTCGAAGGAGCCGTCCTGGCCTGTCGTGGTCGTGCTCGTCTGGTGGGTAGCCGTGTTCGTAGCGGTCACTTTCGCGCCCGGAACCGCCCCTCCCTGAGGATCGGCAACGCTGCCGATCACGCGGCCCGTGGTGTTTTGCGCCCCTGCAGGCATTATAAACAGAGCGAGCAATCCAAAAACACATACCCATACGGATAATGGAACGGCTCGTTTCATCAAGTGACCCCTAAACTCCTTGTATTTGAATCCAAAGTTCATCGAACGGCAGGTAGACTCCCCGCTATTACGGACCAATGCACGACGAGTGCCAGATTATCTCCAGGCCGGGGAGCCGACGGGGTTGGTTTCTAATGTTGCCTACGCTTTTTCCAGCAGGGCGGCGAAGAATCCATCCGCGTGATAGGCCGGAGGTAAGGTTCGGAAGTCTCCGTCTGGCGTGAACAGCGTTGAGGAATCGGTACCTGGCGAAACAGATGGCGCAAGCGTTCGCGCCGCCTCGCTCGAGGGCAGGCGCCTGATAGACGGCAAGTTGTTCAGGATTTCCGCGATGACCCCCTCGTTTTCTTCCGGCTCGATCGAGCATGTCGAATAGACCAGCCTGCCTCCCTGCGCCAGACGTGCGAGCGCCATTGTCAACATCCGCGATTGCTGCTCGCGCGATTGTGCGAGCTGCTCGGGGCGCAGCCTCCAGCGAATTTCCGGATGCCGCGCAAGCGTGCCGGTGCCAGTGCACGGAGCATCGACCAGAATGCGGTCGAAATCGCCGCGGAACGGTAGAGGTTGCGTGGCGTCGAGTTCGAGCAGGTGAGGGCCGCCAAGGCCGAGACGCTTGAATTGCATCTGGGTCGCCCTCAGGCGGTGTGCGTGGCGGTCGGTCGCCACCACAAAGCCTGTGTTGCCCGCTGCGCGCACCAAGGCGGACGTTTTGCCTCCCGGCGCGGCGCACAGGTCGAGCACTCGCTCGGCGGGACGAACGCCGAGAAGCAGAGGGATTGCCTGTGAGGCCTCGTCCTGAATCGAGAAAAGACCGCGACGAAACTCTTCTGTGCGCGTCGGGCTGCCGCCGCTGACGGCAAAGGCTGCTTTCAAAAGCTGGCCTGGCACCACGCGCATGCCCGCCTGTTCAAGCCCGCGCATGACGTCCTCGCGCCGGCTGGCATCGTTCGGTGCGCAACTCAGCCGAGGCGCGCGATTGTTTGCTTCAAGCAATGCTACCGCCTGAGATTCCCCCAGCCGCGACAGCCACCTTTCCACCATCCACGTGGGATGCGAGTGCAGAATCGCGAGGCGTTCGGCTCGCACGATATCGGGCGGGAGAAACTCCTCGGCGGGTGAATGGGCCTGTGTCGCGATTTTGCGAAGCACCGCATTGACCAGAGAGGCAGCCGAGGTCTTGCGCGCCATTTTCACCAGCTCAACCGATTCGTTCACGGCTGCGCGTGGTGGAATCTTTTCAAGGAACCGAAGCTGGTAAGCTCCCAGCTGAAGCGCGAGCGCCACCGGCAGATCAAGGCGCTCGACTGGTTTTTTCAGGGCCCGCTCAAGCAGGAAATCAAGCAGCCGCCGCCAGCGCAGGACACCCATCGTGAGTTCGGTCGCAAGCGCCGCGTCGGTTGGCTTGACGGACGCCTTCAGCTCGGTGTGCAGCAGGTCGCTTGCGTACGCGCCCTCTGCTTCGACACGCCGCAAGACTTCGAACGCGATTTGTCTGGATAGGGAGACGGGCATTGCGCGGTTCTAGGTTCCGAAGCGCCCGCCGGAGGCGAGCTGGGCGCCGCGGGCAAACTCTTGCGGGCTCACGCGCTTGCGGCCATCGAGCTGCACAGATTCCAGCTGCAGCCACGTGTGGTCGCCGCAGCGAACGACAACCTTGCCGCCGAGTGCAGCGATCGTGCCGTTGGCCTGCGGTTCGTTCCTGTGGGCGGCATCGGGACCAGACTCCAAACCCTCGGCAGAAAGCGGCGCTCCCCAAAGGTTGCAGCGTTTGCCCAGAAACGATGTGAATGCACCCGGCCATGGCTGCAGTCCGCGGATCCGGTTGTAGATCTTCTCGGCGTCGAGCGACCAATCGATACGGCCGTCTTCCTTCTTGAGCGGCGGCGCGAACGTCGCCTGGGAATGATCCTGTGGCACCGGCGTGATTCCGGCGCGAGAAAGTCCCTGGAGCGTTTCGACGACCAGCGGGGCTCCCTGCTCGGACAAAAGAAAGGTCAGCTGCGGAGCAGTCACATCGGCCCCGATGCCGGCATCGTGTTTCAGAAGGATCGGTCCGGTATCGAGGCCTGCGTCAATGAGCATTGTAGTGAGGCCCGTTCGTGTCTCTCCGTTGAGGATCGCCCAGTTGATCGGAGCAGCGCCGCGGTAATTCGGCAGCAGCGAGGCGTGCAGATTGATCCACCCCAGCCGGGGAATATCAATAAGGCGCTGCGAGATAATCTGTCCATAGGCGATGATCACGACTGCCTCCGGCGCCAGCCGCTTGAAGTATTCGTAGGACTCCTCCGACTTGATCCTTTCCGGCTGATAAACTGGAATCCCGGCAGCCACGGCCACATCCTTGACAGGCGAGCCCTGAATTTCCTGGCCGCGTCCACGCGGCCTGTCCGGCTGCGTAACCACTCCGGCAACATCGAAATCCGGTTCCGCGATCAGCCGTCGCAAGGACGGGACTGCGAACGCGGGCGTGCCGCAAAAGACGATTCGTAGTGCCACGGTGCGCCTACCAGTCGCCGGCTTTTCGCAATTTGCGGATTTTCCGCTTGATCAGGTCCCGCTTGAGCATGCTGAGGTGCGTGATGAAGAGAACTCCGTTGAGGTGGTCGATCTCGTGGCAGAATGCGCGGGCCAGCAATCCCTCGCCGCGCATTTCGAATTCTTTCCCCGAGGCATCCTGCGCGCGAACGGTGACATACTGCGGCCGTGCCACGTGCCCGCGAAATCCGGGGACCGAGAGGCAACCCTCTTCTTCGCGCTGCTCTCCTTCGGCATGAATAATTTCCGGATTCGCGCAGACGATTTTAGCCTCGACGTTCTTCCCATTGCTCACGTCAATTACGGTGACGCGTCGGCTGATTCCGATCTGCGGCGCGGCCAGCCCCACGCCGTTTGCGGCGTACATGGATTCAAACATGTCCGCGACCAGCGTTTGGAACTCCGCGTCGAATTTGTCTACGGACTTCGCGGGTGTTTCCAGCACCGGGTCGCCGTATTTGACAATCGGATGGATCATTGCGCTGTCTCTGGTCCAGACTCCTAGAAATTATCCAGTTGCCGCTGATATCCGTCGAAATTCCTGCGAGTCTCTTCGATCGAGTCCCCGCCAAACTTTTCCAGGAACGCGCCCGCGAGCGCCAGAGCCACCATGGCCTCACCTGCCACTCCGCCCGCCGGCACGACGCAGACGTCGGAGCGTTCGTAGGCCGCCTTGACCGCTTCCTTGGTGTTCATGTCGGCGGTGAGCAGCGCCCGCCGCAGCGTTGAAATCGGTTTCAGATACCCGCGCACGACAATGTCCTGGCCGTTGGTGATGCCGCCCTCGAGTCCGCCTGCGCGATTCGACGTCCGGTCGAACCGTTTCCGCGTGGCGTCGTAACGGATCTCGTCCTGCACTTCCGAGCCGTAGCTTCCTGAGTTCGCAACGCCGGTGCCGATTTCAGCCGCCTTCACTGCCTGAATCGACATGACCGCCTGGGCCAGCTTGGCATCAAGCTTTTCGTCCCATTGCACGTGGGTGCCGACCCCGGGAGGAAGCCCGCGAGCGACGACTTCGAAAATCCCTCCGACCGAATCACCGGCGCGCAGCACATGGTCCACCTCCGCTTTCATTCGAGCTTCGATGGCCGGGTCAACGCAGCGCAGGGGCGATTCCAGATTCTCACAGATCTCGACGATTTCTTCCCACGTTGCCTCGCGCTCCAGGCGTACATGCCCGACTGCGATGGTGTGGCTGAGGATCGTGATGCCGAACTCGCGCAGCAGCAATTTGGCCAGGGCGCCGGCCGCTACGCGGGCGGCAGTTTCGCGCGCCGATGCGCGCTCCAGCACGTATCGCGCATCGTGAAAATTAAATTTCTGCGCGCCCGCGAGATCCGCATGTCCGGGCCGAGGCGCGGTCAGGCGGCGCTGCGCTTCGTCGGCGCCCTCGCTGTCCTCGACCGGCATGGCCTTCTCCCAGTTTTTCCAGTCGCGGTTTTCGATCCGGAGCGCAATAGGAGCTCCGATCGACTTCCCATGACGCACTCCGGCAAGGAAGTCGGCCTGATCCTTTTCAATCCGCTGGCGTGCCCCGCGCCCGTAGCCCAACTGGCGTCGGTGCAGCTCGCGCCCGACGAAATCAAGATCCACAGGTATGCCTGAGGGCAGGCCGGAAATCCACGCGACGAGCGCCTGCCCGTGAGACTCTCCGGCGGTAACGAATCGGAACATATTTTGTGTTGCCTTGCCTCTCAGGACAGACGAAGGATTCTACCGGACGCACTGGCGCCCGTAAAGGCCGCGCGATCTGCAAACTACAACTGGAATCGGGATTTCCAATCGCCGAGCGTCGATGTTTGCTTGACGCGCCGCGCAGCGGACGTTACGCTCTCGAAGACTCGGCTGAACCACGGCAGCCGCCTCGCACACGATGCCCGATACCAGCGAAACTCCATCGGTTCTCTCCTTTCTCGGGGACGTGGTCAAGCGGCAAATCCTGGCATTACAGGATTATTCGCAGCTGTCCATGCGGTCGGTCGCGAATGTTTTCACCCCGCCCCACTACTGGGCCGATGCCCTGGAGCAGATGGATCTAATCGGAGTGGGTTCGCTCGGGATCGTAATCATCGCGGGGATGTTTATTGGTGGCGTCCTGGTCCTGCAGACCTCCTCCGAGTTCGAGCGCTTCGGCGAGACGGCGCTGACCGGCGAGGCGGTGGCCCTGGCGCTGGTACGCGAGCTGGGTCCGACGATTACAGCGCTCCTGGTGGCGGGACGCAATGCGTCCGGGATCGCCTCCGAACTGGGTTCAATGGTTGTCACCGAGCAGGTAGACGCCATGCGAGCCCTCGGCACCGACCCCGTGCGCAAGCTCGTTACGCCCCGGGTATTCGCGACGGTGACGATGCTGCCGTTGCTGGTGGCTGTCGCCGATTTCGTGGGTCTCGGGGGAGGGTTCCTTGTCGCCTACGTGACCCTGCGGCTGGGCGCGGTGCAATTCTGGACGACCGCGATTCGGGCGCTTGCGTTTGGAGACCTGGTTCAGGGATTTGTGAAGCCGGTATTTTTTGGTCTCATCATTTCTACGATTGGATGCTTTCAGGGACTGCGCGTGAAGGGGGGCACGCAAGGCGTCGGGCGCGCAACGACTTCCGCTGTGGTCATCTCTTCGGTCGTGGTCCTCGCGGTTGACTTCTTCCTTTCGAAATTGCTGCTGTACATATTCCAGAAGTAAACGGCGCGGCCCTCCGAACGCCTCCGGGCCTGCGCTCGGAATTTACGGACTGAAATCATGCGCTGCGAATCGCCGCGGTTTCCATCTATAATCTCGTAATGCTGCGCCCATCCCGCCCGGCGCCCGTGCTTGACGTGAATACCATTGTTCCGGGCCAGCCCCTGATCGAGTTCAAAGACGTACATATCGGCTTCGAAGAGGGCGATGTGCTGCGCGGGATATCCTTCGATGTATCGCCTGGTGAAACAAAAGTGTTTCTCGGCGAAAGTGGCTCAGGGAAAACGCTGATCATGAAACTGGCGGCTGGCCTGCTGCATGCCGACGCGGGACGCATCTGGGTCATGGGCCATAACATCGAGGAGATGACCGAGAAAGAACTGTTGGGATTCCGGCGACGCCTTGGTTTCGTATTTCAGGAGGGCGCGCTTTTCGATTCGCTAACCGTCGCGGAGAATGTCGCCTTTCGGTTGCATGAGGAGAATGTCCCGGACCCGGAAGTGGACGAGCGTGTGCGCGAGGCATTGAAATTCGTCGAACTGGAAGCTGCGCTCGACAAGTATCCCGCCGAGCTTTCCGGAGGCATGCGACGCCGCGTATCCATTGCCCGCGCGCTGGTCGATAGGCCCCCACTGGTGTTCTACGATTCCCCGACCGCCGGACTCGATCCGGTGACATCGCAAACGATCATCACCTTGATTCTGCGGGGACGCGATTTGCAGGGTGTCACGTCCCTGCTTGCCACGCACCGCGTGCAGGATGCATTCGGCCTGGCGTACTTTCGTTTCGACAAAGATCGCGACCACGTGGTCTCCGTTGATGGGAACGGCGCCCGGCGCGCCGAGCTTGGACCTGAGCGGGAACCGCAACCTGTTGCCGCGGCTGCCTCGCCGACCAACGTCATCGTGCTGCGGGACGGGAAGGTGTATTTCGAGGGCAGTGCCGAAAGCGTGTTGCACTCGTCGGACGAATATCTGAAGAAGTTTCTGGCTTCCGCGGAATAATATTCGCATTCGGGACGACTGAGGAGGGAAAGCGATGGCACAGCGAAAGCAACTTTCGTGGACGGAACTGCGGGTCGGTGTTTTCGTGCTGGCCGGCTTGCTGATCTTGATGGTCGCGATTTTCTACGTAACGGGCGCGGGATTTCTCGGGCCCAAGTATCGCCTGTTGACCTATCTGCCTGAGGTGGACGAGCTTCAAACGGGCGCACCGGTCACACTCGACGGCATCGAGATCGGCAACGTCGAGTCCCTGCGTCTGACACCGCACCCTGAGGACCTCCAGCACAACATCACTCTGGTCCTCCGCATAGAGAAGAAATATCAGGATCAAATCCGATCCAGCTCAACTGCATCCCTGGTCACAGAGGGACTTCTCGGCAACCGCTACGTCACCATCACGCGCGGAATCACCGGTTCGGTCATCCCGGCCAACGGCGTAGTCCCCGGCAGCGAACAGGCGGACATGAAGGCGATCGTCCAGCGCGGGGCGGATGTCGTCGAGAACCTAGGCGTACTTTCGACTCAGATCGGCGACATCATCAACAAGGTGAACAAGGGGCAGGGCACGATCGGCAAGGTGATCAACGATTCGGCGCTCTACGACCATTTGAACAGCACCGCCGGGAAACTCGATGCGATGGCGAGCTCGATTCAACAGGGTCAGGGGAGCCTCGGACGACTGGTCGCCTCAGACGAACTCTATGCGAAGGCAGACTCGGCCATCGGGAAGGCGGATGACGTACTGGGAGCCGTTCGCGATCAAAAGGGCACCATCGGGAAATTGGTTTACGATCCTGCTGCGTTTGACAGCATCAAGGGCGTTGCGGACAAAGGCAACGCGCTGCTAGGCGACGTGCGCGAAGGCAAGGGCACGCTCGGCAAACTCGTCACCGACGACACCCTGTTCAGCAATTTGCGCGACGCTTCGGCTAACGTCCGCGACGCCTCCGCGAAACTGAATTCCAATCAGGGCACGATGGGAAAATTCTTCACCGATCCCGCCTTCTATGACAACGTCACTGGGCTAACGGCGGATCTTCGTTCGCTGCTTGGAGATTTCCGTCAGAACCCGAAGAAGTTCCTGCACATCAAGGTCGGGCTGTTCTAGCGACTGGCTCCAACGGCGCAGGCTCGCCAGCAAATTGCAAGAACGGGCGAGCCCGCTGAACGAGCAACATCGAGCACCAGAGTCGCCTGGGTTTTCGCTCCCAACACTTCTCTGCGACTTTCCAGGGTCGATGCCCGTACTTATTCGGAGGGCGAGAAATCGAGGGCGATTTCGCGGATGCGGCGAAGGTCGAGCTTTCCGGTGCCCAGGTGCGGCAGTTCCTCGACGAAGAAGAACTGATTCGGGCGCGGCGTCCAAAGATTCGGCAGGCCCGACTCGCCAAGACGATCGAGCACGGGCTGCAATTCCTGTGCCGACAGTGTGTGCAGGACGACCAGCCGCTCTCCCTTTTTCCCGTCGGGCACTGCGGTGACGACGAATCTCTGCTCGGTCAAGCCCGCCAGTTCGTGCAGACGTTCTTCTACTCGAATGTGCGGCACCATCTCGCCGCCGATCTTGCTGAACCGGCTGAGCCGGTCGGTGATCGCAAGGAAGCCGTCCTCATCTTCCTCGGCGATATCCCCGGTGACATACCAGCCATCCTGCAAGACCTCGGATGTCTTCTCGGCCTTGCCGAGATAACCCAGCATTACGTTGGGCCCCCGCACCAGAAGCAGTCCCGGCGTGCCTGCCGCGACCGGTTCGCGCGTGTCCGGGTCCACGATGCGCACGCTCACGCCCGGAAGCGGATGCCCGATACGCCCGCGTTTTGCGCCGACCTGGCGAAAACCAGGGGCGCGAAAGTCGTGGGTGTTGACCGACACGACGGGCGAGCATTCGGTCGCGCCATATCCTTCCAGCGGCCGGATGCCGAAGCGATCCTCGAACGCCAGAGCCAGCCGCTCAGGCAATTTCTCGGCGCCCACCACGACGTATTCCAAGCTGCCGAAATCCTCCGGAGAGCAGCGCCGTGCATAGGCTTGCAGGAAGGTAGGCGTGGACAGCAGGAAAGTCACGCGGTAGTCGCGGACGATTTCGCTGATCGCGGCCAGATCCAGAGGACTTGGATGGTAGACCACGCTCACACCGAGCGCAGCGGGCAGCCACAGTGTCACCGTAAATCCGAACGAATGGAAGAAAGGCAGAACGCCGAGCAGGCAATCCTTGCCGTCAAACATGAACATCTGCCCCACCTGATCAATATTCGACCTGATGTTGCAATGCGAGAGCATTACTCCTTTTGGCTCGCCGGTGCTGCCGCTTGAAAAAATGATCGTGGCGATGTCGTCCAGAGTCTTGTTCCTCCCGTCGCCCAGGACCCGTTCGAGCACCCGTCCCGGGAGGAACCACAGCAACAGCGCGACCAGCCGCTCGCCAAAACCGTGGCCTGCTGCCGCTTCTTCGAGCAGGATCGTTTTGCCTGGGACCTTCAGCGGAATTCGTTCGAGCAACTGTGCCGAGGTGATGA
This sequence comes from Candidatus Acidiferrales bacterium, assembly GCA_036514055.1. Lineage (GTDB taxonomy): Bacteria > Acidobacteriota > Terriglobia > Acidiferrales > UBA7541 > Palsa-295. Next base: position 20,257 of record DATBXX010000062.1, read on the forward strand.
CGGTCTCCAGTTTGCATTGTGCGGCGCATGAGGCGAGTGATTCATTCGAGGTCGTGTAATTCAAATTCACCGGAATCTTCCCAGCGAGCATCGCCGCAAAATTCACGAGCGCGCCCGGGACCGAAGGCGGCAGAAGGATGCCGACCATTTCCTGGCCGGCCCAGGTGCTGCGTAGCCGGCGCGCCAGAAAAATCGCGCTCAACAGCGCGCCCCCCCAATTCATTCGCCGACGCCGCTTGTCTGCCATCGCAAAGCGGAACGGATGGCGATGAGAGGTGTGAATGAACGCCCGGTGCAAGGTCTGCATTCGATTTCGGCGGTTACGGTATGCGGAAGTTTGCAATTCCTGTACCGCGCGACGTACCTCGAAGGGCGGCGTAGTCGAGGGCATCGGCTTGCCGAAACTCACCGTCACGGGATAGGGAATTGAGCGCGGCAGTTTCCAGATGAAGCGCCCGCGCTCGAAGCTGAACATGCTGCCCCACAGACCATCGAGGTTTACCGGAACAATTGGCGCCTCTACGCCCTTCATGATGCGCTCCATGCCGCGGCGGAACGGCAGCAGCTGGCCGATGCGGGTGATCTGTCCTTCAGCGAAGATGCACACAACTTCGCCACTCCTGATTGCGCCTGTGGCTTCGCGCAGAGAGTGAAGCATTTCGCGCGGCCGAAGCTCGGAGGAGATGGGAATAGCGCGAATCATTTTGGCGAACGGTTTCACGTAAGGTAGATCGTAAATTCCTTTGAACATCAGGAAGCGGATGGGGCGGTCGGTCGAAGCAATCAGCAAGAGCGCGTCGACAAAAGACATGTGGTTTGAGACAAAAAGCGCGCCCCCTGTTTCCGGGACGTTGTCGCGACCTTCGACCCGGATGCGATAAACCGAGTGGGTGGCCGCCCAGAGCAGGAATCGCACCAGCGAATCAGGCAACAGGTAGACCGAGTAGGCCGTGGTGACCAGGGTAAGGATGGCTCCATCGAGGAAAATGCCCGCGGGAGTTTGGTGGAACACGTCGGTAAAGATGTAATAAGCCCCAGAAGCGAGGGCGATTCCGATGAAGGAGACCAGATTTACGGCGGCGATCACCCCGCCTTTTTGTTCCGGTCTCGGGCGGTGCTGGATCAGGGCGCCCAGAGGCACCACAAAGAGCCCGCCAAAGAAACCCAGGAGTCCCAAATCAAGAACGCGAAGGCGAACCCACGCGGAAGCGAGCGAGAACAGTTTTCCTATGACAGGCAACGACGTGTGACCACCGACGGCGCCCAGCGCGGCGCCCACGATCTCCGCCGGCGCTCGAAAGTAGAGCAGCGCACCGAACACCGTCATACCCACTGCGCCTAGCGGGATAAGCCCGTATTCGATTTTTCCACCGGAGAGATATCCGGCGGCGACGCTACCCAGCCCAATGCCGATCGCAACGGCCGCCTGCAGGTAGGTGATGTGCGTTTCGTCAACGCGCAGCACGTCGTGCCCGTAAATGATGATCGCGAGCTGCAACAGCGCCGCAAGAAAAAACAGGTAGGTGTAGCCGACCACCGCCCAGCCGAGAATACGATCGGCCCGGATCGTCTTCATCTGCTCGGTGAAATCGCCCAAAGGGTTCCAGCGGAAGTGCTTTGCGGGATCGGCTGCGGGGATTTTCGAGATGCCGAAGCTGGTCGCAAGCCCGATGACCGAACAACCCAGCAGCAGGAATCCCGCGATGATTTCCCGGTTGTGAAAACGCTCTGCAAGTTCGCCTGCCGCGATCGTGCCGCCGATCCCCGCAAGGAACGTGCCGAATTCGATGATGCCGTTGCCCCACGACAGCTGCTTTTCGGGCAGCAACTCGGGCAGCAGTCCATATTTCGAAGGGCCGAACAGGGCCCCCTCGGTGCTGATCAGGAACACTCCGGCGCACTCCATCGGCAAGCTGCGCAAGGCGAGCCCCACGATGAAAAATGCCATCACTCCGATTTCAAGGAATTTCGTTCCGATCGTAACGCTTCGTTTGCTGTAGCGATCGGCGAAGTAGCCACCCGTCATCGAGAAAAGAATAAAGGGAATTGCGAACAGCGCTCCGACAATCGGCACCAGACTATCGCGTCGCGCCTGTGGAAGGTCCATCCCGATAATCAGGTAAATCACCAGATACTTCAGACCGTTGTCGTTGAAGCCTGTCTGGAATTGCGTGACGATGAGGCTCCAGAACCCGCGCCGCCAGGCGCGGGGCGGCGATGATTCTCGCGAGATCGAATTTGTGGGAGATTCCATTGCCAGACCGTGTGCCTATCCGTGAGATCCCGGACCCCGGTTGGGTAACCGCTGCTCGGCGATTCCGTTTTTTCTGCTCAATACGGTAACGCCATTTCTGCCCCGCGAGCAGTGACACCTCGCAACACCGTTCCCGGCAAGAACTGCTTCCTGGGAGTACTGCCGGCCCGTTCTGTTCTCGGCGGAAAAAACCACCGGCGTATCTTAGCCTGTGCGAGGTGCGCGACAACGAGCGAATGACGGGCGAGAGTTCAATCGAGGCAGAAGGTTGCGCTAGGCGATGACGCGGAGCGATGGTTTCGCCTCTCGGGCGACCGCAGGGGCGGCCATCGCGGGCAGAGGCGTTTCGCGGCGCGCGTACTTGGTGGCAACGTAATCGTTCACCAGTGCTTGAAACGCTGCCGACAGTTCGTCGTAGGTTCCTTCCAGGGTGGTGAATTTCTGGCCATCGATGTACACGGGGCACCGCGGAGCTTCTCCTGTGCCAGGCAAACTGATGCCGATGTTGGAGGCTTTTGATTCACCGGGGCCATTGACGATGCATCCCATCACCGCCAGCTTCAGCTCCTCGACACCTTCGTAGTTCTGCTTCCATTCGGGCATTTTTGCGCGGATGTAATCCTGAATGCTCTCAGCTAGCTCTTGAAACGTGGAACTCGTCGTGCGACCGCAACCCGGGCAAGCTGTCACGCTGGGCGCAAACGTGCGCAGGCCAAGCGATTGCAGCAGCTCGCACGCCGCATAGACTTCATCCCGGCGATCGCCGCCCGGGCGCGGCGTCAATGAAACGCGAACCGTGTCGCCGATGCCTTCCTCCAGCAGGATCCCCATGGATGCCGCGGACCAAACCAGCCCCTTGGCGCCCATGCCAGCTTCGGTCAAGCCCAGATGCAGCGGCTGGTCGGTCTTTTCGGCGAGGTCGCGGTAGATAGCGATCAAATCGCCGGGACGTGAAACTTTGCAGGAGATAATGATCTGGTCCTTGCGAAGTCCGCACTCAAGGGCCAGCTCAGTCGACTGGAGCGCGGACAGTACCATGCACTCGTTGATGATCTGTTCGGAAGTCTTGCCCAGGTCCTTGTCGGTGTTTTCCTGCATCTTGAGCATGACGAGCTCCTGATTGAGCGAGCCGCCATTTACGCCAATCCGCACGGGCTTGCCGTTGTCGCGAGCGACCTTGCAGATGGTTGCAAACTGCTCGTCCCGCCGCTGGCCGTGACCGACGTTGCCAGGATTGATGCGGTACTTGTCGAGCGTGCGGGCGCAATCGGGATATTTCGTCAGCAGGACATGGCCGTTGTAATGAAAATCGCCGATGACCGGAACATCGCAGCCCGCATCGAGCAGGCGTTTCTTGATTTCCGGGAAAGCCGCGGCGGCTTCCGGCATGTTTACGGTGACGCGGACAAGTTCCGAGCCGGCCTGCGCAAGCTCGAGGCACTGTTGGGTAGTTGAGGCGATATCGGCGGTGTCCGTGTTGGTCATGGACTGCACGACCACCGGCGCTCCGCCGCCCACCTGAATCTTGCCAACTTTCACGCCAACCGTGTTGTGCCGTTTCTGCGCCATCGTGACTCTATTGTATCGAATCGGCGGACACCGGCGCTAGTGGCGACGAGGCTCGGTTCGTGCGGCCAGCAGGCGGACCGGTGCGCCGACGCAACGGGTTTGAAATGAAAACCGAGAAATCGGATTCTACATTTCCGCGCGGTGCGCAACACCGACCGACTTGCCGCTGCGCGCGGGCGGAACAATGGTGGCCATTTTACGGATCATGGCCAGAACGAGCCTCTTGTCGTCATCCGAGAGGCTGGTGGAGTATCTCTTGATGTCTGCGAGGAAACGGATCTCTTCTTCGGAAAGCTCGCCCAACATCTTGCGGGTTTCGCGGTCCTGGGGCGTGTCGGTGCCCGGAAAAAAATCCGCGAGGCTGATTTCCATGGCTTCTGCAATCTTTGCGAGAGTTTCTAGCGACGGAACGGTGTGCCCGTTCTCCACGCGAGACAGATAGCAACGCAGCAGGCCGGTGCGGCGCTCAATATCCCCTTGCGACAGCCCTCGGTCGCTGCGGTAGGAGCGAATGACCTCGCCGATATTCACCTTCGGTTTTTCTTTTGGCATGGTATCTCTTTCTACAACAGGCCGTATCTTACGAGTCACCTCCGGGGGGCGCAAGAAAATTATAGGGAGATGTTCCTGGCAGGAACGTTCGAAATACGCATTAATTAGAGGCGCCGGGGACCAGCGCCGTGACATCGTGCTCGGTCGTGAATTCAAGCAGAGTCTCACTTGGAACGCGAACCCGTTCGCCGTGCGTCATCACCTGAACGGCTGTACCGCCACCGGCGCCCAGTGTCGCGCCGATGGCCGCGCCCCTGCCGCCTCCGACGATTCCGCCGATGACTGCGCCAGCGACCGCACCTCCGCCGATGCGCTCGGCGCTCTGCGTGCCGCGACTCTTGCCTGCGACATCATAGGTCGTTGAGTCGATGGGCACGACGCTGCCGTGGATGCGGATGGCGGTGAGTTCAAGCGTCAGTTGCGATGAGCCCGAAATTTTTCCGGCTTCTTTCGCCCGCGCGAGCATGCCATATACGTCGGCGCCCTTCTCGGCGACGACCGTGTTGCCTACCACCAGCGGGGTTTCAAGACTGGCATGGAACGGATCGCTTACGCGGTTGGTTGACGAGTCCACGCCGTCGATCATGCGTATCAAAAGCGAAGTGCCGGATGGAATCGTGACAGCTTGCAGTGGCTGACCGCCCTGTGTTTCTCCCTGCTGCGTGCTTGTGTTTGTCGACGGGGTATCGGGGGACGCTGGGGCGGCTGGAGGCGGGGTTTCCGCTGGCGGCGCAGAGGCAGCGGGCGGGGTCGTTGAATCGGCTGCAGGTGAAGGGGCAGCTCCGGCACCTGGAACGGAAACAGACGTTGCCGCAGGAGGCGGCGCGTTCGATGTGTCGCTGAATCCGAGGTTCAGGACATCTTTCGTTGCGAATATCTGTTCTTTGCCTTCTACGTCAAAACGTATGTTCTCTGGCGAGCCGCCGACGAATCTGCCCTGCACGATCTGTCCGGTCTTTAATTCAAGCGTGTCACCCAGCGCGACCCGTGCGGGCGCGCTGCTTGAAATGACGAAGCCCGCCACACCGACTAACAGCGGCTTCCAGATCGTCGATCTAAATCGGGAGGGTACAGATGCGTCCGCGCCTAGCTTCATGGCCATTTTCTCCCAGTCCCGCGCAACACTGGCGTGATCGCTTCGTTGTGCCGGTCCCCAACAGGGGATCACGATTAACAGCAACTCGCCACGTCCAGGGTGCGCATCCTTCTCGATCATGATACCGCAACCGGATCACTGAAGCAGCGCGCGAGGGCACAGGTTCGGCCGAGCCGTCTTTTTCTTGCGTCGTTAAGCGGAAGTGCTGGATCGGGAATAGTGCCTAGAGCGTAGGTTGCGGTACGGATTTCGACTGAGCGAGTTCGATCGATTTCTTGCCGGCGCGCTTGTTCTCGTAAAGAGCCTCGTCACCACGCCGCATCAGCTCTTCGGCGGTTTCGCCTGGCTTGTAATCGGTCCACCCGCGGGAAAACCGGCAGGGTATCTTGGTGTCTTCGTACTGGACATCGAGGCCTTCGAGCCGATTGAGGACATGTTTGACTTCCTCGGCGCGGCATTCCGGCAACAGCACCATGAACTCGTCGCCACCGAGCCGTACAGCGAGGTCGGAGCCACGAATGGCCTTGCGCAACCGGTCAGAGAAACCCTTCAGGACCAGGTCCCCCGCGGCGTGTCCGAGTCTGTCGTTAATCTGTTTTAGTCCATCAAGATCAATCAGCAAGATTGTCAAGGGGCGCTCGTGTCGAACGGCCCGGCTGATCTCTTCGGCGAGCCTCTGTTCGCCCGAGCGGCGGTTATAGAGGCCGGTCAATTGATCGAGCGCGGCGAGTTTGTACACCTCATCGGTGAGGATTTGGACCTTGGCCAGGGACTGGATCTGATCGGCCAACTGATTCCGCATGCGCACGATCATGGTCTGCTGGTAAACGACGTAGACGCTGAACAGAAGAACGATTCCTACAAGCGCCCGGACAGCCTGGTTCAAGTAGAACGAATACGTCACCTGCTCGAAGCTGAGGATTGCGGGGAAGGCAAACGATGCGACCGCGATCGTGAGCAGAATGAGCACCAGCACGGTGGAGGACCACAGCCACCATTGGCGACGGTCGAGCTTCCGCAAGTGCTCGCGGAACGCTTCCGGCGGCACACGCTGAGCTTCTGGAGAGGGGTTTGTTTCAACCATCATGATCACCGACACACAGGCCTGACCTCCTTTAGTACCGCGATTCCCTGCTGAACTCCATAGGTATGTTCCGCGAAGGTTTCAATGTCGTTAGCTGTAGTTTACGTCGTGCGGCCGAAAGATTCTGACGGTCGGTGGGTGGTGACCTCTGCAAACATGCCTGCAGGGGGGCGCCAGCGGCCACGGTATTAACTTTACGGTAATCCCCATCTTGCGTTGCCATCCAAGCGGATCCGGTTGAAAGCTCAACCGACCCACCGCGGTGACTACCTTCAGCATGCAGTTTTGAACCCCATTACTAACTCAGAGGAGGAAACATCATGAAACTCAGGAATTCCGCAGGCCTGCTGGCCGTTGCAGTGGCGGCAATCGCGTCATTTGCAGTCGGTCAGGTCGCAGGTACTGGGCCCCAGGCGCTTGCCTTCCAAGGAACCAAGCCGATGCCGCCACCGCCAGGAGGCGGGGTAGCGTTCCAGGGAACCAAGCCGATGCCGCCACCGCCAGGAGGCGGAGTAGCGTTCCAGGGAACCAAGCCAATGCCGCCACCGCCAGGAGGCGGGGTAGCCTTCCAGGGCACGAAGCCGATGCCGCCACCGCCGGGGGGAGGAATCGACGCCTAACGCAGCTCATCTCCTATACTTTGCCGCATAAAGGCCCGGAATAGGGGGTTAACAGCTAGCAAGCAGGGGAGAATCTCCAGCCCGTCCCCTGCTTTTTTGTGCTACTGTTTAACTTCATGTGGACGGGTGTCCGGCGATGCTGAGTTTGATAATCTGGTCCTGTGGAATCGCCTTAGAGGCCTTGATCGTCTATAGGGGCTTCCGCGCAGGGCTCCTGACAAAGTATTCAAACTTCTACACCTATATATTCGTGCTGCTTGTTTCCGATGGCTTGGGCTTACCCCTGTACTTCAAGAACCCAAAGCTGTACGAAAGCTGGAGCTGGTTCGGGGGCTTTGTAATTCTCTTTCTCGGTTGCGGAATCATCCTCGAGATCTTCCGGCAGGTTCTGTCTGCATACGCCGGTGCAGAGAAAATTGCGAGATTTGCGGGCTTTGTCATATTGGGGGCCGTCCTTTGTTTCGCTATCGTCTACCATTATTTTGTCACCGACTTGTCAGCGGCGAAGGCCTTGTTCTTCAGGCTTCAGCGGGATTTCCTGACCGCGCAGGCAATTCTGCTCTTCGGCCTTCTTCAGGTAATTTCCTACTACGGCATAACGATGGGACGGAATCTGAAGGGAATGATTCTCGGCTACGGCCAGACCCTCGGCGTGACGCTGATTGCGCTTGCCTTACGGGCCTTCTTCGGGGCTCGCTTTGAGCAGGCCTGGGGTTTGAGCCAGCAGATCTCCTATTTGGCTGCTCTGGCGATTTGGCTCGTGGCACTTTGGTCCTATTGCGCCAATCCAGAGCCAGAGGCGACAATTGCTGCTGACGGAGACTACGAGGCGCTTGCGGCTAGGACGCGGAACATGGTGGGCTCGGCGAGTACCGAGCTCATAAAGGTGAACCGACTGTGATCCAACTGATTTCATTTCTGCTGATCGGAGCATTGCTCCTGGTCTCGCTGTATTCGTTCATGCGGCGGGAGCAACGCGCTGAGGGCGGCTCCGGTGCGCTCGTCGAAGCCAGGCAGGCGCTGAATACCTTGCAGGCGGGCCTGTTGCCGCCGGAACTGGTCGGACGGATCTTCGCGCGCGAAGACCTGGAATATGTGGATTCTGAGGGTTCCAAGGAGATTCGTGAGCTCTTTCTGGACGAACGGAAGAAGATCGCGCTCTCCTGGGTCGCCCGGGTTCGCAAACAGGTGCATAGTCTTCGGCGTTTTCATCTCCGGTCCGCGAGGTTTTATGCGCAACTGAGCGTGCAAACCGAACTGGCGCTCGCCGTGGATTTCGCGACTCTGCTTTTCGAGTGCCGTGCGCTGCAGGTTTTTATGTACGTTCGCGGGCCTTACGCGGTTCCTCGAATGGTTGGATCTACAGCTGCAACCGCAACCCGGGTCTGCAAGATTTCCGAGCAGTCGCTTGCTTTCCTGACCCCTGCGTATGCCGGCAGAATGGGTAATCGCGCAGCCCGACTCTAGCGATACGCCAACGTGGCATCACTTCCAAGGCGAATGGACGTGCAGCAGGCGGCAGACGATCTGCGCCGTCGCTCCCTTGCGGAGTTTCCCAGGGCCCTCGATAGGCTGATTTACCTGGCTTCCATGCGCGATTACAACACCGGCCTCTACTATCACGATGGTTTAGCGTCCCGTTTCAGCCAGGAAGTGGCTTGCGAGGCGATGGCCGATTGTCACCGGGAGGCCTTTCGCCAGCTGGTGGGATGTTCGCTTGAGGATCTGGTGGCTCAGATGGAAGGTTACATGGCCTCGACGCACACCAGCCCGGCCGACTTCCTCACTGCTTGGAAAGGACTGGAGCCGTATCGAGTGGCGGTGCCGGTTGAAAGCGATCCGCTTTCGGCACAGTTTCTGTTTTCAAGCTTTAAGATCGCCTTGGTAATCTTGGAGTCTCGTCTGAATCAGCGCTCTGAGGAACTAAACGCATAGCCACGCCGGTTACCTGACCCACAATTTCCGCTTCCGACGGATACGCAAACTGCCTGATCGCACAGCCGGAAAGCGGGTGCGGTATCAGCGTCAGTTGCGAGCCGCGTATCTCGCACCAGGAGCAGGCGTAACCATCCCGCAGCTCAACGAAGTAAATCGGTCGATCGAACTCCGTGCGCCACTCCGACGACTGCGTCCTGTTGGCGTGGCTGTCGATTTGAACGAATGACCCGGGCCGCAGCAGTGGATACATCGAATAGTCCTCAACGCCAATGTAACCGTACTGGCAGTGCCGCACGTCCAGCTTTTGAATCAACGCGACCGGAACCTCTCCCCACACCTCAACCATGCGCGAAATCAAGCTCGTTGAATCCAGGCTGAAGCTTTTGTCGAAGCGCACCGGGAATGTGACGCCCTTCTCGGGATCGAGCGATTCAAACGCGGTTAGATGCGTGTTCTGCAAGGGCAAAGCGAGCTGGTAGCGCGAGGTCGCGGCGAGATCGATACCAAAAACGGTTAGCAGATCGTTGAACTTTGTCCGGTAAATAACGCTTAGACTGTACAGCTTGTAGATGCTGGGAATGGAATTCTTGTTCTCCAGCTGCGTGAGCCAGGCGTTTGAAATGTAAAATTCTTCATTCTGGCGGTCTTCCGCAATCGTGCGGCTGAATTCTTCTACTTCGCGTGTCGTAACTCCGAGGCGATTACGAATCTCCCTGAGCTGTTCCCCTGGCCGCATGGATGGCACCGTTGGACTATTCCGAAATGGGACGTTGCTACTGAACTGGCCCTACTACATAGAACGATAGAGCTTTACGGGCCTCGAAGCAACTAATTTGAGAGAGTCTGTGTTCACGCTAGACGGCCGATTGCCAGCCGGGCGCATTGCTCAGCGAATTGCTGGGATCCGAGAGCTACCGCCGGGAGAGCGATCGAAGCGGCAGTCTCGCCGTGTGGGGCCTCCGCGGCTGATCAGCGGGCCACAGGCGGAGGATCTGCGGAACTGGGCTCGGGGAGAGCTTCCAGGCGGCAGCGCCCGGCCTGTGGCTCAACCGTGGGTGGTCGGGTGCCGCCGGGAGGGAGCATCTGCGACATTTCGGGGGCTGGGATGCCAAAGCCCCGTCGTAGTACCCCGCTGCTTGCAATTGAAAGCAGGCACCGGAACACCACTGCAACTCACATGGGCGTTTCACACTCGATGGGTTTTGCCAAAACGTGTCAAACGCGCTCGCATCAGCCCGGTTTCAGTGGTTCGCGCAGGCACTTCGAGCGAGCATCGAGGCACCTGGAAGCCACCGTTTTCACTTTCGCTCCATATGGCAAACAGAGCGTGGCATTGTCCGGAAAGCTGTGGCACGCTAGATTCACAAGCAGGAGCAACACGATGGGCGATTTCGGCATCCCCCAAAACGATCCAGGCGTCTCCTACGCCACACGGCGCTCGGTTCCGCGTTTCGGTCTGATCGCGCAGACCGATGTCGTCGAACCCGTGAGTGGGCTGCGAATTTCCGGCCGCATATCGGAGGTCAGTCTCAAGGGCTGTTATGTCGATGTCCTGAACACTCTGCCGACCCAAACCGAGATCGAAATCCAGATATCGCGCGATAAGGGCACGTTCACTTCGCCCGGGAAGATCATCTACGCCCAGGAAGGTATGGGCATGGGTGTCGGGTTTCTGAATACGCCGGCTGATCAACTGAAAGTCCTCGACTCCTGGCTCGCCGAACTGAACGCGTCCTGATCCTCACGCACCGCTCTAGGGCTTTTTCCAGTCAGCCGGTACGGGGCTGACCGGCCAGAACTCCGGCGACGGCTGGGTGAACTCGACAGCGACCTGCGAAAGCCCGGCGTGAAGCGGTCCACGGAAAGCGATCCGACCTTCTCGCTCGTCCCGGTTGAGCTGATTGACCAAGACGATCTTTTGGCCCAGAGCCACCGTTGTCGCCAGCATGAGAAGTGCGCCGTGGGCACTGACGGTCACCGTGAATGTTTCCTCGCGGAACGTCCGCTCATCCGGAAATTGGCCACGAATCACGACTGGCACGTCCATCAGCACGCGCGCGCTTCGTCTTTGTCCAGCCTGCGTCACACAAAGCCAGCCTTTCTTCCGGTCGGTCCACTATCCTCCCAACTCGACACGCGGCGCATAGAAAATGCAAGTCCGACACCGCCAGAGTAAACGGCGACGAAATGCCGGCCTTCCTGCGAGACTTGACATTAGACTAGATATCTGACAAGACAGTAGAGTTATGAAAGCAATTAAAGACCCGCCGAGAGCGATGCGGTCGTCCCGGACACAGCCGGATTCTGCCGGTCGTCGCCGACGCCGGATCGTGGCCTGGATGCGAACACATGGGGGGCCGATTCCGGGCGGAGAACTTGCGAAGGTTTTTCGCGTGAGCCGGCAGTCACTCGTGCAGGACGTCGCAATCCTGCGTGCGAGCGGGGAAGACATTGTGTCCACACCGAGAGGCTACCGCTTGCCGGAGGGCGCCGGACGTGGGTACCGGGCGGTTCTGGCCTGCCGGCACGCACCGGAACGGACCGAAGAGGAGCTTCAAATCCTGGTTGATCACGGCGTCAAGATTTTGGATGTGATCGTCGAGCATCCCTTGTATGGCGAGCTACGCGGATCACTTGAGATCGAATCGCGAGCAGACCTCGAGGATTTTCTCGCGCACGTCAGCGCCTCGCACGCGTTGCTGCTCTCCTCGCTAACCGGTGGCGTGCATCTGCACACCATCGAGGCATCACGGCCGGAGATGATTTCGCGGGCCAAAGCAAAGCTCCGGGCGCGAGGTTTTCTGTTGAAGTAGTGTTCGGCTGCGGATACCCGGAATGAACCCAACGCGCGATCAACGCATCGAACGGGCCTTGTTTTGCGGCCACGGCCTCACGCTTGAGAGCCCGGAGTACTGCCATGCTGTCGGAACCATTACCGACCTGCTCGTACGAACCGATCACGCCGGGGGAGATTTGACTGCCGGGGCCCTGGAAATGAAGGATCGGTCGGCATCGGCTTCCGTCATCGCCCGCGAAGCAGGAGTCGCCGCAGGACTCACCGAGTTTGCTTATCTCATGCGGGCCCACGGCGTCGAGATCGCTTTTGAAAAGCAGGATGGTGACGCGGTCAGGCCTGGCGATAGGTTGCTGCGCGCCGATGGACAGGAGTTGAAATTGCTTTCGCTTGAGCGCGTGGGCTTGAATCTTTTGCAAAGAATGAGCGGGATTGCCACCGCATCGCGCTGCCTGCAGGAACGCGCCGGGCGGAGCTCACCTGCAATACGAATTGTGGGAACGCGAAAGACTCCCTGGGGCCTGCTCGATAAACGCGCCCTGCACCTGGGCAACGGCGGAACACACCGGCTGGGCCTGGGCGACGCGATTGTCATCAAAAACAATCATCTCGCGCTGCTCGCCAATCGAGAAGAGGATGCTGTCGAGCTTGCGATCGAAAAGGCGTGGAAGGTTCGAGCGGAGTCCGCGTTCATTGAAATCGAGGTGCGTGGCGCGGCCGCGGCGCGCACCTCGGCCCAGACCTTTCGCCGCTTGCAGGAACAGACATCTGAGCAATACCCGTGCTTGTTGATGCTCGACAACATGACGCCGGATGAGCTCGGCGCGATTGTAGGCATGCTGCGGGGCGAGGATCTGTGGGATCACACCTTGATCGAAGCCAGCGGCGGAATTTCGGAAACAAACCTTGAGGCGTATGCCGCAAGCGGTGTGGATGCGATTTCGATCGGCGCCCTGACGCACTCAGCCCGGGCGCTCGATATTAGCCAGAGGATTTCATAACTTCGTCGAGAGAGGGAACCCGTCATGCCAGAAGGAACCGTCCAAGAGAGCTTTGAAGGTCGCTACAACCTCCCCAGGATTGAAAATGTCGAGGATTCCGTTGAAGAAATTCGCCGAAAGCAGGAGCGGGTGCGGATGCTCTGCGCCGAGCGCAATGCCGTCTTGCTTGCGCATCATTATCAGCGGCCCGAGGTCCAGGAGGTCGCCGACGCAGTCGCCGACTCGCTGAAACTTTCGCAGGCCGCGGCGAGGACCAATGCAGACGTAATCGTCTTCTGTGGCGTGCATTTCATGGCGGAAACAGCTGCGATTCTGCTTCCTGACAAAATCGTGCTCCTGCCGGACCTGCGCGCCGGCTGCTCGCTTGCCGCCGCGATCACCCCCGAGGAACTGCGAAAGTGGAAAGCAAAGCTGCCCGATGCCGTGGTGGTTTCCTACATCAACACCTCGGCCGCGGTGAAAGCTGAAAGCGACTACTGCTGCACCTCGGCAAACGCCGCGAAAGTGGTCCGTGCGATACCTGCAGAGCGGACGGTCCTGTTTCTTCCGGACAAATTCCTTGCGGAGGTCGTCGCGCGGCAGACCGGACGCAGCAACATTGTCGCCTATCCCGGCTATTGCCACGTCCACAAGACGATTCGACCCGAACAGGTCGTCGAAATTATGGACCAGCATCCCGACATCGAGCTCCTGCTGCATCCCGAGTGTGGCTGCGTGAGTTCGTGCATGTCCAAGGCTCTCGATGGTACGCTGCCCCAGGACCGCACGTTTTTTCTTTCGACCGAAGGGATGCTGCGCCACATCGACGAATCTTCGGCTGGGGAATTTGCAGTGGGAACCGAGCTCGGCATCATGCACCAACTCAACAAGAGATACCCTGACAAGAAGTTTCATCCTGTCAATCCCGATGCCGTCTGCGCGTTCATGAAAACCATAACGCTCGATAAAGTCATCCGGTCGCTCGAGACGCTCGCCCCGCAGATTACTGTGCCGGCGGAAATCGCGCGTAAAGCGAAGCGTTCGATCGATCGCATGCTCGAGCTTTCCTGAGAGCGCCCCTAACATGTTGAAAATTGGACTACTGGGCGTCGGAGCCATCGGCCGCGTGATTGCCTCGGCTCTTGACCGACGAGAATTGGATGCCGAGCTCGTCGCGCTTGCAGACCAGGATCGCTCGCGAGCCGAATGCCTGTCGAAGGAGCTATTCAGCCACCCTGCAGTCGTCTCCGTTGAGGAGATGATCAAGCGCTGCGAGCTGGCAGTGGAAGCAGCAAGCCAGGCGGCTCTTGCGGAGTTCGTGCCCAAAGCCCTCGCGAGCGGGCGCAATATGATGATCATGAGTGTCGGTGGTTTGCTCGGCAGGGACGAGTGGTTTCGTGAAGCCCGAGACAAGCACTGCATGATTTACGTTCCGTCCGGCGCCATTGCCGGCCTGGACGGAATTAAGTCGGCGTCCATCGGCCGCATCGAATTGGCGGAATTGACAAGCCGAAAGCCGGTCGCGGCGCTCCAAGGATCAAAATATGTGCTGGAGCGCGGCTTGCAACTCGAAGGATTTGAAAAAGCCGCCATCATCTTCGAGGGAACGGCCGAAGAGGCCGCGCGCGCATTTCCTGCAACCTCGAATGTGGCCGCATCCCTGCGTCTGGCAGTCGATCCGGCGGTTCCGGTCCGCGTGTGTATCGTGGCCGTGCCGAACGGCACGGAAAACGTCCATGAAATCCGCGTTCTGGGAGAATTCGGGAGACTCACGATGAAAGTTGAAAACGTGCCGTCGCCATCGAATCCACGGACCTCGCAGCTGGCCGCATTCTCTGCAATCGCGACATTGAAGAATCTGACGCGCTCGCTACGAGTGGGAACATAGCCGCGTGTCCTGGTTCTTCCAGACGACGGAGCGGACGATGAAAACAGCCTGTCTCGTAAGCGCAGCTCTGGTGATTGTTTGTACCGTCTCGATGCGGGCGCAGGACGCGACGGAAGCCAGAACACCCAAGCAAGTCGTGACACATCACTTGGCGGTTTTCACCCAACACGATTTGGAAGGCGTGCTGAGCGACTATGCCGACGACGCGATCTTTATTGCACCGAAGCAAACGGTACAGGGGAAGGCCGCGCTTCGCCACCTGTTCGAATCGTTCTTCGCGGCCGGCAACAGCGAGGCGCCCGCGCCGGTTTTCGAGGCGACGGTTACCGCTGACGGCGATGTAGGGTACGAACACTGGGTCTCGAACCCGGGTAAACCCGGATCGATGGCGGGCACCGATGCCTTCGTGGTGCGGCACGGGAAAATCCTGTTTCACACCGTGGTGGAAGTGCATCCTGCGGTCGATTCAAAGCCCTGAAGGCGGCGCCGTAGCAGAGGCCCTGCCTCCCACGTCGCCGCACCCAGCCCGAGATGGCTTTTCATTGTCTGTGGTGGCAAACTAAGGCTGCCCTGCCACCGAATCGGTCTTTCGGGGACTGCGGATCATCCTTGCCCGCCGCTACCCTCTTGGATTCCCGTTCGCGCAATCACATTCTTCGCGCCCGCGAGATAGTTCGCAGCTGTTTCAAGCGTGCGCCAAAGGAACGAACGACGTGCAGACACCCAAGAATGGCCCCACGCGTAGCGAAATCCCGCCGCTCGGAGAACGCCGGGCCGTCCCGCGCTATCGTCCCAAATCATTTACTTACGTGAATGTTGGCGACAGCAACGGCGGAATTGTCTCGGACGCGAGTGAAAGCGGCTTGCAAATTACGACTGCTCAGACTGTTACCGCGGGCGAGCGAATCGAGCTCCTGGTTCAAACCGCCATGGGTGAAGAGCCCATCGAGGCGACCGGTCGCGCCGTCTGGCTTTCCGACTCGCGCAAGACGGCCGGGCTCCAGTTCGTTGAGGTCACTGACGACTCGCGCCGCCGTATCAGAGAATGGATCGCGCGTAACGGCGGCGACGCCGAACTCCCGATCCAGAAACCGGCCCCATCGAAGCAATCTGTGCCACTTACGGAAGAACTTGAAAAGATGTTCCCGCTGGAGGGGTATGTTCCCGAGCGCCCCGCGGCCAAACGCCCTGGTCCAAAACCTCCTGCGCCCAGACCTCGTGCCAGCGCTCCAGCGCTCAGGGTTGCGACACCCAGACCGTTGGCCAGCGATCCAACACCGCAGCCGGCAACCCAGTCCCCGCATCCAGCGCCTCAGTTTCCGACCCAGTTGCACAGAGCTCTCTACGAGGTCTGCCGCGAACCTCAAGGACTCAGTGAACCGCCCGCGCGGTCTGTGGCGGCTCGGATCACCGTGATCGTCTGCGCGATACTGATTGCGGCCTTTGTCACGAGCATAATTGTCGGCCGGTTTCCTTTTTGGCCCCGATCATCTAACGACGCGCCGCCGGCTTCGGCCACGAACGCGCCGGCGCCAGCTGCCGATCCGTCGCAAACTACGATGAACCAAACGGCAGCCGGCGGTTCAGCTCCGTCCACGAATTCCTTGCAACCCGACGAGGGGACCCCGAATGCCACCTCTGCGCGCAACGCCGAAGCGCCTTCGGCAGCGACAAATGCTCCGCCCCCTACTGCCGGCGGGCCGCCAGCGACTGGCGAAACGTCGGCTGACACGTCATCAGTTCCGCAGGCGCCGGACGACAAGGCGATCCTGGTTACACCGCCGGCTCCGGGTTCGGACCCCGCATTGGTAACTCTGCCTCAGCAAGCCGTCACGGCTTCCGATGTGGTCGCAATTGGCGTACAGAGCTCCGCGCTTGTTTCGCCGACATCGGGTTCACAACATCGCACTGAGCGCCTGGAATTCGGAATGATTGCGGCATCTCCGCCCGCCGTCTCCCTGCCGGCGGCCGTTGCGCGGGAGAGCGGCTCGGAAATCGTTCGCTTGCGAGCCGTCATCGACGAGCAGGGAGAGATCAAGAGCCTGGATGCGACTCACGGACGTACGGATTTGATACCTTTATCCGAAAACCTGGTTCGCCAGTGGAGCCAGACTCCTGCGCGATTGAATGGAAAGCCGATTCAATCCTTCGAAGACATTACCTTGAGCTTCCGAGGAGGACGCTAGGGACTGCACTCCAGCCCATTCGGGTGCAGCCGATTGCCCGGCTGATGGTTTGCGAGTCGCAGTTCTTTTGGGGCGTTCGACGGCACGCTCCCAAAAATCGAGCGTTTAAATAAGGTAATTGGTGCCGGAGGAGGGAGTCGAACCCACACGGCCTTGCGACCAACGGATTTTGAGTCCGCCGCGTCTGCCATTCCGCCACTCCGGCTTGGGAATATCTTAGGCTACCTTCGAAATCGCGGCAACTGATTGGCTCGGCGCGTGGTCCGGCACCGGTACCGCTTGAAACCCGTGCGGGCGTAGACTAGCATGCGCCAGCCACGATGATCGCCCGCGTCCGCCTTTGGTTTCGCAACCCCGCATTTCTGGTGGGCCTGGTCGCATTTCTGGCGGCGTTCGTCGTGCAATCGGGCGAACTCGGCTCAAGCGACACCACTCATCGCCTGCAGGCCACTCACTCTTTCTGGACTTCCGAACCGCCTGTTGATCCGCAGGACTATCCTGAGTTCGGCCTCCACGGTCGCAACGGCAAGCTCTACGGCTGGTACGGCATCGGCCAATCACTGCTCATGCTTCCTGCAGACGTCATCGGCACCTACCTTGAGCGCCTCCCCGCCTTTGACGGGTACGACGCAGACCCGTCGGTGCGCGACATCTTCGTCAGCTACAGCACGGATATTCTGATCAGTATCCTTACTGCGCTGGTTTGCTTCCGATTGCTCGGACTTTTCGGGTTCGGCGTCAGTCAGCAGATCTCGGGCGTGCTGGCGCTGATTTTCTGCACGACATTTCTCCAGTACGTGCAGAACATGATGGAGAACAACTACATCCTGCTGCTTACTCTCGCCGGACTCACGTTTCAGTACGAATGGCTTTTGAAGCGTGACCGCCGCGCCTTGCTGATCGGTTCGCTTGCGCTCGGCGCAAACCTGCTCACGCGCCTGACAACCGGGATGGACATCCTCGCGGTGTTCCTGTTCCTCGCGCTTACGTCGTGGTTCTCTGGCGCCCGCGGCTCGGAGCTGCGATCCAGGTTTGCCCATTACGTAACAACGGTGCTGCCTGTGTATGCGATCTTCCTTCTGCTCGATCGTCTCTACCAATATTGGCGGTTCGGCTCATTCCTAAACACCTACATGAGCGTATTTGCCCGTGAGCAGAAAATGCTGAACCCCGCACTGCCCGGGGCTTATCCGTTTGAAACGCCGTTCCATGTCGGATTTCTGGGCGCCCTGTTCGAGCCGGAAAAATCCATATTTCTGTTCGACCCCCTCGTCGTGCTGGCGGTGCTTCTTTGCGCCGTGGCCTGGACGCGGTTTCGGCCCGAAATCCGCGCCTACCTGATCGCCTTTGCGGTGCTATTGCTTTCCTATATCACCTTCTACTCCACATTTACCGTGTGGAGCGGGGATTTCGCCTGGGGCGACCGGTACG
Organism: Candidatus Acidiferrales bacterium; assembly: GCA_036514055.1. Classification (GTDB taxonomy): domain Bacteria; phylum Acidobacteriota; class Terriglobia; order Acidiferrales; family UBA7541; genus Palsa-295. The sequence continues at coordinate 38,649 of DATBXX010000062.1, forward strand.
TTTCGACTGCGGCGCAACTGGTCGGGTTCATCACTGTGCCGCTGCTGATGAGGCATCGTGCGGCGCTTGGCGGGACCGTCTGGACAATCGGGATCGCTGTTATCGCGGCCAGCGTGTTCGTCCAGCTTTCGTCCGTGATGTTTTGGTTTCCGCTCGAGATCTATCAAATGGACACGATCGGCCATCCCACGTTTGTCGTCGCGCTGCGAATGAAAAACATCGCCGCGTTCAGCCTGGGCAGAATGAATCAGTGGGGCCTTGTGAACGATTCAATGACCTACGATCCGTGGGATTACGCGCACATCACTGCGTTTAACTTCCTGCCTTTTCTATTGGCGCGAATCGGGAGAGCCGCAGGATGGGTTGTTCGCCTGGTAACGGCAGTCTGGAGCGTGGCACTAGCCGCTTTGATTTTGCTGCTGGTCTTTATTTGCAGGGAATCGAATGCCCCCCGGGATGCGTCTAACTTAACGGAAATCTCAGCCTGAGGAGAAAACATGAGAATCAACTTCGCCTTCGTGTCCACGCTGATCCTGCTGGCCGCTATCGCTGCCGCTCCTGCTCGCGCCCAGGTGGGGGGCAACGTCGCGAGCCCGCCGGCCAAGGCCGATTGCAAGTTTTCCGACGGCAAGACGATCCATGTCGACTATTCAAGTCCGAGGATGAAGGGGCGCAAGATTTTTGGTGACCTGGTGCCCTACGGAGAGCCGTGGCGCGCCGGCGCGAACGAAGCGACCACATTCGTGGTCGACGCGGACGTCAGCGTCGGAGGCAAGACGGTGCCGGCAGGAAGCTACACGCTATTTGCGCTCCCAACGGCGGACGCGTGGAAGCTGATCATCAGCAAGCAGACAGGCGAGTGGGGCATCCCGTATCCGGGCGAATCCTATGACTTTGCGCGCGTGCCGATGAAACTTTCGAAGCTCGATTCTCCGATGGAAGACTTCATGATCGCGTTTGACCAGGGCGGCACAACGTGCACGCTGCGTCTGGCTTGGGAATCCACGCAGGCCTCTGTGCAGATTTCCGAGAAGAAATAGGGAAAACTACTGCTGCACGCGGGCCTGAGCCTTCGCGCCATGCTCGGCGGGGTGGACGATCGCGCGGAATACGCGGCCGCGCCCGATCAGATGCTCGCCGGACCTCGCTTCGACCTCGAAGACCAGGAAGCGACCTTCGGATTTCACGAACCGAGCCCACGCGCGAACAGTTGCGCCGACTCCCACGGCTTTCAAGTGATCTACCTCAATTCGCGTGCCCACTGAAATAGCACCTGGCGGCAATTCCGGTGCAAGGGCCTGCACTGTAGCATGCTCCATCAATCCGATCATGGAGGGAGTGGAAAACACCGCTGGAAGATTCGGGTTGACCACCTGAATGGTGTGTTCCAGCTGCACCACCCGTTCGCTGATCCCCTCAAGCCCGAGCCGAAAACGGTGCTCGGGCAATGCGGCGGCCGTTTTTTCGAATTTCCTTTTCGGCGTCCGGGAGACACCACGCTTCGAAGCACGCTTTGACGACCGCGAACCGCTCTTGGTTTTTCGTGGACTCACGGCAAGGGCTCGCGGCGCGCCTGGCGGGGCGTAGTTAGGATCGTGCGCGGTGCCACAAAGCTGCGCCCAAACTGCAAAAGCGTAACCCCGAGCTGGTTCCAGAGGCGTTGTTTCAGGCTGCGATAATCCTGCGAGCCGCTGAAGACGTCGCCAATCAGATCGCGGAATGCCGAAGAGTGGCCGAGCAGCTGCACCATCCGGGTGGTGATCGCTCCTCCCAGAAAGTTGCCGCGAAACATTCTTCGCGCGATGTTCGCGGCGAACTCCAGATCGGCGGAGAAAGCTGCCCGCAATCGCTCCGGGTACGCCTGCGGCTGCCCTTCGATCAGCGCCTGCGCCAGCAAATCGCCGGAACGCAGCGCATAATAAAGTCCCTCGCCAGTGATCGGGTCCACGCACGCCGCCGCGTCGCCGGCCATCGCCCAGTTTTTCCCGGCGATGCGCCGGCCGCGAATGGTCTGCGCTTCTGGTGAAGGCAACACGTGGCTGTAGAACCGCGCGCCGTCCATGCAAATGTTCTCTTCCCTCACGAATTCGTCGAGATGGCGGCGAAGCTGTTGCGTCGGATTCTGGCCCATCTTCGCGCAGATGCCGACCGAAAGGTGATCGGCGCGCGGAAACGACCACAAGTAGCCCTCAAATTCCTTCAGAAACTTCACCTTGATGATGTCTTCCTCGGTCGGCACGAAGTAGCCGAGCGTCACTTCCAGATCCGTTGCGCCGAGAGCGGTCGTGTCCGGCAGCAGCTGGTTGCGCGCCCCGGCCGCAAGGACCACGAAGTCGGAACGATACTGTTCGCCCCCGGCCGTCAGCCGCACCTGCGTGCGGTCCGTGTCCACGCTGGTGACGCGCGAGCGCACTGCCGAGCAGCCCGCCGCGACGGCCCGGTCGAGCAGCAGTCCGTTCAGCACCTTGCGAGCGTAAATTACGATCGGATGGCTCATCTCCAGTCGCGCGCGGTCACCACGGCCGGAAATCAGCTCCGCCGTGCGCACGATTTTCTTCGGTTGGGGTCCGTCGAGTAGGAAAGGGTATGCCTGAATCGCTTTATGCGTGAGGCCACCGCCGCACGGCTTCTCCCACGCCAGGCGCTCGTCGAAAATCGTTACGCGAAAACCTTGGCTCGAGAGGCGTTCTCCGCAAAGTGCGCCGGCGGGTCCGCCCCCAACAATCGCGATGTCTTTCATGGCCCTTGTGACGGTTCCGTGGTGACTCGGATACGGCTAGCGCAAACACACCCGATTTGAATCCGGCCGAAATTATAGCACTGAAAATCCCGGTCACATCGACGCGAAGACGCCCGGCCGCCCGATGATCGAGGATTCGACCATAGCGAGCGCGGCTCGGACCGCTCGGTAACACCCCCGCATGGTAGAATTGTTGTTTCGGCCGTTCCTTCCGGAGCGGGCTGATAGGTTGACGTTTGGGACAGGTCGTTTCTTCCAGTGAGCGCATCTCCCACCGGGGCCCGTGGAAATGCCCCGCGAAGGGACGGGTGTGTGCGACCGGACGTGACGACCCGCTGAACCCGGTTCGCATCTGCCCGCTTGAGCCCGCCAATTTCACGACCCTCCTGATTGAATCTCTCCCGGAGCGGCGCCCATGATTCTGCCCCTGGTTTCCGAATTACTGGCGCGAGTTTCTCGCCGGGCCGCCGTCGAAACGGCCTGCGACTTGCTGCGCCGCCAGGGAGGCGAAGTTCGTCTCGCAGGGCTTACCGATTCGGCGAAGTCGCTGCTGGTTCCGCTGATATTTTCTGAACTAGGGCGGCCCGCCATTTTGCTGGTGGAGTCGAATCAGCGCGCCGAAGAGTACCTTGAACCGATTCGCTGGTTCTACAGCGCCGTCACCGGGAAACCAGGGCGCCGCGTCGCGCATTTCCCCGCGCACGACGTGCTTCCCTACGAAAACCGCTCCCCGCATGCCGAGATTTCCGAAGATCGCGCGGTCGCTCTGTGGCGCCTGGCGACGGGCGAGGCCGACGTGCTGATCGCACCTGTGCAGGCCGCGCTGTGGCGGATGCGCGAGCGTTCGTTTTATCCCGGGCTGGCCCGCGTGGTCGTACGTGATGAATCGGTCGCCCACGAGGATCTGATCGGTTTTCTCGCGGCGGCCGGTTACGAGAAGCACGTAACCTGCGAGATGCCGGGCCAATATGCCGTCCGTGGCGGAATCATTGATGTGTTTTCGCCTGAGACTCCGCAGCCGGTACGCATCGAGCTTCTGGGCGACACGATCGAGTCCATTCGCGCATTCGATCCCAATACCCAGCGCTCGACCAATCCCGTCGAGCGCGCCGCGCTGCTGCCTCTGGTCGAACTCCAGCGCCATGCCGAAGTCCTCGAGCGGCAGCGCGTCGGGTCCGGCTCCGGGCGCGAAGACGATACCGCTCCTGCTGGCTTTTACGCCGGCTGGGAGTTTCGCGAGATACCCCGCGAAGAACGCCCCGGCGTGCTGTTTGATCTTGCGGCAGATCCGATCGTAGTGCTGGATGAACCATCGCTGCTTAAAGCGGCCGTGGATAAATATCGCGCGCGCCTCGCCGAAGCGTTTGACCGAGCCGAGGATCCACTCGCCGAGCCCCCCGCCCGCTACGTTTTCAACGAAGACGAATGGTCGCTCGCGCTTGAGCTTTCTCCGCGCCTGGCCCTGGAGCATTTGGATCTCACGGGCGACGGCCCCGCACCACTGGCGCTCGAGTCGCAGCCCACTCCGCGCTACCACGGCAACGTTTCCGCTTTCATCGCCGACGTCCGCAACCGGCTCGGCGCAGGCGAGTACGTAATGGTGTCAGCGGCGAGCACCGGAGAACTCGAACGATTCGCCGACATTTGCCACGAGTACGAAATTCCCTACCATCTCGGTGAACTGGAAGAAAACGTCACAGTCACGCGCCTGGCGGAAGAATCAAGCGGCAGCAACGCTCCGGCCATGGTGCTGGTAAAGGCTCCCCTGCGGGAAGGCGTTGTGTTTCCGGAAGCGCAACTGGCCGTCTACGGAGACGCCGATCTGTTTGAGACTCTTCCTTTGCAGCGGCCGCGCGCACGGCCCAAGACGGCGAGCTTCTTTAGCGATTTCTCAGACCTCAAGCCGGGTGACTATGTGGTTCACGTGGATCACGGCATTGGCCAATTTGAAGGTCTGCGCCAGGTGGTTGTCGAAGGCGCGACCGGCGAATTCATGTTCCTGCGCTATGCTGGAGACGCAAAGCTCTACGTTCCGCTCGCGCGCATCGATCTCGTGCAGAAGTATCAGTCGCTGGGAGGCGTGGAACCGACGCTGGACCGCCTCGGCACGACCATCTGGGAAGCGCGTAAATCGCGCGTGCGCAAGTCAGTCAGCGACATGGCGGAGAAACTCCTCGCGCTATATGCCGAGCGCAAGACCGCGCCCGGCCATGCGTTCCCGCCAGACTCCAACTGGCAGCGCGAGTTCGAGGACGCGTTCGAATTCCAGGAAACCCCTGACCAGCAGCGAGCCATCGAAGATGTGAAGCGCGATATGGAGTCGACGCTGCCCATGGATCGCCTGCTTTGCGGCGATGTCGGCTACGGCAAGACGGAAGTCGCCATGCGCGCCGCGTTCAAGGCACTGACCGACGGCAAGCAGGTCGCCGTGCTCGCGCCAACTACTGTGCTGGCATTTCAACACCTGGAGACATTCCGCCGCCGCTTCGCGGCCTTTCCGATGCGCATCGAGATGCTGAGCCGGTTTCGCACCGACAAGGAGCAGAAGAAAACTCTCGAAGCGCTGGAAGCCGGAAAGATGGATGTGGTCATCGGGACGCACCGGCTGCTTTCCAAGGATGTGAAGTTCCACGATCTCGGCCTGCTTGTTGTGGACGAGGAACAGCGCTTTGGCGTGGCGCACAAAGAGCGCTTGAAGGAGATGCGCAAGAACGTGGATGTACTGACCATGTCGGCCACTCCCATACCGCGAACGTTGCATATGTCGCTTGTGGGGCTCCGCGACATGAGCGTGATCGAGACGCCGCCGAAAGATCGGCTCGCGATTCAGACCAGTGTCTCGCCCTTCAGCGAAACCCTAGTTCAGCGCGTTATCGAGGAGGAGATGGCCCGGCAAGGCCAGGTCTTTTTCGTTCACAATCGGGTCGAATCGATTGCCTCGCTCGCATCAATGGTGCAGCGTTTGGTCCCCCGCGCGCGCGTCGTCGTAGGCCACGGCCAGATGCGCGAGGCCGAGCTTGAAAAGGTCATGCTGAAGTTCATCCGCAACGAGGCCGATGTGCTGGTTTCGACCACGATTGTTGAGAACGGCCTGGACATCCCGCGCGCGAACACGATCCTGATCAATCGTGCCGACCGTATGGGTCTCGCCGAGCTTTACCAGCTTCGTGGCCGCGTCGGCCGCTCGAACCAGCGTGCGTACGCCTACTTGCTGGTTCCGAGCGAAGGTACACTCACCTCCATTGCCCGGCAACGGCTGGCCGCGCTTAAGGAGTTCAGCGATCTGGGTGCCGGTTTTCGCATCGCCGCGCTCGATCTGGAATTGCGCGGGGCGGGCAACCTGCTCGGCAGCGAGCAGCACGGCCATATCGAGGCGGTTGGCTTCGATATGTACTGCCAGATGATGGAGCGCGCCGTCGCCGAGCGGAAGGGTGAAGCAGTTACTCCGGAGCGACGCGCCGTGCTGAACCTCGGGCAGGAGATTCGCATCCCGCCGGAATACATTGAGAGCGAAAATCTTCGCCTGCGCATTTATAAGCGCATCGCAAGCGTTGCATCGGAAGCCGAGCGCGTGGAAGTTGCCCGTGAACTTGACGATCGATTCGGGCCGCCGCCGCCGGCGGTCGCAAACTTGCTGCAGTACGCCGTACTCAAGGCGTTGGCGGAGAAGCTTCTGGTCGCGACGCTGGACCGCCGCGGGGACCAGATTGCCATCAAGTTCTATGACGACACGCCTCTTGGTCCGGAGCGGATCGTCAAACTGCTCCACAAGCGCCGCGACATGCGTCTTGACCCGTCCGGAGTGCTGTGGATCGGCTGGAAGTCCAGCAAGGGCTCCGTCATGGACGCGGCGAGAAACGTGTTGCTACAACTACAATCGTAGGGATAAACTTTTCCGGAGCGAATACTATGAATACCCGAACCGCAGTTATTCTTGCCTGTCTCGGTTTCTCGAGCGCGCTTCTAGTGGTTCCCCCCGGGACCCTTGCGCAGGCCAAGGGCACCACTGTCGAGGAAATTGTCGCGCGCGTGAACAACCAGATCATCACACTTTCCGACTATCAGAAGGCCGCCGCGGGCTTGCAGCAGGAAGCCGCGCAGGATTGTCAGAACTGCACCCAGATGCAGATTCAGGCCTCGTTGGCAGAGCACCAGAAAAATTTGTTGCGTGACATGATTGACCAGCAGCTCCTGATTGAGCGCGCCAAGGATATGGACGTTTCCGTTGAGACCGACTTGATCAAGCGGCTCGATGATGTCCGTAAGCAGAACAACCTGTCGAGCCTGGAAGACCTTCAAAAGGCCGTCGAGCAGCAGGGCATCGTCTGGGAAGACTACAAGACGCAGCTTCGCAACAGCCTTCTGACGCAGGAAGTAATCCGCCGCGAAGTCGGCGGGCGGATGAATATTGGCAGCGACGAAGTAAAGACCTACTACGAGGCTCACAAGGAAGAATTCACCCGCCCCGAACAAGTGTCGCTCGCCGAGCTTTTCCTGAGCACGGATGGAAAGACCCCGGAGGAAATTTCCGCGGTTCGCACCAGGGCGGAGGATCTGCACAACCGGCTCGTGAAGGGTGAGGATTTCGATCAGCTCGTAAAGCGCTATTCGGAAGGTCCGACAGCCCAACAGAACGGCGATCTGGGCGAGTTCGAACGCGGACAGCTGTCAAAGCAGTTCGAGGACGCCGTTTTCACGATGGACAAGAATCAGGTCACCGACGTGATTCAAACCAAGACCGGTTTTGAAATCCTGAAGGTGCTCGATCACTATCAAGCCGGCCTGCAGCCGCTCGACAAGGTCGAGGGCGAAATATCGAATATTCTCTACCGCCAGAAGATGGACCCGGCGATGCGGGTGTATCTGGCTCAGCTGCGCGAGGAAAGCTACGTTCTGGTGAAGCCCGGCTACACCGACTCGGCGTCAGTGCCCGGTGCGACAGTCATCCAGGAGGTTGCCCCCACGCCCGACGCGGCCGATAAGAAGAAGGACAAGAAGAAGCTGCCGCTGCCGAAAGCCACGAGCTGATGAAGTCTCCCTGCGTCAGCGACCTTGCGGACGGCCAGATGGTCGCTTCGTTCTTCCTGGTGCGTGAAAAAGAGATTCGCACTTCGGCGCGCAGCGGTAAATCATGGCTGGAGCTCAGCCTAGGAGACCGCACCGGCTCGATCCCTGCGAAAATGTGGGACAATTTCGAAGCCATCGCGAAGACATTTGAGCGCGACGACGTCGTCCGCATTCGCGGACGCGTGAAACTCTACAACGGCTCCAAGGAACTGACGCTCGAGCAGATCATTCCAGCCGCGGAGCGCGACTACGAACTCGGCGACTTTCTGCCCCATACAAAGTGCGATGTCGAAGGGCTCTACGCCGATCTGCGAGCTGCCGTTCAAGGGATGAAGAATTCCTGGCTCCAGAAATTGGTGCTAAGCGTGGTGGACGATCCGGAAATCGCTCCCCGGCTCAAACGCGCTCCCGCGGCGATGACCATGCACCATGCCTACCTTGGCGGTTTGCTGGAGCACGTTGTCAGTTTGATGGGCCTTGCGGCCGCCGTGGCCGCGCATTATCCCGAGCTGGATGCGGACCTGTTGCTCACCGGGGTGGTGCTGCACGACATCGGAAAAATCGAGGAGCTTCGCTATGCCCGGGGAATCGATTACTCCGATGCTGGCCGCTTGCTCGGGCACATCAGCATTGGTGCAGGAATGGTGCGGGAGAAATGCAAAGCGATCGCGGGATTTCCGGCTCCGCTCGCCGTGTTGATCCAGCATATGATCTTGAGCCATCACGGTTCATACGAGTTCGGCTCGCCTTCTTTGCCCCAGATTCCCGAGGCCGTCGCGCTGAATTTCATTGACGATATCGATTCAAAAATGGGCGGCATGCGCAGAACGCTCGAGCAAACATCTGGGGGCGCGGCGGTCGAACTGTGGACGGACCGCAATCCTTCGCTGCGCCGCTCGCTGCTTCGCAGGGATAAGTTTTTGGCGGATGATGCTGCGAAAACGCCGCCGCAGAAGGGATAGCGCCCGCACATGACTGACAAAGCACCCTCGCCGCGCCGTTCGGTACTCGATCTCGCGCCCCTGGAACTCGATTGCATGAACACTCTGTGGCCGATCGGCCACGGCACTGTCCGCGAGATTCGCGACCGGCTGGCCGAGCGAAGACCGCGGGCTTATACCACCATCATGACGATCATGGATCGCCTGGCGCGCAAGGGAATCGTGGAGCGAGTGAAGGCAGGCCGCGCTTATGTCTATAGGCCGCGCCTGAGCGCCGAAGACGCTCGAGCACAGGCGCTCGCGCAGGTTCTCGACAGTTTCTTTGGAGGTTCAAAGGAAGCGTTGCTCGCGCAGCTCGGGAACGGCACAGCCGTTCTCCGGGCCGCCGCAGGCGCTTCCACCTCATCGGCAGGTGACGGCGAAAGACGGATGGGCACTGCCCCGCAGCCGACTCCGGGCTCCAATTAGATGTTTCCCGTCGAAATGAAAATTCGGGATTTGGCGATTCGACCGGCCACCATCCTTGCGCCGATGGCCGGAGTCACCGACACGGTCTTCCGGCGCGTGATCCGTTCGCTCGGCGCCTGCGGCCTCATCATGACGGAATTTACCAGTGCCGAGGGCATGACGCGGAATTCTGCGCGCACGCTGCGCTACCTGTATTTCGACGAGGACGAACACCCTATCGCCGGTCAGATATTCGGATCTGACCCCAAGGTGATGGCCGCCGCGGCGGCTTTAATCGAAGACCTCGGTTTCGATCAGGCCGACATCAATCTCGGGTGCCCGGTCAAGAAGGTGGTCAAATGCGGCGGCTCGGGCCTGCTGCGCGACCTGCCGCATCTTGAAAAGCTATTGCGCGAAGTTCGCGCGGCGGTACGGATTCCGCTGACGATCAAGATCCGCTCGGGGTGGGACGAAAACAATATCGTGGCCGTGGATGTGGCTCGGATGGCCGAGGACATCGGCATCGAGGCGATCGCAGTCCATCCGCGCACACGGATGCAGGGCTATGCTGGCTCGGCGGATTGGAATGTGATTCGCGCGGTAAAGCAAGCCGTACGCATTCCCGTAATCGGAAACGGCGATATTCGCGCGCCGCAGGACGCGGTGCGCATGATCGAAGAAACCGGTTGCGATGCGGTGATGATCGGCCGCACAGCTTCGTCCAATCCTTGGATTTTCCGACAGATCGCCGATTACATCGCGACCGGAGGGTACAACGAGCCTACCGAAAGCGACCGTCACAAGCTGTTGATGGATTACTTTCAGAGCCTGGTCGCGTCCGATATGCCCGACGCCATCGGCAAGATGAAGCAATTCGCCACGTACTTCACGCACGGGGTGCGCAACGGCGGCGACCTCCGACAGCAGGTGCATCACTCTCGCTCAGCCGCCGAGATCCTGGATCGCGTCGACGCGTTTTTCTCGCGCCCGGTCGCGAACTAGCCTGTTATCCATCTACTCCAGGGCCGGGCATTCTTGGATTGTGCTTCGGCCGACTCCGGAATTTCACCGGCCTGCGCGAAGGGGAGGGGGAAAAGCCACAAGCCCTACATCGTTGACAAGTGCCGCCACTGGTCTATTCCGGCTTGGCCAGGCCTTTTGCCACGGAGTCATCGAGCAGCTGCCGCATCTGACGGGAAGCTTCACGAGAGAGCTGCGCCTGTTTGCGCCCCAGCTCACCCAGCTGGCGGCCGAGCTCACCCATCTTGCGCCCCCACTCTCCCTGCACGCGGCCAAAGGCGCCTTGTTCCCGCCCCGCCCCTGATTCCGCTTCGCCGATTTGGCTCTGCAGCTCGCCGATTTCACCTTGCAGGTCCCGCAGCTCGTACATCGTGCCTCCGCTTGCGCTCAGCTTCTTCATCGCCTCTTCTAGTTTCTGCATTTCCGCGCTTAGGTCCGGCAACTTGATCTTCATGTCCTCGATTTTGTTCGCGGCTTCTTCTTCCTGCTTGGCCAGGTCTTCCTGCTGTTTGGCGAGATCCTTTTGCTGCCTTTCCAGATCTACCTGCGGTTGCCAGAGCTGCTTTGCGCGGGCGACGGTGGCCGCGTCATCGATCACGTAGGATTTTTCTTCATGCTGGAACCAGATGAAATCGCCGGAATATTTTTTCTTGAGCGAGCGGGCGTGCTCAGCATCGTCCCGATCTCCCGACATCGTCAGCGCGTCGGAATCTTTCGTTACGATCGCAAATCGCGAGTCCCCATCGTCGTAGCGACCGATGTAGTAAGCGCCACGCCACACCGGGCCGAAATTCCAGTCGCCGTTGGAGGAAACAATCACGTCGCCTGGACTGTCGTCCTGCGACGACAGCATGTGCGTTTGGATATGAAATTGCGGCACGGCAACGTGCACCGGCGGGATATCCACGTGCACCGAGGGAACATCCACCTTCACACGCGGAAGATTCACTAGCACTTGCGGCACGTCCACGTCGACATCGGGAACATCGACGCGCACGCGGGGTAGCGGCGGCAAGGACATTACGTGGACGTCGACGTCTTCGGCATCCGAGGGCGGGACTACCGGCACCGCCGGCGCGGCGGGCGTCGCTTGCACCTGCGGCCCAGGATCCGCGGAAGAGATGGGAGCCGCCACAGGAGCAGGCGGCGTAGCCGGTGCCGGCGGAGCCTGTATGTCGTACGCGTCCAGGCGCACGGCAGCAGTCAGTGCAATGGCCGGCACTGCCACGATCGCAAACGCAGCCACCAGAAGCTTCTTCCCACGGCCGGAAATGTGACTTGCCGCCGTGTCTTTCCAGGCCAGGATTCGATCCACTCGTTTTTCCGCTTGTCCTGCTTGAGCCATCGAAACGCCGTGCCACCATACCCGCGCCGGGGAGAGTTCCAGGTCGGCGAAGAATCCGAGCAGGGCCTCGGCGTATCGCGTGCGGTCCACCCCGCCCGCAAGTGCGGCTTCATCACTGGCCTGTTCGGAGAGGTCCGCCAGGTGGCGCTCAAGCCACCATGCCAGCGGGCTGAACCAGAAAATCGCGCGATGAATCAGCGCCAGCCGCTGCGAAAGGGCGTCGCGCCGCGCCACGTGCGAGACTTCGTGCAACAGCACCGCGGCCAGCTCGTCCTCGTCCCACACCCGGCCGTCAGCCGGCAGCAGGATCGTGGGCTTCCACACCCCGATCATGATCGGTACGGATAATATTTCGGACTCGGCCAAGCGGGGCAGGGAATGCAGACCCGCGGCGCGAGCTGCCAATGAAAGATGCTCGAGCGCGCGGGGTTCATCTACAGGCGTGGCCGTGCGCACCAGACGCCCTCCAAACGCGATACCGACAAGAATGCGCGCGATGAGCGCGAGCGCGACGACCGCATAGACAGAAAACCCGACCAGGAGCCAGGGGATTTCACGCCGCGCGGGAGCCGGTGCCGGCGCGGACTGTTCAATCACTCGCGGTATAACGAGCGACGGTTCCGCGGATCGATAGGCCCGCCTCTGTTCTGCGATAGCAGCCGATTCGTCGGGCAGAACGCGGACCGCGGGGGTTGCTAGGTCCAAGTCGTGCTCTGTCGACGGCGCCGCCGAGAGGGCGGTGTCTTCATCCGCGAAACTTGGCATGGGCACGACGACGCGAATCGCGGGAGTGATCAGCAAGAGCGCCGGCATTGCCAGAGCAGCGAGCAGCAAACACTTCCAGGCGAAAAGCTTGATGCGCACATTTTTGGCGCCGAAGACGGCTGCGGCGGCGCCGACGATGCAGCCGAGCACGATCGAGCGTGCGGCGGCCTCGGCCAGCGCAGTCATCAGGGCCGAAACGGAATGCATGGATAGAGGCAACATCATGAGTCTCCCTTCTTTGCCGGACGGCTGTGCGCAGCCGAGCCGGATCTCTCGCCGATTTTTCCCTGCCCGATCTTGCGAGCCAGCCGCTCGAGCTGGCGGCGGTCGATTACGTCGCTATTCACCAGGCCGACGACGAGCTCTTCGGCTGACCCCCCGCAGAAGCGGTCGATGATGCTTTTCACGGCGCGGACGGCGACGTTCTGCCGGTTTTCGGCCGCGCGATAGATAAACGTGCGACCCTCGATCTCGTGGCTGACGAACCCCTTCTCCTCCAGCCGCCGCAAAACAGTGCGGACGGTTGAATCCTTCATCGGGCGCGCGGCGGCCAGCGCCTCGCGGCAGGATTCGGCGGAACAGGGGCCGCGAGTCCAGACGTAGTCCATGACCATTTGTTCGACTTCGCCAAGGCCTTTAGGGCGTTTCATGTGTGTGTTAATCACTGTAGCGTTACAATGTGTAACGTATGCTCAGACGCGTGTCAAGGGCAAAGGTGAGCGAAGAATCACGTGCGTCTTCCAAGCTCGGGCGGGGAAGTTCCGGGCAGACTCAAAGGCTGCGATCCAGAGCTTTGTCAGGCCGGGTTAAAAGGTCGGATCTATTCGTCCCTGGTGATTAGGAGCTGCTTGTAGGCCTCTCGCCGCGTCAGGCCGCGCTCCCGCGCCGCCTGCTTCAGGGCCGCTTTGCGATCCACACCGCGCTCCTTCATGATTTCCTCTACGTGTCGGGCGAGCGGCACCGCGTTTCGAGGGTTGGCGGAGTCTGCCGCGTGCTGGGCCTGTCCATCGGGTGGGCCAATCAGCAGGGTGACTTCCCCGCGCGGCGCTTTGGTGCGTGCGGCTGCGACCAGATCCTCGATATGCCCCCGCACGAATTCCTCGTAGATCTTGGTAATCTCGCGGGCGATTGCCGCCGGACGGTTGCCGAGGATTTCAAGCGCATCCTCGAGCGTGTCCAGAAGGCGGTGCGGCGCCTCGTACAGGACGAGCGTGCGTAGTTCCGCGGCGAGCTCGCGCAGCTTCTTGCGGCGCTCGGTGGGGCGAGAAGGCAAGAAACCGGCGAATACAAACTCCTCGACGGGCATTCCCGACGCCGCCAAGGCCGCAAGCAGCGCCGAGGCTCCGGGCACAGGCACCACCTGAATTCCGTGGCGCAGGCACAGGCCGACAAGGCGATAACCGGGATCAGAAATAGCCGGAGTCCCTGCGTCGCTGACCAGCGCCACCTTGGCGCCCTGCTCGAGCTCAATCACGATTTCCGGGGCGCGTGTGAGTTCGTTGTGTTCGTGATAGCTGACCAAGCGCTTGGCAATGTCAAAGTAGGAAAGCAGCTTCAAGGTCTGCCGGGTGTCTTCGCAAGCGATCACATCCGCTTCTTTCAATACCCGCAACGCGCGAAGCGAGATGTCCTCGAGATTCCCGATGGGCGTCGAGACCACGTACAGGCAGCCAGCCCCCGCATCGCTCGCCGCAGTTTTCGCTTGGAGGTTCTTCTTCACCATGGCGTCATCCGTCCGCCGAATTGCGGAGCATCGAGCGTATGCCGTGCCAGCCCCTATTTGCAAGGCGCCATCGCGTAGGATCTCTACCTCCAAATTGACAGGGCTGCGCCGCTCGGATACTCTGGATTCTCGTCAATTGAATACGAAGGAGCACTGAATGGCTCAAGGTAATCCGGTCAAGCACAAGAAGAAGACGAAATCCGTACTGAAGAATATTCGCCAGACGGCGAGACGCGCGGCGGTCAATCGAATGAATCGCACTCGGGTCCGCACGGCGATCCGCCGGATGCGCGCGGCACTCGGCTCCGCCGACGCAGCCGGTGCGACCAAGCTTGCGTCGGAAACCTACTCCGAACTCGACAAGGCGATTCGCAAGCGCACGCTTTCTGAGAACACCGCGAACCGCTACAAATCCCGGGTGGCGCTAGCGCTGAACGCTCTCAAAGCAAAGAAGTAGATTTTCGTTACGCAAGGCTCCTGAAAAGAGGCGCTCCGAAATGCGGGGCGCCTTTTTTTTCTGCCTAGGTATCCCGGCACGACAGAATACGCGCGGGGTTTTCGATGATCGGTCCGGACGACCGTCGGCTTCCACAGCGCTGGGCGAGTGCGCGAATTGCTTCCGTCGAGGTGCGGCCGGTAATTGTGTCAGGCCGGACGGCCATCGAAAATATAGGGAATGCTACGTTATGCGGTGCGCGCGCGGGGTAGCTCGGCAGATGACGTCAGGCGGGCGATTAGGAATTCCATCATCGCGCGCGGATTCGGGTTGCCGGACTTCAACTGGCTGTCAGCTTCGGCGAGCGCCATCAACCCGGCGACCAAATCCTTTTGGGGAATGCGATGCGCCTGGCGGAGGGCCATCTCGGCGGCCTCGGGCCGCATGCCCAGTTGACGCGCGGCCTGAAAGCCATTGGTCTGCGCGGGCAGGTCGCGCGCCTCGATCAACTTGCGGTACATCCAGGCAAGCGCGCCGACGATCCCGGCAGGCTGCTCGCCCTCGCGCAGAAGATTGTCCAACAGCGCGAATGCCGCGGCGCGCTGGCGACTCGCCAGCATCTCCGTCAGCTGCCAGACCGTATTCTTTCTAGCGGCCACAACCAGGGCCTCGACATCCGCGACGGTAATTGGACCCCGGCCCTGCGCATACACGGCCAGTTTTTCCAGTTCGATACGCATCCTCGCAGGCGCACCATTCAGGATGTCGGCGAGCAGCCCAGCGGCAGCGTGGTCGATTTCCGACCCCAGGTCCTTGGCCATCTGCGCGGCCAGCGCAGCGGAGGATTCGCGGCCGATGGTGAGCTCCACGACTAGTGCGTGTTCGCCGAGCAGTTTGAAGAATCGCTGGCGGCCGTCAAGCGCCGCCGCCTCAAGCAGCAGGATCGTAAACGGCGCGGGCGATTCGAAATAGCTTGCAAGCATTGCGATCACTTCATCGCGCGCCTTCTCGCCGAGCTTTTCAACGGATTCGGCCTCCTCGACGATCAGCACCTGGCGCGGCGCAAGCATCGGCAGCGTCTGCGCACGCCCGAGGATTTCGCTCCATCCCGAGTCACGGGCGGAAAGCCGTGCCACGGCCCAATCCCGTGCGGATTCCGGCACGCAGGATTCGATTATCTTGTTGCGGCACATTTCGCGCAGATAGTGATCCGTCCCGAGCAGGACCACGGCGGGGACGGCTTTACCCCTGGCGAGACGCTCAATCACTTTGTCGGGAGAAACAGAGGGCATCAGAAATTCTCCAGGACGTTTGAGACCAAATGCGACGCCAGATCGCGGGACATCCGATCAAGCGCGGGATCCTCTTCCTGGAAGAACGACTTCACGTCGGTCGAAATCTGGTATTCGTCGCGGAACACCATGTCGTCGTTCTTGTAGATGGGCTTCTCCGTCTTGCTGTCGATCAGTTCGACTTTGGTATGCACGACGACGAGCATCGTCGTTACCTCGCCGGTGGTGGCTTCAAAGAGCACGGGGTCGGTCTCAATCGACAAAACTTCTCCGAGGAGAACGGCATCGGCGGATTTTGGATCCTGCACCACGCGGTATTTCGTGCGGGTGATGAACTCGCGGATCACGGCTTCGGTCATCCGCTGCTCGATGCGGTAGGTCGTCGTATCGTTCTTGAACGCCGGTACTGCGATGTCTCTCCAGTCCGACGGCAGTTGCGATGAATGTCCTGCCACGTGATAGCCGCAGCCGGCGAAGGCCAGCGGCGCGACGAGCAAGGCGAACCAGAATGCCGGGGCGCGTCGGGCGCGGTTCGCACTATTTGACTTCTTTCGCAACAAGTTCCTCCGCGATGCGCACGGCGTTGGTCGCCGCAACGTTCAAATTGTCAGCGACGCCCCACAACCACACGCCGCCGGCAACATTTGGGTCCGGCTCGATCCGCGCCAGATGGACCTCTCCTTCGCCTGCCACGCTGGCATTGCTCGGTGGCGCATCGCCCGGCCGAGCGACCTTTACTCCAAGATTCGCAATCGCCACGTGAAGTTGCTCGGGTGCGACCGGTGACGGGAAGTCGGCATACGCCGCGAAAGCATACCCGTAAAACACCGGCGCTTGCACCAACTGAATTGCCGGTATCGGCGCGCGTCCGCCGAGATACGCTGCCACATCGCGCGCAATCGATGCGCGCGTGTCCTCCAGGCGCGTCTTGGCCCCCTTCCCGTAACTTGCCAGAAGATTGAACGCCACCTGGGCGTCGAAGACCGGCTTGGCAGTCTCATGGAAGGAAAGGATTCCAGCCGTCTGCTTCTCGAGTTCCTCCACACCGGCCTCGTCTTGTTCGGAAACAGGGGGAAAAAGCAGCAGGGAGATCGGCCCAGGCCGAAATGTTCCCAACCCTGCGGCGAGCGTGCACGCGATGATTACCGGAGCGGAAGGAGATAGAAAGGCCTCTGGTGCCGACGCACCGCTCCCTCTCGGGTTGGGCCAAGCTGGCAGCAGCGAGCTAAGCGAGGGTATCCATGCGGTTGCCAAGTCCGACTGGCCTGGTGTTGCGAGCGCGCCGGTGAGGTCGATGACGGTTGCGCCGGAGCGCTGCGCCACATCCCAGTTCCGCAAGGCATCCTGGGCTGTGCCAGCGAAGAACGCGAAGCGTGCGCCTTCGAAGCTATCCTCGTCGAGCGCACGGATGAATGTAGGTTCGCCTGCCACCGCTGTCAGCGTACCGGCCGCGACGCTTTCATCGAGCAGCACAAAATCGCTTGCCGGAAAATGGCGGTCCTCCAAAACCTGCTGGAGCTCCTTGCCGCGAAGCGAGGAGGCGCCCACGATAGCAATACGATGGTGGCTGGAGGGCCCGGAGGGCATGGCTCAGGCGTGATGCGATGCGAGGCGGTGTCGCACGGAACGCACCACATACATCGTAATGCCGTGCAGAAGATATAGGCTGGCAATCACCATCAGGGTGATCTGAGAGAACCAGACCACGCCGCCGATCAGCAGAACCAGCAGGACGATCGCGAGCGACGGTCGACGGCGCGTCCACTCGATCTCCTTGAAGCTGGAATATCGCACAGTACTGGACATCAAAAGGCCCAGGACGAGAACCAGCGCGAGCCATAGCAATGAAATTCGACCGTCCTGGATGGGGTTCACGAAGGCGTGGATCGTCGCCGCGATCATACCCGCGGCGGCCGGCGTCGGCATCCCCACGAAGTGGCGGTTTCCACCCGGCGCCATCCCCTGAATATTGAATCGCGCCAGGCGCCACGCGCAGCAACCCAGGTAGATAAAACCGATCAGCCAGCCAAGCTGAGTAAGATGCATCTGTTCAGGAGCAACCGCCGACGCCAGGGCCCGCACACCCCACGCGTAGGCCAGGAACGCAGGAGCAATACCGAAGCTGACAATGTCGGCCAGAGAGTCGAATTGTTTTCCGAACTCGCTGTTTGTACCCATCGCGCGCGCCACGCGTCCGTCGAGCGAATCGAAAAGGATGGCAATCCCAATGGCCCGCGCGGCGTTGTCAAAATCGGTCGTCCGGCCGTCCAGAGTTGCGAGAATTGCGTAATAGCCGCAAAGCAGGTTGGCTACCGTGAACATGCTGGGGAGGATATAGATGCCGCGGCGGAGGCGGTGATTGCGGAAAATTCGCCGGGGTTCCTCTTCGTTGCCGATCGGATCTAGGTGGTTGAATTCCATTTCGCCAGGATGCTTTCGCCGCCCTTGACCATCTGCCCCTTCTTGACGACCACTTGGGCTTCCATGGGCAGCCAGATGTCCACGCGCGAACCGAACCGAATCATTCCGACGCGCTCGCCGAGCGCCACGGGTTCGCCCTCGCGTTTCCAGCATAGCACGCGTCGCGCGATGGCTCCGGCGATTTGTTTGAAGACCAAACGGCCCTGTGGCGTATCAATATAGATTACGTTTTGCTCATTTTCGCGCGAAGCAGCGGAGCGATACGCCGCGTTAAATTTCCCTGGGATATATATGACGCTAGCGATACGCCCGGTGACCGGCGCGCGCTGAATGTGTACATCCCAGATCGAAAGAAAAATACTGATGCGCTGACCCATGGTTGAATCCAGTAGTTCGTCCAAGATCACGACCACGCGGCCATCGGCGGGCGAGACAACCGCTCCGGGATCGGCCGGAATCTGGCGCTCGGGATCACGGAAGAAATAGAAGACGAAAAGCCCCAGAAAAATCAGGACACCGGCGGCCCACTTCCAGCCCGGGATCAGACACACGACGCCGGCGACCAGCGGCGGGATCGCAAATTTGTAGGCTTCCTTAACCATGGGGACGAGACAAGTCTTGCCTCATTCGGTTGAATTCAGCGATGCAACAGGCGGCGGAATCCACGGTGGTCCAGTTCTTGCCGGGCGGCCTGCTCGGATACAGGTGTATTGTACGACAGAAATGCGAGCGCCATTCAGCCCTAGTGACTGACCATCTGCTGATGGCGGGCGAGAATCAGTTCCATGCGGTCCCGCAATCGCAGCTTGAGCTTCTTCAGTTCGACTTCCTGAATCAGATCTTCAGCACTGAGATAGCAAGACTTGAGGATCTGCTCTAGCTGGGATTCACAGCGGGAATGTTCTTCAGCGAGGTTTCGAAATTCTGGATCTCTTGCCAACAGGGACTGCCGTATATCCTGACTTGAACTCGGCATCCGTTCCCTCCTGGTTGGTAAATCGTTCACATGGGATTAACAAATACCACAGATCAGGCGCCGAGCCAATAGGGTGAATCGGAAAAAAAGCCGGTTCGGCCTAAAAGGAATTGATCAGCTCATTGGACAACAATCGGGCCTTTTGGGCCAGATTCTGCGCTCGCGCCCAGTCACCGTCCTTGCTCGCGTCGCGCGACTGGGAAAGGAAGCTGCGAATCTTTCCCACAAGATCCTGCTGAGCGGCGTTTAGTAGCTTGCCGCTGGTTTCCTGCAGGTTTTTTTCCGCGGTGGCCGTGTCGTCGAGGGTCTTGCGCTGATAGGTGGCTTGGTCGCCCGGTGACAGCTGCGGCGAAATCTGCGGGGCCGGCGGGTGAGCGGGCTGTTCGGATTCGGTGTCTGCCGGCTGGTCTTCGGCTGGGCGGTGCGGCGCTGCGGGCTTTGGCGGCTGTATAGTCACCGCCGCCGGTGGCGGAGCAACACTGGCCGGCACTGCCGGAGGCGTTGCGACGGCTTCGGCCGGCGGCGACGCGTCGGTATCAGGCGCCGTGTTCATGGGCCGCGCTTCGGCAGGCTCAGGAGCGGCCGCCGCGGGTGCGGCAGCATGCACGCTCTTGTGCGCGCAGCCGACGGCTGAAAACGTAAAGGCGCATGCGAGCAGTGCCGCGGTCCATCGGGCGTTGCTGGGACGGTTGGGCATCTATCGTTTTTCGGCTGCAATGGGGCGGTCAAGGGCGCCGGATCTTCCGGCGGGCGCGTCCACATACCGCGCGAGCGGCAATTTCACGCGAAACGTTGTGCCCCGTCCCGTTTCGGATTCGAATTCTATCCGGCCATTATGCAACTGCACAAACCGAAACGTGTTTGCGAGCCCGATCCCGCTGCCTCCCGGACGGGTCGTGAAGAAAAGCTGGAATATCTTCTTCTGGTCGCCGGTCGGGATTCCTCTGCCGGAATCCTCGACGGCAATCACCGCGAACTCGCCGCCACGCCGCAAGCTGAGAGTAATTCTGCCGCCCGGGTCGGTGAACTCGCTCGCATTGATCAGCAGGTTCAGGACGGCCTGGTGAATCAGTTGACGGTCGACCAATACCGGTGGACAGTCGGTCGGCAAATCCGCGCGTAACTCCAGGTTTGCCTGGGCAATCGACGGCCGCGCCGCGTCCAGAATCTCCTCAAGCAACACGCGCAGGTCTGTCTCCTCCAGGTTGAGTTCGACGGGCCTGGTGAAATTCAGGAACGTTTTCACGGCGCGATCCAGCCGGTCGATTTCACTGTCGAGCATTTTGACCGCTTGCTGAGGCTCCGGTTCCACAGGCATGTTGGCTTTCAGGACCTCCAGCCACAGCCGCATCGAATTCAAAGGGTTCTTTACTTCGTGCGCCACTCCGGCCGTTACGCGTCCCAGCGCGGCCAGGCGCTCAGAGACCTGCAGCTGGCTGCCGATGCGTTCAAGCGACTCGACGTCACGCAGGGTCACCAGTGTGCCCATGCGCGTGCCGCGTTCGCGGATCACCTGCACGCTCACACCGATGCGCTGGGGTCCGTCTCCTCCGTCCACCGTCACTTCCTTTCCTTCGACCGGCTCGATCTGGTCGCCTTCGATCTGCAGTACGCCACGAAGGGGATGTGCTGCCGGGAAAATGTCCGACGCGCGTCGGCCTCGCAGCTCCTCGGAACGCCCGCCCAGAAATCTTTCCGTGGACGGGCTGACGAGCACGGCTCGGCCCTGACCGTTGAACAGCAGCAGCCCATCTTCGAGCCCGCCCATCACTTGGTCGAGGTTGTCGCGAAGCGTGCTAAAGATTTCGCGCACATCGCGCAACTGCTTTCCGATTCCGACGATTTTCGTGCTTACCGCACCCAGTTCGTCTCCTCGTTCCACCACCGGTTCGGCGTCGAACTGGCCGGCGGAGATCCGGTCCAGTTGGGCAGAAATGCGCCCGATCGGCGCAAGAGCAATCGTGCTAACCAGCAGAGCCAGCAACGTGGAAAGCAGCACGGACCCGAGCGCCCAATATCCCGCCGATACCAGCCCCGGGGAGATTTGATCGCGCAGCAAGGCCGAAGACAGCCCCACGCGAATGTCTCCGAACGG
Organism: Candidatus Acidiferrales bacterium; assembly: GCA_036514055.1. Lineage (GTDB taxonomy): Bacteria > Acidobacteriota > Terriglobia > Acidiferrales > UBA7541 > Palsa-295. The sequence continues at coordinate 59,917 of DATBXX010000062.1, forward strand.
CTCGGGTCCGAGCTGAAAGGCGAGCGAATACTCGTAAGTCTGCGGCGGGCCATACAGCAGGCGCATCTGCTGGAAGACTCCGGTGCGAACAAGCGAACTCAGTGGCGGCCGGCCCGCTACCTTCAGGTCTCGAAGCGATGCGTCGCTGGATACGAGAACGGTGCCGTTGGCATCGGTGATCGTGATTTCATAGATCGTCGGCGAGATTCCCACGTCGGATTCGATCAGCGAATTCAGCGTGCTGCTATTGTCGAATGCATGGCGGACGTAGCGCCGCAGGTCAACCGGATCGAGTGACGCCGGAGACTCTCCCCGCTCGTTTGCGTCCTTCAGCGCGTCTCCGCACGCCCCGTAGACCTGCTGGGCGACGAAGTTGGCTGTATCGTTGGCCTGGCGCAGGGTCTGCCGCATCAACCGCCCGAGATACAGGCTTGAGACAACGCCAACGACGGCGAGGACCAGCAACGAAGTGGCCAGCGTGAATTTAGTTTTCAGGCTGAGACGCATGGCTCCGCCCTGCTTCGTACTCTTTCAGCTTGTTGTGGAGTGTCTTCAAGCTGATGCCGAGAAGTTCCGCGGCGCGCGTCTTGTTCTGGCTGGTGGACGCGAGGGTTTGAATGATCAGTTCGCGCTCCGCGTCGTCCACGGTGGTTCCGATCGGAAAACGAATCCCGCCAAGACCCTCTCCGGCGACCGCCGGGGCATGCCCAAAATCCGGCGGGAGGTGCTGCCTTCCGATGGTTCCGCGATCTGAGGCGATGGCCGCCCGCTCCAGCACATTGCGGAGCTCGCGCACATTGCCCGGCCAGGGATAGGACTTGAACAGGTCCATCGAATCAGCGCTTGCGCCGGAAACTTTTTTGCCGTGTTTCTCCGATATGTCCGCGAGCAGGTGCTCGATCAGCAGCGGCAGATCGTCCTTGTGCTCGCGCAGCGGCGGAAGGTGGATTTGAAACACGTTGAGTCGGAAATAGAGGTCCTGGCGCAGATGGCCGCTGGCGACTGCCTGTGCGGGATTCTTGTTTGTGGCCGCCAGAACGCGTACGTCCACGGGGGTTTCAACTTTGCTCCCCAACCGCCGGATATGGTGATCCTCGAGAACGCGAAGCAATTTCGCCTGGGTGGGCGCCGGCATTTCGCCAATTTCGTCCAGCAGCAACGTGCCGCCGTGAGCCAGCTCGAAGCAGCCGAGGCGCCGTTCGGCTGCGCCCGTGAAAGCGCCTTTCTCATGGCCGAAGATTTCGCTCTCCATCAGGGATTCGGGAATCGCCGAGCAGTTGATGGCCACAAACGGCCGGTCGGCGCGCGGCGACAGCATGTGGATCGAGCGCGCGACCATTTCTTTCCCGGACCCGGTTTCGCCGGTGATCAGCACGCTTGCGGTCGAGGGCGCAACCATTTCCACCTGCCGCATGACCTCTTGCATCGCACTGGAAGCCCCGACCAGAGTTCCCAGTTTACCGGCCTCGCGCAATTGCCTGGTCAGTGCCGCGACGGCCTGTTGATCGCGCACGCGCCCGAGCGCGCGATCCAGCAGCGCTCGCAGGACCGGCGGCTTGAGCGGTTTCTCGATGTACCAGAACGCGCCTGCGTCAATCGCCTGCACGACGCGCTCGTCACTGCCGCGTCCGGTGATAATGATCACCGGAATGCGCTGAATCTCTTCGCCGAGATGACGCAGCAGGTCGAGGCCGTTCATGCCCGGCAGCTCGACGTCGGCGAGAATCACCTGGGGATTGAACTCCGCGAGCTTTGCGAGCGCGTCCTCGCCGCTCGGTACGCCCAGCACCTCGCAATTCCATTTGCGCAGAAGCGCTTCGTAGCCCTTGCGGGCGTTGTCCTCGTCTTCGACGATCAAGATGCGTTGCAGGGATGGGGGCTCGGTAGTCATGGAGAATTCGAATCTACCAGCAGTCCGCGGGATTTCCAAGCGAGGCAGGCGGGGGAAGGCTACGGGCGCAGCAGGGGGTCGCTCGATGCGCTTGAAAACTGTGCGGCGCCGTCCGAGCGGACGGCGCCGCACACCAGTTGCCTGAATCAGGTACGGGGAAACAAAAGCGAGCGCTCCAGGATCAGCTCGAGCTTGGTGCTTTTCTCAAGCGTTACTTCCTGTCCCAGACCCGCTGCGACCATGTACGCCGCGGCTGCTGCTGCCGCTGCGCCCATGGCTGCATCCTTCTCATTCTTGGCGATCACTCCCGGTGCCGCGCCGACCAGAGCGCCTTCGGCTGCGGCCTGCACAGCCTCCTGACGCTTGGTCGTGCTCGCTTCGATTTCGCCCTCGCGGTTGAAGTCGACGCGAACGGAATGGATACCCGGCACGTCGTCGACCATGGCAACCAGCGGCATCCACCCGTCCGGGGTCTTGATGTCGTCAAAGGCCAGCCACATGCGCGCGCGCCCAGTCTTGCCAGCGGATTCGACCTTATCCACGTGCCCTCGAACTTCGGCACCCGCCGGGAGAGCCGTTCCGTCTGCACTGATCAGCGGCACCAGCGTCCGGCCGGTGAACAGATCGCCTTTCTTGGAATCCTTGGTGCTGAGAACGTCCTGCAACCCGATCAGAAAACGGGTGCCGGGTGCAACTTCATTTGGCGCAGCAGAGGTTCCTACCGCCGCTGACTGGTTCTGTGCGTAAACCGGAGATATAGCAGCAAGCGCGAAGATGAGCAGAGCTGCCATAGCCGGAAGCATAGTCTTGCGTTTCATCCGCTTCTCCTTTTGCAATTAGGCTTGGCGCCTTCTGCTGGATAGAAAGCGATCGAACCGTACCAGGTTACTCAGATGTCTCCAGCAACTGCAGGGTGGTACCAGTCCCCGCTGAAACTGACACATCTGAACCGATCAATTATAAGCGCAATCAAGGGGGCAAATCCAAATCGAGGTTTCTGGTGTTCACTCGGGTGCATTCAATTGAGAACAGAGGGTAGCTCCTGCGAGTTTCTGCGATCCGTCCGATTCTTGAGGCGAACCTCCGTAACAGGGACATAACCAGTCAGCCTCCGATTCGTCGGGGTCCCCGGACGGATTCACCGGCGCGGACCGGAGCGAACCAGTTGAGGAATGCGACGAAAAAACGGATAATCACACGCCAAGCCGAACCGCTTTTGCTGAATAATCCAACCGACCCGGGGGTCATGAATGGGGAATGAAAAGCGCATGGATGCGGATCGCCTGACCGCAATTGACGTGCACGTGCATATTGAGCATGAAGGCGCAGGGACCGCGGCGGACGAAGCCGCGAAGAAATACTTCGGCGAGGGCGCGGCGCGCGGGCGCCAGGGAATGGCGGACTACTATCGCTCCCGGAATATCGGCTGCGTCGTCTTCACCGTGGACGAGCGTCTTTCGGGCCGGCCGCAAGTATCGAATGACACCGTGCTCGAATTCGCCGCTGCGAATTCCGATATCATGATGGCCTTCATCAGCATTGATCCCACGCGCGGCGCCGAAGGAGTGGCCGAGGCAAAGCGCCTGCTCGCCACGGGCCAGGTCCGGGGGCTGAAACTCCATCCACCCATCCAGGGGTTTTTCCCCAGCGACCGGATCGCGTATCCGCTCTATGAGCTTTTTGCCGAAGCGCAACTGCCGGTCCTGTTCCACACCGGACACAGCGGAATCGGAACCGGGATGCCGGGCGGCGGAGGCATCCGGCTGAAGTACGGCAACCCGATGTATATCGACGACGTCGCCGTGGATTTTCCGACCATGCCCATCATCATGGCGCACCCGTCGTTCCCGTGGCAGGACGAAGCGATCTCGATTTGTCTGCACAAGCCCGAGGTTTACATTGACCTTTCGGGCTGGTCGCCGAAATACTTCTCACCGAACTTGGTGCAGTATTCAAACTCGCTGCTGAAGACGAAAGTGCTATTTGGTTCCGACTACCCACTGATTACTCCGGACCGATGGCTGGCGGATTTTGCGAAGGTCGCATTCAAGGACGAAGTGCGCCCGCTGATTTTGAAGGAAAATGCCGTCAAGCTGTTCGGCCTCGGCTCAACCACAGCCTCCCAGGCCAAATAGCCGGGCAAATGCGTCTTTACTGCAACGCGAAGGTATAAATCGCGTTGTGCCCAGTCGTGAGGTTGACGCCGCTCTGCCTGCTAAGCACCGGCTCAGCGAGATTGTCCCCGGTAATCACCATTATGTACTGCTTGCCATTCACAGCGTAGGTGACGGTGCTGACGGATATGGGTCCGCCGAGGATGGATTCCCAGAGTTGCTTGCCTGTGGCGGCATCGAAGGCGCGGAACCTGCGATTGATGTCTCCGTGGAAGATCAAGCCTCCGGCAGTCGCGAGCAAAGCGCCGGTGCCGGGGGCGTTCTGGACGTCAAACTTCAGCATCTCGCCGGTCGAAAGGTTTATCTTGGCGATTCCGGCGATCGCATTGATGTCGGAGCCCTCGCGCAACACCCCGTGCCTGTTTCCACTGGTGCTCGTCCCGGTCATGTCTAGGCAGTTGTCGACGTAGCCGGTGTACAGCGAATTCGTCTCCGGATCGTACGCTGTCGGCCAATAGCTGCGTCCGTTCCAGTAGCAGATCACGTGATGATCGCCGGGCGCTTTCATGACCACGTCATAGTTGATGGTGGTCGCGCCGGTTTTCCCGTCGATATTCGAAATGGCGAGATTTGGCGCGTCGACAGGCACGGGCTCGGCCCACAGAAACTGCCCGTTGTTCCGATCCAGCACGAACATGATGCCGCTCTCGCCCACCATTGCGGCCATATCATGCTTAGAGCCACGCGGAACCTCGGTGTTGTACCACTTCACGGCCTTGGGGTCGGGATTGAACGTCGTGGTGAGCAGAGTGCGTTCGTGGGTGTGATCGGTATCCCAGTCGTCGGCCGGCAGGTGCTGGTAATACCAGATGAGCTTTCCGGTCGCAGGGTCGAGCGCGACGGTACAATTGCTGTAGAGATCGGCCGGCGCCGTGCGCGACACTCCATCCGGGTTTCCGCCGTGGCGCGCCAACCGCTCGTAGGGCGAGGGATTCGCGATTCCCCAGTAGATCACCTTGCGGACTGGATCGTAGTTTCCCGGCATGCCCCAGGTCGACGCTGTGAAGTTGGTGTTGTCGGCGCCGTTCCAGGAGGCGTATCCGGGATCATCCGGCCCGGCTACATTGTGAAATCGCCAGATTTCCTTCCCGGTGTCTGCGTCATCGGCTTCGATGAAGCAGCTGTCACGGCCTTTTCCGCATGTACCCCCTGATATCACCTTGCCCTCGACGACAATCGCTCCCGAAGTGTTCTGCGTGTCCGTCTTGAAGGTCTCCCAGCGGACCTTGCCGGTGGTGGCGTCGAGCGCAACCACGTAGCCATCGGGCGCCGTGTAGTAAATCATATCCTTATAAATCGCAAGCGACTTGGTCCGCTCCGTCGAGCCGACCTGCGGATTCTTGTAAGTCCGCTTGTACTCCCAGATGACGTCTCCGTTGGTTCCGTCGATGGCCATCACATCCGATCCGGGCGCGATTGTATAAATCACGCCGTCGTGAACCAGGGGGATCGTTTCGGTGGTTCCAGCGGGCAGGCCCTTTACCCAGGCGATGTGCAGCTGGCCAACGTTCTTCTTGTTGATCTGCTTGAGCGGGCTGTAGCGCCAGGCGTCGTAGGTTCGGCTGAACTGCAGCCAGTCATCCGGGCTCGGATTCAAAAGCATCTCGGCAGTGACCGGCTTATAGTCCTTAACCGTGCCATGCGGCAACGGACCGGCGGCGAACATTCCGGGAGGGGGGCCCTGGGAGGCCCGGGGGCGCGCGGGCGCCGCGGGGCCACCTGCGGGCGCGGAAGCCGGCGCTTGAGCCGGAGGCGGCGCCTCATCCTGCGCACGCGTAGCCGGCGCGATCGCCCCGGTAAGCAACACCAAGAGTACCAAACAAGAAGTTTTCATGAGGCTGCCCCCGACGGAATTTCGAGCTCGTTCTGCTGTGTTGTGACGCCCGGTAGCCAGTTGCCGTTTCGTTATTCTGAGGCCGCGCGCGGTTATATCCTAATCCCGCAGACGTATGCAAGTGACGATGCGACCGCTTTCGTCCTCCCGGTCAAGTCATGCGATCTGGGAATTCTCTGTTCTCGATTTGTCAGGGCCAGCCGGGCGGGGTGGCACTATCCGCCAGCGATGGCTCCGATAATCATGAACGGCTCTTTGCCGGAGGAAACCGCGTCTGGCACAGGGGCATCGGGCGGTTCGTGCGACAAATCTTCCTGGCAGGCGAAAAATCGCAAGAATGGGCGGCGCTGCTGCGTTACGTGATCGCGGATCGTACCGCACAACATGGGATAGCTCGACTCGAGCGCGTCAAGAATCGAGCGCTGCGTTACCTGGCCAGGCACCTCGATCGAGATTTCGTCTCCGACACCGGCCAGGTTCCGGAGATGCGCCGGGAGTATAACTTGGATCATTAGAGCGTTTGAACCTCAACAGAAAGCACAGGCGGAAGGTCGCGGACAATCGGTGCCCAACGATCTCCCGCATCGGAGGAGACATAAACTTGACCGCCCGTCGTGCCGAAATAAACCCCGCACGAGTCAAGCGAGTCCACGGCCATGGCATCGCGCAGCACATTCACATAGCAATCGCTTTGCGGCAGACCGTTGGTCAGCGGCTCCCATTCGTTCCCACCGCTGCGGCTGCGGTAGACGCGCAGTTTGCCATCCGGCGGATAATGCTCCGAGTCGCTCTTGATGGGGACCACGTAGATTGTCTCCGGTTCGTGCGCGTGGACGTCAATCACGAAGCCGAAGTCGGTCGGTAAATTCCCGCTGACCTCGCGCCACAAATCGCCGGCGTCGTCGCTGCGCATGACGTCCCAATGCTTCTGCATGAACAGCACGCCCGGACGCGAGGGATGCATGGCCAGGTGATGAACACAGTGGCCGACCTCGGCACTCGGCTCGGGGATATATTGCGAATGTAGCCCACGATTGATGGGACGCCAGGTTGCTCCGCCGTCGTCGGTGCGGAATGCGCCCGCGGCCGATATGGCGACAAAGATTCGTTGCGGATTGGAAGGGTCAAGAATGATGGTATGCAGGCACATTCCACCGGCACCTGGCTGCCATCGCGGTCCGGTGCCATGTCCACGCAGCCCGGAAAGCTCATGCCACGACTTGCCACCGTCGGAGGTGCGGAATAGCGCGGCGTCTTCCACACCGGCATAGACCGCGTCCGGATCGGTCAGCGACGGTTCCAGATGCCAGACCCTCTTGAATTCCCAAGGGTGCTGCGTGCCGTCGTACCACTGGTGGGTGGTGAGGGATCTGCCGCCCGGTGGAGTCGTGTCATACACGAATTTATTACTGTCGCCGGCTGGCATTCCCCCCGGCGCTGCCGGCGCGCCTCCTCCTGGCGTCTCCCACGTCTTGCCGCCATCGTTTGAACGCTGAATGACCTGGCCGAACCAGCCGGAAGTCTGCGATGCATACAGGCGATTGGGGTCAGCTGGCGACCCTTTGAGGTGGTAGATCTCCCAGCCCGCGAAGTGAGGTCCGCTGATACTCCACCGTTCGCGCTTTCCGTCCGATGAGAGCACGAACGCGCCCTTGCGTGTGCCAACCAGTACCCGAACTACGCTCATCTCGCGGCTCCTCGCTCGAGTTTCACCGCTCTCTTTATTATCACAATTGGGATGCCCGTTCCAAAACCGCCGCTGCTACTGCTTCCGATGGCTCGCCTTAAGCACAAGCGCGACGCCGACAAGCAGCGCAGTCACGAAATTGGCCCAGATGATTGCCGGGTCGCTTCGTATCAGGCCATACACCAGCCACAGGAGGATGCCGGTGAGATACAGAAACAGCATCGGATAGGAAAGATCCCCTCCGCCCTGCCTTCGAATTTTCAGGATTTGGGGAACGAAGGCGCCAGTGGTGCAAACCGCCGCGACGCCCCCGATATAACCCAACAGCTCCATGAGATCTCCGTTAAACGACGCGGAGGACAATCTTGCCGCGGGTGTGGCCGGTGGCATTGGATTCTTGCGCGGCGCGCGCTTCCGAGAGAGGGAAAACCTTTTCGATGACAATCTTCAGCTTTCCGGCGTCAACGAGCTTTGCGATCTCGTTGAGCTGTTCCACGTTGGCCTGCACGAACGTGTGGTGGCAGCGCACGCCGTGGGCAGCGGCCTTTTCCGGCGACGGCGGCTGAAGGATGGAAACCAAAATTCCACCCTTCTTCAGCACCTGCCAGGAGCGTTCCATTGTTTCGCCGGTGATGGTATCCAGTACGGCATCCACTCCGTGTACCACGTCTTCAAACTTCGTCGTGTTGTAGTCGATAGTCTCGTCGGCGCCGAGTGAGCGCAGGAAATCGTGGTTCTTCTTGGACGCCGTCGCAATCACGCGTGCGCCCTTCATCTTCGCAAGCTGTACGGCAAAGGTGCCGACGCCGCCAGCGGCCCCGTGAATCAGCAACGTCTGGCCCGCCGAGAGCTTGGCCCCGTCGTACAGCGCCTGCCACGCCGTCAGCGCCGCAAGAGGAATCGCGGCAGCGGTTGTGTGATCGATGGACTTGGGCTTAAGTGCCACTTCCGATTCCTTTACGGTGACGTAATCTGCGTACGTGCCGTCGCGGGAAAGATCGGGTCGGCTGTACACCGCGTCGCCGCGCTTCAGGCGCGCTGCTTGCGGACCCACCGCTTCGATGACACCGGAAACGTCCCATCCCGGAATCATGGGCAGCTTATAGAGCAGCATCTGGCGAAGTTCCCCGTTGCGCACCTTCCAATCCACCGGATTCACGCTCGCCGCATGCACGCGTATCAGAACTTCGCCAGGACTTGCCTGGGGGCGCGGCGCATCTTCGTACTTGAGCACTTCAGGACCGCCGTATTCGTGTACTCGCACTGCCTTCATTGTTTCCATGGACGTCTCCTGGTTCCGCCGAACCGGCGTCGACCGCAGCTCCGTAATTGGAGGATTGATGATACTCACCCCGTGGGGATTCCCAAAATGCTTACTTCATTGGCTCCGGGGTCTCGCGTCAGCACGCACACCCGGTTCGGTCCTCTGCGCGGCGAGCAAGCGGACCCTGTGCCGAAATGGGATTCTATTGAACCGGAATGGCCATCGTGCTAAGTTCCGCAAAAAGGGGGGACCTCAAATGTTTGAGACGCCTGAAACCAAGGGTGAACAGAGCGGCACGGGTAAGTGGATCGGCGTCGCGGTCGTTATCGCCGTCATTATCGGCGGCGTTGTGTTCTTCATGGGCAGGAAAGACGGTTCGCAAAATGCTGCTACCGCTGCTCCCATGTCGAGTGTCCCATCCGCGCAGGCAAACGCCGACGCCGTCAAAGATCTGCGCGTGGTGAGCCGCAAAATGGACAAGGACTACAGCGGCGCGGCCGGGTGGTCAGTTGAGCTGCGGAATCTCTCGCAAGTCTACAGTTACAGCAACATCCAGTACGAAACGACGTATGTGGCCGCCGACAGCACGTTGCTTGCGACCAACCACGGAACGATTCCTTCACTTACCCTGGACCCGGGCGAATCGCAGACTGCGCAGTTTCGAGAGGCGCTTCCGGGCGGCACCGCTTTGTACACTTTGAAAATCACCGGCGCGATCGCTTCTAAATAGGCAACACTAACGGTCGCTGCTTGACGTCGAGGACTTGAGAACGAGCACGAGGATCTGTCCGTCGGAGTGGAAACTCCCGCCCGTGGCGGTCTTTGCTTCCTTCACCGGACTATCCGGAGCGACGTGGTCTCGTGCGGCCACCAGGCCGGTGCCCGAAAGTGTTTCGTTGACATACTCACGCTCGTCGTCAATGGCCGGATCGATCTTGTGGGTCACGCGGTTGTTGCGTTCATCGCGCTCGAATCCGATATCGTGTGTTGCGGCCACGCACCAGACCGGCCGTCCCTCGGCTTTGAAAGGCGACTTCCAGGCGCGCAGATGGTTCCGCGACATCGCAACACGGACCGGCTCCGCGTGCGCGAACCCATAGTCCTGCGGACGATCGAAAAGATACAGGATACTCATCGGCATCGTCAGATAATCTTTCTTCTGCAGTGAATCAGCCAGACCCGTGATGAGAGCTTCCTGCACCGAGTGGTCCACGTGCACCCATCCAGCGGTCGTGAATGCGCGCACGAGTTCGTCTTCTGTTCCCACGACCAGAATATTTACCAGGTCGCCGGGATTGCCATCGACGTAGGAGACTCGCCTGGGGATTTCATCGAGCAAAGGGGCCATGATGGCAGGAATGCGGGTGTCGGTGGGCCCGCCGGGCGCCGGAGCTGCTGCCGAGTTTGGCCCCGGATCGGTTATTTCGATTCGGATGTGAAAACCTCCCGTGGCTCCGGCGGCATCCCGCAGGCTCTGGTTGATGCCAAGAAAAAGGCATCCTGCCACGGGCGCCTGATACTCGCGCGTCACACCCACCGGAAAGGGAATTGCGCATATCACCGCGAGGACAGCCAATGGCAGTCGATACGTTGTGCCGATACTCACTTTGAAACTCGGGGCATCGGATCGTGATTCCCTCCGATCCGAGCGAATGAGCGCCACGTATGGTATCAAAACGCGGGGCGGCAAGCTGGAAAGGCTGGTCCGAGACGGAGACGGTGTGAGCGCGTTCATACTTTCGATAGCAAGTTAGTTTCTGTTTAGTATACTGTCCGGCCCTCGGAGCCCGGAATAGCTGCGCGGCCCGGATCACCCGCGCAGCAAAGGGCAAACCAGTGTCCCGAGAATCGCGACCCATGCAGTGGGCCGGGGAACTGTTGTCGAACCAGATTTCGAACCGTCTAAAAGATGAAAGGAGCTTCATGCCACCCCGGATGAAACCTAGGCGAAAACCCCAGGATTTTCGATCCAGGAACGGGCGCGACATTCGGTCCCTCCCGGCGGTGTTTCCCGTGGTGGCAGTCGGAGCATCGGCCGGAGGGCTCGAGGCGGTAACCCAACTCCTTTCGCATCTGCCGGCGAAGAGCGGAATCGCCGTTGTCCTGGTTCAACACCTCGCACCGAAACATGACAGTTCCCTGGTGACGCTGCTTTCTAGGGTAAGCAAGATGCCCGTGTCGGAGGTCGTAAAGTCTACCCCGGTCGAGGCGAACCACGTGTACGTGATTCCGCCTGGCAAGGACCTCATTTACGAGCGCCGGAAGCTGCATCTGAAGAGCCGCGACGAGAATCACGGGATGCACATGCCCGTTGACCGGTTCATGGAGTCACTGGCCAAGCACGAGGCGCACCTGGGGATCGGCGTGGTGCTTTCAGGCACGGGATCCGATGGCGCCCTCGGATTGCAGGCCATCAAGGCCACCGGCGGGATCGCATTTGCGCAGACGAAAGACTCCGCAAAATTCGACGGCATGCCGCACGCCGCAATTGCCACCGGTTGCACGGATTTCGTTCTGCCTCCTGCACAGATTGGAGAAAAGCTGATCCAACTCGCGCGTCATCCCTATATGGCGCGCATCACTCGACAGCCTGTGGAAGAAACGGTCAATCACGAGGCGCTCCAGGGAATCCTGCATTTGCTGCGTTCGACCACGGGCGCTGATTTCACCCAGTACAAGACGGGCACCATTATCCGGCGCATTCGCCGTCGGATGATGCTGCAGAGGAGCCGAAACCTGATTGAGTACGCGAAATTCCTGGCGCACCATCCCGACGAAGCCGCCGCGCTTCATGAAGACATTCTGATTCATGTCACCGGGTTTTTCCGCGACCCTCCGGTGTTCGAGATTCTGAAGAAAAAAGTGTTTCCCCGGATTCTGGAGTCGCGGCAGCCCGCCGCGCCAGTCCGAATCTGGGTGCCGGGCTGCGCTACGGGTGAGGAAGTTTATTCGCTCGCGATCTGTCTGCTGGAGTGCATGAAGGACAAAGCGGACGGTGTGACGATTCAGCTTTTCGGAACCGATGTAAACGAGCTGTCACTGGAGCGGGCGCGTTCCGGCGTGTATACGTCGAACCAAGTGAAGGACGTTTCTTCAGGGCGGCTGAAACGGTTCTTCCTGAAGCTCGACCGCGGGTACCAGATCCGGAAGGACATCCGCGAAAGATGTGTGTTCGCGAAACAAAATGTCTTTGAGGATCCGCCTTTCTCCCGCCTGGATCTGATTAGCTGCCGCAACGTGTTGATTTATCTGGGGCCGAAGCTACAAAACCGCGTGATTCCGATCTTTCACTACGCGCTCAAACCGAATGGCCTTCTTCTGCTGGGCAGAGCCGAAACCATCACCTCGCATTCCGGGCTTTTCGCTCCAGTCGACCGGAGTTACCGGATCTATTCGCGGAAAACTGGCCCGAGCCGACTGGCCTTTGAGCGACGATCGGAGGAGCAGGTCGCGCAGGCCCGCAGCCAATCGCCGCCGGCAAGAGTGGAAGACGTGGCCGTCAAGCTGGCCGGTGCCGAGACAGTTTTGCTCGCGAAACACGGTCCCGCCGCAGTGCTGGTCAACTCCGAACTTGAAATCCTGCAATTCAGCGGGAGAACATCCGCGTTTCTTGATCCAGCCACCGGCCCGGCCAGCCTGAGTCTGGCCAAGATGGCGCGCGATAGCCTTGTCTGGGAAATTCGCTCGGCCATTCACAAGAGCAGGAAAACGGGTGCGCCGGTTCGAACAAAGCGCATTCCCATCGCTTCGAACGGAAGTACCAGGGACGCGTCGGTGGAAGTGATTCCGCTGCCCGCTCGCTCCGGGGAAGAGCGCAACTTCTGGGTCGTGTTCGAAGCCAGCGCCGAGAACGACGTCCCTGCGGGCGCTCAGGCAACAGCAGCCGGAGGCGCTGGGTCGGGACGGAAGCCTTCCGAACGCCGTGCCGTCGCGCGACTGCAGCGCGAGCTGGAACAAACCCGCGCGCGGATGGACGATATCATTCGCGACCAGGAAGCCACGAACGAGGAGCTTCAATCCGCCAACGAGGAGATTCTCTCAAGGAACGAGGAGTTACAAAGCTTCAACGAAGAGATGGAAACCGCCAAAGAGGAGCTGCAGTCGTCCAACGAAGAATTGACCACGCTGAACGACGAGCTCGAGCACCGCCACTCGGAGCTTAGCCAGCTGAACAGCGATCTGAGTAATCTCTTCATTAGCCTCGAGATTCCGGTTCTCATTCTGGAAAGGGACCTGCGAATTCGGAGATTCTCTCCCACGGCCGGGACTCTGCTGAATTTGATGCCCGCCGACATCGGGCGGCCGGTGAGCGACATGCGGTTGAGCGCGACGATTCCAGAACTGGGCCGTGACAGCGCCGAAGTGATGATTTCAGGCAAAAGGAGCGAACATCAGATCCTGGCGCTTGACGGCAGTTCGTATTCTCTCAGGATCCATCCATACCGTGTTGGCGAGAGCAATATTGAAGGCGCAGTCGTGGCGTTGGTGAATATCAGTGCTCTCCAGCGTGCAAGCGAAGCGATTGAAGATGCGCGCCGGTACGCCGAATCGATCATCGAGGCCGTACAGGAATCCCTGGTTGTGCTCGATTCCGCCTTGCACGTGCGGTCGGCGAATCGCTCCTTCTATGAGACTTTCCAGGCAACACCCAAATCCACTGTGGGGAATCTGATTTACGATCTCGGGAACGGACAATGGAATATTTCGCCGCTTCGATCCTTGCTGGACAAGGTCCAGTCCGATGATGCTCCCCTTTCCAGTCTCGAGGTGGAACATGACTTCCCGCTGATAGGCCGCAAGACCATTGTCCTGCGCGCTCGCAAATTCCGCAGCCCCAAGGGCGGCATGCCTCTGATTCTTCTTTCGATCCAGGATGAAACCGACCGGAGAGAAGCCGAACTTGCGGCATCGCGTTCCGGCGTAATGTCCGCGCGCCTGATGCGGGTACAGGACGATGAGCGAAGGCGCGTGGCCCGCGAGCTGCACGACAGCACGGCGCAGTCGCTCGCGGGCCTGATGATGAACATGAACCAGCTGAGCCGGATGCTGCAGAAGTCCGACCCCAAGATTCTGACGACGCTGGCCGAGAGCCGAGCGCTTGCCGACGAAAGCATCCGTGAAATCCGCACAATTTCCTATCTGCTCCACCCGCCGCTGCTCGAGGAGGCGGGACTGGCTTCGGCGTTGCGCTGGTTCATCGATGGCTTCGGCAATCGCAGTAAAATCCGCGTGAAGCTGGTCATTCCTGCTCGGATGCCGCGTCTGGTATCCGCGACGGAACTCGCTCTGTTTCGTATCGCTCAGGAAGGCCTGACCAACGTCCACCATCATTCCGGCAGCAAGTCCGCTCAAGTCGAGATCGCCATCACGTCCAGCCAGGTCATCCTGCGGATCAGCGACCGGGGCAAGGGTCTTCCTGCCGAGATATGGAAAGCCCAGGGGGGAATTTCAAGGACCCCAGGGGTAGGCATTGCCAGTATGCGGGAACGCGTCAAGGAACTCGGGGGAACTCTCGAATTCGAATCCAGCCGCCGAGGAGCCACGCTCCGGGCTATTCTACCCTTGGTCCAGAAGTGAACCAGTCCACCAGCAGTCAGCCATTGACTCGTGGTGTCGCCCGGAGTATTTGGTAGTAGAATCCCTCGCATTGGGAGTCCGCTGCGTGTGATTCGAGTGAGGTCCCGGGAGCAGTCGCAATGGAAATTCTCTGGCCGGCAGTGGGCATCGCCGTAATCGTCATTTTCGTTTTCTACGTGCTCGCACAGTATTGGCACCGGCTTCTGCGGCAGCAGAACTGGACCATTCGCCGCCTTTTCGAACGGGTCCAGAGCCTGGAGGAAATGGCGGACCCGGAATGGCGGCGCAAATTGGGCGAAGCGGCGCCGGTGCCGCTTGAGCAAGTTATTACTTTCACTTTCCGTCTTGGCGACTGCTTCTGGCACGACACCGTTCGGTTGGGCGAAGACGACCGGCGATTTGTCCGCGAGTACGGCTGCTTTGTCGGGTCCGTCAAACTCGAGCGGTGGCGCAGCCACACCGTCGCGACGATCACCGAAGTTCTCCCCGACCGTAAGGCGACCGGCTGGCAGACCCGTTCGCTGGATTTCTATTCCGATCCATTCAAGAGCAGCGATTCGATTTCGCTCTGGGAACTGGCGCTCTCGCGCCCCGGCCCGTCAGTGAATCGCCCGCCGGCACTGGAGTTGCTGTTGCGCGCGAATTCACTCGAGCTCCGCGGCCGTCTGGTCTCGCATCCGCACCTGCCTTCCGGCAACGGGCACGGAACCGCTGCCGAGGATGGCGACGTGGTTTTCTTTCGCGTGCCGCTTGATTCCGCGAGGTTGGCGGAGTTTCGCAGTCATGATCCGGCAGACATCGCAAACAATGGCAACGGCAACGTTGCAGGTGACGAACCCGGTGTTAACGGAAATTCCTGGCAGGCCTTCTACTCCCATCAGAACGAAGTGCTCGGTTTCGAGTGGCAGCTACGCCTGTGCGATCTGACGCGGAAGTCCGAGTGGGAGCGCTGGAAGATCCTGGAAACTTCGCCGATGCCGCTGGCGTCGAGGGAATCCTGACGCCCCGCAACGTTCAAGAAGAGCGCGGCAGAACCTGCAGGCCCGTCCAGACGTTCAACAATCCCAGGATTTCCCGCACCACGGCAAGCGCGTCGTGCGTGTTGCGCCACCAGTGATCGGCGTCAAAGGGGTCTTGCGGCGCGGCGCGGACGATCAGATACAAGTCGCTCCCAGCCAGTTTTCGCCAGAGCGCCCTCACGCGCCGCGTATGCTGCGCCGAGGTTACGATCATCACTGTTGTTTTTCTCTCGCGCCGCATCTGGGCGCTGATCTCTTCAATCTCCTGCTCGGTATTCACGATGGGCTGCGGAAAGATGCTTACATCGGCCTCCGGTACGCCCTCGTGAATCAACACGGCGCGATTGAAATCCTCCTCGCCGAGATAATGGATGCCCATCGCCTCTAGCTCTGCCCCGGGGGACACGGGCGGGCTCACCCATACCTCGTGCGCGTAGCCAGAACGAAAAAGCACCGCAGCCTGTTCGGCGCGAGCGGGCATGCTTCCGCTCAACACCACGATTACGTCCGCCGGGCCAAGCGCGTCCTCACGCACCAGCCACCGCCCGGCTCCGCGAAACGCAAGCACGCCACCCACGCACACCACAAGCGCGACGATGAGCGCAACGAATCGGAAGGAATGCCGTCGTGCCATCAGAGTCTGCTAGCTGCTGGGATGATCGCTCGCATCGGGCGCGAAGCGAGGATCGTCGAAAGACCGGTTGCGCATCAGCAGGCCGCGCAGACCGAGCAAGAGCAGGCGCGGCTGACGCAGGCAGACCCGCCAGAGCATCTTCCAGGCCTCATCCCGGGAATACTCGGCCAGAGATTTCTTGGCCGGATCGTTCAACAAATCAACTAGGTGGCTGTAGTCCGATTGCTGGAAGCTGTGCAACGACCGGCGCAGCAGCAGGTGAAAATCGAGTTCACGGCGAAGGGTGCGCAACTCGCGGCTCGCGCCTCGATTCAAGATCGCCTCGGCGACACCGAGTGCGCCGCGAAATCCCGTGACGATTCCGCCCACGGTTGAAACTTTGACCTGCGCAGCTGCATCCCCCACCAGGTATACCGATCCGCTGCCCATTTTTCGCTGCACCGGAATCCAGCGCTTGTAAATGGGAATGCGCGCTCCCTGGAATTCAATTGGGTCAAACTTGCGCTTTTCAAGGAATTGTTCCAGACAGCGCTTGGTTTCAGGGCCTGACTCGCCGATCACACCCAGGGCCCCCTGCGTGGGCGATTCCGGGATCAGCCAGTAAAAATAGGGCGTGTCTTCCGGGACAAACCACACGCGCACGGTGTCGGGCGCCATGTCCTTTGGGAGCGGCACGATTGCCTGCAACAGCGGTACGGTCTCAAGCGGCGCCCATCCTGCCGCTCGAGCCACGCGACTGGCGGCGCCATCGCCGCCGACCACGGTGTCGGCGTGAATTTCCTCGCGGCTTCCGTCCGCACACCGCTCGATTTCGATTCGCAGGCCGTTGCCGTTTGCCTCAATTGCGTGAAAGCGACGCCCCATTTCGATCGTCGCGCCGGCGCGTTGCGCCTCCCCGGCAAGGCTTTGGATCAGCGCACGGCGCTCAATAATCAGGTCGGGATGGTTGAGGGAAATTGTGGCCGCGCGGCCGTCGGTGAAAAGCTCAAAGCGGCGAATTTCGTTAACGATGCTGTTTTCAGCAGCGCGGCCCAGTAGCGTGCGCATGCGATCGGTTACGATCAGGGTCCGCGCCTCGGGATCGAGTGAGTCGATGCGCTCCAGCACCCGCACCCTCACGCCTCGCTGGGCAAGCAGCGACGCGGTGAACAGACCGGCAGCCGACCCGCCGATCACAGCGACAGTTGGGCCACCTGCGCGAACAGTAGAACGGAGTTGGGTTGTTTCGGGGCGTTCTTCGTTCGCCGCTGTCGTTTTGGACAAAGGACCTCGTACCTGAATTTGTAATGGAGACTGCTCACGCGCCGCGAGCTGAGACAAACGAGCTCTGCCGACAAACCCGAGCGAGCCAGTATATCTCACGTACAGTATCCCGCCAACGCTGCGCGCTGACTTTCCGCGCGCGGACCAAGCGTGGAAGCCGGAGCGAGATTTTCAACTCCCAGTTTTCCGGTGCTATACTCGCCGCGCGCGACACGGTCTGACCCCGGGGGATTCATGGCCAAATTTACAATTGCGCCGCACATGCGGCTACAGGAATGGGTTGCCGAAGAAAAGGGATATTTCGCGGCCGAAGGACTGGACTATGAGTTTCATGAGCCGTTCGGGTCGGCCGAAGCCAGGAGCCATCAGCTGGGAGACAAGGTCGGCGCCTTCCAGACTTTCGAGAAAGGGCGTGGCTCAGACATCGGCTGCGCGTGCCATTGGACGGTGAACGTCTCGGCCTCGGTCGGCCACGGCAAGCTCTACGCCGATGCCTATTCGGTTGCGCCCGCCGGGATATTTGTGGCGCCGGAATCGCCAATACGCACCCCTGCTGAGCTTGCAGGAGTTCCCATCTCGGTGGGTTACCAGTCCGGCAGCCACTACTCGGCCATCCAGGCGCTGGAACAGTGTCTCAAACCCGGCGACATCAGGCTCTCGTTTGCAGATGGGTTGCTGTTCAGCCGCATGGAGCTGCTGATTGACCGGAAGGTTCCGGCTGCGTCCGTATTCAGCGGCCCATACTATTTTCTTGAGCAGCTCGGCTTTCGCAAGATCATCGATTCAACGTTCATGATCGCTTCGCTCATTACGCGCGACCCGGACATGGAGGACGTCAGGAAGTATTTCCGGGCGCTCCGAAACGCCCAACGCGACATTGATCTTCGCCCCGATCTCTACACTCATTACTACCGCAAGGAATTTCCCGTGCGCTTCCACGACCTGATGGACACGCGCCGCTGGGGCCCGGGCGAGCGCCTGGTCTTCGAGCCCTATACGAAGGACGTTTTCGACAAATCGTTCGCATGGATTTCCGAGCACGGCATCTTCCCGGAAGGCGGCATGGGCTCAGGCAGCTACGAGCAGTCCTGTGTCACGCTGGCTTTGAAATAGCGGGCGGCGCCGCAAGCACTACGCCGGGGAACCACAGAAACCCATTGCCTGCGCCCCCGGATTTGGATCCCGCGCCGGTCGGCCAGGCGCTTTCGCGGTGAATTTCTTCGGTTCTGCTAGGATTCTGTCTTGACCATGGAGCGCGAAAAACTCGAAGCGGACGTCCTGATCATCGGAGCGGGACCTGCTGGCCTGTCCTGCGCACTGCACCTTGCCAACCTGATCGAGCAGCACACAGGCGCCAACAAATCTCCTGCGCTTTCAGCTGAAAATATCTACGTTCTGGAGAAGGCGCGCGAAATCGGGGCGCATCAGCTGTCGGGCGCGATCATGGATCCGCGGGCGCTCGCAGAACTTGTTCCCGATTTTGAAAAAACCGCGCCGCTCGATACGCCGGTGACGGGCGATGCTGCGTACTATTTCACCAAAAAGGGCTCGTTCAAGCTGCCGATCACTCCTCCGCCTCTGCAAAACCACGGCAACTACGTCGTTTCGCTCAACAAACTTGTGAAATGGCTCGGAGGACTGGTTGAGAAAAAGGGCGTCAACCTGTTTACGCAGTTCGCGGGCAAGGAACTGCTCTACGAGAAAAACGGAATCGCCGGCGTACTGACCGAAGACAAAGGCGTGGACAAGAACGGCAAGCCCAAGGACAACTTTACGCCGGGCTACGAGCTTCGCGCGAAAGTCACCGTGCTTGCCGAGGGGCCGCGCGGTTCGCTCACGAAGGATCTGGTGAGCCGCCTCAAGCTTGACGGCCTGAATCCACAGGTCTACGGCATCGGCCTCAAGGAGTTATGGGACGTCCAGCCGGGCCGCATTGAGACCGGCTATGTGGCGCACATGCTTGGCTGGCCGCTCACGCCGGACCTCTATGGCGGCGGCTGGATCTACGGCCTGCGCGACAATCGCGTTTCGGTCGGCCTGGTGGTCGGCCTTGAATACCGCAATCCGTTGTTTGATCCGCACGAAGTGTTTCAGAAATTCAAGACGCATCCGTTCGTCAGCAAAATTCTGGGTGGCGGCAAACTCGTCCGCTACGGTGCCAAAACGGTCCCCTACGGCGGTTGGTATTCGATGCCGCGCAACTACGTTGACGGCGGGCTGATTGCCGGCGATTCGGCGAGTCTGCTGAATTCGCAGCGTCTGAAGGGAATCCATACGGCGATCAAGAGCGGCATGCTCGCCGCTGAGGCGATTTACGAAGCACTCTGCGCCGGAGATACTTCGGCTGCCAAACTCTCGGCGTACCAGCAGAAAATCGATCGGAGCTGGCTCAAGAAGGAATTGTGGAACGTCCGGAATTTCCACCAGGGATTCCACGGCGGCCTGTGGAGGGGGCTATTCAACGCGGGATTGCAATTCCTCACCGGAGGGCGCGGGCTGGTCGATCCCATGCGCACCGAGGCGGGCTACAAGGAATACGAAAATCTCCACCGTGACTTGACGCTCGTCGATCAATCCACGCGGTACAAGGGCGACGGAAAGCTTACGTTTGACCGGCTGACCGATGTCTATCACTCCGGCACGCGCCACGACGAGGACCAGCCGTGCCATCTGATCGTCCTTGAACCGAATATCTGCGGCGACCGCTGCGTCAGGGAGTTCGGCAATCCGTGCCAGTATTTCTGTCCCGCGGCGGTTTATGAAATGGTTACCGACAAGGGCGCCCCGAAACTGAAAATCAACGCTGCAAACTGCGTCCACTGCAAGACCTGCGATATTGGCGATCCCTACCAAATCATTCAGTGGGTTCCGCCGGAGGGCGGCGGTGGTCCGAACTACGAAGGTATGTGATGACCCATTGCTGAAGCCGCGTGAGAGCCTCGGCCCGTTCTTGCACTTGCGGGTTCGTGAGTCCCGCGGTTTCAATTGACATCCGCGTCAAAGACCCCGGTTTCCACTTTTCCTTTTCGCTTTACCTGTACGAAAATTCGATACAAGCCTGCCTTCGGGAATCCGTAGGGGAACGACACTTCGGCGGACGCCGGACGTGTTGAGTTGCCGGCCGCCATTTCGCCCGCCATACCAGGCATGGCCATCGCAGCCATGCTCGTTCCGGGCGCCGCAGGAGTTTTCGCGGAGTCTTGAGCGGACGCGACGCCCGAACTCGCTTGGGCCAGCGCAAGCGCGGCCATCGATACCGAACCGTCGGGATGGACGTGCGCGAAGACGCTGAAATCAGAAGCGATGAATTCGGCATGGCCGGCCATTCCCATATACGGCTCCAGGTCTGTTACCGGTTTTCCTGAGGTATCGTCGACGCGGAAGCGGAACCAGAGCAGGTGATTCGAGCGAACGGGTCCAGGATCGCGCTCCCAAATCATCCGTGCGCCGCCGGAGAGCGGCGCGACGAGCTGACCAGCGCTTCGCCTGGTCAGCGATGGCGCCGTTGCCTCGGAGTCATCCCCGGCGAGTGGTTCGCCCCTTGTCTGGGGGATGTCGATTTCCTGGACCATCGTGTCGGGAAAACCCGAGGAACGCACGATATCGGCAAAGACCTTGTAGTGGCCGGCGGCTATCTCAGGCAAGTCGTCCACAAATCTCGCGGGGTCGGTCGCGTCTTGCTGAGGGTGTAGATGGTACATGCGGTCCATGTCCGGTGCGCGTACCAGAAAAAGATGCATCAGATGCCCGTGGTCGGGCACGAGCGCGCCCATCCCGGTATCCTGGCGTCGGGGATGCCAACCCGATTCAGCGATGTGCAGACTCATCTGGTCCCTGGCGAGCGAGATGTCAAGTGAGGGGGGCCGATAGATCTTTCTGCTGGTGTTGGCGGCTGCCACGTCGGTCCACCACCGGTCCCCGACGGCGAGCGCTGCGATGGCGATGGCAAGGGTTGCTGCCATGACTTTGCGCGCTCCGCGCTTCTGTTCTGGTCCGGGCCGCTCACCCGGCTGAAGCGTGCCTTCGCGTCTGGCGGCTCCAAAGATCGCAACGATTGCTGCGACGAGCAAGGCGAGCAAACCCAGCAACACTGCGCCGAGGCTCTTGGGCATGGGGAGATTGCTACGCGCAAAAGCGGGCACCGGAATGGCAATCGTGCCAGGTCCTTGCGCGCCGTCAACCTGGACACGCACCTGCCACGAACCGGAATCCATCAGCCAGATCGATCCGGAAAAAAACTGCGGATCGCCCGCGGCAGACTGGAGCTTATCGGGCGGCGGCGGATACTTGGAACCGTCCCCGTTGATATACAGGGGCGTGACCATGACGTCGCGCGGGCTCGGGGGGTCGCTGCGAATTTCGATCTGTGCCACGCCCGGTATCATCGGCGGCGTGCGAATCGTCGCAACCAGGTGGTAGGGTCCGGCATTTCCCTGAAAATACACATCCGGACTGCCGATATGCGCAAGACACGCCGGAGCAAGCTCGAGAGACGAAAGCAAAGCGATGAGCACGGCTTTTTTCATGTCCGTCTAGCGCCTCAGACGCTTCAGCGCGTCAGCAATCACAATTCCGATGCGCGACGAAACAATCGCTGACATCCAGGCGATACCGAAACCGGAGAGCAGGGCAGATCGCGTCGGATCCAATTTCCGAAATTCGTAGATCAGGTAGTAGCGGGACGGCGGAAAAAAATATGGCAGGTTGTTCTGTCCGAAAATCCGGTTGCGCGCCAGCGGCGAGATTAAGAAATCCGCAAACGGCCAATGCACGGCGATCAATCCTGCAAGAAAAATAGTTCCAGCGATCGCCGCCTGAAACCACCGGCTGCGTCCGGAGGTTCTCTGGAATGCGAAATCGAGCAACGCTGCCGGTGCGACCAGGAGCATCGGGAATCCAAGGGGAAGCATATGGGTTACGTTGGTCAGGACCGGCCCAAGTTTCGGCGATGCGGGAAAGAGCGGGAAAATCCACAGTCCGGCGCACATCCACGCCGTATAGACCCCGGCAATGATCGTCGATCCCCAGCGATGCCCGGACGCGCGGCCGAAGGCGACCAGGATCAAGGGCACCCCAATCGTCATCACGCGGTAGAACAGGGCGCTGTGCATCATCGACGCGTCGGAATACTCATAGAGCAACATCATGTGGATTACGAGCTGCAGGCCCGCGAGATACAGCAAAAGGTGAGCCAGCTTTGTCTTGGCGATTCCATCGGCCCGGTTCATTGCGGACACGAGCATAAGTGTCGCGCCGAGAACCACGCCGTTGATGCCCGTGCCGAGGACAAAATGAGGCGGGCTCAGAATCTGGACGTCAAGACCGAATGACGCATGCCACCAGTTGTCGAAAGGAACCGACGTCAGCATCAGCACTCCACCCCACGCCGTGAAAAACGCGCCGAGCGGCCCGCGGAAACCCCAGACCCGCACCGACGCATCACGCAGTGCCGGGTCGTACGCAAATGTGGTAGAGAAAATCAGATAGGTGCAGGTGACCGCAGCCAGCAGGCCGCCAAAGTGGACCGCCAGATGGGCCGGAGTCCAGAATGTGTCGCGGCCAATGGTCATGTGCCAGGAGATATCCCAGTACAAGCCAAAGGTGATGGAGGTTACGGCGGCCGTACCGGACCAAACCTGCCAGGGAACTGCCGCTGCGCGGCTTGCGATCCCCGCAGGTTCCGCGCGGGACGTGATATCGAGCGGAATGCTTTGCGCCATAAACGATGCTCAGTTGAGTCAGGAACAGAAAATCGCCGATATCGTAATAACGGACGGCTTATTAAGATCGATGCGCGTCCGCGCTGCGCGCGTTGCATCCAGATGGTGACTCAGGAACGCGACCCTAATCCTGCTCCCCGCCTCCGGCGAAAGCTCGTCTGAGCGAGGCCCAAAAGCCGCCCTTTCTTCTTGCGGGTTTTGCCGCCGGAGTGTGATCTGATCCGGATTGCGCCTGCGAACCTGGACCTGCTTCTCCCAGTGCGTGTTGCATCGCCTGTGCAAACTCGGGCGCGTTCACATGGCCCGAGAATTCCCATTCCGGCGAGACCTGTGCTTCGCGGATCAGCAGGACCATGTCCTGGGCCGGATCGGGCGGCCGTGTCGGCGAACCGGCAATGAAACTGAGCGGCGGAAGAACGGCTGTGTACACCGGGTTCGAACCGGGCGGCGAGGCCGGCGTGCTTTGTTTTGCCGGCAGAACGATCGGATGCGTTTCGTTCGCTTCCGCGAGTCTGCTGTATTGAACATTCGGCTTCGTCTCGGGTTCGACAGCCGGCTCGACTGCCACAGAAGCGGGCGGCGGATCAGAATGCGGAACGATCGTTGTCGCGTAGTCCGGCGGCGGGGCTTGCGGCGGTCGTGTCGGAATCGGCCCGGCACGTACGCACTGACAGCTTCCGGGAGTTCCTGCAACCGGTAAGAGCCTGCCGGCATTCAGGAAAAATTCTCCAGCCTGCGGAACGATTAACTTCTCGCCGGTGAACTGATGCTCCAGTTGAATCGCACCGCTGCTCGCGACCACGCAGAGCGAGTCATCCAGGCTGAGTCCTACGGTCACGTCGCGCGATCCGCCAGCGATATCGAGCGGCGTGCCGATGATCGTGGGTGTGAAAATGCGCAACGCCGTTTTCCCGGGCAATTCGACGCGCACCCGGCCAAAATCGAGCGCAAGCGTAATCGAGTCACTTGACAGCAAAACCGTAAACTTCGCGGGGCCGCAGATGTCCACCTGTCCTCCGGCGAACAGTGTCAGGAGCGCCTGCCCGGAATGCACGGTGACGACCGTGCCGTTTGAGACGGCAAGACTCGGACCGACGGTCGGCGCCGGGCCGTTCGCGGCCGTTGTGCTTTCGCAGGAAATGTCCTGTCCCTCCACACGTCCGATCGCCCCGGGTGGCGCGTCTTGTGCGCGCGCCGCGAGGGGCAACATCAGTAAACTTCCGGCGAGAAAACAAAGAAGCACACCGCGCGCAGCGCAGAACACACGCCGGGAGACCGGCACGATTTGGAATTGGGGGAACATCCAGACCACCTATACTATACCGCAGTGAACGACGCCTCGAAATCCGCAGCTCCTGCGACCGCAAGTGCCGGCGGTATCCCGATGCCGCGGCTTTCGCGCTGGCGAAGGATGCAGATCCCGGTGATCGCGTGGGCAGCCTACTGGATCATTCGCCTGATTGGCCCGACCTTGCGTGTGGAAATAGTCGGCATACAGAACGCAATACAGATCCGCGCCGAGGGCGAGCCGGGAATCGGCGTGTTCTGGCATCGCTGCATTCTTTCGGCTGCGTGGATTTGGCGGCAGCGCGGAATCGTGGTTCTAAACACGGTCAATTTCGACGGCCAGTGGACCCGGCGCGTGATCGAGCGCCTGGGATTCGGCACCGCTCAGGGCAGCTCATCGCGTGGTGCGCTTGAAGGGTTGGCGGCGATGGCGCAAAGCCTGGAGGCGGGCCGACATGTCGGCTTCACCATTGACGGCCCGCGCGGGCCGCGCTATGTCGCAAAGCCTGGTCCGGTAATCCTCGCGCGCCGAACGGGGCGGCCGATTTCCGTGTTTCACATCGGCGTCGAGCGAGCGCATACTTTTGAGAAATCGTGGGATCTGTTTCAGATTCCGTACCCGTTTTCGCGCGCGGTGATGTTTGTCGCGCCAGTGATTCGTGTTCCCGCGACCGCGGATGCCGACGGGATGAAATCAAAGCAGGATGAGATGCAGGCCGCACTGGAGCGCGTCCGGGACACCGCGGAATCCTGGTTTGGACTGACCGAGCAGGAACGCGACCGCCTGCGTGACCAGTGGGGCGAGACAAGTCCCTAGCTGTCGCCGAGTTTCACCGGGATATCCATTTTCTTGCCGTCGCGAACAATGGTCAGCGTAACCGTATCGCCGGGCCATGCGCGGTTCAGCAGCAGATTCAAGTCCATCTGACTGGTAAGCTCTTTGCCGTTTACGGCCACCAGAACATCGCCGCCGATGCGCAACTCCTGCAATCCCGCGAGCACCGAGCGAGTACCTCCGCGAACGCCCGCCTGCGCCGCGGGGCCTCCGGGAACTACGCGCTCAATCAGAATTCCCTGCTGAACGCCCAAGTGCAGGGCGTCGGCGAGATTGGGCCAGATCGCCCGTCCTTCGGCGCCGAGCGACGCGTGACGCACGTGGCCGGTCGAGATCAGATCCTCGGCCGCCCGGCGGGCGGTGTTGATCGGAATCGCAAATCCGATTCCAGCGGTTGTTCCGGTGGGCGCGTAGATTGCGCTATTGATTCCGATGACTTCTCCGCGGCTGTTCAACAGCGGGCCGCCGGAATTTCCTCGGTTGATGGCTGCATCGGTCTGGATCGCTTCGTCGATAAAGGTGCTCTCGCTGGTTTGCACCGTACGGCCGAGCGAGCTGACCACGCCGGTCGTGAGCGTGCTTTGAAATCCGAAGGGGTTGCCGATCGCGAGCACGCGCTGGCCCACCAGCAGATTGCGGGAATCCCCTAGCGGCAGAGTTGCGATTTTCCGCCCCTTGGGATCGATCTGGAGCAGGGCGATGTCGTTGCGCGTGTCCGCTCCGATGTACTTGGCTTTGTAACGCGATTGGTCGCCGAGCGTAACCTCAATGGTCTCCGCCCCCTGGACGACGTGATAGTTCGTCAAGATGTGCCCGTCGGTGTCAATGACAAAGCCCGAGCCAGCGCCTTCCACCGGTACGGCGTCGAAGAAGAAATCGTACTGAACCGCGCGCGTCACGATATTGGCGATCGCTGGCGAAGCCTGCCTATAGATGCGAACGTTTTGCGCCTCGGTGGGATCAAGCGCGGTGGGGCCTTCATCCGCCGGCAGCCCGGCGGGCAGGGCGTGAACCGACAGGGGATTGTGCTGCCCATAGCGTGAGCCGGCCCAGTATGCGCCGAGCCCAATAATCAGTCCGAGTGCCAGGAGCCGGATCGCGCCTCTGTACTTTCCCGATTTTTCCATCGCTGTACTTCCTTCTGCCGATAGATACGGAACCGCGTCAGCAAATGTTTCTTCCCGAATGGGCCTGCTGCTTCAATTTCTCAACAGTCAGCTTCACCTGCCGCTTCGTTTCCTCAATCGTAATCGAGCAATCGATGACTTCATCAGCCAGCCGCCGCTTCTCGTCAATGGGCATCTGCGCGGCGATGCGCAGTTTAGCATCCTCGATTGATAGACCGCGTTGCTTTAGGCGGTCAAGCTGCTGCTCGGGACGGCACCAGCAAACCACGACGCGATCAAGATTCTTTTTCGCTCCGGCCTCGAGAATCAGCGCCGCGTCCTCAAAGGCCATATCCGGACCTCCCGCGCGGTCCAGGGCCGCAAACCAATTGCTTACGACACTCTGGATGCGGGGGTGAAGGATCTGGTTGAGCCGCGCGCGCTTGTGAGCGTCGGAAAACACGACCGCTCCGAGCTTCGGGCGGTCCACGGCTCCGCCCCTGCCGAGAATTGCGTCGCCGAATTCGCGCACGGCTTCATTGTAGGCGTCCTGTCCGGGTTCCAGCAGCTCGCGCGCAATCGTGTCGGCATCGAGCACCGGGTACTCGTCATCGCGCAGCAGACCAGCTACGGTAGATTTTCCGGAAGCAATGCCGCCAGTGAGGCCGACGCGCAGCATCAGGGACGGGAAGCTGCGCCCACCGGGGCGCGCGCGCCGCGGCGCATGCGCGCCGCTTTGACCGTGTTGCTCATGAGCATGGCGATGGTGAGCGGTCCGACGCCGCCGGGCACCGGCGTATAG
Organism: Candidatus Acidiferrales bacterium; assembly: GCA_036514055.1. Classification (GTDB taxonomy): domain Bacteria; phylum Acidobacteriota; class Terriglobia; order Acidiferrales; family UBA7541; genus Palsa-295. Next base: position 87,010 of record DATBXX010000062.1, read on the forward strand.
GCGCCGGCGATCTCAACGACATCAGGGTGAACGTCTCCAACCAGGATCGAGCCCTTGGCGCGATACGACTCCAGCTTCGCGGGAAACTTCGCGAAGATGCGCTCGGCTTCGCCGGGGTCCTTCACTACGACCTGGCCGACGTCAATGACTGTGGCGCCGGGGCGGATGAAATCCGGGGTCACCATCGCCGCTTTGCCGATGGCTGCGACCACGATATCGGCGCGGCGTGCGATGTCGCGCAGGTCCTTGGTCTTGGAATGGCACAGAGTGACCGTGGCATTTGCGTGCATAAGCTGGAGCGCCTGCGGTTTGCCGACAATATCGCTGCGCCCGATGACCACGGCGTTGGCGCCTTCGATCGGAATGTTGCTGCGACGAAGAATTTCCATGACGCCGGCTGGCGTGCAGGCGAGCAGCGTGGGGCGTCCCGCGACGAGATTGCCGACGTTGACGGGATGAAAGCCATCCACGTCCTTCGCAGGGCTCACTGCTTCGAGAATTTTCTTGGAGTCTACTTGCTTGGGCAGCGGCATCTGCACCAGAATGCCGTCCACGTCGTCGCGCTCGTTCAGCTCGTTGACGATGGCGAGGAGCTCGGTGGTTGAGATCGTCGCCGGCGGCGTGATGTGGAAGCTCCCAAGCCCGAGCTTCTCGCATGCCGCGATTTTGCTGTTTACATACAGCCTCGACGCAGGATCGTCTCCGACGAGTACGGCCGCAAGACCCGGGCGGATCCCGGCGTTTGCGAGGTCGGCGATTTCGGCCCGCAGTTCGGCATAGATCTGATCTCGAATTGCGTTGCCGTTCAGGATACGCGCGGCCATAAGGGTGCTCCTTGTTTGGCGTTGCGATGGAATCGAACGCGCCATGATAGCACACGCGATTTGTCCGTGTTTACATCCTAGGTCAAACCCCGGCGCCTCGAGCGGTGACGTGCCGACGCACTCCGGATGGGCAGCAGCACGCATACCTGGAGCAGGGGATTACGTGACCGCGAGCCCGTGCTCGAAACGGGCGTTGTACAATGATGCGTGCCCTTGACGAATCGGCAGGAGAACTGCGGGTGATGTGCACAGACGGCTCCGAGAGAAAACAGCTGGAGCGCGCGATGCGCCTCGCCGGTCGCCTGCCGCCGGGACAATCCGCTACGCTCAAATGGCCGGTCTTGCACGAGGGTGCGGTGCCGCGATTTGATCCGCGCACGTGGGATTTCCGGATCGCGGGGCTGGTCGAGAGACCTGTCCGACTCACGTGGGACGATTTCACGCGGTTGCCCACGGAGGAGATCACCGCCGACATGCACTGTGTTACGCGCTGGAGCCGGTTCGACGTGCGGTGGGAAGGTGTGAGGTTCCAGGAAGTGATGAAGCTGGCCGGAGCGCGCCCAGAAGCGAAATATGTGATGGTGGTAGCCGAACAAGGCTACACGTCGAATGTGCCGCTGGAAGATCTGATGCGGCCGGCAACTCTGTTCGCAGTGAAGCATAATAGCGAGCTTCTTCCGGCCGAACACGGCTACCCGGTGCGCCTGGTGGTGCCGCACCTGTATGCGTGGAAAAGCGTGAAATGGGTTCGCGGACTGGAATTCATGGCGCAGGACGCACCCGGCTTCTGGGAAGAAAACGGCTACAACATGCACGGCGATCCGTTTAAAGAACAGCGCTTCAGCGGCTAGCCGGTTGCGGAAATTGCTTTTGTCGGTCCCCTCGGCGCGGAGTAGAATCCGGACCGTCGCGGTGGCTCAACAAGACTTTGCGGTTATACTCTGTGAGAATTCATGGCGCTAGCCCCAGGCACAAAGCTCGGACCGTACGAAATCAAATCGCTGGTAGGCGCAGGCGGCATGGGCGAGGTTTACCGCGCTCGAGACACGCGCCTATCGCGCGACGTTGCGCTGAAGATTCTCCCGGAATCTTTCGCGCGGGATGCGGACCGCCTGCGCCGCTTCGAGCAGGAGACGCAAGCAGTCGCGGCCCTGAATCATCCGAACATTCTTGCGATCTACGACGTCGGCCACCACAACAGCGCTCCGTTCCTGGTTTCCGAACTGCTGGAGGGAGAAAGCCTCCGCACCGTGCTGAATCGCGGTCCGATCCCGCAGCGCAAGGTCGTCGAGTACGCCGTGCAAATCGCAAATGGCCTGGCGTCTGCTCACGACAGGGGCATCGTGCACCGGGACCTCAAGCCCGAGAACCTGTTTGTGTGCCGCGACGGTCGCGTCAAGATTCTCGATTTTGGCCTCGCCAAGCTCGCTGGAACGGCGGGGATCGAGCCGGACGGCGCGACCATGACGGGCTCGCATACGGCCGCGGGCGTTGTCCTGGGCACGGCGAGCTACATGGCCCCCGAGCAGGTGCGCGGCGAGTCCGTCGATGCACGCACCGACATGTTTGCCTTCGGCGCCGTTCTCTTTGAGGTGCTGTCAGGCAAACGGGCATTTCAGCGCGACACCCCTCCGGAAACGATGACGGCGATCCTGCGAGACGACGTGCCGGAGGTTACCAACGTCGAGCCTCCGATTCCTCCGGCTCTTGATCGCATCGTCCGCCGCTGCCTTGAAAAGAGTCCCGACCACCGTTTCCAGTCCGCGAAGGATCTGGCATTCGGTCTGGAATCGCTCTCGCAAGTCTCCGCGACCAGCAACACTGGCGCGCAGGCTGCAGTTGTAGAGGCGAAGTCCGACCCCCGGCTAAAGCTCGGTTTGGCTGCTGGAGGAATCGTGCTGGCAGCGGCCTTACTCGGCCTGGGCTGGTGGACCGGGCGCGCCGCGGGAGTCATCGCGCCGCCCGAGTACCATGAGATCACGTTCCGGACGGGCTCGGTTGGCAACGTCCGGTTTACTCCCGATGGCAGCATTGTTTACAGTGCCGCATGGGAAGGTGGCGGCGACCAGCTCTATATTGCTCGCGCGGGCGACAATGGCTCGACCGAATTGGGGTTAAAGGACGCGGAGCTTCTATCGGTTTCAAAAAACGGTGAGCTCGCCATCCGGCTTAATTCGCTTGCCCTTGGAGGATATGCGAAGACAGGAACTCTGGCGCGGGTGCCCCTGGGCGGCGGCTCGCCGCGCGAGGTGTTGGAAAATGTCCAGGACGCGGAGTGGGCTGCCGACGGCGAGAACATGGCCATCGTCCGGTATGTTCCGGAGAGTTCGCACTGGCGTCTGGAATATCCCTCCGGAAAGGTGTTGCTGGATACGATCAACTGGATCAGCCATCCCCGGATTTCGCCGGACGGAAAATCGGTGGCCTTCGCCGACCACGAAAATCCTGCAGGCGACGACCAGGGTTCGGTGGCGGTGATGGACCCCGATGGGCACGAGAAGAAACTTTCGACAGGGTGGTCTTCGGTCGAGGGCATCCAGTGGTCGCCTTCAGGCGATGAAGTCTGGTTTTCAGCCTCCGACAGCGGAGCAGCGAACCAGCTCCGCGCTGTGACGCTCGGTGGCAAGGTGCGGACCATCGCCAATGTCCCCGGGGGGATGTGGCTTGAAGACCTGCACAATGACCGCGCGTTGATGATCACCCATCAGCAGCGCATCGACCTTCGCGGAATGCCGCCGAACGGAAACCAAGAACGCGACCTCGGGTGGCTCGGATGGTCCGGGCTCCGAGACATCAGCCGCGATGGCACGAAGATATTGTTCGAGGAAGAAGCCGAGGGCGGCGGACCGAACTACACCGTGTACTTGCGCGACACCGACGGGGCGCCTCCGGTCCGGATCGGCGAAGGCGTCGGCGCGGCGATTTCTCCGGATGGTAAATGGGCAATCACCAGACCGCTCAAGACCGGTCAATTGACACTGGTTCCCACCGGTGCGGGCCAGAGCAGGCAGTTGACCCACGACGATATCAGCTATGGCATGGTCCGGTATTTGCCGGATGGCAAACACCTGCTTGCAGCAGGAATCGAGCCGGGCCATGGGGCTCGTGATTACCTGATTGACGTAGGCACGGGCAACTCGACGGCTGTGACACCAGAAGGCGTCGGCGGGGTCCTGGTATCGCCCGACGGGCGTAGCGTTGCGGTGACGGGACCCGACGGCAAAATAGGAATCTGGACGTTCGGTGAGAGCACCGTGCGCCCCATCCCGGGCCTGGATTCCTCGGAATTTGTGGAAGGATGGACCCCGGACGGGCAGTCTTTGTATATGTCATCGCGTCAAGGGGGAAGAAAGACCGCCAAGGTGTATCGCGTGAACATTGCTACCGGGAAAATGGAATTCTGGAAGGAATTCGGAGCGGATCTGCCGGCGGGAACGGCGAGCGTCGGTCGTGTGCAGCTTTCCAGCGGCACGAACGCATACGCGTACTCCTACGACCAGACTCTCTCGGAAACATATTTGGTGAAGGGATTCAAGTAACCGTCGTCCGTTAGACGGAGTCCCAACCTCGTGAAATAAAAACGCCCCGGAAAAATTCCCGGGGCGCTTTCATTTTCCGATTTCGCGTTTCGGCCGGCTTCAAGCTCCCCTAATAGATGTCGTACTGCTCCCAATGCAGCGTGGGATCGGCCTGAATGATTACCGTTTTCTTTGTCCATTGTTCGAGCTCATCGATCAGTGAAGACTCGCGCGTCTTGAGAGCTTTGCCGATTTCCGGATGGACGCGCAGCGTGATGCTGCCGGAACTCAACTCCGGAGCCATCTTGTGCGCCTCGGTTTGAATTTCGTAGCAGAGCGTGGGTATCGATTTCACCATTCCCGAGCCGGTGCAATACGGGCAGGGCTGCGAGAGCATCCGCTCAAGCGCCTGCTTGGTGCGCTTGCGGGTGATGGCAACCAGGCCGAACTCGTTGAAGCGGAGAACCTTGGACGGAGCACGATCGCCGCGAAGGGCGTCTTCCAGGGCGGCCATGACCTTGTCGCGGTTGCGCCTCTCCTCCATGTCGATGAAGTCGATCACGATGATGCCGCCAAGGTCACGCAGACGCATCTGGCGGACAATCTCTTTCGCGGCTTCGGCGTTGGTGCGGACGATCGTGTCTTCCAGGCGATTGGATCCCTTGCCGACGAATTTTCCCGTGTTGACGTCGATGGCCACCAGCGCCTCGGTGTGGTTGATGACGATATAGCCGCCCGATTTGAGCCAGACCTTCGGACGCAGGCCTTTGTCGATTTCCTGCTGGATGCCGAACTCCTCAAAGACCGGATTTTCCTTGGTGTAAAGCTTCACGCGACCGACCAGTGCCGGCTGGAAGCGGCTCATGAAGTCCACGACTTTTGTGTATTCTTCCTCGGAGTCAACCCAGATCGCGGTGTAGTCCGAACTCATATGATCGCGCAGCAGCCGCTGCACAAGGTTGAGATCGCGGTGCAGGATTGACGGAGCTTTTTTCTGCTCCGAACGTGCCTTGATCTCAGACCAAGTGCGCGTAAGGAATTCGACGTCGGCGCGAACTTCTTCCGGCGCCGCGGCGCCGGCAGCCGTGCGGACGATAAAGCCTCCGCCCGCGCTGCCTTTGGCATCGTTGACCAGGTGGCGCAGGCGCGCGCGTTCCTCCGCCGATGCGATCTTGCGCGACACTCCGGTATGGTCAAGCGTGGGCATATAGACCAGGAAGCGCCCCGGGAGAGCAACGTGGCTGGTGATGCGCGCGCCCTTCTTGCCCAGCGGTTCTTTCGCGATCTGGACGATGATTTCCTGGCCCTGCTTCAGCATGTCGGCAATCAGCTGCGGCCGTCGCGGCGCCGAATGCTGATGACCGTGGCCACCGCTGCGCCCGGGCTGCGGGCGGCGTCCGCGGTCGTCGCGACGCCCGCGATCACGTCCGGGACGGCGCGCGGGGTTCTGCATCCGCGCGCGGAAATCGTCGCGGACCTGCGCCTTCCACGGCTGCTGTTCCTGTAATGGTGGGTTCTCGCCGCTAGCGGGCGATTCGCCTTCCGTGGAAATTGCTTCCGGCTCGTGCTCGGAATCAGACGGCGGCGCAATCATGCCTTCGGTCTCAGCGTCGGCTTCCTCTTCCTCAAGTTCCTGCTCGTCCGCTTCGGCGTCTGTTGTCGCCCCCGCGGTCATGGACTCGCGTTGGTCTGCGCCTTCCACAGCGTCGTGCACGGCGCCAGCCGCTTCATCGGCAGCGGCAAAGCCTCTTTCTTCCGCCGCGCGTTCAGCTTCCTCTTCGCGAGCGTCGGCGACATGTTCGGCCAGGACCGCAGCTTCCTCTGGGCTCAGTTCCGGCGCAGCGTGCTCTTCGTGTGCGGATTCCGTCGCATGAATCTCGGGCTCGTTGTGTTCGATCTCGCCTGCAGGTTCATGCTCAGGCACAGAGGGAGCAGCCGCTTCAACGTGCTGTTCAGCGGCCGGACCGCGATTCTTCCACTTCGAAAGCGACTCGCCGGGCAAAGGTTCCAGGCCGGTCGCAAATGATCCCGTGGGCCCCGTGCGGGGCTCAGAGCGGAACTCGTGCCGAGGCTCAAATGCTCGCGGAGCCGGGGACTCGTGTATCTGCTCGGGCTGTTCGACCGGAGCTGTAGGCGGCGCGCTTGCAGCGAAGTTTGTGGGCTCGGATGGTGCCGAGATTGCTGCCGCGTCAGCTGGCGAAGCCGGGGTGAACTCTCCGGCAGGCTTGTCGCGATATTTTGCGAGAGATTCTCCCGGAAGAATGATCGAAACGTGACCTTCCGGCGCTCCCGGTTCGCTCGGGGCATCTTCAAACGGGCGGCTAGTCGCGTATTTTGACGGAGGAAGCTCGCGGCCAAAGCGCCGGTCGCCTCCGCGCCCGCCGCTTCCGCCACTGCCACCGCGCCGGCCGAAACGCCCTCCGCGTCCGCGGCCACCGCCGCTACGGCGCCCAAAGTCGCGGCCGGGCCTGCTGTTGCGATTGTCGAAGTGGGGGCGGTCGTGCGGAGCCGACGGGGCTGCAGGCCGCGGATTGATCAAGGCAGGCGGGTGTGCAGCATCCACTGCAGCGTTTCCTGGCTCGATCGCCGACGCAGCCGATCCTTCGTGCTCCGGGCCAGCGTCCGGGGCGGCGGGTTCATCGGTTGCGAATTCGACGGCAGGCAGTGCGGCGCTGGGCGGCCGAGTGAAGGCCGGCGCGCCGTGATCGGGCGCCTTGGGACTCTTATCGTCTGCAGCGGCGATGTGATCGTCGAGTTCCTCGATACCTTCCAGGAAGTCGGTGACGTACAGGAAGGCGTCGCTATCGAGTCCGATATCGACAAAGGACGACTGCATGCCTGGCAGCACGCGGGTGACACGCCCCTTGTAAATGCTCCCGACTAACGCAAACTCTTTTTCCCTCTCAACGTAATACTCACAGAGCAGACCTTCTTCCATAATGGCGACCCTCGTCTCGTGGGGGTTCGCCGATATAACCATTTCCTTCGACATGGATACTCCTCATGGCGCATCGGACCGCGCCGGCGCACGTATGCGCGCGGAGCGCCCGGCGGGCGTGGCGGAAGGCTGTGCCTTGTACCTGCCACGGCGGGCCGTCCAGGAAAGAACGATCGCGTTCTTGGATCGATTTCCTCACCCGATGCATTCCTCAATTCAAAATTGAAATCTGAAATTCCGGTCCCGAACGACGAGGACGCGGGCACTGCTGAATCTTTGTTTGGCTCTCACAGCCGGGGTTCAGTTGACGAAACGCCGCATGCGGACGTTCATCACCAGTCCCAAAGCCAAAAACACGAAGGCCGTTGCCGACCCTCCGTAGCTCATCAGCGGAAGTGGAATGCCGGTGACCGGCATATATCCGATCACCATCGAAGCGTTCACCAGAACGTGGAACCCCAGGATCGCGGTCACTCCCATCACGACGTACATCCCGGCACGATCTTTCGCTTTCTGCGCGTTGTCCACCAGCCGCAGAATCAGGCCCAAGTACAACAGCAAAACGACACAAACGCCAATGAAACCTTGTTCCTCAGCCAGCGCCGCCAAAATGAAGTCCGAATAACGGACGGGCACAAAGCCCAATTGGTTCTGGCTGCCTTTACCGAATCCTTTTCCCCAGAATCCCCCGGAGCCGACGGCGATTTCGGACTGCAAAATCTGATAGCCGGCTCCGCGCTGGTCCTCCTCCGGATGCAGAAACGTCTGAATGCGCTGTTGCTGGTACGGCTTCAGGTGACGCCGCATGTTCCAGCCCAGCGGCACAAGCAGCGCAACGATGATCAGGCCGACCGCCGCGTGCTTCCATTGGATGCCGGCGAAAAAGGCTCCGACCACTGCAACGGGGACCAGCACCATTGCGGTCCCCAGATCAGGCTGCTTCAAGATCAAGCCTACGGGAATTAGCGTCAAAACGCCAATCTTGAGCAGATCGGTCAGTGTCAAGCTGTCGGTGCGTACTTCCGCGAAGTAGCGCGCAAGCACGATGATTATAATCAACTTCATTATTTCTGACACTTGCAAATTCATCAGACCGCCGAGCGAGATCCAGCGCTTGGCCCCCAGGCGGGAAAATCCGAGCAACAGCACGACGAGCAGACCCGCGACGCCGACCAAATACAGCGCCGGCGCCTGATCCATCAAGGTGTGGTAGTCAATGCGTGAGATCGCGAACATGCCCGCCAGCCCTATGCCGATCCACATGAGCTGTTTCCATTGCATACCCGCCATTGCGCTTGCGTGTGTGGAAGAGTAGATCTCAAGCACGCCAAGCGCACTGATGGTGCCGGCGATCGCCAGCAGAGGCCAATCGAAATCCTGAACGCGCGGACGATCTTTCATTGCTGCTCCGCACCGACGGCTACCCCTACCGGACGCACAGCGGCGGCCGGAGACAAGTTGTCGGCAGTGGAAGGCTGCGGCAAGTGGCCGGCCTTCTTGTCGTAGTAGGCCTTCACGACGTCACGCACAATCGGACCGGCCGACGTGCTTCCCCAACCTCCGGACTGGACCAGGGCCGCCACGACGATATCCGGATTGCGGCGAGGAGCGTAGCCGACGAACCAGCCGTTTTCCTTCAGCTTCTTGCCCAGTTTGTTCTGCAGGTCGAAGCTCTCGACTTGAGCCGTGCCGGTCTTGCCGGAAAAGTCGACGTTCTGCAGCTTGATCTGCCCCGAGGTGGTGCCGTCGGGTTCGTTCACGACGCCCCACATTCCGTCGGTTACCTGCTGGACGGTGTCGTCAGAAAGAGGAAAGGAAGTCGACTTCAGGTCGGTTGCGTCCTTTAACAGGTGCGGCGGAATCAGCGTCCCGCCATTGGCGACCGCAGCGATCATACGTGCGAGCTGGATCGGCGTGACCATCACCGCGCCCTGACCGATGGAGACGGAGATTGTGGAGCCCGGATACCATTTATGATGGTCCACACGTTCGACCCAGTCTTCCGACGGCATCAAGCCCGGCTCTTCGCTCGGCAAATCGATCCCCGTGCGCCGGCCAAGCCCCAGGCCAAAGGCGTACTGGTCAATGCGGTCGATCCCGAGCTGTTTGCCCACGTTGTAAAAGTAGACGTCGCAGGATGCGACGATGCCCTTGTGAAGGTCAACCGAGCCGTGCGAGTGATCGCAGTGAAATACCCGGCCGTAAAATGTTGCGTAACCGGGGCAGTAGACGGTGTAGTTTGCCGGAACGACTTTGGTCTCTAGCATCGCCGTCGCCATTACAACCTTAAAGACGGAGCCCGGAGCAAGCTGCGCCTGAATCGCGCGGTTGAGCAGCGGCGTTTTCGGGTCGGTATTCAGGTGTGCCCATTCCTGGTTGGGAATGCGGACGGCGAAGTCGTTAGGGTTGAACGTCGGCCGGCTCACCATCGCCAGCACCTCACCGGTGCGCGCATCCATGGCGATCAGGGCGCCTTCCTTGTTCGCGAAGTCGGCCTCGGCGATCTGCTGCAGGTCCTCGTCAATGGTGAGCTGGATCGGCTTGCCGGGAATCGCCTCAACGTTGTCGAGCGTGCGCATGACCTTGCCGACGCTGTTGACCACCACGCGGCGCATGCCGTCGGTGCCCACGATCTGATCGTTGTATTGTTTTTCAAGCCCGGCCTTACCGACGATGTCTCCCGGGCGGTAGCGGTCGGGATTCTTTTCCATGTCCTGCACGGAAACCTCGCCGACGTAGCCGATCGTATTGGCGAGCATTTCGTCGTGCGGATAGCGGCGCCGCTGGACCATCATCAGATCCAGCACCGGCAGATCGGCGCGGTGCGAATCAACGAACGCGATGTCCGCCTGGCTTGCCTCGGGTTTGATGATGAGCGGAAGGAATTTTGGTTCCGTCTTCGCGGCATCGAGCTGCTGATCCAGATCTTCTTTCGCGATTCCCAGACCTTCCTCGATTTGCGGGAGGTTTTTCTCGAGCAGCTTAGGATTGTCGCGCAACAACAGGATACTGAAAGATGGATAGCTATCGACCAGAACCCGGCCGTCGCGGTCGAGCATGGCTCCGCGGGGTGCGATGATGGCGATCGAGCGGATACCGTTTTTTTCGGCCAGGTCGGAGAAGTGCTCCGACTGCATGACCTGCAATTTCCAGAAACCGACCAGCAAACATACGATCATGGTCGCCGAGAGATAAGAAAACAGGGCCAGGCGTCCCTGCGGAATCCTCTGGTCGTTAACATTCCACGATGGCAACGAAACTCCTAGGCGGCGGGCCGTGCTCGGCCCGGGTGTTCCCGGTCCCCGACCGAATATGAGGGGAATCCCGGCAAAATCCCGATTGAGACCCGGACTGTTCAAGCTAACACTGCGCCTGTAGGGGCCGCAAGCCACCCATGTCCTTTCCGTCAATGCAATGTTCCAGGTTGGACCGGGGGGGGGCCGGACGCCCCGGCGGTTTTCCCCTGTCTGAGCTTCACAGACGGGGGATCCCTGGCACGCTGGAACTCTTAACCGGGCTGTCACACGCCGTTCACATGGACCCGTTACCGTCGCGCCTCTCAGCCCAATCACCTGACCCCGAGCAGGGCGCCTGTCAGAACAGGCGACGAAGCCTTCCCGGTGCCGGACCGAGTGGCGAGCGAAGCGCTCCATTCATTTTGTGCCTAGGAGAGAAGAACCATGGCGACGGGAACTTCCGTACTCGACTCAAAGATGACCACGCGCCCCGGCAGGGTCGGAGTCCTGATCTTCGGAATAGCGATGATCATCGGATTCATCTACGCGGGAAGCCATCTGATCGGCGACCTGCGAGGCTTCCATCCCGCGGGCGCCCTGCCGTTTATCCTGTTGGGAATAGCGCTGTTGACCGCGCTGGGATTTGAATTCGTGAACGGGTTTCACGATACGGCGAACGCCGTCGCCACGGTGATTTACACACACTCACTTGAGCCTCATGTGGCTGTGGTATGGTCCGGCGCCTGGAATTTCATCGGCGTTCTGGTTTCAAGCGGAGCGGTGGCCTTTGCGATCGTGTCGCTTCTTCCCGTTGAACTGATCCTCCAGGTGGGAAGCAACGCGGGGTTCGCCATGGTTTTTGCGCTGCTGATCGCTGCCATCATCTGGAATCTCGGGACGTGGTACTTCGGACTACCCGCGTCGAGCTCCCATACGCTGGTCGGCTCGATTATCGGCGTCGGAATCGCCAACCAGCTGATGTCGGGCAAGACCGGCACCAGCGGCGTGGATTGGGGTCAGGCGACGAATATCGGGAAGTCTCTTCTGATATCTCCGGTGGTCGGATTTGTGGGCGCAGCCCTGCTGCTGCTTGTCGCCAAGAAACTGATCCCCAACAAGCAACTCTATGAAGCACCCAAAGGGAAAGAGCCGCCCCCGTTCTGGATTCGCGCACTACTGGTGCTGACCTGCACGGGCGTCAGTTTTGCCCACGGTTCAAACGACGGCCAGAAGGGCATGGGACTGATTATGTTGATCCTGATCGGTACCGTACCCACCGCTTACGCGGTCAATCACGCAGTGACGCCCGCGCAAACAGCGGACTTTGCGGCCGTTTCGACGCAGACGGCAAATATGCTCAGCAATTACCTATCGCCGACGGCCGTAGTCGGCGACTCGCGCGACGAACTGACGGACTACATCCGCTCGAAACAGTTCACGCCGAACACGATGCTGGCCCTGCGGGAGCTGGTGAATGGTATCGGTACGGAAATGTCGCAATACAAGGAACTGAAGGCCGTGCCGCAGGATAAAGTTCGCAACTTCCGTAACGACATGTATGTGGTGAGCGAAGCATTGCGGTTGATGCAGAAGTCACATAACCCACAGTTCTCTGACGCCGACGCCGCGGTGCTGAAAAACTACAAGGGCCACATCGACAATGCGACCAAGTTCATCCCGGGCTGGGTAAAAGTCGCCGTGGCGCTGGCGCTTGGCATGGGCACGATGATTGGCTGGAAGCGGATCGTGGTTACCGTGGGCGAGAAGATCGGAAAAGATCATCTTACCTACGGCCAGGGCGCCGCAGCAGAAATCACCGCGATGTTCACCATCGGCGCAGCGGACTGGTTCGGGCTGCCGGTCAGTACGACGCACGTATTATCTTCCGGAGTGGCCGGAACGATGGCGGCCAACAAGTCCGGATTGCAGTGGTCCACGGTTCGAAGCCTGGCGATGGCCTGGGTGCTCACCCTTCCCGTTGCGATGTGTCTGTCGGGCACTTTGTTCTGGGCGTTCCGGACACTGGGGAAGTAACTGGCTGCTGGCCCGGTGATGATGTGTGCGGAGGCGGCCGGAAAGCCAGGGTCTTCTGTTGTGTCGCGAACTGCGAGGGCGGCAGGTTAGCTGCCTGGGAGGCGTTTCAAGTCGCGTCGGGTCTTGCCCGGAAGCCTAGGACGACCTGCGGAGGCGATCAAGGAGCGCAAAAAGAGCAACTCCGAAGGCCGCCGTGGCCAAGGAATTCACCAGCAGGCGCACGGTGAAAAAAGGTTCAGGGTGGTTCAACAAAACGCGCTGCGTAACTGCAAAAATAATCTGGTGAAGATGGAAGAAAAGAAATATCAGAGCCAGGCGGCTGACCGGATGCTGGGTATCGATCCGAGCGCCAACCGTTGATGCCAGGTAGCCTACGATGGTCTTGGCGATACCGTAGAGACCGATGGGATTATCGTGGCTGAGCGCGTCCTGCAGGATTCCGATTGCTCCTCCCAGAAACATGCCCGTGACCGGATTTCGCCGGCTCACGCCGAAGTAGATCGTCACCAGCAGCGGCAGATCAACCAGCTCTGACCAGCGGCCGTACTTGTTCAGAAACGCCTGCAGGACCAGCGCCGAAAACGCCGCCACCAGTACCGTGCCGCCATAATACTTGTGGACTTCGATATTCGATTCCGACTGCGCCCCGGGATTGAGCATGTAAGACATTTTTCAATTCTGGGAATTGGTCGGCGCAGCGGCCGGAGTTTGGTTTGCGGAAGATGCCGCGGCCGGCTTCGCCGATGCCGGTTTCGCAGCTGCTGCCGACGCAGGGGCTTCCTTCTGTACGATGCCCGGAGCGCCCGATTCGGCGCTGGCGGCGTCGGCTGATTCGTTGGTTTTTTTCAGCTCCTGCAGGGTCAGCAGGATCAGTACATCCTCCAGCCGGTCCAGACGCGCGGCGGGACGGACATGGATCGTCTGAAAGGGATTCCCCTGGCTTGCCATGGACACCGTGCCAATCAGCAGATCCTTGGGGAAAATGCGGTCTTCACCGGAAGTAAGAATCATCTCGCCCTGATGCACGGGCTCGTCGTTCACTACGTAGTCCAGCCGCGGGTCCGGGTCGCCGCTGCCCTTGACCACGCCGTGCGTCCGGGTATCGGCCAGCAGCGCTCCGGCGCCGCTGTCCTTGTCGTTGATCAAGAGCACCTGAGAGGTGGCCGGAAAGACCTCGACGATCTTCCCCACGATGCCATCGGGCGTGATCACCGGCTGATTGCGGCGCACGTGATCGCGGTCGCCACGATTTAAGAACAGCGTGTGGGAGGCCGGGTCGGCGCTTGCGCCGATCACCTGCGCCGCGAGCATGGGCGTTTCCTGATGGGCCTCGTGGAAATTCAGCAGAAGGCGCAGCCGCTCGGCCTCACCCGCCTGGCCCTCCAGTTCCCGGTTGCGGATTCGCAGTTGATCAAGTTCCGTGCGCAGACGCAGGTTCTCGGCCCGGGTGCCGCGGAGGCCGATGTACTCCGACCAAACGCCTCCCGTTTTGGAAAATCCCCAGGTGCCGCTGCGTTCAAAAGGCATCACCGCCGCAGCGGTCCAGTAACGGATCAGCCGGACGTCATGGTCGCGCTTGATCTGGAAAGCGAGCAGCAGGACTTGAGCCAGCACGAGGGCGGCCAGCAGAGCCAGCGGACGTTGACGAAGAGTGCTGTCGAGCATCGGTAAGGTACGGCCAACTTCAGGAGTTGAATCCCCTGAAATAAAAGCAAGGTTATGACGGGGTTAAAATCCCGTCCCTGTTCCAGCAAGCATCCGATTTCTGCAGCCAGCAGGAAACCCGCATTCGCCTAAAAGCTTCTTTAATCAATCGATACCAGGCGCAGCAGCCGGAAATCGCTGAGCATTTTCCCGGTGCCGAGAACAACCGATGCCAGCGGATCGTCGGCGATCGATACGGGCAATCCGGTTTCCTCGCGGATGCGCTTGTCGAGGTTCTTGATCAACGCGCCGCCCCCGGTCAGTACGATGCCTCGATCGCTGATGTCGGCCGACAGCTCCGGAGGCGTGCGTTCCAGTGCCACGCGGATGGCATTGACGATCGTCGAGATATTTTCAGAGAGCGCCTCGCGGATTTCGCTGTCGTCAATGGTGACCGTGCGCGGCACGCCCTCGATCAGATTGCGTCCTTTGACCTCGAGCGTCATCGGTTTTTCCAGCGGGTACGCGGATCCGATTTCGATCTTGATCTGTTCGGCCGTGCGTTCCCCCACAAGCAGGTTGTACTTGCGCTTCAGGTAATGCATCACGGATTCGTCCATTTCGTTTCCGGCCACGCGCACCGAGCGCGAATAAACGATTCCACTCATGGAAATGACGGCAATGTCGGTGGTCCCGCCGCCGATGTCCACGACCATGTTTCCGGAGGGCTCCTCGATTGGCAGGCCCGCGCCGATGGCCGCGGCCATGGCCTGCTCAACCAGGTAGACTTCGCTTGCCCGTGCGCGATAGGCCGAATCCTGCACGGCGCGCTTCTCGACCGGCGTTATCTCGCTGGGGACCCCGATGACGATTCTGGGATGAACCAGGACGCGGCGGTTGTGCGCCTTCTGGATGAAGTAGGTGAGCATTTTTTCGGTCACCTTGAAATCGGCGATGACGCCGTCCTTCATCGGTTTGATAGCCACCACGTTGCCTGGTGTCCGGCCGAGCATTTCCTTTGCTTCACGGCCGACGGCAACGACTTCACCGGTGTTCTTGTTGATGGCGACGATCGAAGGTTCATTGACGACGATGCCTTTGCCGCGCGCAAAGACCAGCGTGTTGGCTGTTCCCAAGTCAATGGCCAGGTCGGAGGAGAACAGGCTGAAGACCGAGCGCATGCTGTAGCCGTTTTTATTCACGAAATGCTTTCCTCTCAGGGTATTTGCGCCCGCCGCCCAAGCGGCGCACCGGTCGGGCTTCTACAACTCTATGGAATCACCACATCGACGCGCTTGATCGCCGTTCCGCCCCGCCGGTTCTGACCGGTGATGACGATCGTGTGGCTGCCCCGCGTCATGGGGTCGGTAAAATACCGGAAATGGCCGTCCGATTTGATGTCGGCCACAGCCGCGCCGTTGATGATCAACGCGGCTCCCGGCTCGGTACGTCCGATAACCTCGACAACACTGCCCTGCAACTCGGTGTCGTCCACTTCCAGGAGCATCTCCTGCTCCTTGCCCTGGGTCACCAGCGTGAATTTATAGGACTCGCTTGCGTCGCTGACGTTGCCCTTTTCATCGATCGCGCGCACTCGCCAAAAATAATCGCCAGGGTCCAAGCCGGAAACATCCACGCTGGTCGACGCTGACTTCCGTTCTTCCACAATATGGTTGAATGCGGTTGTCGTGCTGGCCTGGAAATCGTACATCTTGGCCGTCGCCGCCGCTTTCCACGAAAAGTGGATGGGGTCATGCTTGGGATCGGCGACGATGATCGGCTGCAAATTCAGCGGCTCAACCAACTGGGGAGGAGCCAGCACCTGGGATTTCGTAATGGCGCCCCCGCCTGCGGTCGGGAACGTCGCCCGCTCGTACTGGCCGATGTCCACGTGCTCGGTGCCGCGGTTCAGTTCCGCGCTTCCGGAATCGACGGTGATCTGCTGTTCCTTGGTTCCCGGATCGCTGCGAACCGCCGCGCGGCTGTTTTCGCGCAGGGAGGCCACGGCGTTCTCGAAGGAAACCTCGGCCTTGGAGCCCGGAACCTGCCACGTTGCAGTTTGCAGGTCCACCTGGCCTGAACTGATGTGCACGCCGACCTGCGAAGCCTTGTCCTGATCGACGATATTTTCTTCGACTGTTACCAGCGTGTCGCCCTTCACCGTGTAGGTCGTACCGTCGGCGAAGGCAATACGCGCGACTCCCTCCGACGTCGTCTGAATCAGGTCTCCTTTGTCCAGCGTGACCTGGTAATCGGCGTTCACCCACTGAACGGAATTGACCTTTTTCACCTGCACCTTGCCGTCCAGGTTGACAAAACGCGCCTGCCGCGACGACGGGTTGGCGACGCCGCTGTCGGGCGATCCCGAGGCGGCCGTGATCCTTCGCAGCACGCCGTTTGAGAAATCCGGAAACGCCAGGTACACGATTGCCAGCACAATCGCGACCGCGACGAAGGCGTACAGCACGACCGTGCGGTATTTCACGGTGTGCCAATACACCTCTACGCGCGTGATTTTCGGCTTTACTGCGGCGCTCGTTTTCGCATCTATGGTCATTACGAGGGGTCAATTTAAAAATCTAGCATAGGGGTATAGGCCTTTCAACACGGCGAAAAAACAGTTGCGAAATCGCTAACCCCCTCCCATCAGGGATTTACGCGCCGTGCCAGGCCAACACGCTGATTCCATGGAGGCTTCGACCGGTTTGGTCGAGCGCAGCCATTTTGGAGGTTGACCGCGGCCGCCGTATTTAGCGAGACTAAGGAGGCGCTAGGGACCGGCCTATGCCCGCTGCGGCTGCCCGCAACAGACTCACCAAGCCGGCTCGTGCGGCCCGATCCTAGTTTCCGGGCTGCGAGGAAATGCAATGACAGACCGTAGAAAAGAAGTGATTGGCGAGATTGTGCCGCCCCAGCGTCTGATGCTGACGCCGGGCCCATCGTGCGTCGATCCGCGCGTGTATCGCGCGATGGCCGCGCCGATCGTGGGCCACATGGATCCATGGTTTACGCAGATGATGGACGACGTGCAGGAGCTGCTGCGCCGCGTCTTCCAAACGCAGAATCGCATCACCTTCCCGATTTCTGCGTCCGGCTCGGGCGGGATTGAAGCGGCGGTGATGAACGCACTCGATGCGGGCGATGAGTGCATCGTGTGCATCAACGGCGCATTTTCCGAACGCATGGCCATTATTGCGGAGCGCATACCCGCAAAAGTGATTCGCGTCGAGGCTCCCTACGGCCGCACGGTTGACCCTCAGGACGTCCTGCGCGCCGGCAAGGGCAAGAAGATCAAATTCGTTGGCCTCGCGCATGGCGAGACTTCTTCCGGAATCATCCAGCGAATCGAGGACTACCGTAAAGTCGCCGATGAACTGGGTGCGCTGCTGGTGGTGGATACGGTTGCGACCCTGGCGGGAGTTCCGCTGAACGTAGATGAGCAGGGAATTGATATTTGCTTCAGCGGTTCGCAGAAAGCGATCAGTGCACCGCCCGGCATGGCGCCGATCACCGTGAATGCGCGCATGGAACAGGTGATGCAGGCTCGCAAGGAGCCTGTGCGCAGCTGGTATTTCGATTTGACCTCGGCGATGAATTACTGGGGCAAGGACCGCCTCTACCACCACACTCCGCCGATCACGCTGATCTACGCGATGCGTGAAGCTCTGCGGTCCGTCGTGGAAGAGGGCCTGGAAGCGCGCTGGGAACGCCACGCCCGCAACCAGCAAGCCCTGATCGCAGGAGTTGAGGCGATGGGCCTGGAACTATTCGTTTCAAAGGCGGCCGATCGCCTGGTAACTGTGACGGCCATCAACATTCCGGATGGAATTGAAGACGGACGGGTTCGCCGCCAATTGCTCGATGAGTTCAATATCGAGATCGCCGGTGGCCTGGGCCCGATCAAGGGCAAAATCTGGCGCGTCGGGCTGATGGGATACTCCTGCCAGGAGACCAATATCCTTCTGTTCCTCGGGTCTTTTGAAAAGACACTGCAGGACCAGGGATTCCGGCTGCCCGCTGGCGCAGGGGTTGCTGCGGCCATCCAGAGTTACCAGCAAAGCTCGCAGCCTGCGGTTGTGGGCGCAAGGAAA
The DNA here is from genome assembly GCA_036514055.1 of Candidatus Acidiferrales bacterium. Taxonomy (GTDB): domain Bacteria; phylum Acidobacteriota; class Terriglobia; order Acidiferrales; family UBA7541; genus Palsa-295. The sequence goes on from DATBXX010000062.1 coordinate 105,295, forward strand.
TAGGCGCGAACATGGCGAAAACAGCAGCACCGACGAGGATCCCCAATGTCGGCGCGATGAGTGAATTCATCGGTGCGTTTGACGTCCCCTCGAAAGTAACCGACTACGTCTATAAGTGCCGTTTCTCGCATTGCTGGAACGGCATCGCCACGCGCCACAGCGACACGATGGATTGCAAATTCGTCGTTGATGGCAAGGGAGTCGTGCTGGGACTGGCTCATCCGGGATTCGTCAAGTTCCGGGAGCGGACTGGCCGCAATCTGTCGGACCGTGAAGCGAGCTACATTGGCGCCGAATATCTTCGCGGGCGGCTTGAGCAGGAAGACGAACACTCGCTTTACGATGTTTCCGCAGCGGACGTTCTTCGCGCGATCGACAAACTCGGCATCCACTGACCGCACTTTTGTCTCTTTTTCCCCGCTTCGCGCGAGCCCCCGCGGCTTTAGGTTGTACGGCGCCAGCGGGCGAACCACCCATGTTCCTGCAAACCCTCGTCTTCGACTTGCTTCGTCCAGGCTTTCAGCAGGTCTGAGCGGTCGAAATAGCCCACCATCTGTTGCGGATCGTTGCGGCTGACGACCGGGAGCCGCCCGATGTTGCTCCTCACCATGCGATGAAGCGCATCCTGAACCAGCTCATCCGGGTAGGCCACAATGGGCGGAACACAGCCCGCCTCAAGAACAGTTGCGCGCCCTTCCGGGTCGCCCTCGAGCGCGCGCAGCAGATCGCCCTGAGTCACGACGCCGGCCAGGCGGCCGTCGCTTGCCGCAATCGGCAACCCTTGCGACAGATTGAATCCTGGCTTGCCACTGCTCGCGCGCGCAGCCAAATCGGCCACGGTCATGTCCGCCGGAATCGGCTGCAGGTCCGCATTCATCACTTCGCTTACGCGAACCATATGCAGGGCGCTGGCTTCGTAGTCACCGGGGACGTGGAGGCCGCGGCGCGCAAGTTTTTCGGTCATGATGGATGTCGGCAGGTAACGCAGGGCGATCAGGTCGGCGATGACGCAGCAGAGCATCAACGGCAGGATGGCGTTGTAGTCGCGGGTGATCTCGAAGGCAAATACGATGAAAGCAAACGTGGCGCGCGAAGCGGCTCCGAAAACCGCCGCCATCGCCACCAGGGCGAATGCGCCGGGCGAAAGGTGCGCGCCAGGAATTACGGCATTCACGCCGATCGCGAACACTCCGCCCATGGCGGCACTCGACATGAACATCGGGGCGAGCAGACCGCCGGAAGTTCCCGAGCCAAGCGATATCACCAGCGCCAGCGCCTTGAAAACCATGATCAGGATCAGAAGCTGCAGGGTGAGATTGTTGTTCAGGATGTCGGAGATCGTGTCATAACCGACGCCCAGCACCCGCGGGACGAAATAGCCGACCACACCGAGACCAAGCCCCCCGATTGCAGGATGCCAGAGGTCCGCGATCGGCAAGCGCGCGAATTGATCTTCGACCCAGTAGAGCAGCTTCGTGAATCCGATCGCTGCTCCGCCGCAGATCACGCCCAGCAGCAGATAAAAAGGCAAACCGCGAGGGACGTTGAAATCCACATTGCCCATCGAGAACATCGAGTGCTGGCCGAACAGCACGGCGCGGACGCTTGTCGCAAGCGTGCACGCGATGACCAGAGGAATAAACGAGCGCGCGCGAAATTCAAAAAGCAGCAGTTCGATCGCCACAATGACGCCGGCGATGGGAGTGTTGAAAGTGGCGGCCATCCCCGCACCAGCCCCGCAGGCGAGCAGCACTTTGCGTTCAGCCGCGGTGGTCGATATCAGCTGGCCGATCAGTGAGCCGAAGGCACCGCCGGTTTGGATGATGGGCCCTTCGGCGCCGAAAGGGCCCCCGGTTCCGATGGCGATGGCGGCCGACAGCGGCTTCAGGATTGCAACCTTGGCCTCGATGCGGCTGCGGGATGTCAGCACCGCCTCCATCGCTTCCGGAATGCCGTGGCCTTTGATCTTTGTGCTGCCGTACTTGGCCATGAACCCGATGATGACGCCGCCGACGACCGGCATCAGAATGACCCATGGCCCGATGGTGGTCTGTTCCGGGCTCCGGAAATGCAGGGACGCGGTATGGTAGAACGCCAGATTCGTGAACAGCGCGATCAGGTCGTACAAAACGTAGGCGATGAGCCCCGCGAGAATGCCCACCAGGGCAGCCAACAGCGACATCCAGCCGATTCGAAATCTTCCGGCCGGTACTTGCCGCGCGTTTGGTCTCACAGATGCGGTTGACGCCAAGAAATAGCTCCTGTCGAGTTCTTGTTTTCGAAACTATGCCATGAGGGACCTCAAGTTTGACGTCGCCGGTGTTTCCGGCGCGCGATGATCGTCCGCAGCGCCCGAAGCAGTCTGGGTCCGGCGGTGCGCAACTCCCTTCGGTGCGAAAATGAAAGCTTTGCAAGCAACTTTTCGCCGCGAGCAGTGACGACGAGCTGCACTTGCCGCCGGTCTCGGCCGTGGCGCGAACGCCGAATCCACCCGGCGGCTTCCAGACGCCGGCTGAGCTCGACCGCGCTGTGGTGACGGATTTGCAATCGCTCGGCCAAGGCGCCCACCGTCGTTTCTAGTCCAACCGGTCCCCCTTTGATTGCCAGGAGTGCCTGATGCTGCTGCGGTTCGATCCTTGCCGAACGCGCGACGCTCTCACTGAAGTTCAAGAAGCTGCGAATTTCATAGCGGAAGTCAGCAAGGGCCTTGTAGTCAATCGCTCGTGGGGCGCTCGGTCTCACCGGAGAAGTATATCGTATTACGATATAAATGGAAATGCTGCGGAACACAACATGGCTCATGTCGTAGGAGATCAGGCGCAAACGAACAGTGAAGCGGGAAAGCGCGGCGGCCGGGACGTGGGCTTTGAACCAGCCCCCCGGCCGCCGCGCGGAAAGATCTACGGCAGCGCGTACACGTACACGGTGTCGGAGGCGACGATGGCGACATACTGCTTGCCATTCTTGCTCTCAAACGTCATGGGGTTGGAGTTTGCGTCCTTTTCAAGTTTGGTGACCCACAGCTCTTTGCCCGTCTTGGAATCGAAGGCGCGGAAGCGGTGGTCCATCGTCGCGCCGATGAAGACTAGTCCGCCCGCGGTCGTAATCGGTCCCGCGCTGCCGCCGTTTCCGGTGTTTTGCTTTCCTTCCGGCAGCCCTTCGGTGAGGCCGAGCGTGGTCGTCCAGGCGACGTCGCCTGTATTTCCGTTGACGGCGATCAGGCGCCCCCACGGCGGTTTCTGGCACGGCCAGTTGCCGACCACCTTGCCCGTCGCGTCCTTACCCGGAGCGCTGAAGCCGGAATAGGGACCAGGGCCGATGATGCTGGCGCGGTCATACTCCTGGGTTGAGCCCTCTGTCCCGCGGCCGTAGTTCTGACCAGATTTTTTCTTCTCGATCCAGCCGATCAGCGACATGTCGTGGGTCTGCACGAAGATGGTTCCGGACTTGGGGTCGATTGAGGTGCCGCCCCAATTGGAGCCGCCGGTTCCTCCCGGGAACTGAATTGTGCTCTTGGGAGGTGCGCCGTCCTCGTGGTAGAGCCACGGAGTGAAGGGCCCTTGGTTGACAAATCCGCCGCTGCGTTCGGCAAGATCGTGGCAGGCTTTCGCGTGGTCGGCGTTGGTGTCGTCCGCGGTAACGATATCGTCCGCCTTGTAGGTGGTTCGTGCGAGCGCCGGCGGCTTCAGTGGAAAAGGCTCGGTCGGCGAATACCACTCGCCGGGCACGTCGCCTTTGGGAACGGGACGCTCCTCGACGCCAAACACGGGTTTGCCCGTGTCGCGGTTGAGAATAAACATCCATCCCGCCTTGCCGATGATTTCCAGCGCCGGAACTTTCTTGCCGTGGACTTTCAGATCGATCAAGCTGGGTCCCGGCGGCAGGTCTGAATCCCACAGGTCGTGGTGAATCGTCTGGAAATACCATTTCAGCTTGCCGGTCG
>DATBXX010000063.1:0-13803 GCA_036514055.1 Candidatus Acidiferrales bacterium
CCGATGCCAGAGGTGCCCCCGATTACAACCACATGTGTGTTTCCGATATTCCCAACTGGACCGCTCGTTTTTGATGGACCGCCCACAGATGTGCCTCCGGGTAATTCCGAGGTTGCGGTGCTGCGCGCCCTTTATATCGCACTGCGCCTGAAAAAGCTGCATTGGGCGCCTTGGGCCGCTTTCGCGGCCCGATCGGTCCGCAGGCGCGATCTCTTGCGCCGCGTTGCGCATTGTGGCAGCGTGGATGCCGGGGCGCACAGCTCAACGTTTGGTGCCCGGCAGGAGGCGAGAGACGAAATGCCGACGAATTTCAGCAAGGAGCTCCTGGTTACGCCCGGAAAGAAAGTCGCGCTCGGGAAGTGGGATCCTGATGACACGCTCGGCTGGGAAAAGGGTCACAAGATGACCGCCAGCCTCGACAAATCGTGCGAGCGCCTGGACAAGCTTCAATACCTGCTCTACGCCGAGCACAAGCGCGCGCTTCTGGTTGTGCTTCAGGGGCTTGATGCGGCGGGCAAGGACGGCGCCATCCGCCACGTAATGTCCGGCGTGAACCCGCAGGGATGCACGGTGACGCCGTTCAAGAAGCCGTCTGCGGAAGAAATGGAGCACGATTTTCTGTGGCGCATTCACAAGGCCGTTCCCGAGTACGGCGACATCGGAATCTTCAACCGCTCCTACTACGAAGACGTGCTGGTCGTGCGCGTCCACAACCTGGTGCCTAAAGACGTCTGGTCGCGCCGCTATGATCAGATCAACGAGTTTGAGCAACTGCTGCAGCACAACAATATAAGGATCGTGAAATTCTTTCTGCACATCAGCAAGGAGGAGCAGAAGAAGCGTTTTCAGCAGCGCATCGACGATCCCGACAGGCGATGGAAAATATCCGAGGCGGACTTCGCCGAACGCAAATTCTGGGATGACTACACGACGGCGTACGAAGCCGTCCTCACGAAGTGCAGCACCGATCACTCACCCTGGTATGTCATTCCGTCGAACAGGAAGTGGTTCCGGAATCTGGCGATTTCGCACATCCTGGTCGAGACGCTGGAGGCCATGCACATGAAATTTCCGGCGCCCACCGTGGACGTAAAAAAACTCAAGTGGAAGTGAACGCGGTATTCCGGGAGGCTCAGGGCGAATGAGGAACTTCTTACTGGGAATTCTATTCGCGCTTGTTGCGCTCGTCGTCGGCGGCTGGTGGTCGGTCAGGCACGGCTACATCAATTTCGCGGCGGACCAGAAGGCGTCGTTCGTCGAACAAAAGGTCGCCATGGCTGCCGTTGACGCTTCGATGGATCGCCGCGCCGGCGAAGCGAAGAATCCGGTCATGCCGACGGAAGAAAACATCGCTGCCGGCGCGAAGCTTTATCTGGATCACTGCGGCGGCTGCCACGGTGTGCCGTCCAATGCCGACAGCGAGTTCGCACGTTCTTTCAATCCGCCGGTACCTGAGTTTTTCAAGGATGCCCCGGACATGTCCGACAGCCAGAATTTTTACGCCATCCAGCACGGCATCCGTTGGTCCGGAATGCCGGCCTGGAGCAAGACGCTCAGCGACCTTGAGATCTGGCAGATCGCGACTTTCTTGGATAACGCGGACAAGCTTCCCCCTGCCGCGCAAAAAATATTTGGGCCGCAGTCGCAGACGGCGCCGACGCCCATGAATATGCCCATGAGCATGCCCATGGCTCACTAGAAGCAGGGCCAGCCACTACATCCTCGACGGCGCAGGCGACCATTGATGCCTCACCCGCAGGGGCGAGGCAGGTCGGAGATGAAACACAGCAATGGTGTGCCGGGTCCTGCGGGCTCGGCCGCTTCGGTCGCGGGTCCTATGCGCTCAGGACCCGGTCGCCGTAACGGGCGCTGCGCACCTTGGCCGTTACGTCAAGCGCCGTGTTCACCGCGATCGGTCCGAACTCGGGTGTCCTAAGGCGATCGGACCGCCGCTCGAGATTGATCGTCTCGGTTTCGGGGCCCTCGACACGCAACAGGCCGGCGGCGCGCCGCGCAAGTTCCGCACGGTTGTCGACGCCGAATTTGGTGAACAGCGACGAGATGTGAAATTTCACAGTACGTACCGTGATGTTGAGCTCGGAGGCGATTTCCTTGTTTGCGCGGTTGCACATGACGGACTGTAGAATCTCTTTTTGCCTGGGGCTGAGGGTGGATGGACCTGCAGCCTCCCGCCCTTGCTTCAAGAGTTCCTTGGCGCGAGACACCAGGCGGTTGCCGAGCGTCGTCGCAGCGGGAACCAGGATGGCAAAATCGGTCGGGTCCGACCCGCGAACCAGGCACTGCACGGCCAGCAAGCCGGCCATGCGCTCGATGATGTAGTTCGGGTCGGAGTTTGATTCGGCGTGGAATCGCGCCGCGCCTGTGGATTTCTCACAAAACACAAACACGTTGGGTGGGTCGGGCTCGTGTTTTCTCCTCTGCGGCACCAGCTTTGGGAATGCACGCACTCTTTTCACTAGGGTCCTCTCCGTCTTCGGCCAGGGCTGTACTGGCCAAAGATTGTCGGTTTAAAATGCCTTTCAATGTAAATCTGCTGGCTCGAGCCGGTATCGACATGAGATCTTCCCCGCCCAATAGGAAGATCGAATAGTCGTGCTTCAGCAATGCGCTGCGTGTGGACTGCGGGCCCGACTTCGCCAACATGGCAGATGAGGTGCCATCGTTCGTCTCATTTTAAGACACGCCAATTGAGTTAGATGCGAAAGCGCGAGCTTACAGTGAATTCTGTATTCTATGTAGAATATTCCTGTAACCGGGAATTTTTCCCCGAAAAGGACTTTTCCACAGCACCTTATTCTGTGCGACTGCTGCGCGGTTACGACTGCGATGTACCGCTCGCGTCAAGTCTCGCTATAATCCGTGCGAATGAATTGAGCAAACAGGCGATGACCGGAAAAGTTCTTGCGTTCGACCATCCACCTAGTACGTTCAGGACGCATCAGTGCGTGCGGGCGTGGGCCGCGCTCGCCTATTTCCTGGTGCTTTTGACCCCGATCGTCTGGGGACAAGATGTCCCCATCAATCCTCCGCCGGGGTTCGGCCAGATACCGCAGGGAGCGGGTGCCTGCTCGGTTGAAAAATCCTGCGCGGATCTGGCTCCGCTCATGATTCAAAGCGCGCTCGGTCCCTCGCCGCTGGAAGACAACCTTCGCAAGCTCGGGCATTTGACCAGTGTACAGGCGACGGGTCTGGCCGCATCCGGTCGCACCGTAGCATGGGCGGTTGCGGCGCTCCGCTTGGCTGGCGCCGATCAGGTCCACCCTGAGCGATTCGCGGTCGATACCGGCGGCGGCCGGGCGGAATCAGAAAACGTAGTCGGGGAAATCCGCGGACGCGATAAGCCGGATGAATTCGTGGTGCTCGGCGCACAACTGGATTCGCGGGGTTCCGGGCCCGGCGCGCTCACGAGCGGATCGGATGTCGCAATGGTGATTGACGCCGCGCGCGTGATTCATGCTTCGGGAAATATTCCGCGGCGGTCCATCCGGTTTGTCTTGTTCGCCGGCGACAAACCGCAACAGCCCGGCTCGCAAGCCTACGCGCGCGCGCATCGGGCGGAACTGGACCGCATGATCGCGGGGGTCTTCGTCGACTCCGGGGCTGGACACGTGACCGGTTATTCGCTGGGCGGTCGCAACGACCTGCTGGCAGGGGTGGGCCAGGCGCTCGAGCCGCTGCGATCCATCGGACCGATGAGGTACACACTCGACGCCCGGGCGGACACCGACAATCTTGATTTCGAGCTCGAAGGGGTGCCGACGCTGGTGACCAACCGAGACGTTGCGAACGACATGTCGAGTGATCGAACCTCGCCGGAATCTTTCGACAAGTTGAACTTTGCCGAACTGAAACGCAGCGTGGCGATTGCAGCGGTAACCGCCTACGCGCTGGCCGACGCCGCTGCGCGAATCGGGCACCGCCAAACGCGCGCCGAAGTCGAGCAATTGCTGAAGGACTCGGGCCTGGAACAGATCCTGAAGACCGATGGCGGGTGGACCGCATGGGAAGACGGCGGACGCGGTCGCGAGCCTTAGATCTTTTTCCGCTGCGTTGAACACGCCCGATGTCGGCAAGGCACTCGCGCCCTGCCGCCTCACGTATAATGAGCGGACCATGGCAATTCCCCATCGTGTTGGTGCCCGGGAGATTTCCGCCTCGCCGGGGAAGCCGCGGCGAGTTCTCGCCGTTGATTACGGGCGAAAGAGAATCGGCCTGGCACTGTCGGACGCACTCGGGCTGACCGCTCAGCCGCTTGCGACTCTGAACCGCGTGAACCGGCAAAACGATCTTCGCCGGTTGCGAGAGGCTTGCCGTACACACGGTGTCACGCATATCATCGTCGGCCACCCACTGCACATGACCGGGGAAGCGGGGGAAATGGCCAGCGAAGCGGCGCGCTTTGCGGCGCGTCTGGAGAAAGAGATCGGGATCCAAGTGGAACTCGTGGACGAACGACTGACCAGCTGGGAAGCGGCCGAGACCGTTCGGGAGACGAAATCGTCCGCCCGGCGAAGGCGCAGGCCGCTGGATGACGTTGCCGCTGCGGTTCTGTTGCGCGACTACCTGGAACGAGTTCGCGGTGTGGCGCAGGACGCCGCCGCAGAGAAGGCTTAATCGGAATGCGGCGGCTGGGCTTTCTGGCACTGCTGTTGATTGCCGCATTGGGCGGCGGCGCAAGCTGGCTGGATTCGCAGCTCAGCCGTCCCTATCGCGGTCACCGACCCGAGAAAATCTTTGTGGATATTCCGCACGGCACCTCGCGCTGGGGGGTGGCTGAAATTCTGCGGCACAACGACGTGATCCGCAGCCAGCTGGCCTTTGCCCTTTTCAGCGAATGGCATTTCCGTAAGAATCTGCAGGCGGGTGAGTATCTGTTCGACCATCCCGTCAACTCGCGCGAGGTGTTCTGGAAAGTCGCGCGCGGCCAGATCTATGTCCACACCGTGACGGTGCCGGAAGGCTGGACGATGTTTGACATCGCAGCCGAACTGGACCGGCAGGGGGTCTGCAACCGGGAAGATTTCCTGGCCGCGGCGCACGATACTTCCCTGATCGCAGACTTGGCGCCGGAGGCAGTGAGCCTCGAGGGATTTCTTTTCCCCTCGACGTATGAGTTCACACGCCGGGAGACCTGCGATCAGGCGGTGAAACGCATGGTCCAGAATTTCCGCGCGGTCTGGGAAACGCTCGGGCCTCAGGGCGCGCCGGTGCTGTACCCGGGCAATCTCACGCTCGGGCAGGTGGTGACGCTCGCATCGCTGGTCGAGCGCGAGACGCCGAACGCCGAGGAGCGGCCGCTGGTGGCTGGAGTGTTCTACAACCGCATACGTCTTGGCGATCCCCTGCAATGCGATCCGACGGTGCAATACGCGATGCAGCTCGGCGGTCATCCGGAGAAAAATGTCCGAGCCGTGGATTTGCGCATCGATTCGCCGTATAACACCTATGAACATCGCGGCCTGCCCCCAGGTCCGATTGCAAACCCGGGCGAGGCATCGCTGCGGGCGGCCCTTGCGCCGGCTACAACCGATTATCTGTACTTTGTGGCCAACGATGAAGGTGGCCACGCTTTCAGCCGCACCCTCGCCGAGCACAACCGCAACGTGGCGCGGCTCCGCAAGCTGTTGGCCCGTGACACGGCGGCCGCTGATCCCGCATCAAAGAAAGCTCAGCACTGAGGTTGCATGTGACTTCCAGCCATTCCGACAAAAAAGCCACCGGCGAATCTGCCACGAAGAAGGATCTGATCCTCGAGGCCGCGCGCGGACTGGGCAAGCCACGGTTTACTCCCGCCGAGATCGAGCAGATCCGCAGGCAGCTGATTTCGCAACTGGGGGCATCGGCCGGGAAAACGTCCGCCGACTACGTCGTGAGCGTGCTCGAAGAAGCCGGGATGCGCGTGGTCTGGTCCACGCGATCGGATACCGAGGGGCGTTACGAGGAGGAGTTCACCGACCTGCTGCACTTCTCAACCTTTATCGAGGCGGAGATGTGCCTGGTGCGACTTGACGAGCTGCTGAGGAAATTTTCACTGGAAGGCGAGCGCAACGCTGCCGAGCGAGTGCGCGAAGTGGCGCGCCTCGGAAGGCGGCGCGCCGAGATGATCTCCCGGAACCACAAGGTGGATGCCGAAAACCGCGCACAAAAGGAAGAGGCTGCTCACTGGTTCGCGATTTGGCTGGAGACCCCGGATGCGTTCTTTGACTGGCTGGAGGTCCGCAAACAATCTCCGGAATTTCAAAAGAAGTTCCCGCACGCATTCGACGAAGAGGCATAGATGTACCTGCTCGATATAGAACCCCTGGACCTGGGTGCTGAGGTGCGGTCGGTCGGACTGGATCTGGTGGAAGCCGATGAGAACCGCGAACCGGTGCGCGGAGCCGATGCCGCGCGGATCTGGAGCCGGGTACTGCCGGCGACTGCAGGACAGGAACCCTGGGCGCTGGATTTTTTTAGCCACGTCGATCGCGTTCGCGACTTCTGCAACCTGCACGATATTGCCTACCGCCAGGCCAACCAGCGTTTGATCGTCGTTCCTGCCCCTGAACCACCAGCCCTGGAATCGCTGCTAGAGCGTTTTGAAGCTGAGACATTCGGAGCGCGCGCGGGCGCCTTGGTCGCCCCGGGTGCTGCTGCCGATGCCTCGCTTGAAGCAGAGCTCGCGCGGCGCGGAGTGGACGCCTACCGCGCGGCCTTTTCAAACTATTTCTTCAGCGCGGTATGCGCATTTGAAGATGCGTCGCTGGTTCTGCTGAGCGAAAAGCTTTGGGCGAGCGAAGTGATTCGCCGCGTGCGTCCGGCAATCAAGGGTCTAGACGTGGAGGTGAGCCTGCCAAACTGAACGCTCTCCCCCTCCGTTGCGAAGGCAGCACCCTCTGGAACTTCCGTACCATTTCCCTCGCCATTGGTTCCAGTACACTAGATAGGACAACGAGGAGATCGCCCTGCAAGGTGAACTAACAGTGCCCACCGAGACCATCGTTCCCAATGCCCGCGCATTCGTGCGGAGCCTCAATGTCCTACTTAAGTACACTCGGCTCTATGGTTTAGACCACTTGCGATCCGCCGGTCAGATGGAGATCAGCTGGAACGAGCTCGAGCAGGCGGTGCGCACGGCCGGGCAAGGCGGTTTGCTGCTGGGGGCCTCGGGCTCGCAGCTCCTGCTCGATGGCGTGCCCCTGGAGTCCACGCAAGCGGAACGCAGTTTTGCAGACTTGTTGAACGCCGCAGGCGTCGCCAGCATCTGTTTCCTTCCCAGCGTAGAGCGCGATGAGTTCGGCAATCTCGTTAAGGCCTTCCTGGAATCCAGCGGCCCGAAGGCCGGCCCGCTAACCGACCGCCTCCACGAATATTTCGGCAATCGCGAGACCGCAGGAATCCGCGTGAACGAGATTCGATTTGTTGCCGAGGATGCGGGCTTCTCCGAGGCGCGTGTTGCAGCGCAATTGACGGCAAGAACGCTGGGCGCCGACGCCGAGATGGTACAGGACTGGTTTCGCAGCCCCGAGAAAATGATTCAGCTGATCGCCGCAGCCGAAGGCGCACGTGGAGGCAGGGGCGGAAACGGGACAGGCACAGACACCGGAGAGTCGGCAGCGGGCGGGCAGGGAGCCGGGGCTGGTAACGGCTTCGGAACCGGTGGTGGCGCACGTACCGGCGGCGCCACAGGGTCGACAGGCACGGACGGCGGACTTGCCGCAGGGGTGTCGGGGGGCGACCCGAAAGATCTTCCCCAGCTGGGCGAAGCCGACATGCAGAGCCTACTGCGGTTGCTTGCGCAGTTTGGCGAAGCCGCGCACGGCGGCACAAAGGGCGGACCGTCTCCTGACCAGGTTGCGTGGCAGGTGAAACTGGCCGCGCTGCCCCAAAATGCGCAGGTGACTTTGCGGCAAGCTCTGGCGACCATGGCGGCGAGAACGCCATCGGCAAAAGTGGACGAGACGGTGCTGCTGAAGCTGGCCGAGGATCTGGCGATCCGATTCGCGCTCGACCGTTTTCAGCGCGGCGAAGTGAGGGTCAACGCCGTTCGCCAGATGCTCGACAAGATGGGCCACGAGCTCGGCACGCTGCGCAAGCTGTTGAAGGCGCGCGAGGACAAAATGGCCAGCGCCGGCCTGTCGGTTGAATCGCATGCCGACGTTCTCGACCGGCAGTTCTGGGCCGCCGTTCCGGAATCGGGCAAGCGCGCGGTGCTGACTTCGAGCGAAGCCTGGTGCATTCCGCCGCGAAACGTCCAGCAATATGTGGAGGAACTGCTGGGACGCGGTGAAGCCGACGCCGCAGGAGACGTGCTGCTGCAGTATGCCTCGTGCGTAAGAAACAAGGACTCCGAGGCGCGCAAGAAAGCCGCGATCGGACTGGGCCAGTTGGCCGAACTGTACAGCAAGGGAGCGAGCCAGCGTCTGCAGGATGCGCTTGCGCAAATCGGCCAGCAGTTGGCCGCCGAGAAAGATGCCGAGCTGCAGACGTTGCTCAGCGCGGCTTTCGTGCGGCTGAGCCAGGAAGCGGCCTCGCGCCGTTATTACCGCGCGATGCAGCAGGCCCTGGACTCGCTTGCCGACCTCGAGGAGCTTCGTCCGGCCTGGGCCCAGAGCTTGCGACCGCGCCTGGGAGTCGAGAACCGAATTTCGGAATTCGTTGAAGAAGCGCTGACAGCCGAGGCCATGCCCGAAGGGCTTGTGGGCGTGCTGATGCGGCTGCCGCAAGGCGCGGGCGAACATCTGGCCGTGCGGCTGGCGCGTTCCGGGCGGCGCACCGAGCGCGAAAATGTCGTCCAGCTCGCAAAGGCCGTGGGCGCCGGGTGCGCCAGATACCTGAAAGAAGTGCTCCGGTCGGAACCGCCGGCGAAAGCCGCAAGTGTGGTCGGGCTGCTCAGCAGGCTTGATCCGTCGGCAGTGGATGAGCTGCTGCCGCAACGGCTGCGCCATGGCGCCCGCGCGTTTCACGACGCCGTCGTGCGTCAGCTTTCCATTGCGGGCGCGCCCGAGCGCGGGCAACTGCTTGCGAATCTGATTGAGGCGATCGACGCTATGGTGCTGCCGCTGGCGCTGGACGAAATCGGCATGTGCGGCGATCCGGACACCGCACCGAAGCTGATGCGACTTGCCGAGGGAGACATTCTGCCGCAGGGACCGGAATACCTTCGGGTGAAGGCGATTGAGGCGCTCGGCCGGATGCGTGCAACCGCAGCGGCAGGGCACCTGCGGCGCTTCGTTGAAACCCGCAAGGCATTCGGCTGGGCCTACCCCGAGGAAATCCGGACAGCCGCGGCGCAGGCGCTGGTGAAGCTCGATCCGGAGTGGATCGAGGCGTTCCTGCCGCAGGCGGGTCTGGATGCCAAGGTAATGGCGCTCGCGCCGCTTGATCCGATCCCCGGTCGCGACGTCGTACGGCATCGCCGTTACCGCCGAGTCCGGTTGCCGCGCAACGTGCCTGCCGTTATCACGTCGGCGCGCGGAAAATACACCTCGGCGATCAGTGTGCTGAGTCTTGAGGGTGGACTGCTGAGCGGCGACGTCCAGCTGGCCGTGGGCACCGAAGCCACGCTGAAAATTCCCGCCGGGCTGCGCTCGATCAGCATGCAGGCCGTCGTGCGGTTCGTACGCTCGCACCAGGCGGGTTTCGAAATGGTCGGTATGGGCCTGGAGGACCGCACGAAACTTCGGCGGCTTCTGGTCTCCCTCGGAAGCCCTGACCCCAGCGCCAGCCCGGCGCGCACGAACCAGTAAGTCCCCGAGAGTGATTCAGGCGCTTGTTTCTGTCTTCCTGCCGGAACCCCCGCACCCGTCCCTCAAGGAACACGGTCCTGCTTCCGCGCGTTGATCAGACAACCGACGGGGTAAGGACGGCGTGAAATTTCAGGCCCAGATCTTCCTGGTTCTTTCCAGGCGGTCAGGATGCGGAGACCTTGGGTGGCGCTGCTGGGATCATGGACGGAACGATGCGCCGGAAGGGAAGAACACTGAAAAACTTCTGACGGCATGGATCGCAGCGATAGGCCGGGAAACCCAGCAAGCGCTTCACCGCTGTCAGCGTGCCCTGCTCCACCCTTTCCCGGGCAACGTGCTGGAGATCGAAATTCCCGCAACGCGGGCAGTGCACAAAGCTGGCGAAGCGGATGGCGACCGTCCAGGCATAAAATCTCAGCTCGCAGGCCTCGCATCGCCAGGGTCGCAGGCCGGCAAGGGTGGCGAAAAAGTCGGCTACGCCACGGCGGTGTGAACGCATGCAATCCCCACTTCGGCATCGAGGGCATATCATCTCTCTAAATTGTCTCCCGTCTCGCTGCGTCAGGATACCCAATACCAATATATGACGGCAATAGACTGCCCGGCAGTTGGGTGTCGTAGTTGTAATTTGGCGGGTTTCGCGACGAAGACCTGACCGACGGTGTAAGATGTCGAGCGAAAGGAACGCGAATGCCTGACTACACCGATGCGCACGCGCGTGCCGGGATCCGCGCCAAACTGCCCAAGCTGGAAACCTGGCCGAATCAGTTTCCCGGGTACGAAATCACCATTCGCGTCCCGGAGTACACCTCGGTCTGTCCCAAGACGGGACTTCCCGACTACGGAGCCATCACCATTCAATACCAGCCGAAGAAACTCTGCTTGGAATTGAAGGCCCTGAAAATGTATCTGCTCGCCTATCGCAATCTGGGAATCTTCTACGAAAATGCGGTGAACCGGATGCTGGAGGATATCGTTTCGGCCGTGGGCCCCGGGTGGTGCCGCGTGACCGGTGAATTCACGCCGCGCGGAGGACTGACCACGACGGTTGAGGCGCGCTGGCCTCGCCGAACTGGCAACACCACTCGTTCGCGGAGATAGACTTCGTTCCCCGGCTCGGCGATAATCCAGCGCAACGGCGAGCGATATTCGCCACCAAGGAGGCTCGATGAGTTTGGACACACCTAACGAGGTTCAGGTAGTCGAGGCGGGATCTCTGCCGCGCTGGGTCACCGTGCTTTTCGTAGTGGCATTCGCTCTGGTCGCCTACCTGCTTTACGGGAGTTACACCGAGCGGCAGGCCATGCACAAGAGTGAGGATGAAGCGCAGCAGAAAGCGCAGGCGACTGCAGCGGAGCTCGACAAAACAAATTCGCGGATTGCCGATCTGAAAGGGCAGTTGGACGTGATGTCGCAGAAGCTCGGGCTGACTGAAGACGAGCTCGCCCGGGCCCGAGGACTTGCGCAGTCGGTCCGCACCGAGCAGCAAAAAAGCGATCAGCAGTTCCGCCAGCAGCTTGGCGCCGTTCAGGCGGACACCACGACGAAATTCGGACAGATTTCGACCCAGCTGAGCGGAACCCAGACCGATCTCAACACCACGAAGGCCGATCTTGAAGCGACCAAGGGCGCCATGTCCAGCATGAAGGGTGACCTCGGCGTGCAGAGTGGCCTGATTGCCCGGAATCATGACGAAGTAGAGGAACTGAGGCGGCTCGGAGAGCGGGATATTTTCGAATTCACGCTCAACAGGTCGGCGAAGTCTCCCGAAAAAGTTGGGCCGATCCAAGTGCAGCTGAAAAAGACGGACACCAAGAAATACAAGTACACCGTCAACGTGGTAGCGGATGACAAGAACATTGAAAAGAAGGACAGAACCGTTGGCGAGCCGATCCAGTTCTACGTCCATGGAGCCAGGGCGCCGTACGAAATCGTCGTCTTCGATGTCACCAAGGATTCTGCGAAAGGGTATTTGAGCGCTCCGAAGTCCGCGACGGCTGCGCCGCCTTCGACGACGCCGCCCGGTAATTGACCCGAACACCCGCCTTGGTTGTAGATTCACTTTGCCCTTCGCGCGTCGCGGGGATCGAAAGATCCCCGCAGCACGCCCGGGCGCAAGCAGTGTGCGTCCTGGTTGAGTCCCGCCGTCAGTTGAGCCGCCACCTTCGCGCGCTCCCTTTTCTTGCCCTTGCTGCAGTTTCGATTTGCAGCTGGGGCGTGTCCGCGTGCCGGGCGCAAGCGTCCGCCCCGCAGGAGCCGAAGCCTCTGGAAGCCTCAACCGAACTGGTGAAGGTGGATGCGAGCGTCCTCGATAACCGGGGAAATTTCGTCGGCGGCCTTGCGCGAAACAATTTTCGCATCCTCGATAACGGCTCAAGCCAGCCAATCGCCTATTTCATTCCCGTCCAGGCACCGGCACAGATTCTGGTGATGATCGAGACCAGCCCGGCCGTCTACCTGATTCACAACCAGCACCTGGTTGCCGCCTACGCTCTGCTGGACGGCCTGGCTGCCGATGATGAAGTGGCGCTTGTCACCTACGATCAGGCGCCGCGGGAAGTGCTGAACTTTACGCCTGACAAATCCGCTCTGCTCGCAGCGCTGGGCGGCGTCCAGTACACCATCGGCATGGGGGACCTGAATTTCTACGACTCGGTCTCCGGAGTGCTGGATTGGCTGGGTCCCGCGACCGGCAAACGGGCGTTGGTGCTGTTGACCACGGGACTTGATTCCTCTGCGCCGGCGCGCTGGGATGCGCTGGTCCGCAGGTTGCGTACAGACGACGTCGTCATTTTTTCCGTGGCGTTGGGCGGATCGCTGCGCGGCCGCCCGAGCGCAAAACCGAAATCGAGGCCGACCACGGGCGCCTCGGGTGGGCAGGAAACCGGAGTCACTCCGGAATCCTCCGCAGAAGGTTTCGCAAATGCTGATCGTGCGCTTCAGGAGCTCGCGACGGTGACGGGCGGTCGCGCCTATTTTCCGAAGTCCGAACAGGATTTCGTGCCGATGTATCACGAGATCGCAACCACCCTGCGGAATCAATATCTGATTGGCATTGCGCCGGCGCACGACGGCCAATTCCATTCATTGTCTGTCCAGGTGCTTGACGCAACCGGTGAGCCCGTGAGTTTGCCCGCGAAGAAACCCGTCGTTCGCGTTTTCGCGCGCGAAGGGTATCTGGCTCCGGGGCCCTGATTCGTATAATCTCAACCAGCGAACTGGAACCGGGAACTGTGCGGGGGAGGCTCGATGAAGCGGAGTACGGCAATCGTCATCGCGGCGTTGTGGGCTCAGCTGACGCTAGGACCCGCATCACGCGCTCAAACCAGCCCCGCACCCGTGCAGCAACCGGTCACCTCCGCGCGATTTGCGTTCGGGGGAAACGTATCTCAAGTGCCCGCTGAATTCATCGGCAACCTGATCTTTTTGCCCGTGCGAGTCAATCAGGGCCAGCCTTCGCTATTGGTGCTTGATTCCACGGCGCCGGTTTCC
Source organism: Candidatus Acidiferrales bacterium (assembly GCA_036514055.1). GTDB lineage: Bacteria > Acidobacteriota > Terriglobia > Acidiferrales > UBA7541 > Palsa-295. Next base: position 13,242 of record DATBXX010000063.1, read on the forward strand.
TCGCTCGACCCGCAGCGTGCCGCTGAACTAGGCATCGCAAACCTGCAGGCCCCGGTGCTTGGTCTCAGCGGAGTCGATATTTCGCTGCCCAGTCTTGGCGTAATCCCGAGCAATGATTTCGGCGGGCGGGTGGGCCGCGCCTACGAGGGCGCGCTGGGATCGGACCTGTTCGCCGGTGTCGTGATGGAGATTGACTACGCGCGGCAGACGGTGAGGATCTACGATCCCGCGGCGTACCGATACTCGGGCGGCGGGAAAAGTTTTCCGCTGAAATTTCATGATGGGATGCCGGTGGTGCGGGCGAAAATCGACGTCAACGGCAGGAAGTCTGCCGAAGCCCTGTTCGTATTGAACACGGCCCTGGGTGCATCGCTGGTCCTGTCGGACGCATTCGCCCAGCAGCACCATCTGTTCTCCTCGCATATGAAGACGATTGCCGTGGGCCCTGGCGAGCTGAATGTCAGCGGTAACGCCGTCGTGGCCAGGATTGAGAGCTTCCAAATGGGGCCTTATAGCGTAGAGGCGCCGCTTGCGACGTTTGCGCAAGGGAAATTGCCGGGAG
>DATBXX010000064.1:0-34427 GCA_036514055.1 Candidatus Acidiferrales bacterium
GCTGCCGCCGGTATTGTCGCGGTGCTCGAGCGCCCCTTCCAGAATCCAGGTCAGGATCTCCATGTCTCGGTGCGGATGCGTGGGAAAACCTCCCCCGGGCGCAACGACGTCTTCATTCATCACGCGCAGCGAGCGGAATTGCGCATGATCGGGATCGTAGTATTGATCGAAGGAAAATGTGAAACGCGAATCTAGCCATGACATCTTGTTGTGTCCGCGTTCGGCGGACGGACGGATTTCGATCATGAGGTCACCTTCAGGTTACTCGGCGTTGGATGCAACACGCTCTTGAAAGGATTCGAACTTCAGCGACGATGATTGTCATGGCTTCTGCGTGGGGCGCAGAAGCACTTCACTGATAAAGCTTCCGGAGGCTTGCGTGAGGATCATTGTGACGGCGTGTGCTACGTCCTCGGGCTCAAGCATCTTGCGCGGGTCCTTGCCGCCGTGCGGAGAAAAATCAGTGGCCACCGATCCAGGGCAAACGGCGCTGACGCGGATGCCATGCGGGCGGAGATCTTCCGCCATACATTGGGTCAATCCAAGCAGCCCCCATTTCGACGCGCAGTAGATGCCGCCGCCAGCGAAGGCGTTCTTCCCGGCAAGCGAGGCGATGTTGACGATCTGCCCGCCGTGGTGAGCGATCATTCCCGGCACAACGGCCCGGCTTAGCAGGAACACGGATTTCAAGTTGGTGTCCAACACAGTGTCCCAGTTCTCCTCGGAGGCTTCGTGTGTGGGGCCGAAATATCCGATTCCGGCGTTATTGATGAGGATTTCAATGGGCCCGAAGGATTGTTCGGTCTTCCGCACAATGGGCGCAATATCGCCCGGGCGGGCCAGGTCCCCCGCAACGGCGACGACGGAGGCCCCCTGGCGCTCGAGCTCGGCAGCCACGGAATGGACGCGTTCTGCGTCACGGGCGCAGAGCCCGATCTTCATGCCCATCGCTGCCAGGCTCCGGGCAATCGCTAGGCCGATGCCACGACTGGCGCCGGTGATTAGCGCGACTTTCCCATCAAGCGGCTTGTCGTTGAACATGAATTTGGTCCGCCAGGCGACCCCCGGGCTGGGATTCGACATCCTATCACGCAGGAGCATGCCCCTCGACATGCGCGAACAGGCAGATCAAGCGGAATCGGATGATCTGGAAGGTTTTACACTTGCGCGCGTAACATGGTTTCCCTATAATCCCGTGGATTTCGATCTGTCGCGCGATTGTCCCGCAGGTGACGCGGTTGCGAGTCTAAATAGCCAGCCGAAAACAGGCCATATTCCAGGAGGCAGGAAAGTGATCATGCGAAGGCATCGGAGCAATATGGCAATGATTTTCGCCGCACTTGTCCTGACGTCTCTGGTTTCGTGGCCAGTGGCCGCACAACAGCCTGCCGCACCGAGCCAGCAACCGACCTACACGCTTCCGGAATACAACGCGCTTCAGGCGGCTCAGGCCGAAAAAGATCCGGCGGCGCGGTTGAAGCTGCTCGACGCTTTCGTCGCTCAGTATCCAAATTCGACGCTGATGGAATACATCTACCAGATGTATTACCAATCTTATTTCCAGCTGAAGAATTACGCCAAGGCAATCGAATACACGGACAAGCTGGTCGCGCTCGGCGACAAGGCCGACGTCGCACAACGTGTCCAGGCAATTCAGGCGCGAATGCAACTCTTCGCAACGGCGGGCGCGTTTGACCCGAAGGCCGCCGACGCCCACGATCAGCTCACCAAGCAGCGAGATGCGGCGCTGCTGGGCGTCAAGCTGCTTCCCGATCTCAAGAAATCCAACGCCAAAGTTACCGACGATCAGATCAAGGCCGTCCAGTCCGCCCTGGAAGGGGCTGCGGGCGGGGCCGACATGCAGCTCAAGGATTTCGCCGCGGCGATCGAAGCCTATAAAGCTCAACTGTCACTGAATCCGAACGATCCCGTCGCGAGCTACCGCCTGGGACTCGCCTATCTGCAATCAACTCCCCCGCAATCGCTGGATGGATTTTGGGCTTTGGCTCGCGCCGTCGATCTGAAGATTCCGGACACCGACAAGGTGAAGGAATATCTACGCAAGACAATCGTCAACTACCAGCAACCGAACTGCGACAAGCTGGTGGATGCCCAACTGAATGAATTGTTGCAGCTCGCCGCAAACTCGCCTGACCGACCCGCGACGTATTCGATTCCTAGCGCAGCAGACATCCAGAAAGTCGCGCAAGCCAGCACGATTATCAGCGTGATCGGCGATCTCAGCGGCGGAGGCGACAAGGCGAAGCTGACATGGCTTGCCATCTGTGGCGCTGAATTCCCCGAAGTCATCGGCAAAATCATCGACGTGAACAAGACGGATGCCTTTGTGGACATTATGACCTTCACCAGCGCGAGCTCGGATGAGATTTCGGCCGCCACCACGGCCAACATGGATGTAAAGGTGTGGACCTCGGCTCCTCCAGCGGGCGCAGCTTCCGGGACGGTCACTCCGCAACCTGACGTCGTGCGCGTCCAAAAGGACGACGAGATTCGCTTCTCGGGAACTCTGGTGAGCTACGATCCTTCACCCTTCCTCCTACACTGGGATATGGTAAAAGTCGATCCGACCACGATTCCGGGAAAAGAGGGCGCGAAACGCCCTCCGCACAAGATTACGCCCAAGCAATGAGCCAAGGGCTGTAGATGGACACGCGGCGTGAGTCACAAGGGCCAGTCCGGTAACGGGCGGCCCTTTTTTTTCGGTCGCAAGAGATAAACCCTGAGAAACTGCCGGGAAATGTGTGCGAAGGCGGATTTGAAACTTCTCCGGATTCTAGCGTCGGGGAACCGCTAGCGGCGGCGGAGCGGGTGATCCAGGTGATATTCCGTGATCTTGCGGCTCAGAGTATTTCGGTGAATTCCTAGGACCTTGGCGGCTCGGCACTGATTTCCCCGGGAGTGCTCCAGGACTCTCCGGATGAATTTTTTCTCGAATTCGGTCAAGGCTTCCTCGAGCAGAATCCCGCGCTCGACCATCATTCCGACCAGCGATTCCAGTTGCTCTTTCAAGTGTGCATACTCCACAGTGAAGCTGCCGGGGAGTCTCCCCGGGCTTAATCGAGTTCGCGGCCGGTGACGCGCTGATAGGCTTCCCGATACTTTTCCCGCGTGCCTGAGACCACATCGGGCGGCAGCGCCGGGGCCGGGGGCTGCTTGTTCCAATCGATTTTTTCAAGGTAGTCCCGGACAAACTGTTTATCAAATGACGGCTGCGCCTTCCCGGGTGAATACTGGTCCGCGGGCCAGAAGCGCGACGAATCCGGGGTCAACGCCTCGTCGATCCAGACCAGTTCACCTCCGTCGAGCCCGAACTCAAACTTCGTGTCGGCGATGATAATGCCGCGGGCCGCGGCGTGCTCGGCGGCTCGGCGATAGAGCGTGAGGCTGGTATCGCGAAGTCGCTCGGCCATCAGACGCCCAATGCGGGAAGCGGCTTCGTCGAAAGAAATGTTCTCGTCATGGCCGGTTGTGGCCTTGGTCGACGGCGTGAAGATCGGCTCGGGCAGACGATCGGACTCGCGCAGTCCTGCCGGAAGTGCGATCCCGCAGATTGTGCCGGTCCTTTGATAGTCCTTCCATCCCGATCCGGAAATGTACCCTCGCACGACGCATTCAATGGGAAATGGCTGGGTGCGGCGGACAAGCATCGCGCGCCCCGCAAGAGCCTCGGCATACCGGGCAAGATCGCCGGTGAAATTCTTCGCTTCGATCACATGATGCGGGACGACCCCGGCCAATTTTTCGAACCAGAACAGCGAAAGCTGGGTAAGGACGCGTCCCTTATCAGGTATCGGCGTGGGAAGGATGACATCAAATGCCGAAAGACGGTCCGTCGCAACGATCAGCAGGCGATCACCGAGGTCATAGATGTCGCGGACCTTTCCGCGTCCGAGAAGTTTGAGTCCCGGAAATTCGGTTTGCGATATAACGGCGCGCATTTGGGAAGAAGCCACGAGCTTTGTGCCCTCGGTTGCGAGAGGGCGGTATTCTAGCGCAGGGCGAGTCGTTGTCAACCGCTAAGAAAATTATGCAGTGCGTCGAGCGTCCCGCGCAAGGACTGGACGAACGGAAGAAAGCGAAGAAGGTCCCTCGATGGACGCAAAAAACGCGCCCGTGTTCATCAAGCGGCGTTGCTTGCGGCGCTCGCGGCCTGCGGTTCGGCGGCCGCAACGTCCTGTTCCCACTTTACGGAGACAAGCTTGGAAACGCCCGGCTCTTGCATGGTCACGCCGTAGAGCACCGATCCCATCTCCATGGTCTTGCGGTTGTGGGTAACGACGATGAATTGCGTCTGGCCGCACATCTCCGCGAGCATTCGATTGAACCGCCCGACGTTTGCCTCATCCAGCGGCGCGTCCACCTCGTCCAGGATGCAGAAGGGGCTCGGCTGGTAACGAAAGACGGCAATCAGCAGCGCCAGGGCCGTGAGCGCTTTTTCCCCGCCGGAGAGAAGCAGAATGTTCTGCAAGCGTTTGCCGGGCGGTTGCGCGACGATGTCAATTCCGGAGTCGCCCGAACTATCGGGCTCGCTGAGGCGCATCTCTCCGTGCCCTCCGCCGAACAACGATTGGAAGGCGACGGCGAACTGCGCATTGATAAAGGTGAAGGCGTCCTCGAATTTCTTGCGCGACACTTCGTCGAGCTCGTGAATTGTGAGTTGCGTGTTCTGAATGGACTGCACGAGATCGTCCCGTTCGCGGCGCAGGAAACTCTCCCGCTGTTCGCATTCCTGGAATTCCTCGAGCGCCATCATGTTCACCGGTCCCATCGCCTCGACGCGCGCCTTCATCTCGTTGTAGTTCGTTTCCGCAGCGACCAGTTCTTCCCCCACGACAAGCTGCGCCTCCTGGGCGACAAGCTCCTCGGGCTGTGCATTTAACTCCGCAACACAGCTTTGGCGCAGGTAATCGCGGTCGGCGTCGTTGCGCGCCCGTTCAATCTGGCGCTGGCTGCGCTCGGCACGGAGTTCGTCAAGCGACTGGCGGCGGCCACGGAGTGTTTCGTCAATGTGTCCGGTGCGCGACCGCGCCTCGGTCCATTCTGCTTCGAGCGACGCTTTGTTTTCCTCCAGACGAGTTTTCTCGCTTCGCAGCTCCTGTGCCTGGAGGGAAAGCTGCTCGCAGGAGGATTCGATTTCGACTTTCTCGGCCACAAGCGCAGCGTGCTGTTGGCGAAGCGAGACCATGCGCTGGTTCGCCTGCGCGATTTCACCAGAGAGACTTTGCTCGGTATTTTCGGCGCTCGCCAGGCGCTCGGTCATCGCCGCCAACTCCTCGCGGCGCCCAACCACCCGTTCCTGTAGCTCGTGAAAATCCCGGCGCAGGTCCACCAGCTTTTCGGCGGCCTGGGCGGTTTCGGCTTCTGCGGCGACCCGGACCCGAACCGCTTCGGCGAGTTCCGATCGCGCGTTCTCGGCACGCGCGCGGGCGGCTTCGGCTTCGCCGCGGAGACGGGCGATCTCCTCGCGCTCGCCATCGAGCTGGAGATCCACGCGGAGGAATTCGCGGCGCGATTCGTCGCGCTGGTGAACGGCGGCGACGAGGGATTTTTCCGCTTCCATTTGCTGCGAAGCGATGTCTGCAAGCTGCCTCTCTGCGTCCGCGGTTTCCTGTTCCAGGCGAGCCTGTTGCGACTGCTGTTCGGCGACGAGAACCTCTAGGCGCGCAGTTTCCGACTCCCGCCGGCGAAGTTCGCGCTTGAGCGCGAGCGGGCCGGCGTCGCTTTTCCGGCCGCCGGAAACTGTGCGGCCGTGATAGCACGTGCCGTCCGGCGTGAGGAAGTAACTGTGCGGATTGTCGTGCGCCATTTTTTCAGCGACGGCAATGGATTCCACGATGTAGGCGGTGCGGAGTTTTTTCAGGAAATACTTCGTCGCTGGACCGAGTGGCTCGCGGAACTCGACCAGGCGGTCGAGCCTGGCGATGAAATTGCCCGGCATGGACGCGCCGTTTTCCATTTTGTCCACGTCAAGAGTGCGGCCGGAATCCACAAAAAACGTCGCACGGCCACCGACGTCGTCCCGCAGAAGCGCGACACCCGCCCGCGCCTGGTCGAACGATTCGACGACAACGTATTCAAGTTCTTCGCGGAGAAACTGCTCGATCGCGGTTTCGTATTCTTCCTGGACCTCGGCGTAGTCGGCAAGCAAGCCCACGGCGCGGAACCCCCGTGATAGGCCGTCGCCGCTGGCATTGAAAAGCTTTTGTACGGCGTCGGCTGTATAGGCCCGCTCGTGCAGAATCTGCTCGATCGAGGCGTGCCGTGCCCGCTCGGCGGACAAATCCTGGCGGATCTGCTCGAGCTTCTGGCTGGTTTCCTGCTGGGTCTGACGAAGACCTGTGAGCCGCGATTGGGACTGGCGAACTGCTTCGGCGACTGTATGCGCCTGCTGCTCGGCTTGCGAGAAACTGGCATCGGAGGCGTCGACGCGCGACTGGAGAGCCGCGCATTCCTGCTCGATAGCGCGCATGGCCGCCGAGCGCTGCTGTTCGGCTGCGGTGTGGCGCGCCGCTGCTTCTTCGGCCTGTTGCGACTCGGCCTGTCCGCGCGCAGATTCCTCGACTAGAGAGCTGGCCAGGCGGCGGAGCTCCTCCATCCGCGATTCCAGCTGACTCTGATTGACCGAGCTGGTCGAAACGTGTTCGGTCGATTCGCGCAGGCTTGATTCAAGCGACGAAGCCAGGGCGCGAAGAGCTGCGACGGATTCTTGCTGCGTCGCGAAGCGAGTGGTGAGATCGGATTCCTGGCTGACCGCTTGCTCGATTTCAAACGAGAGCCGCGACGCACGGGCTTCGAGTTGAGCAACCTGTTCCTGGTTGAAGGTGATGCGGTTCTCGGCACGGTCAAGGTCAAGTGCAGTTTGACCGAGCAAGTTCTGGGTCTGACGGAGCTCGCCATCCAGATCGTAGGTACGCGCGCTCAAGCGTTCCTGTTCGGATTCCAGTTCGTGGACGGAACGGGCCTCGCGCTCCTCAGTCGCGTCCATTTCGCGGAGAACAGCTTCCAGGCGCGCGGCTTCGATGTCCAGATGCTCGGCTTTGCTGGCGAGTACGATGCGCAATAAGGCGCGCATCTGTTCGCGGAGCTCGGCGTAGCGCCGCGCCTTGGACGCCTGGCGCTTCAGAGAGGCCAGCTGCTTTTCGACCTCGACGAGAATGTCATTGACCCGGGAAAGATTGAGCTTCGCCGCCTCAAGCTTGGTCTCCGCCAGGCGTCTCTTGGTCTTGTACATCGTGATCCCGGCGGCTTCCTCGATGATTGCCCGCCGGTCCATGGGCTTTGAATTTAGGATCTGCCCAATGCGCCCCTGTTCGATAATCGCGTAGCTGTCCGGGCCGAGACCGATGCCCATGAAGATCTCTTGAACGTCGCGAAGACGCGCCGTACGGCCATTAATCAGATATTCGCTTTGTCCGGAGCGATACAGGCGACGGCCCACGACGATTTCACCGGGCCGCGATGCGATGGCAGGCTTCTCGGCAGCGCGTTTGTTCCAATGCTTGCGGCTGACGGCGGTTTCCTCAGCGGGGATTTCTTCCGTGGAGGCGGCTGTCAGGCTCTCGGCTGTCCCGGACGACGTGTCTCGGGCGTCCACAGCAGCGTCAGCCGAGGGTTCCGGTTCGCCGTCGAGCACCTTGGCGACGGCCTCGGAGAGCTCCGGATCAACCAGGGTGAGAGTCACTTCGGAAATGCCCATCGGCGGGCGCTTGGCCGTGCCGTTGAAGATGCAGTCCGACATGCGCTCGGCGCGGAGCATTTTGTGGCTCTGCTCGCCAAGTACCCACGAGATAGCGTCGACTACGTTGGATTTGCCGCACCCGTTCGGACCGACGATGCACGTAATCCCGCTGCCGCTGAACGTGATCGGCGTCTTGTCGCAAAACGACTTGAAACCCAGAAGCTCTACTTTACGAAGTTTTAGCACCCGGCCCTCGCACGGTTCGCTCCCCATGCGTTATCCGCAGAAGGAGGTTCAGTTTGATTTTTCGTTGGAGGTCTATCGAGACAAAAACGTTCGGAGGGTCGATATGAATGGCCCTGCCGCCTGGCGCTTTCAGTTCGGCGGTTACGCGAATAGAAACTAGCACGGCGTGCGGGTCGTGTAAAGCGTGTTTCCAGTATTGTGCAATGTTTCTGGACCGCGTGATTCTGGCCTATACTTCCGGCGAATTGCGATCCCTGTGGAGGCGAAATGGCGGCGACACCCCGAGTACTGCTCGATGGCTTGATTTTCCCGGAAGGACCACGCTGGCATGACGGCGCCCTGTTTTTTTCAGATATGCATGGCCGCGCCGTGTGGCAGCTCAGCCCCGAGGGCAAAGGAAACAAAGTGGCGGAGTTTCCCGACGAAGTCTCCGGCCTCGGGTGGCTGCCTAGCGGAACGATGCTGGTGGTTTCGATGTCGCAACGTCTTCTTCTGCGTCTGACGCCCCGAGGGCAGGAAACGGCGGCCGACTTGAGCTCGTTTGTCGCGAATCCCATCAACGACATGGTGGTTGATCGGCTCGGACGCGCCTATATCGGCGGTTTTGGCTTTAACTTGTTCAAGGACGAACCGCCTCGGCCCACGGTTCTACTTTGCGTCGATCCGGATGGCCGGGTCCGAGAGGTCGCAGGCGATCTGCACTTCCCGAACGGAATGGTCATCACACCGGACGGAAAAACTCTGATCGTGGGTGAGACGCTCGGCGCACGCCTGACCGCCTTCGAGATTCGGCCGGACGGCGCGCTCACAAATCGGCGGGTCTTTGCGGCCATCGATGGACTCATTCCCGATGGGATTTGTCTGGACGCGGAGGGTGCGGTATGGGTCGCCTGGCCGGGTAGCAACAAGATCGTTCGGGTCCGGGAGGGCGGTGAAATCGCCGATACGATCGCACTGCCGGAACGCCATGCCTACGCGTGCATGCTGGGAGGCGCGGACCGGCGGGACCTCTACATTTGCACGGCGCTGGACCACATGCCCGGGGTGATCAAGGAGCAGCGGGCAGGCAAGATCGAAGTGGTGCGGGTGGAGGTACCTGGAGCCGGACTGCCGTAAAGTCGCGCCCGAGCGGGGCTGGCAAGGAGCTTCTAGTGCCCGTTGGAAAACGCGCGAGCAGACTGGAGTTCGGGGCGGTCGGCGCCCGGGGCCGAGATGGTGACGAGTTGGGCGTAAAGGCGTCGGGCTTGCCCGGCATCGGCCAACGCTTCGGCCGAGCGCGCGGCGCCATACACCGCGTCAAACCGGTTTGGGTAGTCCTTCAAAACGGCCTGGTACTCCGTAAGAGCCTCCGAGGGCCGCTTGAGCTCCAGAAATAGGTCGGCCAGCATCTCGCGGGCAGGCATGGCGATGGGGTCCACGCGCTCGGTTTCCTCGCGCTGGGCGGCCCCGCGCAAATCCGCGATGGCCTCGCTTGGTCGCCCCTCGGCGAACGCCAGCCATCCGTCCACTTCGCGTTCTTCAACGCTTTCACCGGGCGTAACCGTATTCCCCGCGGCCTTGTCGTGTTCCTGCTGCGCCCTCATAACCTCGGCGAGCTTGCGAGCATTCTCGCGCGCGCCACTCACGTCGCCAGCCCGCGCCGAGCCGATCGCACGTGCCCAGTAGGTTGGATCCTGCCAGACGAGGCGCTCATCGGGAATGGCCAGTGACCCGGCTTCGGTCCAGCGATGGAGCTCAATCGCATTTCGCGCCGCGAACAAGGCTTGATGCTCGGCAATCGCTTCTGCGCGCGCGCCCGGCACGCTCTTCACTTCCTCGACCAAGTGCCGGGCCTTCGCTTCCTGGCCGCTCTGCAGGTAGGCGTAATCCAGGAAATCCATCGCATGGAAATGGTAGCTGGCGTCGCCCCGGTGCTGTTCGGTCGCTTCCGCAGCTGAGGCGATCGCCGCGATGTTTGAGTCAATCATTTCCGGCCAGAGTCCGAGCCGCCGGAAGATGTGCGAAGGCATGTGCGTCGCGTGAGAGGAATCCGGAGCAATCTTCGCATATGCGCGAGCCGCAGGAAGCCCCTCGCGTGCCAGTTCCGGGGTATCGGAGGCGTGAATCAGATAATGAGCGACACCGGGATTATTCGGTTGCCGCTCAAAAAGCGGATTCAGTATCCCGATGGCCTTCCTGCGATTGGCAAGGTCATCCACACCATCCTGCGCGAGCGCCACGAGCGAGAGCGCATAGAACGCGCCCGCGTCCACGTCCTGCGGGTTATCGCCGTAGAGCTTTTGCATGGCTTTCGAATACGCTTGGGTACGATCGATATGAGTCAGTTTCGGATCGTCCTGGAAAAATGCAGCCGCCGCGGCGACGTATTCGCGTTCGCGCGGGGTTTGCGCAGGGCTTTTCTGGGCTTGCGCGACCTCCTTCCGCCCTTCCTCCAGAGCGGCTGGATCGGGAAACTCCCACAATTGATGGTAGTGCGCCATGGCTTGTCCCCAATACGCGATCGCGCATTGGCCGTCTCGCTGCGCGGCCTCTTGAAACGTCTGAGCGGACTCTCCGTATTGAAACGAGTGCAGCAGGGCCAGGCCCTTCTTGATTGTCCCCTGCACTTCGGCTGAGCAAGAGTTGGGAAAGTCCACGTCGCCGACCTGCGGGCCCAGCGCAAATCGGGGGACCAGCGGTGAGTGCGCGGGCCGAACGGCACGCGGCGCAAGCAGGGTCAGTAGGGCAAGTGACACGAAACGCGCGGTCGGAAACTTCCTCTGTTGCATAGGTCAGCTCCTGGATCGCGCAGATCCGGACCATAACGAATTCGTCTCAGCCTTCCTCACAAGAACCCACAGCAATCCCATCAAGCCTTGATATACCAGGGCACATTGATCAGCACAATTCGCTCGCTGCCATGCACGAGCAGGAACGCCTTCAGCAGCTCCGCGCGCTGGTTGTGCAGCGGATAGTGATACCAGTGCTTCTCGACCAGTTCCGGCACGATCACCGCGAATTGGCGATCCGGAAGATCTTTTTCAAGTTGCAGCACGTATTCCAGAATCGGCTTCAGAACCAGGCGGTACGGCGACGGGAGGGCAATCAGCTGTGGCGGGGTGCGGCCGGCTTTTTGCAATGGCGCGACCACGACGGTGCCCCACTGATCGCGAAGTGCATTGGTTTCATCGTCGGTGGCGACGTGGACGGCTCGGATATCGGAGGAGAGCGTCAGCGCAAATTGCAGCGCTCGTTGGGCAATCTTTCCCCACTCTTGAATGGGAACGATCACGATCGGAGGGCCAAGAGTCCCGATGTCCAAAGGAGCGGAACTGGACGTTTCAGCGGTAACGGCCCGGTAATGCCTGCGCACCCAAAGCATCAAAGTTACAAGTGTGGCAATCAGCAGGGCGCTGACCCATGCCCCGGAAGTGAATTTTGCAACGAGCACAACAGCCAGCGTGATTCCAGTCGCGAGCGCCCCCACGCCGTTGACGATCATACTTCGCGTGGCACCGCCTCCCTTTACCCGCCTCCAATGAGCCACCATTCCGGCCTGCGACAACGTAAAGGCAAGGAAAGCGCCAATGGCAAACAGCGGGATCAGACGGTCGGTGACGCCCTGAAACAGCACCAGGAGGATTCCGGCGAGCATGGCGAGAACCAAAATGCCCTGCGAATAGACCAGGCGTCGACCTCGAAATCCGAGCGAGTGTGGCAGGAAATTATTCTGCGCGACGGCCCTACAGAGCCGCGGGAAGTCGGCAAACGCCGTGTTCGCCGACAGCGATAGGATCACCAGAACCGAACCGATCGTTATGTAATAGAACCATCCGCGCCCCGCGACAGCCGCGACAAGCATGGAGAGGACGCTCTGATATCCAGCAAGCCCGGGGTCGGTTGCCGCGATGCCGTAAGCTCGGACCAGAAAAGCAATACCCGCGAGCATCACGATCAACAGTCCGATGATTACGGTCAAGGTTCGCTGCGCATTTCGAACCGTCGGCTCGCGAAACGCCCGGACGCCGTTGCTGACTGCTTCAACTCCGGTCATCGCCGTGCAACCGTTTGAGAAAACTTGCAGCAGCATCCACATACTCGCAACGGCGACCGCAGCGCTGGGGGGAACCGGGGGTGCAATGACCGGCATCGGATGTCCGCCGGCAGCTAGGGTCTTGACCGTGCCAATCACAATTGCGGCGAGCAGCGTGCCCACGAATAGATACGTCGGCACCATGAAAAAGACTCCCGCCTCCCGCAGCCCTCGCAGATTCACGATGGTGAGGACCACGAGAATTCCGAGGCAGATTAAAACCGTGTGGGTTTGCAGACTCGGGACCGCGGAAACCAGCGCACCAACTCCGGCCGAGATGCCCACAGCCACCACCAGAACGTAATCGATCATCAGCGCCGCAGCAGCAAGCAGCCCCGGGAACGTTCCCAGATTCTCCGACGCGACGGTATAGGATCCGCCGCCGCCCGGGTACGCCGCGATCGTTTGGCGATAGGAAAAGTAAACAATGGTCAGAAGTACGATGATGCTTGCGCTCACCGGAACGATATAGGCCACTCCCGCCGCTCCCAGCGGAATAAGGAGCGTAAGAGCGGCCTCCGGCCCGTAGGCCGCAGAGCTGAGGGCGTCGAGACCAAAAATGGGGATCCCGGAGGTGGCTCCGATTTGTTCTGCGCGTTCGTCGGAGGTGGCGAGCGGTTTTCCGAGCAAGAGATCCAGAACGGACACGATGCCCCCCCGAGTTCATTACGATGAACGCCTAGGTTAATTCGGAAGACAGCGAATTGGAACCGCAAAGCGCAACCATCTGCCGGGAGCGAGGGATGTTCACCCGACGGTAATTTCTTATCGTTGGCAGCGCCCCTGACCGGACGCTTGAGCGGGCTGGTCGATCAGAATGAAAGAATCGGCAGCAAGGTTAACCAGGCGAGACGCAGCGCCTTGGAAAGATCGCTACGCGGTAGACCTCGGGTGCACGAAAGTTATGGATTTTATCGGGCGTGACTCGAACCAGGAAACTGCCCGGCGGGAATGCGCGTTGACTTGCGACACACCGCGGCCTAGCATGGCGCGCAGAGGAGGTACGCTTGGACTCACCCGGCAGTCCGAGAGTGCGCCGAATAGTGTTAAGCGCAGTGATTCTAGTCGCGATTCTGGCCTTGTCCTTCATGGGCCTGCGCCCGCCACCGCCGAAACCGTCGACCGCACCGGCGACGGAGTTTTCCGCTGCCCGTGCACTGGACACCTTCCATCGAGTTCTAAAAGAAGACACACCTCATCCCATCGGGAGCGCGGCAAACGACGCTGTGCGCGGCCGAATCATGGACGAGCTGACCAGGCTCGGCTATCAACCCCAGGTGCAGACGGCCTTCGATTGCGGACAATATGTCAATTGCGCCACGGTGAACAATGTGGTGGCGCGGCTGGAGGGAACCGAAGCAGGTCCGGAATCAAAGGCTTCTGTTCTGCTGGCGGCGCACTACGATTCGGTTCCTGCCGGCCCGGGTGATTCCGACGACGGCACAGGCGTAGCGGCTGTTCTTGAGATTGCGCGCGCGCTCAAGTCGCTTCCAGCCCCGCGCCACGCGATTATTCTGCTGATCGACGACGGGGAAGAGGCCGGACTGCTCGGCGCGCACGCATTCGTTGATTTCGACCCACTTGCGAAAGACGTGCGTGCGGCCGTGAATCTGGATGCACGGGGGACTTCCGGCCCCAGCGTGATGTTCGAGACTGGCAGCGCGAACGACTGGGTCGTCCGGCTTTACGCCCGGCACTCGGTCGATCCAGCGGCCAGTTCGATTTTCTACACCGTGTATCAGCAGCTTCCGAACGATACCGATTTTACGGTGTTCAAAGCCGCGGGTTTTCAAGGACTCAATTTCGCATACGTCGGCGACGTGGTGCATTACCACACGCCGCTCGACAATTCCGCGAACGTCAGTCTGGCGAGCCTGCAGCATCACGGCGAAAATGCATTTCCGGCCCTCGTTGCGCTCGCGAACTCCGATCTTGAGAATCCGCCACAGCGGCAAGCAGTCTACTTCGATCTATTCGGGCATTGGCTCATACAGTGGCAGGCCCGTCGGACGCTCGGGTTCGCCTTGGTCGCCACAATTGTGCTGGTGCTACAGATCGCCTGGATGATCCGCAACAACCGCCTGACCCTGCGCGAATTCCTGTGGGGGATGATCGACTGGCCGGTAAGCATGGTGGTGACCGGCTTGCTGGCATTCATTGTGGCGCGGCTGGCTCACCTGGCGGGTAAGACTCCGGTGAACTGGATTGCGTATCCACTTCCGATTGAGACTGTGTTCTGGTCGCTGGCCATCGCCGCGGTCACCGCGCATGCCATCCTGTTTGCGCGCCGCGCCGGATTCTGGGGGTTGTGGGCCGGAGCGTGGACATGGTGGGCCGTGCTGGCCGTCGTGATTGCCTGGCAAGCGCCCGGGGTCAGTTACGTATTGCTCGTGCCCGTCGGCGCGGCCACGCTAGCGGGACTGCCAGCGACGCTGCCTCGCAGCGAAAACTCCGCTTTAGCCGCTGTCGCGGCGGTGCTGCCCATTGCGACCGTTGGAATCGTCGCATTTGGGCCGACCCTGCTGCTCTACAGCGCACTTGGCAACAGGGGTTTGGCTCTGATCGCTCTGGTGATTGGACTGATCTGCACCCCGCTGGCACCGCTTTGCGCCGATCTGCGCGGCGTGCCGGGGCTGCGAGGACTGGCCATTCCCTGGGTTCCGATTCTAGTGATGGGCCTTGCGCTGTTCGCGGCCGTAGTCGTGCCGGCCTACTCTGCGAAATCTCCCGAGCGCGTGAATATCAAATTCTCCCAGGACGCCGACACGGGAAACGCGCAGTGGATCGTAGAGCCAGATTCCGGACGCTTGCCGGACCCAATCCGGCCCGCGGCTGCTTTCCGCGGAACCGAGCGGGGTGCATTCCCGTGGGACACCCGTGCCTCCTACATCTCTGAGGCACCGCACCTGGACCTGGCTCCCCCGACCTTCACCGTGCTGGAATCATCCCAAGGTGATGGCCGGCGAAACTACCGTACGCTGCTACGATCCGAGCGCGGAGCGCCGTACGCCGCACTATTTTTTCCGCCCGATGCCGGCGTCGAAAATGTGCAGATCGGGGGACAGTCACTGCCCCCGGCGAACGACCAAGTCCGGAGCTTTTTCAACGGCTGGACGGCGTACGCTTGCCCGGCGATGCCTGCCGGGGGCGTCGAGATCAGTTTCTCCGTTCCGCTGGGAAAAACCGTCGAAGTCTCCGCGGCGGATCAGAGTTACGGCCTACCACCCGAGGGCATGTTCCTGGTAAATTCGCGCCCGCTCACGGCGACTCCATCCCAGAACGGCGATGTCACGATCGTCAGCCGTCGCGTTCAACTCCTGCCCTAGTCAAGATGCGCAGACGGCGTGTCCCGTGAAGCGGCACACGGTTTTTCCCGGAGCTGCCGCCTGATCTCCCCGAAATTCGCTATGATTGTCATTGTGAAGGGCGTTCGCAAACATGAGTGACGACGGAAATCCGCGATCCATTTCCTGGTGGAGGACGCCGCTGCGCTGGTGGGCGCTGCAGTTCGCTCAGCGACAGGAACGCGTGCTGCTGGTATTGAGCATTCTGATCGGCGCGCTGACGGGCCTTTCGGTCGTAGCGTTCATCCTTCTTACCGAGCGCCTTGGAATGCGCCTGTATCCGGTCGGAAGCGCGGCCTGGCGGCGCGTGTTGATTCCTGTCGCCGGCTCACTGGGCATGGGCTATCTGCTGTTCCGCTATTTTCCCGATGCGCGAGGCAGCGGCGTACCTCAAACCAAGGCGGCGCTTTACGCACACGACGGCGTCATCACGTTCCGTACCGTCATTGGCAAGTTTTTTTGTACAGCCACAACGCTTGCCAGCGGCATTCCGCTGGGACGCGAGGGGCCTTCGGTCCAGGTCGGGTCGGGGATCGCATCGATCCTGGGGCGGCGTCTGGGATTGCGACCCGAGAACGTGAAGGCGCTCATTCCGGTGGGAGCGGCCGCAGCGATTGCCGCTGCGTTTAACACGCCGCTGGCCGCCGTGGTGTTTGCGCTGGAAGAAATCGTGGGCGATCTCAATGCGCCCGTGCTGGGTTCCGTGGTGCTGGCGTCGGCAACGTCCTGGTTGGTTCTGAAATTGTGTCTCGGCAACAATCCTTTGTTTGAGGTGCCGCAGTACCAACTGGTTCACCCGGTCGAATTTCTACTGTATGCCGTGCTGGGAGTAGTCGGCGGTTTCGTTTCGGTGGTGTTTACCAAGATGTTGCTCAAAATGCGCGAGCGCTTCCGGCTGTTTCCGACTTGGACGCGCTGGTTTCAGCCCGCGGCCGGAGGCCTGGTGGCCGGGCTGATCGCATGGCGGGTGCCACAGGTGCTGGGCGTGGGCTACGGATATGTCGGCGACGCGCTGAATAACAAGATGGCTCTGGAACTCATGGCCATGCTGGTGCTCTTCAAACTGGTCGCCGTTACAACCAGCTATGCTTCGGGCAATGCAGGCGGCATTTTTGGACCGAGCCTGTTCATTGGAGCGATGCTCGGAGGCACGCTCGGCAGCATCGCCCATCATCTGTGGCCGGCCTATACCGCGGCTCCAGGAGCCTACGCGCTTGTGGGAATGGGCACTCTATTCGCAGGTATTCTGCGAGCCCCCATGACGTCTGTCCTGATGATTTTCGAGACGACACACGACTACGCGGTGATCGTCCCGCTGATGATATCCAATCTGGTGAGCTTCTTCATTTCTTCCAAACTGCAGCCCGAACCCATCTACGAGGCGCTGGCAAATCAAGATGGCATCCACTTGCCCAGCGAGGGGGCGCGCAGGCGGTATGGCCAACGACAGGTAGCGCACGTGATGCGCGCCGCCGCCGATGTGCTGCCGGCACAGACGACCGTGCAGGAAGCCTTTGAGACCAAAAAGGGCAGCCAATTGCACGCGTGGCCCTTGACGGAGAAACGCGGCGTCGTTGGCGTCATCAGCCAAACGCAAATCGAACAGGCAATGGCGAAGGGCGAGGGTGGAAGACTCTTGCGAGATTTCGTCGACAAACGCGAGTTTCCTCACGTGCACGCCGACCATCCCCTCCACGTCGCGTTGGAACGCATGGGTGCGGCGAAATTGGAACTCCTGCCGGTCGTGAGCCGGGCGGACATCCATTACCTGTTGGGGATCGTGGTCTTGCCAGACGTCCTGCAGGCGTTTGGCGTCGACCAGAGCGAATTGGGCGATCTCAGGCGGTGAGTGAGCCCGGGCGCAGTTTCATTTCAGGATCGGTAGCAGGCTGCTGTAATCGTCCGTCCAGAATGACACGTTCTTAGCTGGGGCAAGGATTGTCCCCGCCTTTTCAATCCTGGACTGGCCCAAGAATCCGCTGCGACTGCCGACCAGAATCCACGACGCAGCATAAACGCCGATTTGATGGTCGTCCGGATTGCTGATCAGCACCGCTTCCTTATCAAGCCACGCCGCCGCCGATGCCACCACCGGCTCAAAATCCAGATATTTATTCGAGATATGCACGGCGAGCACGCCGCCAGGTTTCAGATTGCGGAAATATAGATCGAACGCCTGGCGGGTAAGCAGATGAACCGGGATCGAATCTCCGGAGAATGCGTCGACGGCGAGTAGGTCGAACCCTTGCGGGGGCTGCCGCTCTAGTGACAATCGTGCGTCGCCCAGGACAATATCGATTTTTGCCTGGGAGTCTCGCAAATAGCTAAATTCCTGATTGGCGACTCGGACGTCCAAAGGATTGATCTCGTAAAACCAGTAATGGTCGCCCGGCTGCCCGTACGCTGCGATCGTGCCGGCGCCCAGTCCGATCACGGCCACATGCAGTCGATCCTGTCCGTGAGCGGCCGCGAGCGCCACGCCGATTCCCGAGTCCGGCCCGTAATACGTCGTCGGCCAGCTCCGGCGGCTCGGCGCAAGAAATTGCAGGCCGTGATCGATCGTGCCGTTCATCAAGCGGCGATAGCGGGAGTCTTCGTCCAGTGACTGAACAGAGCTGCCCTTGACAAGAATGACGTTGGGAACGATTCCGTCCAGTACCCGAAGCACACCATAGAAATTCCGGGCTGTCAGCCTTGCCTCCGAAGCCTGCTGCCTGGCAGTCGTAAACAGGCTGGCGACCAGTGCAACGACCAGCGCAACCAGAATCAGCCAAGCCGGTTGCCAGGGCGTTTTGCGAAAATCGCTTTCAGGATCGCGGTGATGGACGACGAGCACCAGGATCGCGCAGATTCCCATGGAAACCTGGAGCTCGTAATATCCGGAGAACACGCGCGGAGCCACCAGTGCAACCAAGCCGGCCCCCAGCGCGCCGCCGAACGCGCACATCAGGTAAAACGTCGTTAAATAAGCAGGAACGGGCTTCAGCCGGGCCAGTTCGCCGTGACAGAACATGCAACAAACGAAGAAACCGCAGCAGAACAGAGGAATTAAAATCTTGATCGGAAGGCCGGTAAACGACGGACCCAGAGCATACGCCATACCCCCGAGCATTACGCCAAGCAGGCGCAAGAAAAGTCCGCGACGGTACCAACCGGTGGCATCGAAGCACAAGATGAAGCTGAGCAGATAAATACTGAGAGGCACAATCCATAGAAACGGAACCGACGCCACATTTTGTGTGATGTGGTTGGTGATTGCCAGCAGAAGGGCGGACGCGCACGCGGTCAGCGCAACCCACAGCGCTTGCAACTTCCAATTCGGCCGTAGCAGGGACTGCCGGTTTGTGCTCGCAACCGCTTCGCCGCGAAACAGAAAACCGA
Organism: Candidatus Acidiferrales bacterium; assembly: GCA_036514055.1. GTDB lineage: Bacteria > Acidobacteriota > Terriglobia > Acidiferrales > UBA7541 > Palsa-295. Next base: position 18,743 of record DATBXX010000064.1, read on the forward strand.
CGGCCGCGCACCATAGCGCTACACCTGCGTACGCCACCGACCAACCGACCGCCTGATGGGAACTGGAAAACATGGGCTCAATCAGGACGGGATAACTCAGCAGCGCAAGCATCGAGCCGGCATTGGACAGTGCATAGAAGCGATACGGCGTGCCACCTGTGCGCGATTGCGCAAACCACGCCTGCAAGAGGGGACTGGTACTGGACAGAATAAAGTAGGGCAATCCCACACTGACGGCCAGCAGCAACAGGACATGGACCACAGGAGCATCGGGTCCCGACGGCTTCCAGGAAGCTTTGGGCAGGATGGGCAGCGCAAGTAAGCTCGCGGCGACCACTCCTGCATGAATTCGGACCTGCGTGGGTGGCCTGAAAGTGCGGGACAAGAGATGCGCGTATAAATAGCCGAGCAACAGTGCGACCTGGAAAAACAGCAGGCAGACGATCCACACCTCCGCGCCGCCTCCAAACCACGGCAGGATGATCTTGGCGATCAGAGGTTGCACCTGAAACAGAAAGAAAGCACTTGCACAAATCGCGATGCCGAAGACCAGCTTCGAAGGACTGCGGGAAACAAGACTCGCGCACATGAGCCCGGTAGCATATCCCCAAATGCGGAAGACTTACCACCAAGGGCCGGGAAAAAGTGCAAAACGGACTGAGAAGACCGAAAGCTCGCCTAACAGGTGCTGAAAAAAGAACGGTCGAGAGTTTGCCGCGGGGCGAAGCGTCGGATACAATCATCGTTTTGCGCATGGCACAAATATGATCCAGATACGGCTGCACAATACGATGACGAACGACCTGCAGCCGCTCGATCCGGTTCACCCCGGCGAGGTGCGCATCTACACATGCGGGCCAACGGTCTACGCCTCTGCGCATATCGGCAATTTCCGAACGTTCATGTTTCAGGACGTCCTGCGTCGGTTTCTGCGCTCGCAAGGCCTGCGTGTGCTGCAGGTGATGAACGTCACCGATGTGGACGACCGCATCATCCAGTCCGCGGCGGCCGCCGGGATCGGCATCCGCGAGTACACCGACAAGTATATCGGCGCGTTCCTTGAGGATATTGACGCGCTGCATATCCAAATGCCCGAAGAGCTGGTCCGCGCGACCGATCACATCGAAGACATGGTCGCGCTGATCGAGAAGCTGCAGGAAAAGGGCCTGACCTACAAGAGTGAGGGGTCGATCTATTTTCGAATCTCGAAATTCCCGGCATATGGAAAGCTCTCTAAAATCGACGTGGCCGGCATGCAGGCCGGTGCGCGTGTGGACGTGGATCAATACGAAAAAGACGACGCGCGTGATTTCGCCCTGTGGAAGGCGCCGAAGCCGGGCGAGCATTTTTGGGAAACTCGAATCGGGCCCGGGCGTCCAGGTTGGCACATCGAGTGCTCTGCGATGGCCATGAAGTATCTGGGCGATACTCTTGACATCCATACCGGCGGCGTAGACCTCGCTTTCCCGCACCACGAAAACGAAATCGCGCAGAGCGAAGCGGCCACGGGGAAAACCTTCGTCCGCACCTGGCTGCACGCCGAACACCTGATTATTGAAGGGCAGAAGATGTCGAAATCACTCGGAAACTTCTACACGCTGCGCGATCTGTTCGCACGCGGCCACAAACCGTCCACGATCCGCTTTCTGTTGCTTTCGGTCCCCTACCGCCGCCAGCTGAACTTCACCGAGGAAGGCATCGTACAGGCGCGGAATTCGACCGAGCGGCTGCGGAATTTCGTGACGCGCCTCCGGACCGCGCAGTTCCCGCCCGGCTCGAATCCGGAAACCGAAAAGCGGATCGTCGAGGCAGAGAATGATTTCGACGCGGGCCTCGCCGACGACATCAATACGGCGATGGCACTTGCGGCGATTTTTGATCTGGTCCGCGACGTCAATACTGCAATGGATCAGGGAGTGTTTCTCCAGCAAGACGCGCCGCGCGCCGTGGCTGCGATGGAGAAGTTCGACTCCGTGCTGGCGCTGCTTGAGGACGATGACGACGCCAAGCTCGCCAAGCTCGGCTTTTCGCCCCAGAAAGCGCGCATGCCTGCCGCAGAAGTGGATGGGCTGATCGAGGAACGCCAGGCGGCAAAGAAGCGGCGCGACTTCAAGCGCGCCGATGAGATCCGGCAGAAACTCGCAGATTCTGGTATCCTAGTGGAAGACTTAAAGGACGGAAGCGTCCGTTGGAAGTACAAATGAAATTTTCCTCAAAACGCGCGCACCTACTTCATAGCCAACCTTCTCTGGACCGGCCGAATCTTTTCGGCGCAGCCTAATTTTCATTCCTCCTAGGATGGGACCCGCACGCCGCGGTGGAAACCCTTTCGTGCGCAAAAGATTCGTGTAGTTCCGGAGGAACACATGCAAGTTGCTGAGAAGAAACGGAAGCTGCCGCACCTTGTAACTGCTCTGCCAGGCCCGAAAGCGAAGGAAATTGTCGAGCGCGACCACAACGTGGTCTCGCCGTCCTACACGCGTGATTATCCGCTGGTCGCAAAGACTGGCCGCGGCGCCATGGTGGAGGACGTGGACGGGAACCTCTTTCTTGACTTCGCTGCGGGAATCGCCGTCGTCGCGACCGGGCATTGCCATCCGCAGGTCGTTGCTGCAATCCAGAAGCAAGCCGCCGAGTTGATCCACATGTCGTGCACCGACTTCTACTACGAGGGCATGGTGGAGCTTGCCGAGAAGCTTGCGTCAATTGCCCCCGGCAAGAGCGCCAAGCGCGTCTATTTCGGCAATTCGGGCACCGAGGCAGTCGAAGCCGCGATGAAGCTCGCGCGGTACCACACCAAGCGCGACAAATTCATTGCGTTTCACGGATCCTTTCACGGCCGCACGTTCGGCGCGCTATCGCTGACCGCCAGCAAGGCGGTGCAGCGAAAGCATTTTGGTTCTCTGCTTGCAGGAGTTTTTCACGCGCCCTATCCGAACACGTATCGCGGAGCCTACGGCGTGCGCCCGGAAAATGCATCGGCCGATGCGCTGGCGTACATCGAGAACGAGCTCTTCAAGCGACTCTGTGATCCCTCCGATGTCGCGGCGATCTTTATCGAACCCGTTCAGGGCGAGGGCGGATATCTCCCGGCCCCGCCGGAATTTCTGCAGGGACTCGAGCGTGTGTGCCGGAAACACGGCATCCTGCTGGTCGCCGACGAAGTGCAATCCGGGATGGGCCGCACGGGCAAATGGTGGGCGGTCGATCACGCCGGAGTCGAGCCAGACATAATTTGCACAGCGAAGGGAATCGCCTCGGGGATGCCTCTGTGCGCCGTGATTGCCAAAGCGGACGTTATGGATTGGAAACCCGGCGCGCACGCTTCCACATTTGGCGGCAATCCCGTTTGCATTGCTGCGTCTCTTGCGACCATCGGCGTGCTTGAGCAGAATGCCATGGCAAACGCTGCCAGCATGGGCGAATTTATCTTCGGTGAAACTGCCGGATGGCGCGAGCGGCACAAAAGCGTGGGCGACATTCGCGGCAAGGGATTGATGATCGGTATCGAATTTGTGCGGGATCAAAAAACAAAAGAGAAGGCGCCCGGAATCCGCGACCAGATCATCGATGCTGCCTACCGGAAGGGATTGCTCGTGCTAGGCGCCGGAGAAAATTCCCTACGACTCGCGCCTCCGCTGGTGATTGACGAGGAGCAGGTCGGTTTTGCGCTGCGCACGCTCGATGCCTGCATCAGCGAGGCCGAGCGCTCGCTCTAGTTTCATGGGTCGGCTGCCCGGGTGGATTCGTTCCGGGCCCAAAACGCCAGCACCGGTTCGCAACCACGCGAATGGTCTCGCGCTCCATCTTTGATCTGGTGAACCTCACCCGGACATGTCCGGCCGCGCGTCTGGATCCGGATGCGATGGTTTCTGAAGGGGCCGGACCCACGCCGGTCCCTCCGCGCGAGTACGGCGTAGTAAAATGTTTGCCCAGGGTCGGTGTTTAGCCCATCATGGACGGCGCGCGTAATCCAGGAGGCTAGATTGCCGGAGCTTCGCAGAGACCCAATTACTGGCCGGTGGGTCATCATTTCCTCGGACCGAAACAGGCGCCCGTCGGATTTTGTTCGCGAAAGCGTTCAGATCAAGGGAATCGGGGTTTGTCCCTTTTGTCCGGGGAATGAAGGCAAGACCCCTTCTGAAGTGCTTGCGTACGGACGCAACGGGAGCGGGCGAGATACGCCCGGGTGGTCGCTGCGCGTCGTGCCGAATAAGTTTCCGGCCCTGGGTATCGAAGGGGGGCTCGACCGTGAAGGCGAAGGCCTGTTTGACCGCATGAACGGTGTGGGCGCGCACGAAGTAATCGTCGAAACACCCGACCATCAGCTCACGCTTGCGTCCATGCCGGTCAAGGCACTGGAGGAAACTCTGTGGGCCTATCGCGACCGCATGCTTGATCTGAAGAACGATCGCCGTTTCCGCTACATCCTGCTTTTCAAGAACCACGGAGAGCCGGCCGGCGCATCGCTTGAGCACACGCATTCGCAATTGATCGCGCTGCCGATCGTGCCCAAGCGCGTGCGCGAGGAGGTCGATAACTCGAAGCACTACTACGACGAGAAAGAGCGCTGCATTTTCTGCGACATGATCCGCCAGGAAATCGACACCGAATCGCGCGTGATCCTGAATGATGATCACTTCATCGCCCTAGCCCCGTACGCGCCGCGGTTTCCGTTCGAGACCTGGGTTTTGCCGCGCCAGCACAGCTCGGCCTTCGAGCACATGCCCACGCCGCACTACGGTGCGCTGGCCAAGGTCTTGCGCAATTTTCTGGGACGCCTGGACTCGGCTCTCGCGTTCCCCTCATACAACTTCGTAGTACATACCTCGCCGATCGGCGAGGAAACCAACGACCATTATCACTGGCACATCGAGATGATGCCCAAGTTGAGCAAGGTGGCGGGATTCGAATGGGGCACTGGTTTCTACATCAATCCCACGCCGCCTGAGGAAGCCGCAAGATTTCTGCGAGAGGCCTCGCCCCGGTAGGAATTCTCTCAAGCGTGCAGCTAGGATTGCTTCAGTTTTTTCCGTGCGGAAGCGAACAGCGTGATCGCCAGGGCGACGAACAAGACCACGCCGAGCCCCATCTTCTGGCTGAGGTGCGGCATGAATGTCGGCCCGAAAGCGAACATTCCCGCCGGCCACGGAACGCGCAGCACAGCAGCGACCCAATGCGGCACGTGTTTGCCCAGTTCCGGGTCCTGCAGAAGGTTGATCACGATGGCGAGCAGTCCAAACACGCCCCCGGCGGCAATCAGTCCGCTCGCGTACAGGGAGCCGGAGCTGACTTCACTTTCCGCGCCCGTCTGCTTCTCCTGTCCGCGCTCGGCCAGCCACCGCACCAGGCCTCCGGCAAACATCGCCATGGTCGTCGCAATGGATATATAGGAGCCGACTGCGAAGGGAAGCGAGCGGATCCCGAGCAGCTCAACCGCGATCACCAGAAACACGCCGAGAAACACCAGCCGCCAGGGAAGCCGCTGATTCAAAATCCCGCTGATCACCGTGGCCATCAGGCGCGCCTGCGGCGCGGCAGCCTGCGCGCTGCCGATTCCCTGCACCCACTGGATTTCAATCTCGTGCGTGTCTGAATCGTAGAGATATTTTCCGTCGGGGATTTCGCTTGAGCCGATTGAATTCACCAGCACATACGTCTTGCCTTCGTGGACGTAGCTGTTGTCCTGGCGCTCAACACCGGTCGGCAAGTTGTTGACGTCCAGCGCGATCTGGATCGGTTTGTATTGTGCCAAGCCGACGTTCATCAGAATCAGCGTGCCGCCGATGGCAAACGATGAAACCATGACGCCGATCACCAGGGCGATCTGCTGGTACATGGGGGTCGCGCCGACCAGATATCCGGTCTTCAAATCCTGCGATGTGGCGCCGGCGATGGCCGCTGCGATGCACACCACGCCGCCAATCGTGAGCGCGAGCACGGCGTAGGCATTCGCCGTCCAGTGCGCGACCAGAAACATCGCGCAGGTTGCCATCAGCGTCGCAATCGTCATGCCGCTGATCGGGTTCGACGAGTTTCCGATCAGTCCGCTAATCCGCGATGCCACGGTGACAAACAAGAATCCGAATACAATTACGAAGACGGCGGCGATCAGATTCGCGAACGCACCAGTCTGCGCACCCGGAATCGGCTTGAATTTAAGCAGCGCCCACATCATCACCAGAATCACCAGAGACCCCACGACCACGAACCGCATCGAAAGGTCCCGTTCGGTCCGGTTCGTTTCCGCAATCGCCGTGCGTTTCGCCTGCATGTCCTTCAACCCCGCCGTGAGCGCCGACATAATCGTGGGAAGAGTCTTGATCAGGGTGATCAGCCCTGATGCTGCGACCGCTCCGGCGCCCATCGGGCGGATGTAGCTAGCCCACAGCATATCGGGCGACATCTGAGGAATAGGCACAGTGCTCGGATACAGCGGCACGTTGGGAGCAAGCGAGCCGAAGAAACGAATCGCGGGCATCAGCACAAGCCAGGAGATCACACCGCCGGCGAAAAGCGTTCCCGCCACGCGCGGGCCAATGATATAGCCGACGCCGAGATACTCCGACGTGATGGCAGCGCGAAACGACGCGCCCGGCAGCCACGCCGGTTGATACTCCGGTTGGCTTGGCCACATCCCCAGAGTGTTCATGCAGAACGTGTACACGCCGCCCAGTCCTAGGCCCCAGAAAACCCTCCCCGCAAATGACCCACCGCGCTCTCCGGCCACCAGCACGTCGGCGCAGGCCGTGCCTTCCGGAAACGTGAGGTTCCCGTGCTCCTTCACGATCAGTTGCCGCCGGAGCGGAATCATGAATAACACGCCGAGCGTTCCTCCAAGCAGGGCCAGGAAAAAGATCCGCCAGTACTCGGTGTTCAGGGAATAGCCGAGGAAAATCAGGGCTGGCATGGTGAAAATTACGCCCGCGGCGGCCGATTCCCCGGCTGAGCCCGTCGTCTGCACAATGTTGTTCTCAAGAATTGTCGAGCGCCCAAAAGCACGCAGGATACTGATCGAAAGGACGGCAATCGGGATGGAGGCGGAAACAGTGAGACCGGCGCGCAAGCCGACGTATACGGAAACGGCTCCGAACAGAATCCCGAACAACGAGCCCAGTAAAACCGCGCGAAAACTGAATTCCCGGACGTTTTCTTCCGCGTCCACATACGGACGGAACTCGGCCGGCGGTGCGGTCGAACTCCAGGGCTTCGTAGCCACGCTTTTCCTCCCTTGCTGTCCTGCCGAAAGCCAGTGCTGTTGCGCGCCGGATAAGGCGCTGCAGAGCGGGCAAGTTAGCATCACGCGCCTGGACAGGCAAGGCGCAATCCGCCATTCCCGAGCCTCTGTCTCGGTTGGGTACCCGGGGCATCCTTCGAGCGACGAGCGCCCCGTCTGGCGACCTGTAGTTCGGTCAACCTTCGCCTGACGCCGAGTTACCTTTACGACTCGATCGACGGCATGAATTGACAGGACGCGGCGCCCCGGGATAGCGTGGGACACACGTCACTACCTGCAAACTAGGCGCGAAGGGCACTCCCGGAAAGCAGTCCCCGCCGCGGAGCTGCCTGCTGCAGCGGAAAGACGAGGAAACTCGCATGAATCGAATCCCTACAACTATGTGTGGCGTCATCATCCTTATTGTTATGTTCGCGGCCCTGCCGCGCCTCTCGCGAGCCGACGACTGGCTCCCGGTTCTGCCCGAGGACCTTGCGTTGAAGGACAATCCCAAGCAGCCCGGCGCGGATGCGATGGTGTTCTACCGCGAGGTTAGCGTCGACGCAAAGCCATCGAGAGTTGAGAACTACCTTCGCATCAAGGTGTTTACTTCATCGGGAGTCAAAAAGCGGGCGGATATCGAAATCCCGTATGACAGGAGCCAAGAATCGATCGAGAATCTTCGCGCTCGGACGATTCGCCCCGACGGCAGCATCGTTCAATTCGACGGCAAGCCTTTCGACAAGGAGATCGTGAAAGGCAACGGCATCAAATATTTGGCCAAGACGTTCACGATGCCGGACGTGCAGCCCGGCTCGATCATCGAGTACCGATACCGTGAACAGTATGACCCCGATACCTACCAGAACTTCTACTGGACCATTCAATCGGAACTTTTTACCCGTCTAGCCCGTTTCTCAACCAGATGGGACGATACACCCGGTGCGCCGGGCTTCGGCATCCGCACATACGCCATGCCCGCCGGTTCAAATCCTCAGAAAGTCAAGGATAGGTATGTACTCGAAGTTCATGACCTTCCCGGAATTGAAGAAGAGACTCTGATGCCTCCAGACGCGGCTCTGAAGGCTGCCGTCGACTTCTATTACAGGGATCGCAGCGAACCCTCTCAAGAGACGGTCGATCAATACTGGAAACGAATCGGCAAGAGCTGGAGCGAAGGCGTCAACCGTTTCGTAGACAAGAAGAAGGAGTTGGCAGCGGAGCTCTCTCAAGACGTGAGCAACAGCGATTCGCCGGACGCGAAACTCAGGAAACTCTACGCTCGCACGTTGAAAATACGCAACCTGGATATGGAAGACAGCAAGACCGAAAAGGAAGAACAGGTAGAAAAACTGAAGCCTAACTTCAACGTCGGCGACGTGCTCAACCACAACTACGGCCACGGAGTTGAAATCAATTATCTGCTCATCGGTTTGGCGCGCGCGGCGGGTTTTGAAGCTGCGGATGTTCGGGTGGCGGCGCTCTATTCCAGGCCTTTTTTTCCCCAGCGGCAGGCTTTTTACGACCTGAACGACGAGCTTGTCTGGGTACGCGCAGGCGGCAAGGAGTATTACCTGGATCCCGCGTCCCGTTACTATCCGTTCGGGGTGCTTCCTTGGTATGAATCGGCGGCGAGCGGAATTCGCGCGACCAAGGACGGAAGCGAGATGATTATGACCACGCCGCTGGCGAGTTCAGACGCTGAGATCACGCGTCACGCCGACTTTACCGTGGACAATGACCTGGAAATGAACGGCAAGATTCAGGTGGATTTCAGCGGCCTCCAGGGGGCTTCGCGCCGCCTCGACAATCGCGACGAAGACGAAGCCGGCCGAAGAAAAGTTCTCGGAGATGAAATCAAGCAATGGCTGGCGGTCGATACGACGTTCGAAGTCACCAGCATCGCCAACTGGGATCAGCTAGACGCCCCGCTCCATGTCGAAGGTACGTTCAAGTCTTCGTCAACCGCTCACGGGGCGGTTCAACGGATCATGCTTCCTCTTGAACTCTTCCAGGCGACCGAGATCGGCCTTTTTCAATCGCAAAGTCGCGTCAACGAGGTAGATTTTCCCTACCCCTATCAGGTGTCAGACGACCTAGTGATTCACTGCCCGCTTGGATATAAGGCCCTCGCCGTCCCGGATCCGCAAAAATTGAATCCGGGTCCGCTGTCATATGAAATTTCAGCGGTAGCACAGCCGGATCGTGTCGAAATTAAGCGGCTTCTCGCGGTGAAAGGAATCCGCTATCCCAAGGAATCTTATCCCGGGTTGCGAAATTTCTTTAGCAAGGTGAAAACGGATGATAGTGCGCCGCTCATGCTGCAATCCGGACGATAACCGAGGCGGCGCTTGCCGCTTTCTGCTCTTGGCGTTGGGCGCCGCCTTGGTGTTTCTGTGCGCTTCCCCGCGCGCCACCGCCGATTCTGCCCCGGATTGGCTTCGCGCACTGGCGAACGAAAAGCTTGCCGATTATCCGGCTGATACGATCGCCATCCAGCTGCTTGACGAATTGCAGACCACCGTGATGGAGAATGGTGAAATCGACACACGGCGCCGGGTCGCCTACAAGCTCTTGCGCCCCGAGGCTAGGGATACGTACGGCGTCGCCGGAGTACCGTTCGATAACGAGACCAAAGTGAGTTCCTTCAATGCCTGGACCATCACGCCAGAAGGACATGAATTTGCCCTGAGAGACAAAGATTCTTTTGAATTGAGCACGACCACCTATGAAATCTATTCTGACGCCAAAATGAAGGTTCAGAAATTCACCGATGCGAACCCAGGCAGCATCGTCGGATTCGAATACCTGCAGAAAAAACGCCCCTTCGTCTTCGAGGACGATTGGTGGTTCCAGAACACAATTCCGCTCAGGCACGGGCGGCTGATCCTGCAAATTCCCTCCGGCTGGGAATACACGGCTCGATGGATGAATTATCCGGAGCAGAAGCCTCAGATAAGCGGGAATCAATATATTTGGGAGGTCAACGACATCCCTGCGGTGGATATTGAGCCCGCCATGCCGCCATGGGAGGCCGTCGCGGGACGCATCGGACTGAAGTATTTTCCGCGTGATCCTGCAATGCGCGCTAGAACCACCGGTTCGTGGAATGATTTGGGGCTCTGGTACGCCGGCCTCACTCAATCGACTCGCAATCCGTCGCCGGAGATCAAGCAGAAAGTAGCCGAGCTGACCTCGGGAATTTCCGATCCGGTCGCCCAAATGCGAGCCATCACGGAATTCGCACAAAGGAAAATTCGCTACGCCGCGATCGAACTTGGCATCGGCGGCTACCAACCCCATCCAGCGAGCGATGTCTTTGCCCATCAATACGGAGACTGCAAAGACAAAGCGACCCTGTTGATCACAATGCTGCACGAAATCGGGATCGAAGCCTACTACGTGGTTGTCGACGACCAGCGAGGCATCGTGCGGCCGGACTATCCTTCGATGCGATTCGATCACGTGATTGTGGCCATCCGACTGCCGGAGGGAATCAACAATCTTTCTTTCTTCGCCCTGGTTGGCGACCCCCAGTTGGGCCGCCTGCTCTTTTTTGACCCGACAAACGAGTACGTGCCACTCGGTTACTTGCCGTGGTACCTCCAAAACAACCACGGCCTGGTGGTGACCAGCCAGGGCGGCGTTTTGGTTTCGATGCCACTGTCTGCGCCCGCATCTAACCGATTGCTCCGGACGGCCACGCTTAGTTTAAGCGCCACCGGGGATCTGTCCGGTGAGGTCAAAGAGCTGGAGTGGGGAGGTCCCGCGTCTGATAAACGCGAGGAGTTCCTCGACGCGCAGCCGGCTAAGCGCCTGGAAGTAATCGAGAGCTACCTGGGAACTTTTCTGAGCGATTACGTGGTCACCGGTGCGTCGCTGGGCAATCTCGAGGCATACGATCAGAACTTCGTTCTCACTTACAAGTTCGTCTCTCGGCAATACGCAACCGCTTCCGGGAATCTGCTCCTGTTCCGGCCTCGCGTCGTAGGCGATAACGAGACCTACATGCTGCGCCTGTTTACGGAGCAAAAGCCGCGCAAATATGCCATCGAGTTCCACGAAGCCACACATCAGGACGATGTGTTCGACGTTACCCTCCCGCCAGGTTTCATATTGGAGGGGGTTCCGGCGGCCGTGCAGCTGGACTGCTCCTATGGGTCGTACCATAGCGAGATCAAAGTGGCGGATGGCGTACTGCACTACCGTCGGACGTTTGAGATCAAGGACGTCGAAGTTCCGACCGAGAAACTCCCGGAGATCCAGAGCTTCCTGAAAGAAATCGCCGAGGATCAAGGGTCCACCGCACTTCTGCGGCGTGCGGCTCCCTGATGGAGTCTGCCCATCATCCATGAAAAGTGGCTGAAGCGGGCGTCGGGATTTTCTGCTGAGGCGTTGGTGAACCCGGTCGCTCAGAGCGTTGCCATCCATGTTTTCTTGAGAAACGACCCGGGCAGAGGCAAACGAGTCTTGTCAGGTTAGCGTACAACTCTTCGGCTTGCGTTGACGTGCCACGAAAAAATATAGTAAACGGGTTTACACGTTATGTTATCGCTACGTAGCTCCGCGCTGTTAGCTGCCCTTCTGCTGCTGCCTGCACCAGCGCGAGGCGCCAGGCACGAGACATGGATCGAGGTGCGCAGTCCACATTTCATTGTCGTCAGCAATGCGGGCGAAAGTGACGCGCGCAAGGTAGCAGTCCAGTTCGAGCAGGTGCGCAATCTATTCCGCGGAGTCATCACGATCGCGAAAAACGCGCCGAGCCCGGTAATTACCATTTTTGCCGTAAAAGACGAAGATTCCCTTCGCGAGCTTTTGCCGGAGTACTGGACCAAGGGCCACACGCATCCTTCCGGAATATTTTTCAGCCGTTTGGGCCAGTATTATGCCGCGGTGGTCATCAGCGCGGAAGGCGAAAACCCCTACGAAACTCTCTATCACGAATATTACCACTCTCTGACGCTGCCTTACTTCCCTGCGATTCCAGTCTGGCTCGCCGAAGGACTGGCGGAGTTTTTCGGAAACTCACGCATTACCGATAAGGTAGCGTACACCGGGCAAGCTAGCGAAAGCCTTGTAGCGGAACTCAGGCAGAACCGTCTCATACCACTCGACGTTCTATTCAAGGTGGATCACAGCTCCCCGTATTACAACGAGCAGGAGAAAACGTCGGAGTTCTACGCCGAGTCTTGGGCATTGACGCACTACTTCATGTTGGCCGACAAAGCGGCACACAGACAGTTGCTCGTCAACTATTTGAGCGCGATCGGGGCTGGCGCAACCGAGCAAGAAGCGGCTTCGAAAGCGTTCGGGGACCTCGAAGCATTGCAGAAGACCCTGCAGAAGTATGTCAGCAACTATCAGTTTTATGATCTAGAGACCCCCGCACCCCCGAAAGTTCCGGACGCGGATCTTCATTCAAGAATGCTTTCCGCAGCGGACGTCGATGCGTATTGGGGTGGGTTTGATGCCGTGAGGGGGCACACGCAAGACGCAATAACACGGCTAGAAGAGGCAGTGCGACTCGATCCGAAACTTCCCCTCGCCTACCAGAATCTCGCGATCGCGGAGCTCTTCGGCGGGCAACAGAACGAAGCGCTTACCTACGTCTCGCAATCGATTGCACTCGATCCGGGGAATCCTGTCTCGCGCTACCTCCGGGCTTACCTGACCATGAACGGTAGCCGACAGTCGCTGCCGGGCGACGCGCAGGTCGAGGACGACTTGCGTCTGTCGATTTCGGCTAGCCCCGATTTCGCTCCGCCATATGGCCTTCTCGCCACTTATCTCGCCGTACGTCGGGACCGATTGCCGGAAGCGCTGTCGCTTGCCCAAAAAGCCGTTGCGCTCGAACCAGGAACGTCCACCTATTGGATCGCGCTGGCGCAGGTGCTCGGGAGAATGCAACGCTACGATGACGCCAGGACCGCGGCGCTTCACGCGCGCGCCTCCTCAATCGGACCAGACCAGATTGCTCGGGCGGACACAGTAATTGCCGCACTGCAGAGTGTTCAACACATGCAGACCGATGTCGAGGCAGCTGGAGCCGGTGCGGACCCCGGTGTGGATGGACCAGCGCATGAGCCCCAAGCGAATTCCACGCCGAACCAGGACGGCGAAGACACCTCCGGCTCGCGGAAGACGCTGGAAGTCACCGGCGTCGTAACGCAATCAAGCTGCAACCCGGCGACACAATTGCAGGTGACGACGTCAACAGGAACCTATCGGCTATACTGCCTGCCCGGGGCCAGATTCGGAATCGAGATGGCCACGAAGCCGCCTGCGGAATTCAATCCCTGCTCATCGTTTAGAGGTTTCCGAGTGAGAGTGCAGTACGAGCCAGACGGTGACAACCCCCACAGCGGCCAGATTAAGTTGGTCGACGTTCTGGAATCGGGGAGCGAATAATTCTCGTCAATTTAGAGCGATCAGGACTTCAGGATTTTCCGCTGAGCCGTTCGCGAACCTTGTCGCTGAGAACCTTGCCGTCTACGTTTTTTCCTTCCAGACGGGCGCGCGCAGCCTTGACGACAGCGCCCATTTGCTTCAGTGAGTCGGCACCCGCTTCGGCGATGGCGTCTTCGACGGCGCGCTGAATTTCCGCGTCGCTGGGCGCAATGGGCAGATACTCCTCGATGATGGCGATTTCCTTCGTTTCCTTGTCGGCCAGGTCCTTGCGGCCGCCCTTGGTGAATTGATCGACGGATTCGCGGCGCTGCTTGACGAGCGTCTGAAGAACTTGGAGGGATTCCAGATCATCCAGCGCGCGTTTCTTTTCTACTTCCTTGTACTTCAGCGCGCTCTTGACCATGCGAAGGACGCTTAACCGCAGCTCGCTCTTCTCTCTCATCGCCACGGTCAAGTCTTTTTCGATGCGTTCGATATAGCTCATTCGTGCGCTTCTCCCGGCGCGAAATAGTAGCACACGCGTTGCGAGGGGCGGGCGTAATTGACACGTGCGCGTGCGCCCGATACCCTTGTGACCCATGAAAATTATCGTTGCCGACAAAATCAGTGAACGCGGAATCGCGCTACTTCGTGAAACAGGGTGGGACGTCGTCACGCCGGCAGCCGCCGCGCTTCCGAGCGAACTTAGCGATGCCGATGCGTTGATCATTCGCAGCGCGACCAAGGCGACCGCTGCGCTCCTTGAAAAGGCGTCGAAGCTTCGGGTGATAGGCCGGGCCGGTGTGGGTGTGGACAACGTGGACGTGGAAGCGGCCACCAAACGCGGCGTTCTGGTAATGAACACGCCGGGCGGAAATGCCGTCAGCGTGGCAGAGCACACGATTGCCTTAATGCTGGGCCTGGCGCGCGCCGTGCCCCAGGCAAACGCCTCGATCCAGGCAGGCCGATGGGAAAAATCCGCATTTTCGGGCACGGAGATGCGCGGAAAAACGCTTGGGCTGGTGGGTCTGGGCCGCGTGGGGACCGAAGTAGCTCGGCGAGCTCGCGGACTCGAAATGAAAGTGGTCGCCTACGATCCTTTCGTGACGCCGGATGCCGCGCGCGAAGTGGAGGTCGAGTTGCTTCCGCTCGATGAGCTTTTGCGGCAGTCCGATGTGGTTTCTCTGCACACGTCGCTTAGCGGCTCGACCGAGAAGATGATGGATGCGGCGGCGATCTCGAAAATGAAGAAGGGTGGGCGTCTGATCAACTGCGCGCGCGGTGAATTGATTGATGAGCCCGCTCTGGCCGAAGCGCTGCGCTCGGGACAGCTTGCAGGAGCGGCGGTGGACACATTCGCGACCGAACCGCCGAAGAATTCTCCGCTGGTCGGCTTGCCGAATCTGATCGCGACGCCGCACATTGCCGGTTCCACCGCCGAAGCGCAGGAAGAAGTGGGCACGGCCATCGCACTGCAGGTGCGCGATTATCTAGCCGAAGGTATCATTCGCAACGCGGTGAACATGCCGGCGCTTTCGCCCGACCAGTACCAGCGCCTCAGGCCCTATATGGAATTGGGCGAACGGCTGGGAGCATTCGTCGCGCAGGTGGCGGCCTGGCAGAGCTTCAGCCGCATCCGCATACGGTACGCAGGAGAGCCCGCGGAGCTGGGTTCACACATGATTCGCAGCGCCGTGTTGGTCGGCGTCCTAAATGCCGTGCTCGGCGAAAAAGTGAATCTCGTGAATGCACCCGCCGAGGCCACAGCGCGTGGCATGCAAGTGGAAGAGACGATCCGGCGTCGCGAGCGCGGGTTTCCCAATACGATTGAAGTCGGCGTCCAGGATGGCAGCCGCGAGTTCACCCTGGAAGGAACGGTCGGGCAGGATGGCTCGCCCCGCATCGTTTCGCTCGACGGCATGGTCCTGGAGGCGCCGCTCGAGGGCACGATGCTGCTGACCCGGAATGTCGACGTGCCGGGTGTCATCGGGCGAATCGGCACCGCGCTCGGCACGCTCGGCGTGAATATCGCCACGTTCGCTCTTGGCCGGCGCGCGCCGGGCGGGGGTGGCGAGGCGCTCG
>DATBXX010000065.1:0-15340 GCA_036514055.1 Candidatus Acidiferrales bacterium
AGCCGGGACCGCCGTTATAGATGAAAGCAATCGGACGCTGGCTGAAATCCTTGACGTCGCTGCGCGTGTAGGCGGTTGAATACATCAGGGCTGTGGGCTCGCCCTTGTCGTCCTTCAGCAGCGTCGTCGAGGCGATGGCCTTGTAGTTGATGGTCTGCTCGCCGATGCGAATCGAGTGATCGGTCGCGGAGGACTCTTCCTTTGGCGGGTTGTCGGCAGCCGCCTTTGCATCTGCGGGCTTCGCATCCGCACCCTTGGAGTCCTTCGCGGGCTCCTGCGCGGCAACTTTGGCGCCGTGTCCCAGAACGAGCAGCAGCGCAAGCGCGCCAGGAACCATAGACCTTTTCATCGTTGATCTCCAATTACTGAGTTTGTTTAACACATGCCGGACTGATCAGAGTGAGCGTAATGCTTTTGGTGTCGGCGTCCGACCCCGAGACGGTGACCGGCTCGGCTTCGATGCGAGACGGCGGCGAGCAGTCGGCACCTCCGCGAGCAGGCGCTAGGCGCCGGGGCGTCAGGTCTTGCCAGGCGGAAACCGTATAGTTCGCCGATTCCAGCAGCGTGAACTGATAGCTGCCGCCTGGGAGATTCTGCGCAGACGGGTTCTCCCCCGAATTTGCCTGGGCCATGACGGTTACGCTTCCGGGCGCACGCGCGCCCTGCCATTTCACTTGGACGCGAAGAAGACGTGTTGGATAGCCGCCGCCGACCTGCATGTTCACCTTCAGGAGCTGCTGGCCATCCTTGAGCGTGATCGGACGGGCTTCACTTGGATCCGCCACGCCGGGATAAAACGCTCGGGGATAGGGCGCATTGGGATCCAGGCGGTTCGCGCGATTGAAGACCAGGATGTAATCGCCGGGGCCTACATGATCCAAATTAAAGACGCCCTCGGCGCCCTGAAATCCCCACAAGCCGGGGCGCGAATCGTCGTATGTTCCGGCGCGATACAGCTCGACCGATGCAAGCGCCAGCGGCTTCCCGTCCGGCCCCAGAACGCTGCCGCGGATGTGCCCGGTCGGCAGTGCATCCACGTCGTATTCGTAGCACGCTCCGTTGGGAATCCTGAACGGCGGAAGCCCGCCGGTGAGCGACTTGCGGGTCAGTTCCATGCGCACCGGCAGTCGTGCAGTGAAGCTGTAGACACCGGCATGCACGTCGTAGAAGGAGTAGACGCCGTCGGAATTTGAGCTGGTTTCAAAGCGGTCATCGTGCGAACGCAGCTTGAGCGAGATATTCGGAAGAACCTCGTCTGGATCATCCGGCAGCGCGAGAAACGGAGGCTCAGAGCGCCGCAGCACTCCGAAAACGGAAGCAACGCGCTGGCCATTGCGCATCGCACGCAGTTGCGGAACGAGCGCTCGAGCCTCGCTCGCCGGTCGCGTGCCGCCGCAGATCGTCGCAAACAGGCGGTTGTCAACTCCCTGGTGGGTGAACACGACATACTGCTGGCCCTTCTTGAATCGGTAGCCGCAATCGCCGTCCTCTCCGCCTGAAAAGATGTCGATTTCGGCGGCCGATGCGGCTCCGTCGGGTGGAGCGAAGCTTTCGTCGATGTGGAAATGGTAATGCGTGAGCCGCGAAGCGATGATGTCAACCGGAGCGGCGGGTTTTGACGAAGTATCGGTCGCAGTGTCGGATGAATCCTGCGGTCGCGGCGCAGCGTAGGCGATGTCCTCAACCGCCGTCACGGTGCCCAGGAACACGACGTCGTCCTTCTGCAGGCCCGGACACTGGCCGGGCGCCTGCTCTGAACACGTACAGGCCTTTGAGGAGACCGAAAGGACCGGGATCAGAACCAATAAGGCCGTCAGGACGCGTCGAATCATCGCGCATATCCTACATTCTTTTTGGCGCGATGCGAAACGGCGCACATCATTGCTACACTCAGTCGGCCCGGAGGGAAATCTCGCGACACAGCGTGCCAGCGAGTTTGGTTTGGTTTCATGCTAAACTTTTTCGCGATCCAAAGCAGCAGTTTCCCGCACTTGAGTAATCCGGTTCGGAATCTTTCGGTGTTTGTGTTGTTTGGCTACCGGGCGCCGGGCACCGGTTCGCGCCGGGATATGAACGCCATCGCAACCGATGAGGTGTAGCGATTTTCGCGATCGTCCAATACGCCGTTCTTGCCGTCGCCGCAATTCCCTTTATCTATTACCTGCTGGCCATTTACAGCACGGCGCGATTTTTCCTCGAGGCCAGCCACCACACCGCTGTGAACACCGATTTCCTGCCGCCGGTGAGTTGCCTGAAGCCGATCAAAGGCCTCGACGACGGCGCGTATGAGAACTACAGAAGCTTCTGCTGCCAGGACTATCCGGAATACGAGATCTTGTTTTGCGTCGATACGCACGATCCCGCCCTGCCGCTGCTGGAAAAGCTGGTGCGGGAATTTCCCGATCGAGACATCCGGTTGCTCATGGGTTCGGGCCGTGACGCGATCAACGACAAGGTCGGCAGGCTCTACCGGCTGACGAACGAGGCGGCCTACGACATCTTCGTCATCACCGACGGCGACGTGCGCGTCAGGCCGGACTATCTTCGCACTGTGGTCGCACCGTTTCGCGACCCCAATCTCGGCGCGGCTACCTGCCTGTATGTTTCGACCAAAGAAACAACGTTTCTTGAAGAACTGCAGTCCATCTCGATGATTTCCGACTTTTTTGCGAACGTGATGATTGCCTGGAAACTGGATGGCGTAAAATTCGCTTTCGCCCAAACAATCGTTACCACGCGAAAGAACATCGACGGCTTCGGCGGATACCAGGTGCTTGAGAACCGTCCTGCCGACGACCTGTACATCGGGCGCTTTGCCTCCGAACAGGGCCTGGAAACCAAGCTGCTGCCCTACGTTGTGCAATCGGTTGCGGATTTCCGTTCCCTCGGCGATCTTTTCAACAAACGGGTACGCTGGGCGACCGTGCAGCGCCACATGCGGCCCTGGGGGCATGTCGGCCTGATTTTCACCTGGGGTCTGCCCTGGGCGCTGATAGCGATCGCGATACGGCCAACGCTCCTGACGGCGATCGCCTACCTGGGCGGCTATTTGCTGTTTCGAATCGCCATGGCCTGGCTGATCGGAACCTGGGGAATGAAGCAGAAGGGTCTTTGGAAACAGATGCCTCTGATTCCCCTGTGGGACCTCATGGCCTTCTTCATTTGGCTCGCGAGCTTTGGACGCAAGACCATCCGGTGGCGCGGTGTCGACTACTTCCTTCGGGAAGGCAGACTCGTGGCTGCTGCTCCCAGGGCAGTGGAAGGCGGTTCGCATTGAAATCTCCGCACTCTGCCCCTGGGCAAAGAATGTAATGGAGGATCAAACCAACACTGGGATGAAATACCAGCGGCTGGGCGCGGAATCAGGCGTGGCCGTGTATCTGGTCGTGCTGCTGTTTGCGGCCGTCGTCTACCTTGGTTGCATCATTTCGCCGCCGTCGCTGATGGACGACGTCGATGCCGTACACGCTCAGATCGGGCGCAACATGCTTGCGTCGGGCGACTGGGTGACGGCGCGCCTGGATGGTGTGATTTTTCT
This sequence comes from Candidatus Acidiferrales bacterium, assembly GCA_036514055.1. Taxonomy (GTDB): domain Bacteria; phylum Acidobacteriota; class Terriglobia; order Acidiferrales; family UBA7541; genus Palsa-295. The sequence continues at coordinate 3,539 of DATBXX010000065.1, forward strand.
GGATAAGGCGCCGCTGGTCTACTGGCTGATAGCCGGATCGTACAAAATCTTCGGCGTCCATGACTGGGCCGCGCGGATCCCGATCGCTGTCGCCGCAATCGCCCTGTGCCTTCTGACGGCGGCGTTCGGCGCATGGGCCTTTGACAAGCGGGCGGGGCTTTACGCCGGTCTGTGCATGTCCACGTGCGTCGGGCTGTTTCTGTTCACGCGGGTTTTGATTCCGGACGTGATGGTCACCTTTACGGTGACCCTGGCGATCTGGGCGCTGCTTCGGGCCGTGGACGAGCAGGAGCCCCATCCACGCCTCTGGGCGTTTGTGCTGGCCGCAAGTCTTGGCACGGGACTGCTGCTGAAGAGTCTGATCTCGGTGCTGTTTCCGGTGGCCGCGGCGGTGATCTATCTGGGTCTTACCCGCCAGCTGTTTTCCGCCCGTACCTGGAAGCGGCTGCATCCCTACACCGGCCTAGGGATCGTGCTGCTGATCGCAGCGCCCTGGCATATCCTGGCCGCGGTGCGCAATCCGCCATTTTTCGCCTGGACTCTGCACAACGGACCGGGCCAATACCACGGTTTTCTCTGGTATTACTTCGTTAACGAGCAGGTGCTGCGGTTCCTGAATCTTCGCTATCCCAGGGATTACAGCACGGTTCCCCGTCTTTACTTCTGGCTGCTCCATCTTGTATGGCTTTTCCCCTGGAGCGTGTATTTCCCGGCTCTCGCGAAACTTTCCTTCAAACCTGTCGACCGCGCCGGGCAAGCGCGATTGCTCGCGCTTTGTTGGATCGGGTTCGTTCTTATCTTTTTCACATTCTCAACAACACAGGAATACTACTCGATGCCCTGCTACCCGGCGATCGCGCTGCTGCTCGCGTCCGCGATGGCGGCCGGAGGCGATTGGGTGCGCCGGGGAACTCGCGCGCTTTGCGTTATCTCGGCGATCGCAGCCGTTGCGATCCTGGCGATCCTGGTACACGTGCACGGCATCCCCACACCGGGAGACATTTCCTCGGCGCTGAGCCGTAACCCGAAGGCCTACACGCTCTCGCTTGGCCATATGGAGGACCTGACCCTGGACTCGTTTGCCTACCTTCGCCTGCCACTGGTTGTTGCCGGCATCGCATTTCTCGTCGGGGCGGTGGGAACGGTTCGAGCAACCGGACAGCGGGCGTTTCTTGCCGCAGCCTTGATGATGGTTCTGTTCTTCCATGCTGCGCGTCGGGCGATGGTGGTCTTTGATCCCTACATGGGTTCGCGTGCGCTTGCACGGGTGCTGGACCAATCGCCCGGTGGCGAGCTCATCGTCGACCATCATTACTATGCGTTTTCATCTGTATTCTTCTATACCGACCGGACCGGATTGATGCTGAATGGACGCTGGGCCAACCTGGAATACGGCTCCTGGGCTCCGGGCGCGCCCCAGGTATTTATCGGCGACGCCGACCTCCGGAAACTGTGGGTCCAACCGGAGCGTTATTATCTGCTCACCTTTGACTCCGCACTGCCGCACTACAACGACCTGGTTGGACCGGCCGAGCTCTTTACCGTGACGAAAAGCGGGGGCAAGGTTTTATTGACCAATCATGCGCTGACACAGTCGGCAAACCGTCCGGGAACCGAACCCGACAGGCCGCTGACAGCGCGAATCGCGTCCTATGAGCGCTAAGGTTGCCGTCGCTGGAGCAGGGATCTACGGATCGACGATCGCGATTCGTCTGGCCGAACAGGGGCACCAGGTTCGCCTGTTTGATCCGCTCGGGGTCCTGCGCGCCGCCTCGGCCATCAATCAGTACCGGATCCACTCCGGCTACCACTATCCCCGCAGCCCAGAAACGATCGCCGAAACGCTTGAGGCTCGCTCGGAGTTTACCCAGGCCTTCGGTCCGGCGATCGTCCGAAACAGCCGGCACTTCTACGCGATTCCCCGCAAGGGATCACAGACGGCGCCAACACACTATGAGCGGATCATGGCGAAACATGGCCTGGTCTGCAGACCCTGCCATCCGGAGTGGATCAATTTCGATTTCATCGACACCTGCTACGAAGTGGACGAGCAGATCTACGATCCCGAGGTCCTAAGGACTCTCATCGAAGCGCGCCTCAAACAGCTTCAAGTGCCGCTCGAGCAGCGCGGGTTCCCCGCACAGACAAGACCGGAATATGACTTTGTCATCTGGGCGACCTACGGGCTGGGTCCGGGACGCGGACTTTTCAAGATGGCAAAGTACCAGGTGGCCGAAAAAATATTGATCGAGTTGCCTGCCATGTTGCGCGGCGTCTCACTCGTGGTGGTAGATGGACCGTTCACCGCATTTGATCCCTACGGCAGCTCCGCGCGCTCGCTGTTTGGCTCGGCCAAGAACACCAACCACTGGACGACGACCGATCCGGGTGAACCGATTCCTGAGCCGTACGCGGGCCTGCTGAATCGGCCGGCATTTGAGCCCATCCCGTTCAGCCGGTTCGATGCCATGCGACAGGACTCGGCACTCGCCGTACCGGCGTCGCTCGGTGCCACGTATCTGGGATCGCGTTTCACCATGCGAGTTGTGGAGGACAATCCAGAGCAGGACCGCAGAACCCTCTACGTTCAGGAGGCTCGGCCGGGTGAGCTGTACATCTTTTCTGGAAAGGTTGTGAGCGCGGTCAAGGCCGCGCAAATCGTTTGCGACAGGGTTGGCAGCAGCTAGGCGTGCCCTAGACCTGGGGTGACGGAACACCGGATTTGCGCCGTTGCCGTGTCTTCAGCTGGTGATTCTCAATTTGAGTTTCCACAAAGTCCTGCAGGGGCCCCACGCAGTTCTTGGCGAGCAGCGCGAGCCGGTTTCGAAGGCGCTGTCCGCCGGTATTTTCCCGAACCTTGGTCGCAAACGCGATCGAGCCGGCAAATGAGCCATCACAAAAATCCTGTGACTTGTAAATCCGTTCGGCCACAAGCTTCTTGGGACCCTGCCAGACCGTGGTGTCGTGAAAAGCCATCACGCCGCCGTCGACGACTTTCGGGAACCAGAGTTCAAAGTCACGCTTCACTGCTTCGTAGTCGTGGTCTCCGTCGATGAAAATCATCTCGATGGGCTGGTCGAAGCTGGATGCAGCGACTTCTGAAGTCTCCCGGATCGGAACGACCAGACCGGTGACCCCGGCGCGGGAAATATTTCGCTCGAACTCCTCAAAGGTGGAAGGCTTGCCCTGCCGACGGTGTTCGGAAGTACCGGCATGCGGATCGATGGCATAGACCCGGGCGTTTGGGCCCGCCTGGGAACCCTTCGCAAGCCATATGGTCGACTTGCCTTTCCAGGAGCCAATTTCAACGATAACGCCCCGTCCCGCGCAGCTCTTTGCTAGGTTGAACAGCAGCGTTCCTTCCGAGCGCGTGAGCCAACCCGGCACGTCCTGTACCGTCTTTCGGGTTTCCTTGATCCTGAAATCCATGAGATTCCTTCAGACAACCGGCGCAAGGCAGCGCTACCGGTCACTGTTTCGGGCCGGTCCTCGGTTGCCCGGGCCGATCTTCCCGCCGAGACGCCTATCAACTTAGCACGGCCTTCGTCGAGGGCTCAACGACCTCGAGCGGCATACCTCGGGAACTTCTCGCACATTGGGTATACTTCCAGTTGATGAACGCCCCAGCCCACCTCGGTGCGAGCCGTGTCTGAAGCGCCTTCCTACGTTATTCTCGGCCGTGGACGTTGGGCGAACCGGATTCACACGATTCTGGCCGGCGAAGGGCGTCGAAGCGTTTTTGTTGAAGGCACCAGACGCAACCCCTCGGAGAGCGAATCGGATTTCAAAGGGCGCCTCACCGCGCGCATCACCGAAAGCGCCTCGCAAATTGCCTGGCTCTGCACTTCGCCCGGCCCTCACGTTGCCGTGATGGCCGAAGCGGCGATCACCGCCGGGCTGCACGTGATCGTCGAAAAACCGTGGCTGCTCCCTCGCTCTGAAACCGAGCCGCTCGCCCGGCTTGCGACCTCACGGCACGTGCTCGCCGGGGTACATTACCAGTACTGTCTGCTGGACCGGGTCGAAAAATGGCGAACGGAGTTTGATCAGGGCGGGGGTCTGACTTTTAACGGGCACTTTTATATGGAACGCCCCGACCGGCTGAAGGTTCCGGTGATCGACAATCTGGGATGTCACCTGTTTGCAATTCGGCAGCACGCCGTCCCGAAATCGGTCCCCGGCGAAATACGCTGTGCCTACGAGCAGCCCGATGAGCGGCGAGTCTGGACTGTGAGCGGTGGCAAGACGATCGCATCGATTGATTTTCTGGGATCAAGCGAACCGATTATTCAGCGCTACATCGCCGCATTTGAAGCCGCTTTGAGCGGCGCCTGGTTCCCGTTTGATTTGGATTTTGCCGCGAGCACGGCAGAAGCGCTCGCTTGCTGGAAGCAGCGGGATGGCGCGTTGCGCAATCTGTGAACGCTCCAACCGACGCCCGCCGTTTAGGGCGCAACCGACACGCGCTGCGTATCCCTGCGATCGTTGCGAGCCTTCCGCCAATCGACGCGGGGCATGAAGAGCGACGCATCGATGCGGTCGCGATAGGCGATGGCGATATTCATCAGCGAATCAAGCAGTGAATCCGACAGATGGTGCGGCTCGAGACCCAGATCGATCAGCTGTGAGTGCTTGGCGTTGTAGTAGTGCGCCTCGGCCTCGACACGCGGATCAGGCAGGTGGTCAATCTCGACCTTCAACCCCATTTTCTTGCTGGCGGCCTGCACTTTGTGGGCGAGATCCAAAACGGAGAACTGTTCGGTGAACTGATTGAAGACCCGAAATTCGCCCGGTGCTGCGGGGTGTTTACAGGCGATTTCGATACAGCGCACGGTATCGCGAATGTCCAGAAAGCCGCGGGTCTGGCCGCCCTTTCCGTACACGGTAAGCGGATGTCCCACGGCGGCTTGCGCGCAGAAACGGTTCAGAACCGTGCCGAAAACTTCGTCGTAGTCGAAACGGTTGATGAGCGCCTCATCGAGCGCGGTTTCATCGGTGACCGTGCCGTAGACAACACCCTGGTTTAGGTCGGTTGCGCGCAGCTTCCAGGCGCGGCAACAAAACATGATGTTGTGGCTGTCGTGGACTTTCGACAGATGGTAGAAGGAACCGGGCTGCTTGGGATACGGGAGCACGTCCTTGCGGCCGTTGTGCTCGATTTCGATATACCCCTCTTCGATGTCAATGTTCGGCGTTCCGTATTCACCCATGGTGCCGAGTTTCACCAGATGACAATCCGGATGGAATTCGCGAAGGGCGAACAGCAGATTGAGCGTGCCTACGACGTTGTTCACCTGCGTGAACGCGGCATGCCGGCGATCAATCATCGAGTAGGGCGCCGAGCGCTGTTCGGCGAAATGGACTACCGCTTCGGGCTTGAACTCATTGAGCGATTCGGCAAGGAATTCGTAATCGGTCACGTCGCCGATCAAAAGGTCAAGCTTCTTGCCGGTGTGCTCGTGCCATGCGCGCAGACGGTCCGGGAGCGGCTGGATCGGCGTGAGGGTCTGCACGCCCAGTTCAAAGTCCCACTGGCGGCGGATGAAGTTGTCAATGATGGCGACCGTATGGCCCTTCTGCGACAGATACAGAGCCGTCGCCCAACCGCAGTAGCCGTCTCCGCCCAGCACGGCAATCCTCATGTGCCCTCCTGTAGGAAATCCCGCTTTTAATTGTCTCGAATCGCGATGGTCAGATTGAATCCATTTGATTGTAACGTTTTACCCCGTGGCGAGGAAGAGTGGCAAGCGACATTTCGATGCCGGGTGCTACGGCGAGTGAGCTTGCTCGAACCGATCACGCCACACCCAAGCGAGCTAGGGTTGAGCCTCGCGGGCCGCGTGGCTGGCAGCGCCGTGGTGGCCGAAAACCCGCTCGATGCCCCGTAGATAGAAGACCAGCCCCAGCAGGCGAACCAGCGCGGTCCAGACTCGCCAGCACAGAAGCGCTTCGGCGCCTCCGGTGAGCCCGGCGACGGTAAATAGCGCGTTGAACGCCGCCTCGCCGACGCCCAGGCCGCCGGGGGTAAACGGCAGACTGTTGGCAACGAAGCCCAGCGGAACGATCAGACACATTTTCAAATCCAGGCCAGCGGGATTCAGAACGAACACAGCCAGCACCATCACGATGAGAAGCAAGGAATTGGCGACCACCGAGATGACGAATGCGGCGATGACGGTGCCAAGGTTGTGGCGATAGGAGGCGACAGTTCGAATCACTTGCACGGGCCATTGCGTGCCGGGCAAGAATCCGAACAACGCTTGCGCGATTCGCTCGGTCAGCGACTGGAAGTGCAGGCAAGCCAGAAAACCGGCCAGGATCGCGGCCGCGAGCGCCGCAGACGTAGCCAGCAACGCGCGCAGAGCTGCGGTTGCCTGGATCCATCGCCAGAACGCCGGAGCGAAAATCCAGGGCATAACCAGCAAGGAAAACATCCCGATCGCGCGATCAAACAGCGACACGGTGACAATCTCCGAGCGGCGGCCCTTGTAGTCCTTGGCGGCATAGAAAAGCTTTGCCAGGTCCCCACCGGCCGCGCCAGGCAGAAATTGCGCAAAAAAGAAACTGACCATCGTCAGTTGAAAGGACTTGGCCCAGGGAATGGACAGCCCCAGAGGCCTGAAGAGCAAGGAGAATCGAAGCGCCATCAGCGACACGTCGACCAGGATCAGAGCGACGGCGACAAGTGCGATCAGCCAGGCCGTGAACGGCCGCGACAGCGCCCGCACGTCGATCATTCCGGACTTGGCAAGATAGGCAAGCAGAACGCCAGCGATTGCCAGTCGTACCAGCACCCAAAAGGTCCGCCGGAGGGGTCGTGCGGGGGAGGCAGCATCTGGGGCGGTTTCGCGGGGCCCGGACACAGAGGGGCCTTCGCCTGTCATGCTAACGGCCGGCCGCGCCGGCTGTTCGAGGAGGCTCGCTGCGTCGCGCGTTCCCGCCCCTGCGACCGATGAGCGCGCGCACCGAATAAATGGGCTTATTCTGCGCTTCGTAATAGGTGCGGGCCAGAAGTTCGCCGATCAGCCCCATGGCGATGAATTGAATGCCCCCGATCACCAGGGCCATTCCCAACAGCAGCAGCGGGCCATGATCGACCATGAGGCTCTCGTGGTAGAAAACCTTCCGAACAAAGGCCCACAGCTCGATGCCGCTACCGCTTGCCAGACCCGCCAGGCCCGCCAGGCCAAACAGCTGCAGAGGCCGGGTCGAGTAGTCGAGCAGGAACTTCACGCTGATGAGGTCCAGCAGCACGCGAATGGTGCGCGAGATGCCGTAGTTTGATTTGCCACTCTTGCGCGGAACATTGGTGATGGGCACTTCGGCAATCGATGCCCCCGCCCAGCTTGCGAGCGCCGGAATGAACCGGTGCAGTTCCCCGTAGAGACTGATTTCTGAAATCGTCTCGCGGCGATAGGCCTTGAAGGTGGTGCCGAAATCATGCAGGTCCACCCGGGAGAGCTTGGCCATGATGCGGTTGGCGACGCGGCTCGGAAGTCGTCGGGTGAGCCAGGCATCGGTGCGCGCGACGCGCCAGCCGCTCACGATGTCGTAGCCTTCCTTCATTTTTTCAAGGAACTTGGGAATTTCCGCGGGGTCGTGCTGCAAATCCCCGTCCATCGAAATAATGATTTCACCCTGGCAATGATCGAAGCCCGCCTTCAGTGCAGCCGTCTGGCCGAAATTACGGCGGAGGCAGACGACCAGAACTCGGCCGTCATCGCGGGAAATCTCTGAAAGCTGGCGGAAGGTTCCATCGCGGCTGCCATCGTCGACAAAGATAATCTCGAAGGGTTCACCAACGGCGTCCATCACGTCAATGATCTTGACGTACAGCTGGGGAACGCTTTCCTGTTCGTTGTACAGGGGCACGACGACGGAATAGGTGACCGGATGAGCCTCGCTGCTCATGCGCAACATTGTAGTACATCCGTCGGATTCCGAGTAAGCCTCGCGCGCAGCCGGCACAGAACCAGTCAACCGACGACCCGCCCGGGCCGGTTCGTCTCACCCGGGATCGCCGACCGGCGATCAAGCGGTGGTTGAACGCACGCGCTCGCAGACTCAACGGCCGAGGTTTCATTCAAAGCGCAGAGATTCCACCGGCTGCAGCTGGGCGGCATTTCTGGCCGGCAGGTATCCGAACAGCACGCCGGTCGCGCAGGAGACCACAAAGGCAAGAATCACCGACAGCCAGGAAACCGGGATGGAAAGTCCGTCAGGCAGGGGCAGGAACTTCGCAAGGATGTAGACCGAAAGAGGGATGGCCACGGCCAAAAGGATACCGACCACCGCGCCAACCCCACTGATCAGTATGGCTTCAAACAGGAACTGGTAGAGGATTTCCTGGGGGCGCGCGCCGATGGCTTTGCGAATCCCGATCTCGCGCGTGCGTTCGGTCACCGTGACCAGCATGATGTTCATGATGCCGATGCCGCTAATCAGAAGTGCGAGCAGCGCAACCAGCAAGAGAACAATCGTCAGCGCGAAGGAAATGCGCCGTGAAGTGTCCAGGATGGACGACAGATTCTGGACGCTGTACTCGGCCTCGGGCCGGTGGCGGGCCTTCAATACCTGAGCCACTCGCTCGGTGAGGAGCGGAACATTCTCCGGCCGGTTCGCCTGCGCGTAAAGTGTTTCAACGAAGGCGTCGCCGGTGTAGTAGCCGACCAACGGAAACGGCACCAGCAGAGAGTCTGTGCGGATCTCAGATTGACCGAACGTGTCGATGCGCTCGCGAAAAACACCGATCACCGTAAACGTCAGTTCGCCCACCCGGATCCGTTGCCCGACGGGGTCCTGGTCCGGCAGGGCCACCTCGGCCAGATGTTTTGAGACCACGCACACCTTGCTGACGCTTGAAAAGTCCGTGTCATCAAAGTAGCGGCCGCGCGGGAGGATCAGATGGCGAATCTGCTGAAACTCAGGCGTAACGCCAATCAGGACGACCGGCCAGGTCTGTCCCGCCGCCACGATGGAGGAAGGGATGTCGTTGGTGCCGGCAACGTGAACGGCCTGGGGTATTTCCTGGCGCACAGCATCGAGATCGGCAAGCGATATCCGGTCGCCCAGTGAAACGGTCTGCGAAACGGTGGGTTGCGCAAGCGAGGCGAAGACGATATTGGATCCCACAGCCTCGATCTGGTGGCGAACGTAGGTGCGGCCGGTAAGCCCGACGGTAACGACCAGCACGATGCACGCGCTGCCGATCACGACTCCGAGCATGGTAAGCGCGGCGCGCACGCGGTTGGCGCGCAGGGCCTCAATCGCCAGATGCCAGGTTTCCGACCAACGAATTTCTGAACCCGCCAAGATTCCCCCTCCTATTGGGCAAACGCCTCGCAGAAGCTGTGGGATGCAGTCGTCCGCACTGCCGTGCGTCTAGAGTGCGGCTGGCTCCAGGGTGGCAAGTTCGGGAATCTCGATCCGGATTTGCGTGCCCTCGCCTTCCTGGCTGCGAATATCCATTTCGAACTGGTCGCCGTACAGAAGCCGCAGACGCTCGTGGACGTTGCTGATCCCGATGCCGCCGCCGTAGACCTCGAGTAGACGATCCGGTGTCATGCCCATGCCATTGTCGTCGATTTCGATCGCCAGCCGCCCGTCGCGGCGGCGCGTGCGGATGTGGATTTGACCTCCCGCCAGTCGCGGCGCCAGACCATGCTTGATTGCGTTTTCAACAATCGGCTGCAGCAGCATGCTGGGCACGAACGCGTCGAGCGTCTCTTCGTCAATTTCCTTGAAAATCTGCAGCTTGTCGCGCCCGAAGCGAATGACTTCGATATCCAGATAGTCGTCGATGAAATCAAGCTCCTCCCGCAAGGGAACGAAGGTCTCATGCTTCCGCAGCAGCCGCCGCAGGATGTTGGAAAGCTTCAGCACCACGCCGCGGGCCATGTCCGGATCGAAGCGAATCAGCGAGGAGACGGTGTTGAGCGTGTTGAAAAGGAAATGGGGATTGATCTGACTGGTGAGGGCGTCCATGCGCGCCTTGAGCAGGTGCTGCTGGTTTTGCTCAAGGTTCATCTCGATGCGCGTGTTGTTCCAGATCTTCACGGCCATGGCCACGCACATCACCGACGAGAGCACCACCAGGGCTGCGTAACCCCAATTCGCCGGATGAATCGAGAATATCCAGCGCGAGGGCACAAAGTCGCCGAGCGTAATCAGGCCGACTTCGAGCGCCGCGCAGCAGAACAGCGGCAGCATGGCCCAGTTGCCCCTTCGATTCCGCGCCAGCTTCAGAAGCCACTGCGGAATGCTGAGAAACAGAAAAGGCCCGAAATGCCAGACATCTTCTTTTTCAGGCATGGCCTGGCGGATCGTGCCGGCCAGAAGCCCGACCAGCGCTGCGACCGGAGCAGCAAGCCATTCGTGGAATCCGAACGGCAGCAGGCTGATCAGCGATCCCCCGAGCAGACCGACCACCCGGCCGCCAATCAGCCCCATCAGAAACGAGCCTTCCAGGGTCAGGTCGAAAAAACGATAGTTCGCGACAAGCCGCAGCATCGCGCCGATCGCAAGCGGCGGGACCAGAAAAAGCAGCAACATGACTTTCTGGTCCGAGTCACGGTTTTCAGTGAAGACCAGCTTGCGAAACGAACGGAAGCGAACCAGCAACGCCGCAAGCGCTGCCGCCCAGCCCACTTTCAGAACCAGCGTGAACAGCAGATCACTTCCCACCAAGGGTGTGGCCATTTTGCTCGCAAGCCGCCGCGTGGAAATCCTGAGCCTACGTTAGCCAATGCAGGCGGGGATGTAAAGTGGGGCTGTCGGCGGGTAACACATTTGCCTGGCGCCTACTGCTGCTGTTGTTGTTGCTGCTGCGCAGGCTGCTGGGGGCGTTCAAGGATCGACGGCGGTGCCACCGGCCCTACCGTGATTTTGTTGAGCTGTTCGCAACCGGCATCGTCAATCGCCGGGCGAACGCGTACGTCCACGGAAAGGCTCTGCCCGGCGTGGCCCTTGTAGACGCCGCGCACCGGCGCCACGTCTCCATAGTCGCGGCCGCTCGCGATGCGGATATGCCGCAGGCCGACCGGATTGCCTAGCGTTGGATCCAGTCCGATCCAGCCGGAATTCGGTATCAGAATTTCGGCCCAGGCGTGCGAGGCCTGTCCGCCAATTACGTCCTCTTGCTTGGCTTCGGGTGAAGCCGTGCTGCCGGGGACCAGGTATCCCGAGACATATCGACCTGGAATTCCGCGCATTCGTACCACCCCGAGAAGCAGGTGAGCAAAATCCTGACAGACGCCGGCGCCGAGTGAAAGGGAGTCTTCAATGGAGGAGTGCACGTGCGTGGCACCCTTCACGTAGCGGAAGCGCTGGTGGACCAGGTCGGACGCCGCCTGTGCGAATCCCGCCACGGTCTGGTCGCAGGATTTCTCGGCCGCTTCGATGATTTCGCGCAAGTGCACCAGATGGGGCACAAACCCGGTCGGAGCCACGAAATCGAAGTGTTCCTCATCGAGCTGGTGGCTGTGGGAATCGAACTCGGCAAGCGTGGTCCGGTCGGCGGGCGCGTCGAAGGCTTCGTGCCGCAAAACCACGGACTCAGCCTCGACCCGGAGCCTGCGGTGCTCGGTCAGCACGTTGAACTGATGCACCCAATTCCCGTAGGCGTCCCGGTACGCAGTGCCGCGCGAATGCGGGGTCGTGGTCAGACGGAACGAGAGGCAGCTCTGCCGCTCGTCGTGAAGCGGCCGCAACCGGACTTCGTTGTAGCTCTCTGAGACGGGCCCGTCATAGACAAAGTCAGTCGTATGCACCAGTCGATATCGATTCATGCCACCACCGCATAGT
>DATBXX010000066.1:0-53336 GCA_036514055.1 Candidatus Acidiferrales bacterium
AGCAAAGAAGCGTTCATCCAGGTGGTCACTGCCGACCAACCGGAAGCTCCCGCCTACTTCACCTATGATGCCGTGCTGAACAGCCAAGAGCGTCCCACGCTTGATGAAACACTCGCCCGTGTGAACCCGATTCCGCTTGAAGGCGTGCTTGCATTGCAAGCCGTTGATGCGCAGATTCTCGATACCCGCGAGCCCGCCGAATTTGCGGCGGCGCATCTGGCAGGCAGCATAAACATAGGCCTCGGCGGCCAGTACGCAACCTGGGCCGGAACGGTGCTGGATCGGGATCATCCGATCGTAATCATCGCAGATCCAGGCCGCGAGGCCGAGTCGGCCACCCGGCTGGGGCGAATTGGCTTTGATCACATCGTCGGATACTTACAGGATGGATTGCACAGTCTGGAATCGCGGCCGGAACTGGTCACCTTCACAGAGCGCCTCAGCGCGCCGTTCGCCGCCGAACTTCTGACGTCGAGCGAGCCGCCGCTCGCAATTGACGTTCGCGCGCCCCGCGAGCGCGATCAGAAGTACATCGCGGGAAGCCTGAGTATCCCGCTGAATCATCTGGCGAAGAACATGGAGAAGATCCCGAGAGACCGTCCTCTGCTGGTTTATTGCGCGGGCGGCTACCGGTCGTCCATCGCCGCAAGCCTGCTGCGACGCAGTGGATTTGATTCGGTAGGGGAAATTGCCGGCGGCGTCGCAGGATGGGAAGCCGCAAGTCTGCCGGTCGAACGCGCTCAGGCTCTGTCTTAGAAACTTCGTGACGGCCCGCTTAGCAGGATTAGTCGAACCAGAAGGTGTAAACCAGGTCTCCGGAACGTTTTGTACAGCGATGACCCGAACGCACATCTGCAGGTATGCCTGCCTGCTTCCAACCCAAGAGTCCGACCGGCGACGCAATCAGGGTAAGTTCGTTCGCGTTTGCCCGGATTCGGCGGCTTGCTCGCTCCAACGCTCGGGGTTCACGCCGAGGACCAGGAGCCACAGCATCAGCAATCCTTCAGCGACGATGCCCAGAGTCTCGATGTAACCAGAAGCATGGCTTGAGGGCGGCAGAATCAGAAAGGTCAGCCAACCCAAGCCAGCAAGCACCATCAGCGCACCTAGAATCCGGGGCAGGAACGTGGACCGGAGAATGAGGTAGCCCAACAGGAGGCAATAAGGTCCGAAAAATACCAACGGGCTGACCTGCGCGGCGAGATGAAACAGGTTGAGAACTGTAATCAGGCATCCTGCCAGGCCGAGGACCGCTGCGAGCAGGGAGAGGATCGAGTTCACGGGCCTGAACAGGTAATAGAAAAGAACCGTCAGAGTTCCATAGAACGCGATCGAGATGAGGTTGGCGACGAGGCCGTAGGTCGATTGCCCGCGGCCGATAAGCAATACCGCAGATATTGCGGTCAGAAAGTAGAGTAAATAGACTGCGCCTGTAACTCTGGCTTTCAGGCGCGGCGACGCTTTTGAAATCCCGCCTTTGGATGAATCCGAACTCATGCCGAAGTCTCAAAACCAAAGCAAAGCGATCTTCCTGTTAGGGGGCTTGATCACCAGCTGCGAATCGTACTCTGACCTGAACTTCGACACAATGAGTCGGAGGCTTGGGCTTTAGAAGCCCAGTGATGGGCAGGATCTGGGCGTTTGCAAGGAAAGGTTAATTCGCAGGTCCGGTAGCCGCAGAGTAGGAGATTGCGTCTTTCAGAAGATCCTTCGCTGCGCTCAACAGGTCGGCGCCGGCATTCTTTTTTGATAAGTATCCGTGTGCGCCGGCTTCCTTTACTTCTGTGGCTGTTTGGTCGGAATCGTGGATGGTGAACACCAGAACTTTGGTCTCCGGCGAGTTACGCAAGATTTGGCGCACGGCCGCAAGACCGTTCAGTATCGGCATATTGATGTCAAGAATCACCAGATCCGGACGCAGGCTGCGGGCCTTGTCCACGGCGTCCTGCCCGTTGATCGCCTCACCGCAAATTTCCCACTCGGTCTCGGTTTCAAGCATGGCACGGATGCCTCGACGCAGCATTTCGTGATCATCCGCGATCAGGATTTTCCTGCGCGAGCCTCGGGTTCTGGGACGAGGCTCAGCTACGGAATCGGCCGTCGGGAACGCAGTCTCGACGGCCGCGGCGGTCCCGGCTGCCCTTAGGGGTATGGTCGCCGTGACCACGGTCCCGCGGTTGACGCGAGAAGTGATCTCGAGTTTCCCCGACAACTGGCGGATTCGTTCCTTCATGCCCTGGATGCCGACTCCGATGGGAGCTACGACACCCGTCGAGGAGTTGAGCACGCCCGGGCTTATGCCCTTGCCGAAGTCCTTTACCTTAACTTCGATCGTTTTTTCCGGTGTCGCCCTGACCTGAACGGATGCTGTGTGGCTGCCGGAATACCGGTGAACATTGTTGAGGCTTTCCTGGATGATCCGGAACAGCGTCACTTCCACATCGGGTGGTAGCCGCAGGAAATCGGAAGCAATGTCCACGGCGACGCGAATGCCGGTCCTTTTTTCAAAACCTTCGGCGTACCATTTCACGGCCGAGGAAAGACCCAGCTCATCCAGTAAAGGCGGATGCAAGAGATAGGATAAAGTGCGAACGTCTTCTCCGATTTGCTGGTTCAACTTCACACACTCGGCAACCAGAGCCTGGGACTGTGCGTTTAACTTTTGGCGGGCCGTCAATTGCGACAAGGTGATCGACTGAACAGCAAGCTTTTGGCCGGTGATGTCGTGCAAGTCGCGGGCGATATGGCGCCGCTCTTCATCTTGAAGTTTCAGCAGGCGGGCGGAGAGCAGCTGAAGCGATTCTTCATTGGACCGCAGCGCTTCGTTCGCTTCGACCAGCTCGGTGAGTTCGGTTGCGACCACGCACAGATTCCCGTGCTCGGAGTCGTTGATCGGGGCCAGAGCCAGCCGTACGATCCGTGAGCGTCCTTCGGCAACGTTCAGGGTCAGCTCACCCTGCGCGCTCTCCCTGGCTCCTTGCGCGATTAATTTCTCCAGCGCCCCTCGATCGGACAACGAAATATGGCCCTGCAGAGGAGTGCCGATGAAATTCGCCGAGGGAAGCCTTAGGATCGCGCCAAAACGGCTATTGGCGTAAAGAATCCGGCCGGAGGGATCCAGTGTTGCGACTCCGTCGTTGATCGTCTCGACCAGCACCCGGTAGGCGTGGTCGGACTCCTGCAAGGTCAGGACCTGTTCGCCGTTGGCGCCCTCAATCACCAGGGCGTCGATCTTGCCACGGCGAATGGCCAGAACGATTTCCTGAGATTCCTCCGCCTGCGGCACGGCCTGAGCCGTCGAGCGGGCGACTTTCTTAGGTACTCGCCGGGTTTTCCTCGAATTGGCCTGTTTGGTCAGGGTGTGATTTTCTTCGTTTGCCGAGCGTTGCGATATAGGGAGTATCCTGTATGACGGCTGAGTTTGTTAGGATTCACTGTAAGCAGCAGCCGCAGCTCAGCAAGCTCCAGGTCCGACGATTTGCAGGCCCACCAGGACCCGGTCGGTGTCAGACAGGTCCCCGATGATCTTGCGGATTGGTACCGGCAGGCTGCGAACAAGCGTGGGGATTGCCACGATCTGATGGTCTCTTGCCAAGGCAGGGTTCTTGACGAGGTCAATCACCTCAATATGATAAGCAGCATCGGAATGGTCGTCGCATATTTTCTTCAGGTTTGAAATCGCCGCGAGTGACTTTGGGGTCTGCCCGGCCACGTAAAGCCGCAGGTCGATCGTTGACTTCGGGGATTTCTTGGCTTTGGATTTCGAAGGCATTGTTCTGGGACCTCGTTTCTTGCGAAACTGGCTCATTTACTTCGAGCCCCGACTCTCAGCCATTCTTTCTCGGTCGAGTTTCAGTTCTGCCTCGCGCTGGTGCTCTTCCAGACCCGTTTCTGCGGCTTCTCGTTCGACGTCGGCCAGTTCGACCTTCAACGATTCCAGCTGCGCCTGAAGCGCCAGGCGCCTGCGATCGATCCGCAACCGATTCGCTTGCGCTTCTTGCTGGCGCAACAGGGCGTCGGCTTTTTCTTTCGCTTCCTGGGCCACCCGCGAAGAACCTGTCAGCACGCCTCCAGAGCCGATGTATGCCGGTACCAATTGAATCCCGTCACCGGTCAGCACAAACTCTCGAAGTTGATTGGAGTGCGCCATTCCGCGCGACTTCAAGACATACAGGCAGCGGTTGCGCTCGCCATTCAACTCGACGTCTCTGAGCAGAATCCAGGTGTCGGTGAGCGAGGAAATGCCGATGTTGGTGCCCTCAAGCGAATCGCTGCCGCCGGTGAGGCTGACGAAAGCGGCGGTGATTCCGGTGCTTTTCATCGAGTCGATCAGACGCAACAGCATCGAGTAAACTTCCTTCTCGCTGCTGCTGCTGATCAAATTCGTTATCGGGTCCAGCACTACGACCTGGGGTTTCACCTCTTCAATTAACTTGTAGATACGAAGTAAATGCATTTCGATCCCAAATTGCGTTGGACGCCACGCTTCGTGGAACAAGAGCCCTTTGTCGGACCACTGCCCGAGGTCGATGCCGACAGATTTCATGTTGCGGGCGACTTGCTGGGGCGATTCCTCAAAATCGATGTACAGGCAGCGCTCGCCCCTTCGGCAGGTTGCATCCACCAACGACGCGGCAAGCGTGGTCTTGCCGCTGCCGGCCGTTCCGCTCAGCAGGATTGTCGAACCGCGGTAATACCCCTTCCCTTCCAGCATTTCGTCCAGGTCCGCCACGCCGGATGAGATCCGCTCGTTTGAAACTTCGTGCTTCAACTGCAGCGCCGTGATCGGCAGCACCGACATTCCGCGCTGGTCGATCAGAAATGGATATTCGTCCGCGCCATGTTTCGTGCCGCGGTACTTTACGACCCGCAGGCGCCGGGCCGAAATCTGGTCCTTGATACGATGGTCGAGCAGGATCACGCAGTCCGATACGTATTCCTCCAGTCCCTGCCGCGTCAGCGTGCCCTCACCCCGCTCCGCCGTGAGGACGGTGGTGAGTCCACGATCCTTGAGCCAACGGAACAGCCGTCGAAATTCCGCGCGCAAGATTCCCGGATTTGCGAAACCCGTGAATAGCGCTTCGACCGTGTCGAACATCACGCGTTTGGCGCCGATCGTCTCCACAGCATTCTGGAGACGAATAAACAGGCCTTCCAGATCGTAGTCTCCGGTTTCTGCCACCTCGCTCGGTTCGACCGAGATGTAATCGAGGAACAGCTTTTTCTCGGCTGCGAGTTTTTCGATGTCGAAGCCAAGCGACGCTACGTTGCTGGCGATGTCCTGGGGAGTCTCTTCGAAGGCCATGAGCACACCGGGCTCGTTAAACTCAAGAGCCCCGCGAACCAGGAACTCGATTCCGAGCATGGTCTTGCCGCACCCCGGGCCTCCACAAACGATGGTGGTGCGGCCTTGTGGCAAGCCGCCTCCGGTGATCTCGTCCAGGCCCGCGATGCCAGTCGGCGCCTTTTGCAGGGGAACGAGTTCGCGCATACGCTGCTTTGTTTTCTTGGCCATACATTAGAATAGAGAAAGCTGAATCTAGATGAACACATATCAAATTGCAAGTTTTGTGGCCTGGGCAGCGATCTTGCCGATGGGCCTGCAGGTCCGGGCGACTTGCGTTGGATGACAACACGCGCCCTCGTTTCGCTCGCGGTACCCTCCTGACGTGTAAGTTGCACGATACCGGTCACTTAGCGGAGGCAAGTTCTTGCAAGTAGCTGTTTGGGAAGTAATGGTTGAGTATCGCCCGGAATTCCGATCCGCGTTCGGCCATTGCCCGGGCGCCGCGTTCGCATAAACCGAGTCAGTGACCATGGCCAACACCCTGAGGAAGGACTCCTTCGTCCACTTCCTCGGCAGTGAAGTTATTGCTGGGGACGGCATCCCATCCGAGCCTTCGCCCCACGTCGAGGCGGCCGTTTTCTCCGCGAAGCACCAGCAGCGCGGCGTCTTCGCGGGACACCTTGCGGGTCCAGAGGATCGGGTACTGGTGGCAATAGTCGCAGAGCACCGCAAAGTACGGATAACCGTTCTGGGGCAGACCGACCTGCTGGGGTGTACGCGTATGCCCTCCACAGCTCGGTGTGAACATAGCGGCGAAGGGTTTGTCCTGGTAGGTCAGCACGAGATTGCGGGTTGCGCGAGCGGCTTGGGCCGCGGGACTTTCGGCGGCAGGCGGCTCGCGAATCAATTGACAGTGGGTGAGATCGCAGAAGTCGAAATCCAGATGCCGACCCGCGCCTGCGATGAAATAGGAACGGCTGACCACCGCTTGGGCTTTCAAGGCTTCGGTCGCAGTGCCCGGAAGCGTTTCGGCTGCGACTGCCGATGCGACCGCGGTCTCCAGATCCATCGTGACAACCGGAATCAGCTCGCCGTTCTCGGATTTGAGATCCAGAACGCCCCATGCTTCCTCGTCAAGCGAGTGCCGATGCGATGCGGCTTGCCTGGTCGAAGGTGCCGTTGCAAGCCGACTTCCATTTGTTTTCACTAAGATCTGCAGCACATAGTATCCAAATCGTGAATAGACCAGAGTGTCCACGGGCTAACGCTGTGTCCAAGGATTCACACGCGCCGAGACGGCTTAAGAAGTCCGGTTGGCGCGTCGATGAGGGGTAGGCACAGGACGCTGCGGCGACGAGCTACATGAAGACGGCGGTTCACATTTCGGGCTCGTTCACTCGCGTAAGCTCGTGGAGAAAACGTCAGTTTGTCACTGTCGGTTTGAATAGGACGGAAGAAGCTGAGGTCTGCTCGCGTCGGTTAGAAAACAGAGTAACGACCATCCCGATTATCCACAGGGCGTATCCCTGGCGAGGATGAATCCCGAACAAAAACGGAACCCAGCAAAGGGGAAACATCGCCAGAAGGATTATCCTCAACACCGCGAAGCATCGCCGGTAATGCATCACTAAGACGACAACTCCGATGAGGAATACCGGGTTGATCAACCCAACGACCGCTACGGCAGGCAGGAGCCAGGGAGTCTGACTCCAAAGACCGATCTCCTGCCAAGGTATAACGAGAGCCCACCATGCCCAGGAATAACCGCGTGAGCCGGGATCGGGTGCCGGGCCTGGGCCGGAAGCGGCAATGAGGAAAAAACTTGTGAGGTAAATGCACAGCCCTATCCCGAAAACAGCGCGGTTAATTCTCACCACGACGCCTCTAGCGCCGAGTATAGCAGGCCGTCGTTTAGCGACGTCGATTGGGGCCTGGGCATTGGCGTCAAGGATAACAACCAGGGGCGGGGTGTCCGCTCGTCGGGGTCCGCGGAGGGGGCGTGGGCAACTCCGGTCCCTGCTCCGACTCTCCCAAAGTCTACTGGGGTTCAAGAAGCCGACGTTGCTATGAAATCACACTGGCCTTGGCTGCCCAGAAAGGTTTAATCCCTTGAACAGAAGCCAAAAACTCAGCACGATATCGAAAACAGTCATCGGCGAATCAAACCACCAGAGGTTCACGAGCTTGTTGAAGTTCGGGAAAATGTAGAAAGCTAACGTACACGCCACGCAAAACGCCGAGGAGATTACGCCGAAGCCAGCCAGCGCTCGAGGAATATAGCGGGACTTGAACCAAAGGCAGCCGCAAACCGTGGACGCCAGTGCACCAAACAGTAATCCAACGTAATAGTAGTCAAAACGAGAGCCGAGGTAGAGACTCGCCAAGGCCTGCAGTGACGCCGCATCAAATGCCCGCGAGTAATCAGAGCCGGTGAGGAGCCGCAGGGCGTTAAAGAGATTGAGCGCCATGGCAAGCCACATCAAGACAAAAACGAGCCTACAGAATGCCGCAAGCAAGGCAAGACCACGACTGACTGGCTCGAGAACTACGTAAAGCGCGGTAAGAAGCACGATGACGCCTGCGCAATAGATGAGATCGCCCGCAATGCCGACACGAAACAGTCGCTCGTGCTCGACGATGTTCCGGGCGGTTTCCCCATTGCTTGCGACAATCAGACGATCGTGGATACCAAAGTTTGCGTAGACGACTGTTACGAGCGTGAGGAGATAAGCAATTCCCGCGACTTTTGCTGCTTTGCGTTGTGACTCATCAATAGGGCCAATTGTCATTCCAGGTCCCTCCATGGTCAACAGAATGTGCGCCTGGTCTCGAGCGAGAACTTCTGCCGGCCTTCCGGTCTCAATTGGCATAGGAGACCGCTAAAGCCGGGAACGGAATGGATCTGAGCCTTTCTCCTCCGAGGTCGTTTGAGCCAGACGGTGTCGGACGCACTAGCACAAATCTGCGCAACTCCCGTCTACCAGTAACAACTGGGCACGCGAACACGAATCGGGCGTGTGTTTCCGGCGATCCGCCTGACAGGGACCTTAGACGACCGGGGTGAGGTCCGGGTCCTCACTCCTGGACGAGCTGCTGGCCGCCGATGTCGGTTACGTCGGCAATTCTGTCCCGGCCTGCTCCGCCACCATGTACTTGGCATACCAGTCGGGCCAGTTCGGATCGGCCGCACCGATCTTCTTCTCGTGCTCGCCGTGGGCGGCCGAGGCGCGCCGCATGGCGCTCGCCAGATCGCTTGCCGAGGCGAAGGTTGTAGCCGCGGAGTCGATGCGGCCTGCGAGCCTCGTGGTGATTTCCTGGAACAGCCACCCGTTGCCGTCGGGATCGCGGAAGGAAGCAAACGAGCGATAACTGCGATGCTCGGGATCCGGACCGCCGACGCGGACTCGTCCAAACAGGAAGGGTTCGTCCGTGCCCGCGTACACGCCGTCGTTGTGGAATACCTCGCTGATCTGGACGCCGTGATCGAGCAAGTCTTTGCGGGCGGCCTCAATGTCAGAGACGATCAGATAGAGGCCCTGGGCGGACCCGGGTGTAGCCGGAGTGAGGTTCTTGCCGAAAATGATCGAGCACCCGGAGCCGGGCGGCGTGAACTGGATTATGCGGAAGTCTTTACCGTTGTCGTAGTCGGCGTCGAGCCGCCACCCGAGCTTGGCGTAGAACCCCTTGGCGCGTTCAACATCGGAGACGGGAATGACGACAATCTCAAACTTCATGTCGACTGGTACGACCTTGGTGTCGATACCACGGACTGCGTTGGTGCTCATAGCTGCCTCCTGAGTTGTGTGATTTTCTTGCCTCCACGTCACTCCAGACCCGCGCCGAGCGGGTGACAATATATAACCGTTTCACGGGATCACGACTAGTGATTCCTACCTGCAGGGAGCGGAAGGATGTGAAGTCACAGGGTGTTAACAAGTGCTCAAGAACTCACGTCGAGCCGTCGTCATCGATTCTGGGCCAAGGAACGAGAAGAACTAACCAGACCTTGGCCACTGATTTGGTTGTAAACTGCCTGACTTTAGCAGCGGTCTGACCCGCAATTACGGCAGAGTCCGACGGATTTGGAGGTGTAACAACCATGGTTGAGCCTGTTGATCTGCGAACGACAAAAATTCCCCTTAACCATGGAGGCGGCCGGATGCCTGCACTCGGCTTTGGCACCTTGATTCCCGACGCAGCCGTGACGATAACGGCGACCAGAGACGCGCTCGAAGCCGGATTTCGACACTTCGATTGCGCAGAACGATACAGGAACGAGCGCGAGGTAGGGAGGGCGCTTGCGGCAGGACTTGCTGCGGGAGGGCTCGCGCGCGAAGACATTTTTGTCACCACGAAGCTGTGGAACTCCAATCACCGGCCCGAGCGTGTCGAACCAGCCTTCGAGGCGAGTCTGGACAGACTCGGCCTCCAGTATCTGGATCTCTATCTCATTCACACTCCTTTTGCATTTCAACCCGGGGACGAGCAGGATCCGCGGGATCAAAACGCCAACGTCATTTACGACCGCGGCGTGACTTTGCTTGACACCTGGAAGGCGATGGAAACTCTCCTAGATCACGGCAAGTGCCGGGCCATCGGGCTTTCAGACATCGGTTTAGACGAACTGAAGCGCATCGATGAGGCAGCCAGAACCAAGCCAGCCGCGGTCCAGGTAGAATCGCATCCGTATCTACCGGAGACCGAGCTACTGGAATTCTGCAAGGAGAAAGGCATTGTGCTGCTGGCTTTTGCACCATTGGGTCACGGGACGAGGCCGGGGCCGCTTGAAGATCCAGTCATTACGGCGATCGCCGCGCGAGTCGGAAAGACGCCGGCACAGGTGCTGTTGGCTTGGGCAGTGCAGCGCGGCACGGCCCTGCTTACCACGCCCAGGAGTGCGGCCCGCGCGAGAGAGAATTTCGACATCTCTGCTCTTCCCCAAGACGCGTTTGGCGAAATCAATCGCATCGAGACCAGACAGAGGCTGAATGAGGTGGTGAAAACCGGCGTGCCCGGTTTCATTCCACAAACGAAAGCAGCCCATGATTGATGCCGGGCGGTGAGATGTTGGCAAGTGCGGTACTACCCGGTGTGTAGAACCCTCGATTGTACCTTCCGTACCATTCCCTCGTAAGTTACCTACCGTCATCCTTAATTCGCTTCGTTTTTGCATGAGGTGGGATTGTATAACTTATATACAAGGCCGCTGGCACGGCTTTCCGCCGGTCTCAAGGAACTCCGAGACCCTCCCCCCGCCGGGAACCTTCCCTGCTTGGACGTCCTGCGCAGTCTCGCGATTTCGCTCGTCTTCGTTTACCACATGCAAGGGAACTTTCCGCACGCCCTTCGTACCCTGAAGTCGCCCGTTGTCCGGTTTGGATGGACCGGCGTCGACCTTTTTTTCATCCTCAGCGGGCTCCTGCTTGGCGGGCAGTTGTGGAGGGAGTTAAAGGCGACCGAAACCGTTCGAGTAGGGCGATTCATTTTGCGAAGAGGGTTCCGAGTTTGGCCCTTGTACTATTCCCTGGTCGTCTTTCTGCTGGCTGAGAGAATATTCCTGGGGATCAAACGGCCTGGCCTCTACCTTTGGCTGGACGCAACATTCCTGGATAACTATTTCACCTCGCACCACCAGATCGGCGGGGGCTGGTCGCTCGCCTTGGAGGAACAGTTTTACCTGGTGATTCCAATCGTCCTGATGGTGGGGGCGAAGTTCATCCGCCCGCGATCGCTGGTTCGCTTGACCTGTATTTGGTTCCTTGCTCTGCCTTTGATCCGCTACTTTGCGCTGCTCGGCTGCACGACTCCGGACGCAAGGCACCACGCCGTCAACTATTCGTTTTTCACCCACTCCGACGGACTTGCCATCGGCTTGGTGATCTCCTGGATTATGAATTGGAAGCCAGAACTGCTCAAAGACAGGCGTTGGCTGGACGTCGCGCTCGTCGGGGTTGTTCTTGGCGGTTTCAGTCTTTGGTACGTCGCCCCGCTGACATTTCTGTATTCTGTCGTGGCGCTGTCCTACGGAGCCCTCACGTTCCTGCTTCTCAGGACGCGGCTGCATTTCATACTTCCGTCCAGGATCTTCTACATCATTTCTCGATTATCGTTTGGCGTGTACCTGATCCACGCCGGCCTGCTTGAGCATGTGATGCCCTACCACACCGAGTTGTTTGGCGAAGGTTTTCGCTCTTATCTCCTGGCATTTATTCTATGGGGCACCGTTTCACTCGCTCTTGCGTTTGTGAGTTTCTCTTTCATTGAGCTCCCGTTCCTGCAGCTGCGAGACCGGAGACGCTCGGTTGTGGTGCCCGCATCGAC
This sequence comes from Candidatus Acidiferrales bacterium, assembly GCA_036514055.1. Lineage (GTDB taxonomy): Bacteria > Acidobacteriota > Terriglobia > Acidiferrales > UBA7541 > Palsa-295. The sequence continues at coordinate 11,609 of DATBXX010000066.1, forward strand.
CGGGCAGCCCCTGACCACGGAATCGCTCGCGTTTACGCGGCTTTCCTGAGGTACACCGCGCCAGGTGAACATTCGGGGGCGATTCCAGAGCGGCCAAGATCTATCAGTTCCGGATGAGCGCAAGTACCCGCGAGGGCAGGACACCTCGAGGATTTTTCCAGGCGGTACAGGATCTGTTGCACGAGCGCGCGGTTCGGCCGACGCGCTACGATCGTTGAGCGACGTAGGTCTCGATATTCTTCATCTGCCCGGCCCAACCCTGGGAGTTCCGGCGGAACGCCTCGAGTCGACGCTCGCTCGGGATTTTGTCGAAGCCCGACTCGGTGACGACCAGGAGCGTGCCGCCCTCAATCTTCTTGAGCCTGAATTCGACCAACGTGGGCGTCTCTTTCGAGTAATCGATCTTGGGATCGATCGAATAGGGATGCCAGGTAAAAGAAAACAACCGCTCCGGATCCATCTTCTGTACGACGACTTTCCATTTGACGTGCTCGTAGCCGGGATGGGTGATGTAGCCTGTCGAGGCTTGACCTTCGAGGAACGGGCCGTCCAGTTTCACGCGAAACCACTCGCCGAATTCCCGGTAATCAGTCAGCGCTCGCCAGACCCGTGACACCGGCGCCTTGAGTTCAATGCTCTGTTCAATGCGATCGTCCATCTCAAGCCCAGCTCCGGTTGCATTCTATCGCGGCTCGCTCCGAGATGCAGCCCACTTGTTGTTCGCACTGGTTCGGGGGGGTCCTCGCAGCGCGCGAACGAAGATTCAGAAAGCGTTTCGTGGGTGAGGACAAACGGCGGGTTCAAAGGGCTCTTGGTTACGCAATCGCGAGAGGAATTGCTTTCTTCCACTTCCCCTGTGCCTTCAGAATCAGCTCGACAACCTCGCGGACAGCGCCCTCGCCGCCCTTGACGGTCGTAATGTAGTGCGCGGCGCGCTTTACCTCGACGACGGCGTCGCCTACAGCCACCGCGAGTCCGGCGCGCTCCAGCAGCGGAAGATCGGGAAGATCGTCGCCCACATAGGCAACTTCCTCATCGGTGACGCCGGCCCGCACCAGGATTGCCTTGTAGGCTTCCAGTTTCTTGGGCTGGCCCTGTACCACGAATTCCATCGAGGCCTCGCGCGCGCGCCGAGCGGTTGCCGTCGAGTCGCGTCCGGTGATCAGGCCGGTGCGAATTCCCATAATGCTCGCAAGCTTGATTCCGGCGCCGTCGTGGGCGTTGAACACCTTCATCTCCGCGACGCTACCGTCAGGGAACGATTGCAGGCACACGACGCCCGGGGTCATGGTTCCATCTACGTCCATCAGCAGGACGCGAATCTTCTTTGCGCGACGCATTGCCGGCGCGGGGAATTTGATTTCTCGGATGGGCATACCTGATTTTGCCACAAAGCGACCCCGCGGTCGCTTCCTGAGAGTGACGAGCCCAGCTGGGATCGCTAAAACAGCTGCAGGGTCCACAGGTCGTGAATGTGGACCACGCCCTCAAGCCTTCCGCCGCTGTCGACCACGATCACCGACGTAATCTTTTTCTCCTCCATCAGGCGCAATGCCGCCGCGGCAAGCTCGGTTCGCGGCAGCGTAACCGGCTTCTTGGTCATACAGTCTATGGCGGCAAGATCCAGGACGTTCTGTTTTCGTCTCTGCATCACCCTGCGCAGATCGCCGTCGGTGATGATTCCCATCAGCCGTCCGTCCGGCTTGGTCACCGCGGTCAGCCCCAGACCCTTTCGGCTCATTTCGTAGATGACATCCGGCATTTTCGTCGTCGGCAGAACGCGCGGCAGATCGTCCCCCTTGTGCATCAAAGACTCGATCCGGCGGAGTTTTTTCCCCAGCCGGCCGCCGGGATGCAGCGCCGCAAAATCGTGTTCCTGAAAATCGCGACGCTCGGCAATCACTACGGCAAGCGCGTCGCCCATCGCGAGCGCCGCGGCGGTCGATGAGGTTGGCGCCAGGTTGAGGGGGCAGGCCTCTTCCTTCACACTGATGTCGAGCACCACGTCGCTTGCCGCTCCCAGTGGCGAGTTCGCATGGGCCGTCATCGTGATCAGCGCAATGCCCAGGCGCTTGGCTGGTTCGATCAGGTCAATCAATTCCTGAGTCTCCCCGCTTGCTGAAATCGCGACCAACACGTCTCCGGCCGTAAGCATGCCCAGATCGCCGTGCAGCGCGTCCGCCGCATGCAGGAAAAGGGAGGGTGTACCCATACTCGAAAATGTCGCGGCAACTTTGCGGCCGATCAGACCTGATTTTCCCAGGCCGGTCACGACCGCGCGTCCTTTGCAGCTGTAAAGAATATCCACGGCCTTTTCAAATCGAGCGTCCAGGTGTTCGACCAACCCGGCGATCGCCTCGGATTCAACCTGGAATACCCGTTTTGCGCTCTCGATTGCCGTCTTGACTCGTTCCTCTCGACTCATCGTGCGCCATCCATTTCTCGGGCCAGGGCCGCGATCCGCAGGATTCGTTCCAGCATGGGCTGAAGCTTTTCTAGAGCGAGTGCGTTTGATCCGTCCGAAAGAGCCTTCGTCGGATTGTCGTGAACTTCAAGGAACAGTCCGTCGACTCCCATCGCCGTGCCCGCCCGCGCCAGCGGCTCGATGAACTCAGGCTGACCGCCGCTGGATTTCCCTTCCCCGCCCGGAAGCTGGACCGAATGCGTGACATCGAACACCAGCGGGTACCCGAGCTTACGCATGATTGGAAAACTGCGCATGTCCACTACCAGATTCTGATAGCCAAACGACGATCCCCGTTCGGTGAGAACAATCTTCTCGTTGCCGGTGCTGGAGACCTTTTCAGCAGCGTTGGCGATATCCCAGGGAGAAAGAAACTGACCCTTCTTGATATTTGCCACGCGGCCCGATTTTCCGACCGCGACCAGCAGATCGGTCTGTCGCGAGAGAAACGCGGGAATCTGCAGCACGTCGGCGACTTCGGCTACTGGTGAGACGTGGGAGACTTCGTGGACGTCGGTCAGAATAGGGAGACCTGTTGCGCTCTTGATGCGCGCGAGGATGCGAAGTCCTTCCTTGAGCCCCGGTCCGCGGAAGGAGCCAACCGAGGATCGGTTGGCCTTGTCATAGGACGCTTTGAAGATCAGCGGCACCTTCAGGGCCCGGGCGACCTTGGCCAGGCGTTCGGCCATGGACATCGCATGCGTCTCGCTCTCGATCACGCAGGGACCTGCGATGAGAAACAGGGGTGCCCCTGTTCCCAGCGAGATATCGCCGATAGAGAACCTTACCGGCGATCTGGAGACCTCGGATCCCATTGATTGGCCACTTCCCTTGGATTGATAACCAGCCTATGCGGCTTCGCGTCGCTTTTCAACTTTCAATTCTGCCCTATGTTCGCCCGGGTTACCCAGAAATCGTGCTAAGGCTTGGTTCTGCAAGCGGTTGGCGGATACCAGTACGTACCATGCCTTTCGCTGGGCCGGTACCAGGAACGTCGATTGCCCCGCTCCAGACGGCACCCTAGCAAAGCGTCGGAGTAGAGCGAGCCTAGCGATCCCGCAAGCGACCCTGGCACCGGGCCTAGATGTGTCATTTCCGACACCTTTGGCCATCATCCGCTACATTCGTAGCATCACGCGCAATAGTACCGGGGCGTCTGATCCGCGGACCGCTAGTACTGGGCCGTGAACCTCACCGAAAGAAATCCGCCGAATTAGAGTGAACCTTCTAGCGCATTGGTGCATCATATGGTTATGAGCCAAAAGCGAAAAGGCGTGGGACGTCTAGTACCCACCCGGCCCACCGGGGTCGAGTATCGGGTCAAGTATGGAATCCACCTCGTAACCGAGGTCAAACAGCATGGCCGCGGAGTTCGTCCAGCTCACTGGGCGCGTTGCTCCGTGCGCTCGGCTACCGACCACCGGATTCCGAATGGAGATTACTTCCTCCATGCGGACGAGGGTGGCGTCTTCCAGGTCAAGTCCACCGGCAAAGTTTGGCACTACCTCGCCGCCGCGTAAAGATCCGCGCTCGTGCGTTTGGTGTCGCCTGGACTCCCCTTCTGCTTTCTCCGACCTGACAGCCCGCCCGTGTGTGCGTGGTTCTATGTCCGGATGGTTCGACGCCCTGGGCCTGTCGGATCGACGGACCGATTGGTGAGCCCGGTGATCTTCCGCTCGACCCGTCCAATATAAACGTCACTTGTTCCTACCGGTAGTCCCAAAAACACAAAGACAGATTCCTCGCAATAGGACTATGATTGCCCAAAATAACGCGAAGCCTGGGCTGGGATTTCATTTGAAACCTCGCCATTCGCGCCGAGGAGCCAACATGCGAGTGATCGATGAAAACACAATCACGGATGCGGCGGTTGAGCAGATGTCGTCAACGCCTAACCCGCGTCTGAAGGAGATCATGGCGTCGCTGGTGCGCCATCTCCATGCCTTTACTCGCGAAGTGGATCTCACTCCCGAGGAGTGGCTTGAAGGAATTCGTTTTCTCACGGCGGTTGGCCAGAAATGCACCGAGCATCGGCAGGAGACCATTCTGTTGTCCGACACGCTGGGGCTGAGCTCACTGGTGAATTCGCTTCACGACAAGCGCGGCTCGGAGTCGGCCACAAAATCGAGTCTGCTGGGACCCTTCTATCGCCACGATGCCCCCATGATGAAACTGGGTGACACCATCATATCCAGGAGCAAAGGGACCGAGATCGTGTTCTACGGCCAAGTCGTTGACGCAGCCGGAAAAGGGATTCCGAACGCCCTGGTCCAGATCTGGGAGCCGGATGAAACCGGCAACTACGATCTGCAGATGCACGACCCCTCGGAAATGGACCTGCGGGGATGCTTCCATGCGGACGCCGAAGGCCGTTACTACTTCCGCGGACTCTGTCCTACCGGTTACATGATTCCGATGGATGGACCGGTCGGCGACATGATCCGCGCCCAGAAGCGCCACGGTTATCGGCCCGCCCACATTCATTTCGTGATCAGCGCACCGGGATACCGGGAGCTCGTGACTGCGCTGTATATCGCGGGCGACGACCACATCGAATCCGACACCGTCTTCGGGGTCAACGAATCGCTCATCGTCTCGGTGAACAGGAAAGACACCGCTTCCCCGCTTCCGCATCTCGCGAGTCTGCGATACGACTTCCGCATGGCCGCGGCCAAGGGGCAGAGCTCGGGCCGCGTGGGTGCCGATCCCTCGCAGATCATCAGCAAATCCGCGCATTAGATTTTCAAGCAGGCCTCGGAGAGGGTTCAGTTCGCCGCGGCGCGGCCGAGCACTTCCTTGCGCACAATCGCCGCGCCTCTGGTGAGCGCTTTCAGTTTTCCGAAAGCCGATTCCCGGGGCAGGTATTTCATTCCGCAGTCCGGAGCAGCGACCAGACGCTCGGGATCGACGAACTCGAACGCTCGCCTGATCCTTGTGGCAACGGTCTCTGCAGTTTCGACCTCGTGGGTCGAGAGATCGAGCACGCCCAGGATAATCGTCTTGCCCGGCAATTTCGCAAGCACCGCACAGTCGAGCGACGACTGCGCGGTTTCAATTGAAATTTGCATGACCGGCGAATCCGAAAGCTCTTCAAGGAATGAATATGCCGCCGGACGCCCGGGCACAAGCGCGGCGTATCCGAAGCAGATGTGCAGCGCCGTGGTGCCCTTGACCCCTTCGAGCGCTCGTTTCACCGCGGCAAGTCCGAAGCGGCGCGCTTTTTCTGAGTGCGCTTCCATCCACGGCTCGTCGATCTGCACGACATCTGCGCCTGCAGCAAACAGGTCTTTGATCTCGGCATTCACCGCGGCGGCGTAATCGAGCGCCATCTCATCTTCGGTCCCGTAGAAATCGTTCTGGGCCTGCTGCGACATGGTGAACGGGCCAGGAACGGTAATCTTGATCTTGCGATCGGTGTTCGCGCGAAGGAACTTCAGGTCGCGAACCTCAACAGGCCGCTCGCGGCTGATTTTTCCGACCACGCGCGGCACCGAACTTGTACTTCCCGTCCGACTGATCACCTTGCCGGGGTTGTCAAGATCGACTCCGGAAAGTGCGGTTGCGAACCTGTTTGAGTAGCTTTCCCGGCGCATTTCGCCGTCCGTGATGATATCCAGTCCCGCAAGCTCCTGCTGACGGATCGCAAGAATCGTCGCATCATCCTGCGCCTGTTCCAGAAACTGGGGGGCTACGCGCCACAGTTCGGTGGCACGAACGCGCGGCGGCATGCGGTGGCCGAGCTTCTCGCGATCGATCAGCCATTCCGGTTGGGGGTAGGAGCCAACCAGCGATGTGGGAATCAGTGGCATGGGCACCTAAGATGTGGCGTGAGCCCGTCGGTTGTCAAGCCGATGCAAGCAAAAAGCATTCCCGAATCCGCGTGATGAACCCGGAGATGACACAACCCGGAATTTCTTCGTACGAATCCGCAGAGTCCCCAAAGCGTTGCCTCCCGCGCAGAAGACGCTCTGAAGTGATTGTTTTTTTGCAATCGAGCTTCCCTCCCGGTTCCAGAAATATTGATGTATCCTCCCGGTCTTGGCGGCCCATCAAGTTCCGTCGAGCCATCGTTAGCGGTATCGTCGCACCATGCTGGAGGAAATCTTCCATGCGTAAACTAGTCTTTGCAAGCCTCATCGTGCTCTTCACCGCTGCAGCCGTCCCCCGGTCCGCTGGGCTGGAATCCACGACTGAGGCGAACAAAGTCATCGTCAAGCGCGCTTTTGCCGCGATGAACGCGGGCGATCTCAAATCACTGAACGAGTTGTTTGATCCCGACGGTCCATGGCACCTCCCTAGTGGCAAGACCGTGCCGCAGGGCGGGCCATTTAGCGAGTTGGCCAAGTCCTGCCCGATGTGCGCCGCGCTGGAACGACGCAAGATCGTGATCGACGTCATGGTCGCTGAGGGCGACTTGGTGTCGGCTCGCTCCACATGGAGTGGTCTCTACACCGGCAAAATCCGCGGCGTTTCTTTCCGTCAGAAGCCGGTCACACTCGTGTATTTCAACGTTTATCGCGTGTCAGGTGGCCGCATTCGTGAGAACTGGGCCGAGTACGACCGTATGTCGATGGCCGAGCAGCTCGGGTTTCAGGTCACGCCGCCGTCGAATCCTGAATAACCCTAGCTTGCCGGTGTTTCTCGGGGCAAACACGCTTTGCGTCGCTGATTACTCATTGCGAGAAGACTGTATTGCCATTTCGTGCGTCGAGCGAAGTGAATGACAATGGCGACGACGGGTACGCCTTGGCAGGATTGCAGACTCAGGAGGAAGCCGCTGAGGCGCGTGAATCCGGAGGCGGATCGGAGCGGCGGGCTCGGGTATCCGCAGCGACCGCATCGGCGGGCTGGCCGACGCGCAGCCGGCGATTTTCAAGACTCGCGCGCACGAACGCCGCAAACAACGGGTGGGGCGCGAGCGGTTTGGATTTGAATTCGGGATGAAACTGGCATCCCAGGAACCAGGGGTGGTCGGGGATTTCGACGATCTCGACGTAGATGCCATCCGGAGTGCGTCCGGTGATGCGGAAACCGGCCGCCGTGAGCGCCGGCTCGAATTCACAGTTAAATTCGTAACGATGGCGATGGCGCTCGGAAATCTCGGTGGTGCCGTAGGCTTTGGCGGCAAACGAATCGGGCTCAAGCTTGCACGGCCAGGCCCCGAGGCGCATGGTGCCCCCCATTTCGTCGACTCCAAGAAGTTCGCGAAGTTTGTAAATCACGCGATTGGGAGTGGAGGCGTCGAATTCGGTGGAATCGGCCCGATCCAGTTTTGAAACCTGACGCGCGTATTCAATGGTGGCGCACTGCATCCCCAGGCAAATGCCGAAGAACGGGACTTTCTTCTCGCGCGCATAAGTGATCGCATGCACCATGCCCTGGATGCCGCGTTTGCCGAAGCCGCCCGGCACCAGAATCCCGTCCACATGACGCAGCATCCGCTCGGCAGTTGCGGCCGAATCGATTTCTTCGGCTTCAATCCACTCGATTACGACGCGTTGCCGGCTCGCGAGACCCCCGTGCACCAGCGCCTCGCGGAGGCTCTTGTAGGCGTCCTCGAGCTGCACATACTTGCCGACCACGCCGATACGCACCTCGCCTTGCGGCTGCTCAAGATTTTCAAGCATCGCAAGCCAGTGGCTCAAATCCCGCGGCGGGGCTTCCAGATGCAGCAGGCGCAGCACCTGTTCGTCCAGGCCCTCGGACGCGAGCGTCATGGGCACTTCGTAGATGTTGCTGACATCGGGAGCGGAGATGACACAGCTCTCGGCGACGTTGCAGAACAGCGCAATCTTGGCCTTCAGGTCGGTGCCGAGCGGGCGGTCACTGCGGCAAATCAAAATGTCGGGCTGAATCCCGATGCTCAGCATCTCCTTGACGCTGTGCTGGGTGGGCTTGGTCTTCAGCTCGCCCGCCGTGGCGATAAACGGCACAAGCGTGAGATGGGCGAAAACGACATTTTCGGCGCCGAGTTCCAGGCGCATTTGCCGAATCGCTTCCATGAATGGCAACGATTCGATGTCACCGACCGTGCCACCGATTTCGACGATCACGACGTCCACTTCGTGGGCCACTTTGCGGAAAGCAGCCTTGATCGCGTCGGTGACGTGCGGAATAACCTGCACGGTCTGGCCCAGATAATCACCGCGGCGCTCCTTGGCGATAATGGACTCGTAGATCCGGCCAGTCGTCCAGTTGTGATCCTTGGTGAGGTGAGCCGAGGAGAACCGTTCGTAGTGGCCCAGATCGAGATCGGTCTCCGCACCGTCGTCGGTGACAAACACTTCGCCGTGCTGGAACGGCGACATTGTCCCTGGATCAACGTTCAAGTAGGGATCGCACTTCTGGAGGGTGATGCGGAGGCCGCGGCTTTCAAGCAGACAGCCCATCGAAGCTGCTGCAACGCCTTTTCCGAGGGAAGAAACCACGCCGCCCGTAACAAAGATGTATTTCGGGCCGCTGGGCAAGGCGCTCGAATCCCTCCGCTGGAGTCGGCGTACAACGCATTATGGAGGGAAAGCGCACACGTGTCAATTTGATAGACGAAAATGATTTTGAGGACAATAAACCGTTCAAGTCCGCTCAGGCCTTGCGAGTCTGGGCCAGCAACTTCTCAACGCGCGCGACATCGGAGGGAACATCCACGCTGACAGCATCGTAGTTCGTCTCGACGACCCGGATGCGGAAGCCATTCTCAAGCCAGCGCAACTGCTCGAGCTGTTCGAGCTGCTCAAGCTCACCCGGCGGCAAGGTCGGAAACTCAAGCAGCGCATCGCGGCGGAACGCATACAGTCCGAGGTGCTTCCAGTGGCGTGCGGCGACGGTCTGGGCCGTGTCGCGAACCCAGGGCACCGGCGCTCGCGAAAAATACAGGGCGTTGCTATCGAAGTCGCGGACGACCTTGACGATATTGGGATCCATGATCTCGCTCGGTTGCGAAATCTCGGTGCAGGGAGTGGCGAGCTGGACCTCATCGTCCTCCAGGATGGCGGCCACCAGAGAATCGACCGCGCCCGGGTCAATCAGGGGCTCATCGCCCTGCACATTTAGGTAGATTTCGGCCGGTAGGTGCACAGCCACCTCGGCAACCCGATCGGTGCCGGTTCGGTGGTCCGACCGTGTAAGGATCGCTTCCCCGCCGAAGGCCTCCACAGCCGTCTTGATCCGCTGGTCTTCGGTTGCGACCACGACCCGGGAGACCAGGCTCGCACGCAGGACCCGCTCGAAGACGTGCTGGATCATCGGTTGACCGGCAATCGGAGCCAGGGGCTTGCCCGGAAAGCGCGACGACGCGTGCCGGGCCGGTATCACCGCCAAAACTTTCCTGGAATCGATATTTTCCATAAAGTCCTCGGCCAAACCCGCCGATCACGCCATAGTAGCATGGAGCGCCCGGCGGCCCGGACGACACGGTTGCGACCTGGGGCTGAGAGTGGCTCTTGTTTTGCGGTTTTAAGGTGGTAATATCCATTATTAGCGCGCCCCGGGGGATCCATGAACCATCGCACCGGTCAGCCAGCTCCTAATCGCGGGTTGGTAGCAGCGTGTGCAGCTCTCTTCCTCCTCCTCACTGTGTTACTGCCAGCGCCGTGTCGCGCGCAAGAACCTCAGCCGGGCCCGGCAGCGCCTCCCCCGACAGACACCTTTAAGATCCAGCAGGGCAAGCCGATCCGGACCGAAACGCAGATCACTCTGGTTGGTGCATCGGTGACTGACCCGCTCGGGCGTCTGGTGACAGGACTCGAGCAGCAAAACTTCCGCGTGTTTGAGGATGGCGTCGAGCAGGAAGTCGTCCAGTTCTCAAGTGAGGATGTGCCTGTCTCGATCGGCGTCATCTTTGACATGAGCGGAAGCATGTCGGACAAGATCGACAAGTCCCGCCAGGCGGCGGTGCAGTTCTTCCGGACCGCGAATCCGCAAGACGAGTTCTTCCTGGTCAATTTCAACGACCGGGCGCAGCTGATCAGCCCGTTTACTGCGAGCGTGGACGACTTGCAGGACCGCTTGATGTACACCGGCGCGCACGGATTGACGGCCCTGTTCGACGGCGTCTACCTGGGACTCAGCCAGATGCGCGGAGCACACAACACAAAGAAAGCTTTGCTCATCTTATCCGATGGAGGCGATAATCATAGTCGGTACAGCGAAACAGAAGTTCGAAAGTTTGTACGAGAGGCAGACGTTCAGATTTATGCCATCGGGTTGTTCGAACCCGATGGAGGGCCAACGCCGGAGGAACGGGAAGGGCCCGGTCTTCTTGGCGACTTGACGATGATGACGGGCGGCCGGACGTTTGTGGTGAAGAACGTGAACCAGCTGCCGGACATCGCGACCAAAATAAGCATGGAGCTGCGCAATCAGTATGTTCTCGGATACAGGCCAAGCCAACGGGCCCACGACGGCAAATGGCGTAAGATCAAAGTCAAACTCAACCCGCCCAAGGGTCTGCCGCCGCTCACGGTTTCCGCAAAGAGCGGGTATTTTGCGCCGGGCCACTAGCGCCCTTCCTTCGGCCAGCCTGCAGATTCTCCTGCTAATCGTTTTCTTGATCTGCCCGTGTGTGCGCGCACAGAACCCTCCGCCAATCCTTGCGCCGTCTCCCCTGCCTCCTCCTCCGGTACAGCAGGCGGCTGGTTCTGACGATCACAAACTCAGAGCGGATGTCGAGTTGGTCGTGCTGCATGTAACCGTGGCGGACGACCGGGGCGAGTTCGTCGCCGATCTGCCGCAGGGCAATTTTCGCGTTTTCGAGCAGAACATCGAGCAGAAGCTTTCATTCTTCTCGCGCGATGACATCCCGGTGACTATGGGCCTGGTGATCGACAACAGCGGAAGCATGCGCGAGAAACGGGACCAGGTGAACGCGGCGGCGATGACGTTCGTCCGCACCAGCAACCCGCACGATGAGGCATTCGTCGTCAACTTTAACGACGAATATTACCTCGATACGGACGGCGATTTCACCAGCGACCAGGCGAACCTGCATGACGCGCTTTCGCGGATTGACACGCGCGGCAGCACGGCGTTGTACGATGCCGTGATCGGATCGCTCGCCCATCTGAAAAAGGGTCACAAGGACAAGCGCGTTCTCCTGCTGGTTACCGACGGCGAGGATACGGCGAGTGAAAAGACGTTTGAAGACACGATCAAGGCGGCGGAGGAATCAAACGCAACTATCTACGCGATCGGGGTCTATAGCCAGGACGATCTCGAGCACGACAAGAAAATGGTGCGCCGCTCAAAGAAGGTTCTCTCCCAGCTCGCGGAAGCAACCGGCGGCGAGGCTTTTTACCCGGATAATCTCAGCCAGGTGACGCCGATTTGCGAGCAGGTTGCCCGGGAGATCCGCAACCAGTACACCCTGGGCTACTACCCGGCGAATACAACCCGCGACGGTTCCTTCCGGCCGGTGCAGGTCAAAGTCATTCCACCCAACGGTCGCGGCAAGCTCTCGGTCCGAACGCGCACCGGATATTTTGCCCCCAAGTCCGCGACTGGCGACTAGCGCAGTACGGCAACCGTGGGATTGATTCAAAGGGGCATAGCTGGACTCCCGAGATGGGCACGGTTCATTCTATTGGTCCTCGGAGTCCTTTTGATCGCATATGGCGTCGCCCACCGCGGCATTTCTTTCCTGCTGCGTTTGATCGTCGGTCTGGTTCCATAATTTCAACCTAAGGCATTGCTGTCGATCCACGTTCATTTGTTTGCAGAGGCCGCCAGGCGTATAATTTTTTGTTTACACTCATGCCAACGGAACCGACAGGGGTGGTGCTTCCCACCAAAGATGTCTTGCCGCCTGCGACTCCCACGACCGCCCCGGCGGACGCCGAGGAGATCCGCGTTCGCGGTGCGCGCGTCCACAACCTCAAGAATATCGATGTCACCATTCCCCATAACGCGATCACCGTAGTCACCGGCGTCTCGGGGTCGGGGAAATCCAGCCTGGCATTCGACACGCTCTACGCCGAAGGGCAGCGGCGCTACATCGAGTCGCTGTCGGCCTATGCCCGGCAGTTTCTTGAGCGTATCGAGAAGCCGGATGTGGACGAAATCACCGGTATTGCTCCGGCCATTTCGATCCGGCAGAAGAATTCGACGCGAAATCCGCGGTCCACGGTTGGCACGGCGACGGAAATCTACGACTACCTCCGGCTGCTGTACGCCCGGGCGGGACACACGTTCTGCCTGGTTTGCGGAGAGGAGGTTCGCAGGGACTCGCTGGATGAAATTGCGGCGCGCGTGCTGGCCCTGCCTGCCGGTTTGCGCTTCTACGTTCTGTACGAGCTCGCGCTTGCGCCCGACGCCGCGCCGGCAGCGGCGCCCAAGGATTCCGTGCTGCGGCCGCGAAAGACGGCACGGCCGACTCCGGAGAGCGTTCGCCTGGCCCTCACGAGCCTGCGCAAGCGCGGATTCAACCGGTTGTTCCAGGCAGGGCGGGTCTTTGAGTTTTCAACACCGGAAGACCTTCTCGATGTGGATTTCACAAAACCCGTTTATGTGCTGGTGGACCGCCTGGCGCTCTCACCCGAGATCCGGTCGCGACTGATGGATTCGATTGAAATCTGCTACCGCGAGGGTCACGGCGAAGCCATTCTTCAATTCGTTCCAGGCGACGGTTCGGCCGATCCTGCACCGGACAGACTGATTTTCAACGAGCGCTTCGACTGCAAGAAATGCGGCGCAATTTATCAGGAGCCCGAGCCGCGACTTTTCTCGTTCAACAGTCCCTACGGCGCCTGCCCCCGCTGCCAGGGATTCGGCAACACGATCGATTTCGATCTCGACCGCGTCGTGCCGGACAAGGGAAAATCCCTCGCCGACGGCGCCATCGAGCCGTGGACGAAACCGCGATACCGGCAACTTACCATGCAAATGCGTCGCTTCGCTCGCACCAAGGGGATTCCCTTCGACGTGCCCTTCCGCGACCTGACGGCGGCGCAGCGCAACGCGATTCTGGACGGCGACCGCAAGGAAGATTTTCCGGGGGTGAAGGGATTCTTTGCATGGCTCGAGCGCAAGAAATACAAGCTGCACGTGCGCGTGTTCCTGAGCCGCTACCGGGGATACGCTACCTGTCCGGACTGCCTCGGCACGCGCCTGCGACCGGAGGCCCGCGCCGTGAAAATCGCGGGCCGTTCGATCACTGAGGTCTGCCAGATGACGGTGAAGCAAGCGCGGCCTTTTTTTGCCGGTCTGAAGCTCAGCCCCTCAGAGACCGAGATTGCCGACAAGATTCTTGAGGAAATCGAACAGCGGTTGCGATTCCTCGATGAAGTGGGGCTGGATTATCTCACGCTCGACCGGCTGAATTCGACGCTCTCGGGCGGTGAGTCGCAGCGCATTCAGCTCGCGACCTCGCTTGGTTCCCATCTGGTCGGCGCGTTGTATGTGCTCGATGAGCCTTCGATCGGCCTGCACCCGCGAGACACCGGCCGGCTGATCGAGATCATGAAGAACCTGCGCGACCTGGGGAATACGCTTCTGGTGGTCGAGCACGACCCGGACACGATTCTTGCAGCGGATCTGATTCTTGATCTCGGACCCGGGGCGGGAGAACACGGCGGCCAATTGATGTTTGCGGGAACGCGCGAGGAGCTGCTCGCCGACTCGCAGTCGCTGACCGGACGGTACCTCCGGGGGGAAATGCGAATAACGGTCCCGCCGCGGCGGCGCAGGCCGCAGGGAAAGTTCCTGAAAATCATCGGCGCGCACAGCCACAATCTTCAGGGTGTCGACGTGACCATTCCGATGGGGATGCTTGTGGCCGTAACTGGCGTCTCCGGTTCGGGCAAGTCGACCCTGGTGTACGACGTCATCTATAAGGCGCTGGAAGCCAAGCGGACCGGCGGAAACTGGCGTGAATACTGCGACCGCATCGAAGGCGACGCGCCCATTTTGGCCGTCGAGATGGTTGACCAGTCGCCCATCGGGCGAACACCACGCTCGAACCCCGCGACCTATATGAAAGCCTTTGATTCCATCCGCGACCTGTTTGCCGCAACTCCGGAGGCGAAGAAGCGGGGCCTGAGCGCCGGACACTTCTCGTTCAACATACCGGGCGGCCGATGCGAGGCGTGCCAGGGAGATGGAACGGTCACCGTCGAAATGCGCTTTCTTGCCGACGTGGAACTGGTGTGCGAGGAGTGCCGCGGCACCCGCTACAAGAGCAGTGTGCTCGAAGTGCGTCACCGGGACAAGAGCATCCACGACGTGCTGCAGCTGACTGTGCGGGAAGCGCTTGCATTCTTCGCGCCCTACCCCAAGGTGACCTCGCGGCTGCGCTTGCTCGACGAAGTCGGCCTGGGTTACCTGCGCCTGGGCCAATCGGGCACGACGTTGTCGGGCGGTGAGGCACAACGCCTGAAACTCGCGGCGCATCTCACGCGGCAGGACAACAGCGGCATCCTGTATATCTTCGATGAGCCCACCACAGGTTTGCACTTTGATGATATTCAAAAGCTGCTCACCTCGTTCCGGAAATTGCTCGAGGGTGGAGCTTCGGTGCTGATCATCGAACACAACCTGGACGTGATTAAATCGGCCGACTGGATGATCGATCTGGGACCGGAAGGCGGTGACGCCGGCGGCAAGATTGTGGCCGCGGGAACCCCCGAACAGGTCGCACGAAATTCGCAGTCTCATACGGGCAAGTATCTTGCGCGCGTATTGAATGGTCCCAACGGCTCAAATCACGACAGAGATGGGGCGCCGGCGAAGACAAAGCTACTCGGAGAGAATCGCTCCTTGGCATGAGATCGCACTGGAGTCCGCTTGCGTCGGTTGCGCTGTGCGTCCTGCTCGGCGGATTTAATCGACTGTCCGCGCAGTCACCCGCTACCACCCGAAAACGTGTGGCGGATCCTGCTGCGCAAGCCCTAAATGATCTTCTGAATGCCGCGCAGGCGGCAATCGACAAGCGGGACTTCGCGGGCGCGGCCCAGGACTATCAACAATACCTCGCGAAAAAGCCTGACGACGCAATCGTGCACTACGATTTGGGCTACGTGTATTCGGCGCTCGAGCGTCCTGCGGATGCAAAAGCCGAGTACGAACACGCCGTTGCGCTTGATCCCAAGATGGCTGCCGCGTATTTGAATTTGGGTTTGACGACGCTTGATCGGGATCCAGCGGCGGCAACCGGTTATCTGGAGAAAGCCGCCGAATTGTCGCCCAAGGACGCACACACAAAGTGGATCCTGGGTACGGCCCTTGAAAAGTCCGGGAACCTAGGCGGGGCTATCGAGCAATATCAGGCCGCCGAGTCGCTGGACCGGGCCGATTTCAAGATCCGGCTGTCGCTTGGACACGCGCTTGTGGCCGCCGGGCGCCTCGGCGATGCCGAGACTGAATACCGCGCGGCGCTCACCGAGCACGCTTCAGACTCCGAACTTGCGGACGTTCATCTGGGACTTGCTCGAGTACTGCTAGCCGCGAAGAAGCTTCCGGAGGCAAGCTCCGAGCTCGCCCTGTATCTCCAGTCGCGCCCGGACGACGCAGCCGTCCGCCGCGAGCACGCCTCGATGCTGTTTGAGATGGAGAAGTACGATGACTCGATCGCAGATCTCGACCAGGCGGCAAAGACCAGGCCGGAGGACCTGGGCACCTTGAAGCTTCGCTCGGACATCTACTGGAAGCAGAAGCGCTACCCGGCTGCCGTGGCGGTGCTTCAGAAGGCGGCGGCGCTTGCACCGCAAGATGCTGACGTCGCTGCGCGCTTGGGAGAGGCGTTTCTTCTCAGCAAGGACTATCCGAACGCAGTTCACTGGCTGGGGGCGGCCTACAACATGAACCCTCAGGCGAACGACGTTCTGGCGTATCTGGTTGACGCCGAATACGGCAGCAAGAATTTTCCCGAGGCGCTTGCGGCTCTGGACGCACTTTCCAAGCGCGAGGAGCTGCCCCTTGCGAGCTGGTACGTCCGCGCCGTCTGTTACGATAATTTGGGAAACTTGGCGCAGGCGCTGGACGCTTATAAGAAGTTTCTGCAGTTGAATACGAACCAGGATAGCGATATGTATTTTGTAGCTACCGAACGCGTACGCGTACTCACCCGCGAGATGCAGAACAAGAAGAGGTAGTATTGCAACGGAAGATCCGTATTTCGATGCTCATCGCAGCGACCGTCCTGTGCGCAAGCGTGGTCGTCGCGCAGGCCAAGATCGCCGATCTTCGCGCCCGTTTTGAGCGGGAACCCAGTCCAGTGAACAAGGCCAAGCTCATGCCCCAGCTCGGTGACGCGGAATTCGCCGAAGTTGACGCCGACGTCGCCGAGGGGAAACTTCCGGAGGCGCTTGCCGTTCTCAAGCTGTACCGCGACGAGATCGACTCCTGCGACAAGGCACTTACCGCCATGGGCGTCGATGCCGAAAAACATCCTGCCGGATTCAAGCAGCTGCAGTTTTCCCTGCGGGACTCGCTCCGGCGCCTGGACGCTGTAATCGTGAACATGACGACCGACGAGCAGGAGCCTTTTCTTTTGATCCGCGGCGATCTGGGCGACATCAACGTTCGCCTGATTCAACATCTTTTTCCGCACGAGCCGCCGGTAAAGCCGGCGCCTCCGAACTAGCGGCTCGGTACTGACACTGAGGAGCTTCGATGCGGCACCGTATTGCAGTAATCGCAACCGCAGTCTGGAGTTCGGTCATGTTGGCCGGTCCTATACGGGCGCGTGTCCCGAACGCCTCCCCGCAACTCAAGGACTACCTGAGCGAACAGGAGTCTGACAAGATACGTGACGCGCGCATGCCTGCCGAGCGCATAAGGCTCTACGTCAGCTTCGCCGAGGACCGGCTGACCAAATTCGAGTACGAGATTGGCCGGAACGTGCAAGAGCGGCGGCGGAGTGAAATCCTGAACGGTCTGCTGAACGGTTACGCAGGGTGCGTGGACGACGGAGCCGACCAGATCGCGCTCGCCCAGGAAAAGCATCTGGATATCCGGGAATCGCTAAAACTGATGCAGACCAAGGACAAGGGCTTTCTTGAAATTCTTGAGAAGTACGACAAGGATGGACCGGAGCTCGACACCTACCGCGAGACGCTGGAAGACGCGATTGAAGGAACCAAGGACGCTCTGTCGGATGTCGCTGATGCTCTCAAGGAAGCGCAAGCCCCGCCGATCCGGAGAAAGCAGTGACGGCAATATCCCAACCGGCCCAATCCCGCAGGCGGCCCGTACCGGGCGGTGAACGAATCTTCCAGCGCATCTATACCCGGCTTGGATGCGAGGGGCGCCCGCCGCACTTCGTCGTTGAATATCATCCTTACGCGGACCTGACCCACACGATCCGACTGCGCAACGATACCGCTCACGTCCGACTTTCCGATGTACTTGGCTATGCTCCACGCACCGTGGTCGAGGCGGCAGCGGCAATCCTGCTGGGGCGTTTGTACCGGCGACGCCCGCCGGCCGACTTGATTGAAACCTATCGCAGGTTCTCCTATGCGCGATCCACGCGCCGGCGCCTTCTGGTTACGCGCCAGCGCCGGGCGCGCAGAATGGAGCACTGCCCTGCCGGCAGGTACCACGACCTGGAACCGTTGTTTGAGCGGTTGAACAGCCTGTATTTCCAGAGCGCGCTTACGCGCCCGCGTCTGGGATGGAGTTCCAGGGTGTGGCGCACACAACTGGGATGTTTTGATCCCGCGCTTCACCAGATTGTGCTGAACCGCCAACTCGACTCTGAGGACGTTCCCCAATATGTCGTGGCCTACGTCCTCTACCACGAAATGCTGCACCTGAAGCACCCGATCCGTTTTGCCCGCTGCAGGCGTGAATCACACTCGCCAGTGTTCCGCGCCGAAGAAAAAGCGTTTACAGATTACGCACGCGCCACGCGCTTTTTGGCGCATTTCCCGGCCCCCAGAAGGCGCTAACTGCTGCATTATCAGTTAGCTTGCCGCTCGAGTCCCCTCTGTACGTAGTTCTGCGTAGGAAAGTAAGCATGCGTTGTGTCAACTAGGTCGCGGCGAGCAGCTGGCGATACTGGTTGAGATTCATTATGAAAATACCATCCTCCAGTAATATTCAAGTCGGTATGCGCCGCATTGAGCGGCGCGAGTGGCTGCTATGGTCCTCGGCCATCCTGGTCACCCTGCTGCTCACACTGGCCGTCCTTTCCTTCAGCTTCCCGATGTTGCGCCAGTACGCCGGGGATTTCGACAATCTCCACTTGAGCATTGCGATTCGCGGCCTGGTTGCCCTGGTGTTGCTTTTCGACCTCTACACGATCTATCAGCAGGTGCAGATTTACCGCATTCGCCACCAGCTGGTCGAGCGCGAAGAACTGTTTCGCCTAATCAGTGAAAACGCCGCGGACATGATCGCCGTCGTCGATCCCAGCGGTCGCAGGCTTTACAACAGCCCGGCGTACGCGCGGATTCTCGGTTTTACCAATGAGGAGCTGGAAAGCACTTCGTTCTTTGAGCAGGTTCATCCCGACGACCGCCAGCTCGCCGAGCAGGCCGCCAAGGAAGCGACGGCAGGCAGCCAGGGCCGCACCGTTCAATACCGGATGCGGCACAGGGACGGCAGTTGGCACGTGATTGAATCCGGCGCGAGCGCGATTTTGAACGCGCAGAAACAGGTGGAGCAACTGGTCATCGTAAATCGCGACGTCAGCGAGCGCCGGCAGCTGGAAGAAAAATTTCGCCAGGCACAGAAAATGGAGGCCGTGGGCCGGCTGTCGGGCGGGGTCGCGCACGACTTCAACAATCTGCTCGGTGTCATCATCGGCTATGCAGAATACCTGCAGGAGAGTCTTGAGGCGGGAAACTCGCTTCGCAGCAGCGTCGATGAAATCCTGAAGGCCGGCAAGCGGGCTGCTTCGCTCACGCGCCAGCTGCTGGCGTTCAGCCGCCAGCAGGTTCTTGATCCCAAGGTTCTTGATTTGAATGGTGTTGTGTCCGACATGGAAAAAATGCTGCGTCGGCTGATCGGCGAGGACGTCGAGCTTTCAACCGTGCTGAGCCCCGACCTGGGCAGGCTGAAGGCCGATCAAGGGCAGCTCGAGCAGGTCGTCATGAATCTGGTCGTAAATGCGCGAGACGCCATGCCGCAGGGCGGCAAGCTCGCAATTGAGACCCAGAACATGATCATGGATGAGGCCTTCATTCGTCGTTATCCCTACCCGGTACAGCCCGGGCCGTACGTGCTGCTGACGGTCACAGACAGCGGAATCGGAATGGACGCCGAAACCAAGGCGCGGGCCTTTGAGCCCTTCTTCACGACCAAGGAAAAGGGTAAAGGCACTGGTCTGGGCCTGTCGACAGTGTACGGCGTGGTGAAGCAAAGCGGCGGCTATATCGATATCTACAGCTCGCCCGGCGCCGGCACCACTTTCAAGATTTATCTTCCGCGCGTGCATGAAGCGATCAAGACCGAGGCGCCCGCAGGCACAGCCACTTCGTTTACCGGCCACGAGACGATTCTGCTTGCCGAAGACGAGAGCTCCCTGCGGACCTTGACCAGAAATACCCTGGAGATGTGCGGCTACAAGGTGCTGGAGGCAAAAGACGGCATTGAAGCACTGCAGATCAGCGATGCCTACACGGATACGATCGATCTCCTGTTGACGGACATGGTCATGCCCGGGATGGGCGGTCGGGCACTCGGGCAGGAACTTTCGCGCCGTCGCCCCGATGTTCGGTTAGCCTATATGTCTGGATATACGGGACAGGCGGTAGGGTCGCAGGGACCGGTTGATCCGGGAAGTGTGTTTTTGCTGAAGCCGTTTACCCGCGAAGTCCTGACGCGCAAAATTCGCGAGGCGCTGGATCGTCGCGTTGTGACCGAAACCACCTAGAAAGCAGACCATGCCAAAAATTCTGATTGTGGACGATGACGAAGCCGTGCGCGGGCTGCTCCGGACGAGACTCTCGGACGCCTATCAGATCGTCGAAACGGGCGATCCGGAACAGGCTCTGGGTCTTGCGCTTGAGCACAAGCCCGATGCCATTCTGCTGGATCTGATGATGCCGGGGTTCTCGGGCTTCGAGCTTTGCCAGAGCTTTCATACCCTCAGCTATACCTCGCGAATTCCGATTTTTGTGATCACCGGCGAGGCCGGCACGAAATACAAGGAGCACTGCGAGAGTCTGGGCGCCAAGGGATATTTTCACAAGCCCGTTGATTTCGCTGCTTTAAGAGCCGCCCTCAGCGAGGAACTCAAAGGCAAGCAGCCAGAGCGCCGCGCTCACAAGCGCGTGCAGATGCGGGTGATTCTGAAGCTGCGCGGTACCGACGCGAACGGAAAGGAATTCGACGAGTCAACCACGACCGACAATGTCAGCGCCGGCGGCTTTCTGTGCAACTCCGCGGCCACCCTGGTCAAGGGCGCGCAGGTGAACGTTTTCTTGAAATCAGGCGGTACCGAGCGCCATGCCGGGCGCGCGCATGTGGTCCGCAAGGAATCTACGGGCACCGCCTGGAACCGTTACGGCTTCCAGTTTGACGAAACAACCTCGGATTGGGTCCTGCAGGGCAAGTAGTTCACTTCGGACAGGCAGGATTGCGACTCACTCGGCGGACAGCTTTTCGATCTTGCTGCGGACCTTTTTCCCGTCCGGAGCGGTCGGAAATACCTCCAGATATTCCTTGTAGTATTTCAACGCATCGGGCTTGTCGTTCTTTTTCTCATAAGCCTCGGCCAGCAACAGGCGAGGCTTCGCAAAGTTCGATCGCAGGCGGATCGCGTCCTTGTATCGCGAAATCGCAGCGTCGATGTCGCCCTTGTGCATATAAAACGTGCCGACTTCGATGTCATCTTCCGCTGAGACCGGATCGTAGGTTCCCGTGCTCGATGGAACAGCGGGAGGCGCCTGGGAGGGTTTCGAGGACGAGGATTCGCCCGGGCCCGGCGCTGCGGGAGCCGGATTGGGCTTCTGATCGCCTTGCTGCGCTGAAATCGTCACGGCAACGAGCAAGGCCGCCAGTGCGAGTTGGAAAGCTCGAGTGCGCATAGGGTTTCTCGTTCTGCTTAGATTGCCTTTGCTATCATGAAAGTTGTCTCGATCCCGCACGATCCCCCGGTCGAGTGAAGCTCGAGCTAATTGTAGCGCGCGGCAAATGGAACTCGGTGAAAAAGTCGATCAACTGCCTTTGCAGCCCGGTGTGTACCTTTTTCAGGATGCCGGCGGGAAAATCCTTTATGTCGGCAAAGCGCGTTCGCTGCGCAGCCGCGTCAAGTCCTACTTCCTTGAGTCCCACCAGCAGGATGCCAAGACCGGGTCACTCGTGCGCGAGATCGCAGACCTTCGGTACATCGTCGTAGACAACGAGAAAGAGGCGCTGGCGCTTGAGAACAACCTCATCAAGCGGCACATGCCGAAGTTCAATGTGTTGCTTCGCGATGACAAGACCTATCCCTACATCCGCTACACCGGGTTCGAGAAATATCCACGGGTGTATGTGACGCGCCGGCTGAACAAGGACGGCTCGACGTACTTCGGGCCGTACTTCCCTGCGAGCCTCGCCTACCGGCTCGTGCAATTGATCCACAAGCATTTTCTGGTGCCGTCCTGCACGGTCGATCTCTCCAGAATGCACCCGCGGCCCTGCCTGCAATTCTACATTCACCGATGCCTGGGGCCGTGCGCCGCCCTGGTTACCGACGAGCGTTACACCGAGGCGGCGAAAGACGTCCGCCTGTTTCTTGAAGGACGGCGCAACGATCTTTCGCGCAGTCTGAAGGAACGCATGGAACGCGCCTCCGATGAGCAGCGCTACGAGGAGGCCGGCGGATATCGCGACCTGCTGCGCACGCTCACCGAAATGGAGGAGCGCCAAAAAATCGCAGCTGCCGAAGGCGACGATACCGACGTGCTCGCTTGGTACGCGGAACCTCCTCAGGTCGCCGTAAACCTGTTCCACATTCGCGCCGGGAGGGTGGTTGATCGGCGCGATTTCTACTGGGAGGATCAGGCGGCGTTCGAGCCTGCTGAGTTCTTGCCGTCGCTGCTGAAGCAGCTGTATCTGGAGGCGAGTTATCTTCCGCGCTACATCCACACGCCGATGGACTTCGAAGACCGCGAGCTGCTCGAGGACGTGCTAAGCGAGTCGGCCGGGCATCGGGTGGAAATCCTTAACCCGCAACGCGGACGGAAACACGCGTTCCTGGAACTGGTCGAGAAAAACGCGAATCACTCCTTCGTGCAGCGCTTTCGCGTCCTGAAACCAAGCTCCAGGGCCATCGCCGGTGCGCTGGAATCGGCGCTGGGACTTCCCGAGCCACCCAGGCGCATCGAGAGCTTCGATATTTCGCATATTCAAGGATCGGACACGGTGGCGTCGATGGTTGTTTGGGAAGACGGAAAGATGAAGAAGTCCGATTACAGAAAATTCATCATTCGGGGATCCGCCATGTCGCCGGGAACGGACAAGACCGACGGACTGCTGCGCGATGATTTCGCGAGCATGCGCGAGGCGGTCCAGAGGCGATATCGCCGGTTGCAGGAGGACCGAAAGCCGATGCCGAGCCTGATCCTGATTGACGGGGGGATCGGCCAGTTGCACGCAGCAGCGCAGGCGCTTGAGGAGCTCCAGATCATCAACCAGCCGGTCGCGAGCATCGCGAAGAAAGAGGAAATCCTCTACGTGCTCGGACGCGAGCAGGAACCGATTGCCCTGGATCATCACTCCCCTGTTCTCCATCTGATCCAGCAGATTCGCGATGAGACCCACCGCTTTGCGGTTACTTTTCACAGGCAGCGTCGTTCGGCCGGCCGCATCCGCACGGCACTCACGGAAATTCCCGGCGTGGGCGACCGGACCGCGCAAAAACTGCTGCGGAGATTTGGAAGCGTAACCCGCCTGCGCCAACTGACGGTCGAGGAACTCGCCGCTGAAATCCCGCCCAGCCAAGCCCAGCGAGTATTCGACGCGCTGCGTCAAGGCTCGGTCTGAGCCCGGCCGGCGGTTTGCTCGCGTGGAACTTCCACCAAGTACAGCCCCCATTGCGGAGTACCCTTGAGGTAGCAGTACGGGACCTGCTCGGGCAAAACTCGGGCGGTCAGCGCCAGCGAGGAAGCGCCATGAAGCGCAAGTACTGGTGGGTCTTCGGCACCCTGCAGATCCTGGGTCTGCTGGCCGGTGTGGCAGGCCTCTATGTACTCCAGGACCCGGTTTTCCTGGGGGGATCGTTGCTGCTGCTACTGCCTGGAACCCTGTTTTCTTTCCCGCTGTCAACGCTGGGGCACACGGGCGCACGTTGGCCAATCTGGACCGTGTACCCGGTCGCCGTGCTCGTCAACGTGGTTTTTTTTGCGATCGTAGC
Organism: Candidatus Acidiferrales bacterium; assembly: GCA_036514055.1. Lineage (GTDB taxonomy): Bacteria > Acidobacteriota > Terriglobia > Acidiferrales > UBA7541 > Palsa-295. The sequence goes on from DATBXX010000066.1 coordinate 35,350, forward strand.
GTTGCTCGCGGCCAGAATCCGAAAATCAGGCTGAGACACCCGGACTAGGCGTTCGCTTCCAGGGTTGGCGACGGAGCCAGGCTTTTAGGAATCGCCGCCGAAGCAGGCAGGGTTATGGACACCGTGGTACCGGAAGCGTCTGAGCGGAAGCAGATCTTCCCGCCCAATTGACCGACGCGCTCGCGCATGCCACGAACTCCGACACCGGAAGCCCCCGACTGGATCTCCCTAAGTTTTTCAGCCGACATTCCCTTGCCGGAATCCTGGATCTTGATCGAGACAGTGCCACTCGTCAATGTGAGGGTAATGGTTGCTGTTTTGCTCCCGGAGTGACGGTGAATATTGGTCAGGCACTCCTGCACGACCCGGAAAACCACCAATTCCGCGTCGCGAGAAAACCGTTCCAGATCCTCGGGTAAATTCAGGCGTATCTTCAGTCCACTCCGTTCCGCTAGACCCTCGACGTACCACTTCAGAGCCGCCGAAACACCGGCTTCATCGAGCAGGGGTGGGTGTAACAGATAGGATGTCGTGCGTATCTCCTGCGTAAGCTGCTCAACAATCTTCTGCGCTTCTGAAATCTGTTCCCACAACCGCGGATCGCCCGCCGCACTCAGTTGGGAGGCTTTCACCAGGTTCATGCTCAGAACAGTCAGTGTCTGGCCGGCGCTGTCGTGAAGTTCCCTTGCGATGTGTCTGCGCTCTTCATTTTGGAGATGCATGAGACTTCGTGAAAGAGACTGGACAGTTTCGGCCTGTTGCACAATTTCTCGATTGCGCTCTTCCAGTTCTCTTGTGCGAACGCGTACCTCCGATTCCAGCGATTCAGCGAGCGTGCGGAAGCGCTCCTCTGCATTTGAGCGTTCTATGGCCGCCCAAATTCGCTCCGCAACTTCAATCAGCAGTGTCACTTCAGCACCCGAAAACTTGTGCGCGTGCTTGTAGTGGGTAAACAGGATGGCCACCAACCGTCCGGCTTTGATGAGAGGGATATTGATCGAAGCGCCCACCTCGAGCGCCGCATAAGCGGCCTTCTCGGAGTCACCGAGAATCGGGTCGTTTGCGATATCGTCTCGTATGACGGTGCGACCCGCCCGCAATCCCTTCAGATACTCCTCGCCAAAATCCTGATACCGGTATGTACCGTTGATTTCGTGTACACCGTTCGCAAATTGCCGTGAAATTGCGACGGTTACGCCGTCACCTTGGTCTTCCCCGTATCCAACACGATTGGCTTTCAGGTATGCCCCGACCAAGCGAGCTGCGGTTTCCTGAATCTCGATCGAGCTTGCGAGCGGTCGCAAAGCGTCGCTCAGAGTGAGCAGAAAGGCCTGCCTCTCCTCACTTTCGCGCAGTGCGATTTCGGCTCGCTTTCGCGCGGTAATATCCCCGATCAGGCCCGCCATGCGCTCCGCCCTGGAGCCTCCGGCAAACTGTACTTGAGCCGTTACCGAAATCCAGCGCTCTCGGCCATCTTCTAGACGAATGCGAATCTCTTCCTGCAGCTTGCCGTCACCGGAGGGATCGAGTGACCGTTTGACGCCGTCGGCATACTGCTTCCGGTCGTCGGCATGGATCATCCTGCCGAGCGCTTCAGCAAGCGTCAATTCCTCGGTGGATGAAAGTCCGAAAATCTCCAGAACTCTGGCGTCGGCTTCTGTCCGATCCTGGTCCGGATGCCAATAAAATACCCCCATGTTCGACGCATTCAGCGAGATCTGAAGCTTGGTTTCACTTTCGCGAACGGCCTTCCCTGCCTCGTTACGAACGTGAGCCAACTGCAGATGTGTCTGAACCCGGGCAATCAATTCGCGGGCGCTAAAAGGCTTCACAAGATAATCGTCGGCACCAGCGTGCAGCCCCTCGACGCGCGACTCCTCTCCGGCCCTGGCCGAGAGAAGGATGAACGGAACGGTTCTGGTTTCAGGCTTGGCGCGTAATTCTCGGAGCAGCCCAAATCCATCCAGCTCCGGCATCATTACGTCGCTAAGAACAAGGTCAGGCGTTCTGTCGGCTATGGCCTTGAGCGCATCCCGACCGTTCGCAACGGCTTGCACCTCAAAGCGTTCCGCCAGAAGGTGCATAAGGTAGACGCGCATATCCGCGTTGTCGTCGGCAATGAGCACCCGCGACCTGGTCGCGTTCTCGGAAAACGACGGAGCAGGAACTGCCATCAAATCGTAATCGGTCGCGATCTGGGATGCCGTGCCAATTGATCCGGACTCTGGCAGCCACCGCAGAGCCTCCTCGACAAACGGCGCGGCTCCGGTGGCAGTCGAAGACAGCGGGCGATCCCCGCCGACTTGCTCAGACTCCAGATGATCCTGTCCGAGCGGGATGGTCACGATAAAGCTGCTGCCCTGCTCCGGTACACTCTCGACCTGCATCGAGCCGCCGTGGAGTTTGACGAGCTCGTGGACCAGGGCAAGGCCGATGCCGCTGCCTTCGTGCGTGCGGCTGCGCGTGTTCGGAACGCGGTGAAAACGATCAAACAGCCGAGGGATCTCTTCGGGAGGAATTCCGACACCCGTGTCACGGACACGGAGTTCTGCATTGCGTCCCACTTGACGGACGCTAACCTCGATTTCGCCTTCAAAGGTGAACTTGAACGCGTTTGAAACGAGATTGAGAACGATTTTCTCCCACATGTCTCGATCCAGGTAAGCTGGCTCTTCGATCGGTTTACAATTCACCGCCAGGCGGATTCCAGCCCTGTCCGTGGCGGAGCGAAACACGCTGGCAAGCTCTTCGGTGAAGCTTGCGACGTCCGTCGCCTGGTAAACAGCCCGGACTCGCCCGGCTTCGATCCGGGAGAAATCAAGCAATGTGTTAACCAGTCGCAACAGGCGCGCGCCGTTGCGGTTTGCAAGTTCGAGTTGCTCTTTAGCCGTAGGCGACAGGTGGGTCTGGCTTCTTGCGAGCAGATCTTGAAGAGGTCCGAGAATCAGGGTCAGGGGAGTACGGAATTCGTGACTCACGTTGCTGAAAAACCGTGTCTTCGCCCGATCAATCTCCGCCAGCGCCTCGGCCCTTTTTCTTTCCTCATCGTACGCGCGTGCATTCGCAATGCTCGCGGCAATCTGGCCCGCCACGAGATCGACGAAACCCATGTAGTCAGTATCGAGTTGCCGGTAGGGATTTAGGGCAGCGACGAAAACTCCGGCCGGGCGGTCCTGGCCCTGACTCGTGATGGGAACCAGGATTGCGCCGGACGGCGACGCGTCCCAGGCACCGGACGGAACCCGGGCGAAGCTATCGGACAATTTCTCGACAATGACCGACGGATGCCCTTTGCAGATCGCGCTGACTGGCCAAAGCTCTTCTTGTTCATCGACCTGAATCGAAATTGGTGCGGCGGCATGACCTGCTTCGATGCCCGTCTGGCAGGCCAGGTCGGCTTGCTTCCCATCCTCGCTGAACAGGTAGATCAGCGAAAACGGCAGATCTTTTTGATTCTCACTCAGCGAGCGAGCAATGGATGCGCATACTTGTTCTTCGGTGATGGTCTGGTTCAGCTCAGCAGCGAGCGACCGCAGCGTCCTTAGACGACGCTCACCGATGACCCGGTCGGTTTCTTCGGTGACCACACAGAGATGGCCCCTGACTCTGCCATCACTGTCAGCCAAGGGACTATAGGAGAAGGTGTGGTACGTCTCTTCGCGGTACCCGCTCCGCTCTAAGAACAGCAGCAGAGCCTCATCCCAGGTGGCTTCGCCGCTATCGAGCACCTTCTGAATTCTTGGCCCGATATCGTCCCAGATTTCTGCCCACACTTCGCGAGACGGTCTACCCAAAGCCCAGGGGTGCTTCTTGCCGAGGGTCATTCGCGCGTATGCGTCGTTGTAGAAGAACGTCAGGTCCGGACCCCAGCCCATCCACATTGCAAAACGGGAGGTCAGCAGAACGCGAACCAAGGTCTTCAAACTCTCAGGCCACAGGTCGATTGGGCCTACAGGCGTTTTCGACCAGTCGAACTCACGAACCAGCTGATCAACTTTCGGCTCAGTGCCTGCGACTCGATCCGCCGAGGCCGTAACGTCGGGCTGAGGAGCTGGATCGATGTTGGGGTCCTGCTGTCCTGCGACCCTTTCGATCGTCGGCAGCAACTCCCGCGAGAGTTGAGACTTAGCCACAAAGGCCATGGCACCGACCGCAACTGCCTGATGTCGGGCGACGGAGGCGTCATTTTGGGTAATAATCACAACCTTGCAACGAGGGAACTCCTTGAGAATGTGTCGCGTTGCCTCCAGGCCATCCATGAGGGGCATGGAAATGTCCATAAGGACAATGTCGGGCCTAAGCAGTCGCGCTTGTTCAATCGCATCGATTCCATTCGCAGCTTCGCCACAGACGCTCCAATCCAAGCGGCCCGACAGCAGGTCTCGAATGCTTTTTCTGACGCCTTTGTGGTCGTCGACCAACAGCAATGACAACACCAGTGCGCTCCTGCTGGGGAAGGAGAAAGTCTTGCGGTTTCGTCCCCGGACTGTCGGGAAGTATATTTGAGTTTGACTTCTGGTAGGATAGAGGCTTAATGGTAAAAGGGTGCGAACGGCCATACAGCTTTTACTGTATGGACTTTGCGTGACATCGCGGACCAAATTCGGCCGCACAAGACTGCTATGGCGCTTCGGGTTTTCATCGCAGACGATTCGGACTTTGTCAGCAGCGCGATCAAGACGCTGCTTGTCTCTCATTCCAGTGAGTGGCTGGTGTGCGGAGAGGCTGCCGACGGCGATCAGGCGATTGTGCGAGCGACCGAGACAGTGCCCGACATCATTTTGTTGGATCTCTCGCTCCCTCAAGCTTCAGGCGCTTCCGTCGCAACCAGATTACGTAACGCCATCCCCACGGCAACAATCGTACTGATGAGCGCCCAGGATCCCGGTGTTTTACGGCATCTTGCGGACTCCGTGGGAGTCGACTATTACGTTCCGAAATCCAATCTCGGAACTGACCTGATTACGACTCTCAACAGCATCGCCCGCACGAAACAAAGCTCGAGCTAAGTCGCTTCTGGCCGCTCTGGACGTATGCTCGCGCACTCATTTCGCGGTGCAAAGCCCCACAGGAACCGAGCCCGATTCTTCCTGGTTGCCAACATTGGACTCCCATTCCATGCGCGAAATCCGCTGCGTCTTGCCCGTACTGGTAAGGCTATGCTACTCTGCAATTTGGAGGTGCGACATGAGCGATAACGTGGGATCCAAGGTGAGCTTCTTTCTGGTCGGGCTGGGCATTGGGGCACTGGTCGGAATTTTATTCGCACCGAAATCAGGCGAGGAGACACGCGAGTATTTGTCCTCGAAGGCCGAAGAAGGCCGGGATTTCGCACAGAAAAAGGCTCGCGAACTGCGCGAGCGCGCCGAGGATCTGATCGAGCGCAGCAAGGAAATCATGGCCCGTCAGAAGGACGCGATCTCAACCGCGGTTGACGCCGGTAAAGAGACCTACAAACGCGAAGCCAAAATCTCGTAACGCCCTGGGAGCCTCTCCATGTCGGGATGGCTTGAACTATTTATCGCCGTAGCTGCCGCCGCGATCGTAATCCAGATGGCGATCCTGCTGGCTATGTTCGTGCAGCTTCGCACGGCCATCGGGACGTTTACGCGCATCGCTTTGCAGCTGCAAGGGCGCCTGGACCCAATCCTGACCCGTACGAACCGCATTTTGGAAGACTCCGAGGAACGCATCGCCAGCATCATGGGCGACGGCGCTGAAATCGCGCGGCTGGCTCGCGGACAGGCGCAAAAGGTCGACCGCGTGTTCACCGACATGGTCGAGCGACTGCGCATCCAGGTGGTACGCGCAGATCATATCCTGACCGGTGCACTGGAAGTGATTGAAGAAACCGGCACGACGTTCCGATCGAAGGTGTGGAAGCCGGTGCGTCAAGCTTCTGCGGTGCTGAAGGGCATCAAGGCGGGACTGGAATTCATCCGCAGCGGCCGGCGGCCCGAACCCGACTCCGTGACGCAGGACGAAGAACTCTTCATCTGAAACCGCGCGTGCGGTGCACTTCTGGTTTCGATTCCCTTCAAACGGTTTTTCTCGGCCGATTCGCCCTACGGCTTTCCCGAGAAACAGCTGCTTCTGCGGGCTCCCTTTGGTCTTAGCCCACGATTGCAGTCCAAGACTCCTCCCCCAAAAACCTCTGGATGATCGCCATCAACAGGTACGCGTGTACGGAAGGGATGAAGACGGTCCGGAGGCACTTACGCAACGGGTGAGAAACAAGATCAGCCCTTTGAGCTAAGGACCCGTCCGCATGGGTCTCAATGATGAATATGGTAATATCTCGGCGTCCCAGGAGGCCGCGATGGTCCGGGCTGTCCTCATCGCTTTTCTCGCTGTTCTCTGCCCTGTTGTAGTGATCTCCCAGACTTCTGTTCAATACGGGGGCACTCGCCCGGTTCAGCTCCAGGATGGCGGAACGCGACAGGTTCTTGAAAGCATCGTCGTGCCGCCGAAGGCGAATTCGCCTTTCGTTACGACGCTTCATACGGAGTGGGTGCGCGGATCCTCGGATAATGGAACCATCACATTTGTGAATGACCGGCGTATCGCGCGCGATAGTTCGGGGCGCATTTATCAGGAGCGCTGGCTCTTGGTGCCGAAGAACGGGAAAGTCAATTCGCAAATGAACGCTGTACAGATTTCAGACCCGACCGAGCACACTCTCTATACCTGTTTCCTCCTGGTCTCGCCAAAGGTTTGTACCTTGACCACCTACTCGCCCACCACCTCGACTATTTACAATGTTGTTGGGGCACCCGCAGGGCCGTTGCCGAATGACGCTGGATACGTCGCCCGTGAGGATTTAGGCCATCAAACGCTCCTGGGTGTGGACACGGTCGGCTCGCGTGAGATCGTAACTTACAACCCCGGAGTGATTGGAAACGATCAGAAGATCAATCTCACGCGGGAATATTGGTACGCGGAGCAACTGGGAATCAATCTGCTCTCAAAGCGATCAGACCCGTCTTTTGGCACCCAGGTCTTTACCGTAACCGAAATAAATCTTTCCGAACCCGATGTTCACCTTTTCGAACTGCCCCAGGGGTTCAAGGTTGTCGATCACCGCCAGTCTGATCCGCCCGCCGTTGATTGAGTCTCTCCAAATGTTTACGACATGCACTGACAGAATCTACAATCACCCCGCGGGAGTTCGCGCGCCTTCGCGAATGTGATCTTCAGAGACAAGCGGTCATTTCAGGAAACTGCCAGTGTCATGAAGAATTGTGGGGCGCAGCACGATCCTGGAGCGTCGGACTTTGTGAACTTTGACAGGGAAACCGCAAATCCAGCCTTAGGTGGAAGCGATCCAGCCGCCGCCGAGAACCTGCTCGCCTGAATAAAAAACGGCCGCCTGCCCAGGCGTGATCGCGCGCTGCGGCTCCGAGAAGGTGATGCGCGCGGCGCTATCTCCAAGCGGTGTGATCTCCGCCGTGGCGGGCTCGTGCCGATTGCGAATTTTCACGCGAGCCTGGACCGGGCCGTCGGGCACGACAAACGGAATCCAGTTGACGTTATGAACCTGACAGACCGAGCTGCGGAGTTCGAGATCCTCGCCGACCACCAGGCGGTTGTTCTCGCGATCCAGGGCAACCACATACATCGGACGCCCTTCGGCTAAGCCAAGCCCTCGGCGCTGCCCGACCGTGTAGTTGTGCAACCCATTGTGCCGGCCGAGAACCTCTCCAGAGGTCCCCGCGATGTCACCAGGTTCGCCCAGTTTCAGTTGGCCGGTCTCGCCGTTTGCCCCAGTTCCCTGCTCTCGCAAATAGCTTTCGATAAAACGCACGTAGCTGCCCGACGGCACAAAGCAGATTTCCTGACTTTCGGGCTTATCGGCAACCGGCACCGCGAGACGGCGCGCGATGTCGCGCACTTCCTGCTTGGTCAGCTCGCCGAGCGGGAAGTCCGCACGGGCAAGCTGCGCCTGGGTCAATCCGAACAGAAAATAGGTCTGGTCCTTGGTCGCGTCCACCGCGCAAAGAAGCTCGTACCGCCCCGTTTCCTGATTGTGGCGGACGCGGGCGTAATGCCCGGTCGCAATCCTTTCGGCGCCGATCTGGCGCGCGGTCGCAAGCAGCTGCTCGAATTTGACATCGTTGTTGCAGCGGGTGCAAGGGATCGGAGTACGGCCTGCAAGATAGTCCTCAACGAAGGGTCGAACGACGGTCTGCTCGAAGGCTCGCTCGAAATTGATCACATAGAACGGAATGCCCAGATGTTCGGCTACGCGTCGCGCGTCATACACATCGTCGAGCGAACAGCAGCGGTGTTGCTTGGGGCCGTCACCCTCAAGCTCGGGCAGGCGCCGCTGATTCCAGAGCTGCATGGTGAGCCCAACGATCGACTGGCTGCGCTCGCGCAAGATGGCTGCGACGGTCGAACTGTCCACGCCTCCAGACATCGCCACGGCAACTGTGTTTGCAGTCGCGGCCACGGCACATGGAAGTGATGCGGCCTCCTGGGTCGATTCCATCTGGAGAAAACTTGGCATCTGGGAGACTTGGCTCATCGCGCGGGCATCGCAGCCACCGACTCTTGCTCGCGGGGTGAAAGCGCGCGAATGCGTCCGACAACGGCCGGAATGACCTCGATCGCGCGATCAATTTCACCGGCGGTCGACGGCCGACCGAGGCTGAATCGAAGACTGGAACGCGCATGGTCGTGTGAAAGCCCAGCGGCCAACAACACATGGGAAGGCTCGGTTGAGCCCGAAGAGCACGCCGCGCCGGTGGAACACGCGATTCCCTGCAGATCGAGAGCAATCAGCAGCGCTTCACCACCCGCGCCAGGAAACGAGATATTTGAAGTGTTTGGTACGCGGCGAACGCGATCGCCATTGATCAGGATGTTCGGGATTCGCTCAACGAGAGCAGTTTCCAGGCGGTCGCGCAAAGCGGAGATGCGCGAACCGTCTTCGGGCAGCAGTGTTCGGGCAAGTTCCGCCGCCTTTCCCAAAGCGACGATGCCCGGAACATTCTCGGTGCCTGCACGGCGGTCGCGTTCGGCGTGGCCCCCCCAGGAACGGGGTGCGATGTGCTTTCCCGAGCGAACGTAGAGTGCGCCAACGCCCTTGGGACCGCAGAATTTATGCGCGGAGATCGACAGCAAGTCGACTCCGAGCCTGGCCACGTCGAGCGGGATCTTTCCAGCCGATTGTACGGCGTCCGAGTGGAACGAGATTCCCGCTTCAGCCGCGATACGTGCAATCTCTTCGACGGGCTGGATCGTACCCAGCTCGTTGTTGGCGTGCATCACGGTGATGAGAACCGTCTCGGCGCGCAGCGCCCGGCGAATGTCTTCAGGGTCGACGATGCCCTGGGAACCTCGGCCCGTAGCGACGGGGACAACGGTCACCTCGACACCCTGTCGGGCGAGTTCCTCGCAACTATGAAGGATGGCGTGGTGCTCAATCGCCGTGGTGATCACATGTTTTCGAGGTTTGGTTGAGGCTGCGACGGTACCAAAGATGGCCAGATTGTCGGCTTCGGTGCCTCCACTGGTGAAAACCACTTCGCTCAGCTTTGCACCGATCAGTGCCGCAACCGATTCCCGTGCGGAGTCAACCGCCGCACGTGCGCGCTGGCCGGCGGAATGGACCGAGCCTGCGTTGCCAAAGTTGTCGCCAAGAAACGGAAGCATGGCTTCCAGGACCCTGGGGTCCACGGGTGTCGTCGCGTTGTAGTCCAGGTAGACGCGCATTTCAGAGGCTCGCAACATCGAGAATAGCGGCTGCCGGCAGGGCGGTCAAGGCTGGGTGTTCGATCCGGCCAAGCGCCACAGTCAAGTTCACGCTCGCGGGCTGTGATTAGGTTGTCCTACGAACGAAGGCCGAAGACTTTTTCAGCGTTGGTTTGATAAAGCTTTTTCTTGTCGGCGGGCCTGATCGGCAGGTCATCGGTGACCTTTACCTCCGCAGGCACAAACTGGTAGGGATAGTCCATCGCGTAGAGCACGCGATCGACGCCCAGCACTTTCTGGCAGTACAGAATTGGCGGCTCCCAAGCCATGCCGCTTGTCGTGACCCAGACATTTTCCCGGATGCAGTCGCTCGGTTTCTTGCCGAGCTTCCTGACATTGGGATACCGGCTTGAGGCGACATTTGCGCGATGGAAAAAGTCGACCCGAAACAACCAATAGGGGAGGCCTTCGCCCAGATGCCCGACGACCATGCGCAGTCCCGGGAAGCGGTCAAAGACACCACTGAGAATAATCCGCAAAAGATGCAGGCTTGTTTCGATGGCGAATCCGTAGATGGCCCCCTCGAGTCCCCACTCGGCAAACGGCGTGTACATTCGGGCGGACGGCGTGCTTGGGTGCAGGTAGATGGGAACATCAAGCGATTCTGCGGCCGCGAAGATATCCCAGAATTTCGGGTCGTCGAGATATTCGCCGTGCGTGTGGGAGTTGATGATGGCACCCTTCAACCCCAGTTTCCGCACTCCCCGGTCCAGTTCCAGCGCCGCAGCCGCGGGGTTCTGCGGCGCGATCGCCGCGAGGCCCGAAAACCGATCGGGGTACTTTCTGATCGCCTCCGCCAACTGATCGTTGCATGAGATTGCCAGGGCGGCGCCTGTCGGGGCGTCGAAGATCTGCACGCCAGGGTTGGTCAGGGACAGAATCTGCCTGGCAATACCGGTTGAGTCCATGTCACGAATGCGCTGTTCGCCCAAATCCTGTACCCGCGACGCGATGCCGATCGAGCGAGGGTTTTGACTCAGGAAGTATCCCCATTGGCCCACAAATCCCGGGTCGAGGTTCCCTCCCTTTTCGAGCATGGCCTTCCATCGCCCGAGCAGTTCAGGCGTGGCGAAGGCTTCCTCGGTCGCAATTCGCAGGTACGCGGGCTTTCGGTCGCGCTGGGTCTTTTTTTTCGGCACTAGGAGAGCACCTTCACTCGGCGAGGCCCATGGCTTTCGCGTATGCGGCGCGAACCTCCCTGGGCTGACCGGCCTGAAACACGTAGTCGCTCAACTGGCCGCCTGCCAGAGGATGCCTGGCCAGCTCGTCCAGCGTCAGGCCTTCGATGAGGTTTTTCCGATCGGCGATCGGCAGATTGATACAGCGGTTGAGCTCGGGATCGCGAATCGTCGCCTTGGGGTCTTCGCCGCGGGCGATCGCGTCGATATCCTTCAGAAAGCGCTGGCGCATCATGATGATGCCAGCGTCGCTTGAGCCCAGGTGCTCGTTTGTGCGGTCGGGGATCACTCCCTGCCCCACCCAGGCGACGAAATCCTGATTCATGACGTGACTCGAGATCAGGCGTCCGGTGTCCGGGTCGATCACCGGACCTCGCCACGCCGGAATCTGCTCCTGCACATAAGGCTCTCGGCCTTTGGGAACCCGGCTAAAGCACCAGGTCACGCTCAAGGTGTTCTCGTCATCAATCGGCACGCGCCATTCGAAGTGGTCGCCGGTGAAAAGCGCATTGGGCCACAGGCACACGCGCCCCACCTTCCACATGGGATCCTCTTCGCTCATACCCTCGCGGATGCGGCGGTAGACGATGCCGTAATCAAATTCTTCAAACGCCAGCTTCAGATGCCGCGGCGAATACGGCCCGCCCTTGTCCTTCAGCCGCACGCTCCAATTCATGTGCATCCACTCGAAATGCAGGGGATCCACGGAGTTTTCCTGGCACTGCAGCCAGTTGCACGGAACATCGGCAAAAACGATCTGAACGAACCCGTTTTTCCAGGTGAACGGCTCCCAGTTCGGCACCAGAGGCGCAGGCTCGGGGCCCAGATAGGCCCAGATCAGGCCTGCTCGAGTCTGGACCGGGTAGGCGGTAATGCGGATTTTCTCGCGGAATCGTGCCTCGGGTTGCGCGACGTCCTCGTACGGCTGCTCAAGACACCGGCCATCCCGATCAAACAACCAACCGTGATAGTTGCAACGCAGGCCGCATTGCTCGACGAATCCATAGGACATATCGGCGCAGCGATGCGGGCAGTGGCGGCCCACCAGGCCGAATGTGCCGCTCATGTCCTTGTACAACGTGAGGTCCTCGCCCATCACGCGCACGGGCTTGATGGAAGTGGACTCAAACTCGCTTACTGCCGCGACGGGCAACCAGTAGCGGCGCAGCAGATTGCCCATCGGGGTGCCGGCTCCCACGCGGGTGAGGAGCTCGTTCTTGGAGTGCTCAAGCATTGGACTGGGCGGGATTCTAACCCAACAGTCGTCGGGCACCAAAGCCGAACTACGGGCGAAGCCCCGGTGAAACATTTTGGCCGCAAACGGCGTATCTTGCTGTTAGAGAGGTGCGGAATGGACCAACCAAGGCCACCGAGACATCATTCGTTCGTGGGTCCCATTATTTTGATCGTGCTGGGTGCCTTGTTGTTGATTTGGAATGTCTATCCAGGCTTGAATCCATGGCCGATCCTTTTTCGGTTTTGGCCGCTCATTTTGATCGTGATCGGACTGGGAAAAATCTGGGACAGCTACTACATCCACAGGCACATAGAGCGGGGCGACGGGTACGCCGAACCGTGGATTTCGGGTATGGGGATTGCCTGGATCCTACTGTTGATCTTCTTCGTTCTGGCGATGTGGCACGGACGGGGGCGATGGAACGACGACAACTGGCACGACAGCTGGAGGTGGCACGGCAGAAGTTTTGCCGATGAGTCACATGACACGCAGGCAGTCGAGTTACAGGGAGCGACGTCGGCGGACGTGGATCTGGAGATACCGGCGGGGGAGCTGACGATTGCAGGAGGCTCGAGCCATCTGATGGACGCGCAGTTCAGGTATGCCCCTAGCCAGGGAAAGCCGAATGTCAACTACTCGGTCTCGGGCGGCCGCGGAGAGCTGCGTGTAGAACAGAATGAGAACACGTGGCACACACATTTTGGAAACGAGGACAACGAGTGGAATATGCACCTGGCAAACGATGTCCCGCTTGATCTGCATGTGCAGATGGGTGCGGGCCACAGCAGCCTGCGGCTCAACGGCGTGAATGTGAAAAATCTGGAAATCCATATGGGCGCGGGCCAACTCGACCTCGACCTGAGCGGCGAACGAAAGTCCAACGTAGAAGGGACGATCGAGGGCGGTGTCGGACAGGCAACGGTCTACTTGCCGAGAGACGTGGGCGTACACGTAGATGCGACCGGCGGAATCGGATCGGTGAGCTCACGCGGCCTGAAGCAGGACGGAAGCTCCTATGTGAACGAACAGTACGGGAAGACGCCGACGAGCATCGAGCTGAGCATTCATGGCGGCGTAGGGTCGATCCGACTCGTCGCGGAGTAACCGAATTCGAGCCCCCAAGGGGGAGGCTCGAGTTTGCCGTTTGCCACCCCGGGAGCCACGAGCTACCGGGCCCACTTGGGATTCCAGCGCCAACCCATAAACGACCACCGCCAGGACGAACCATGCGTTACTGAATCGCGCCAGACGCGACGGATGGCTTTGACAGACGCACAGGGGTCCGTTAGCGTCGAAGTCAGGGGCGTGGCTTTCCCTCCGCATGCCCGGAAGTTCATAGGAGCCAACCTTGGCGCGGCCCATCATTACGCTGACGACGGATTTCGGCACCAACGACCACCTGGTCGGAGTCATGAAGGGCGTGATCCTTACCATCAACCCGGAAGTCAATATCGTCGATATCACGCACAGCGTTTTGTCCTACGACCTGCTCGACGGGGCGCTCGCGATCGGACAGGCCTACAAATATTTTCCGCCGAAGACGGTTCACCTCGTCGTCGTGGACCCGGGTGTGGGAACTGAACGTCGACCGATCCTGGTGGCCGGGGACACGCATTACTTCGTCGCACCCGATAACGGGGTGCTTTCATCGGTGTACGACCAGTCGGAGTCGCTCTACGTCTGGAACATCATCTCGGAGCACTATTTTCGGCAACCGGTGAGCAAGACGTTTCACGGCCGCGACATTTTCGCGCCGGTGGCATCGTGGCTGACGAAATCGTGGCAATCATCCGCATTCGGCGAGGCGATCACCGACTTCACCCGGTTCGCCCTGCCCAAACCCAAAACGGCGGGCAACACAATCAAGGGTGTGGTGCTTCGCGTGGATCCGTTCGGAAACCTGATCACCAACCTGCGTGCCGAAGACGTGCCGGCGTTTTCGTCTGCGGACGGGGAATTTACGATCCGCGTCGGGAACGCGACAGTGACGAAGCTCGCTGCGACCTTTGCGAATGGGGCCGCTGGCGAAGTGATTGCATTCATCGGATCGGGCGGGTATCTGGAGATTGCCGTCAACAAGTCCAATGCCTCAAAGACGCTGGGCCTGGGTCGCGGGGCGGAAGTAGCTGTTGAGGTAGGCTGAGAATCAGGCAAGGGCCGATCGCCGAGGTGCTCGGGCCCGGGCCGGTTTGGCAGAGCAATATCCTCGCAAGCGCATCAGTCGATCTGGCTGCAAGTAACACCCATTCCTGCAACAACCCCCTAGCGAGCCAGTGAAGTCACGATCAAGTAGGAACGCATGCGGGGATCCATCCAGTCCCGCAGAGCGTCGCCGAGAAGGTTGAACGCCAGCACGGCAACCATGATCGCAAGTGCAGGGAAAATCACCATGTGCGGAGCATCGAAAAGATGGCTGCGCGCGTCGTTAATCATGGCTCCCCAGCTTGACATCGGGGACAGGACGCCGACACCGAGGAAGCTGAGCGTGGACTCAGCCAGGATTGCGCCGGCCATGCCTATGGTCGCCTGCACAAGCACGGGCTGAAGAATGTTCGGCAGCAGGTGCCTGAGGAGAATGCGGGCGGGCGACGCACCGAGTGAGCGTGCCGCGAGCACGTACTCCATCTCCTTGGCTTGCAGAATTTGCGCGCGGGCGAGCCGGGCGTACCCCGCCCACCCGGTCACAATCAATGCGACGATTACCTTACCGATGCCAGGGCCAAGAAATGCAGCGAAGGCGATGGCGAGTAGTATCCCAGGGAAAGACAAGAATGCGTTGATGACCACAATGTTCACGACATTATCGATCCAGCCACCGCAATAGCCGGACAGTGCGCCGATCGCAAGACCCACGATCCCTGCGCCCAGAACCACACAGATCCCGACCAGCAGAGAAACACGTCCACCGTACAGTGTGCGCGAAAGCATGTCGCGACCCAGTTCGTCGGTGCCCATCCAGTGAGCGGCACTGGGACCAGCCAGACGTGCGGGCAGATTCTGCACGTTAGGATTGGCAGGCGAGAGCCACGGCGCGGTGATTGCGAGGACGATCAGGGCGAATGACAGAGCAAAACCGACACGCCCAATGCTGCTTCGGCGAAGGAATTCGCGCAGGCCGCTCATCGAAGGCGTACCCGCGGGTCCACCAGCGCATACACCGCATCCGTCAGCAGATTCACGCAAACATAGGACACGGCGATCAAAATGACGCAGCCCTGCAACAGAGGATAATCCCGAGCGCCGATCGCCTGGACCGTCAGGCGACCGATTCCCGGCCAGGAGAAAATGGTCTCGGTCACGATCGTGCCGGCCAGCAACGTGCCGAACTGCAGACCCAGGATGGTCAGTATCGGGATCAGCGCGTTGCGAAAGGCGTGACGGAACAGCACAGCGGAGGGTGAAAGACCCTTGGCGCGCGCGGTGCGAACATAGTCGCTCGACAACTCCTCAATGACGGAAATGCGCACCATGCGCGTGAGGATGGCGGCGAGGGCAGCTCCCAAAGTAACCGCCGGCAAGATCAGATGAAGCGGGCCACCGCGCCCGGAGACGGGCAGCCATCCCAGAACCACGGAGAACACCAGGATCAGCACCGGACCGAGTGCGAAATTGGGGACCGAGAGTCCAAGAAGAGTGAAAAAACTCACAGCCCGGTCCGTCGACGTGCCCCGCGTCTCTGCCGCGAGCAATCCAGCGGGAATGCCGATCGCGACGCAAACCAACAGCGCCACGATCGCAAGCTCAAGGGTCGCGGGATAGTGAGTTAGCACCACCCGCGTTACAGGCTGGTGGAAACGAAACGACTCACCGAGATCGCCGCGAACAACCCCTGCGAGATAGTGCCGGTATTGCGCAAATACCGGTACGTCCAATCCGAGTGAATGGCGAAGCTGCTCCAGGTCCTCGGCTCGGGCGCCTTCGCCAAGCATCTGCTGCACGGGATCGCCAGGAACGATGTGAGCGAGCATGAACACCAGGGTGACGATGAGCCAAAGCGCGGGGATGGAAAACAGAATTCGCAGCGAGATGTAGCGGATCATTTGCGGCGGCGCCCCTTGGCAGGGCCGGCCGGAGCCAGATGCTCGACCGCGACCGGCGCGGCAGGCACACTGGGATCCGACGGCGGGTTGACGGGCGGAGCCGGAGCCGGAAGAGCCTTGATTTTCACGCGCGAAACGCGGCGGCGTTCCATTTCCATCACGGTGAAGCGATAGCCGTCGGACTCAAAGCTTTCGCCTCCGCGAGGGATAAACCCGAGCCGGCTGAGGACGAAGCCTCCCACGGTTTCATACGAAGAGTCGTCGGCGAGTGTAATGTTGTACTGCGCGGCCAAGTCGCGAACCTTGATTCCCGCGTCGAAAATCATGCCACCGTCGGGAAGCACCAGCGGCCGCTCAACCACGTCGAACTCATCGTGAATTTCGCCCACCATCTGCTCCAGGATGTCTTCGAGGGTGACCAGGCCGAGGATACTGCCGAATTCGTCCACCACCATGGCCAGGCCCGTGCGGCGCGTGCGGAATTCAACCAGAAGCTCGCTTGCGGGCTTGGTCTCCGGGACGATGAGCACGTCGCGGAGGACGGTTCGCAGGTGAAACTCCGGACCGGGGCCTTGTTCGCCTGGGCGGCTCGTGCGATCAATCAAAATCCAGATGACGTCCTTGATGTGCACGAAACCGAGGATGTGATCAAGCGAACTGTCATATACCGGAAGCCTGGAGCGCTGCGTCGTGGCAAACATCCGCATGGTGTCTTCCAGACTCGCCGAAGCCGGAAGCGCGTGCATATCAGGGCGCGGCACCATCAACTCGTGCACCTGGACCTGACTGAGCTCCATGGCGTTCTGAATGAATTGAGCTTCGCTTGCAGGAAGCAGACCGTGATCGCGCGCCTGCTGAATCATGACCTGTAATTCCTCGGCGGAATGCACGAGGGTATGACTGTGAGGGGCTACGACGCCGAGCGCCCCTACCATTCTTTCGGCCGTACCATCGAGCAGATCGATGGCCCACCGAAACGTGTTGAGGAACCAGTGAAATGGCCGTGCGATCAGCAGTGCGACTCGCTCGGCGTAGGCCAGGCTGAGGCTCTTGGGCACGAGTTCGCCGAAGATGACCTGGAGCACGGTCAGGAGGCCGAACACAATAACCAGGGCCACACCGTGAGCGACGATTGCAGCCCACGGGCGCGCCACCAATTCGACAAACGGGCGGACGATTGCCGCGAGCGTGATCTCGCCCAGGTAGCCCAGCGAAAGGCTTGCAATCGTGATGCCCACCTGCACGCCGGAAACGACCCGGCTGAGATCGCTCACGAGCAATTCAACGATTTTTGCGCGCGGGTCGCCCTTCTCGACGAGTTGGCGAACTCGGGAAACCCTGACGGCCACAAGCGAAAACTCCGCAGCGGCGAAAAAGGCGTTCATGCCGATCAGGAAAACGATGCCGAACACGTGCAGCGCGCTCATCGCCTGGAGTCCCTCACCTCGCTTGAACCGTCATCGAATGGATTCTAACAAGACAGGCTCGGCAACGGGAGAAATCCGCGGAAGGCATTGTTCATTGCCGGAGATGCTTTTCGATGGCCCCAAGGCCTGCCGGCGTCATGAATTGGCTGGTGAATTTATCGTAGTGCCCGCAGCTTTGCGGCTATTTGCTCTGGCGATTCGTGCAAGAGTTCCAGGAATACCGCGTTCGTCCATCCGAATCCGGTGACGTTCTGGCTGTATCCCGCGACGATATGCGTGACCGAGGATTGCGTGACCACGTCGTATTTTTCCCGGATGGTGTGATCACGCCGAAAATTGCGAAGAATCA
>DATBXX010000067.1:0-57867 GCA_036514055.1 Candidatus Acidiferrales bacterium
CGAACTTTGCGACCGCGTCGGCCAGCCGATGGAAGCCGCGCTTTTTCTGGGGTCGAGTCCCATTCGGCGGCTGGCGGAGGATTGGACCGTTGACTATTTGCAGCGCACGACCGAAGACGCGGTGAAGCAGGCGGTATCGGCCGGCCTGCCGGCGATGTATGTAACCGAGGACACGGTTCGCACCGACCCTGCAACGATTGTCGCGCTGTATTCGACGGCGATCCGCGCAGGCGCTCGCGCAATCGTGCTGTGCGATACGGTGGGACACGCAACGCCGCGCGGAGCCTACAACTTGGTGAAATTTGTGATCGATGAGGTCGTGAAGCCGTCGGGGGAGAAGATCCGCGTCGACTGGCACGGGCACAACGACCGGGGCCTCGCGGTTGCGAATTCTATGGCGGCGATTGACGCAGGAGCTGACCAGGTGCATGCGGCCGCGCTCTCGCTCGGGGAGCGCGTTGGCAACACACCGATGGAAATGATGCTCGTTAACCTGCGGCTGCTCGGGGTGATCGATCGCGACCTTTCACAGTTGAAGAAATATTCAGAGACAGTTGCGCAAGCGACTGGCACGGTGATACCGCCCAATTATCCGATCGTCGGCCGGGATGCTTTCCGCACGCAGACCGGAGTGCATGCTGCGGCGATCGCCAAGGCGTACAAAAAGGGCGATCCGGAGCTGGCAGACGCCATCTACAGCGGCGTGCCGGCTCACATGTTCGGACTTGAACAGATCATCGAGATTGGGCCCATGAGCGGGCGGTCGAACATCGTTTACTGGCTCGGGAAGCGGGGAATTGCCGCAAGCGATGAGATCATCGATCGCATTTTTGCGGCTGCAAAACAGTCGGCGTGCGTGTTGTCAGAACCTGAAATTCTGGCGCTTGTCAGTCAATCGGCGCGGCGGTGAGACGTTCGCACCTTGCCGCGGACCAAGTGGGGAACTAGCTACTGCCATGGCGACGATGCAAGCTCGATCTGACATCCTGGTGCGGCCGCTGGTTGAGAGCGATCTCGATGACGCGAACCGCATTCTGTGCGTGGCCTTCGGAACGTTTCTGGGACATTCCGATCCCCAGCGATTCCTGGGCGATGCCGACATGGTTCGCTCGCGCTGGAAGGCCCAGCCATCCGGTGTACTCGCCGCCGAACACAACCACAAGCTGGTCGGATCGATTTTCATAGCCAACTGGGGCAGCTTCGGCTTTTTCGGCCCGTTGACCATCGAACCGGAATATTGGAATACCGGAGTGGCGCAACGGCTGCTCGTGCCAACCATGGAAATATTCAAGCGTTGGGGCACGCGCCATATGGGTCTCTATACATTTGCAGACAGCCCGAAGCATCTGGCGCTGTATCAGAAGTTTGGCTTCTGGCCGCGAGACCTGGTGGCGGTGATGGCCAAGCCGGTCGGTGAGAAGCCAGATCCCTCCGCGCCGGACACGGTGCGTTTCTCTGCGGTTTCGCCCGACGCGCGCCCGGCCGTGCTCGCGGCGTGCCGGGAAGTGACCGACGCAAATTTCCGGGGTCTGGATGTTGGGATAGAAGTTCGGGCGATCGCTGAGCAGGGTTTGGGCGACACCCTACTTTTGTGGAACGACCAGAGACTCGCAGCGTTTGCGGCCTGCCATACCGGCGCTGGGAGTGAGGGCGGAAGCGGGTCCTGCTACGTGAAGTTTGCCGCCGTGCGTCCTGGACCGCGCGCGGGCGAAGATTTTGTCCGGCTTCTCGGCGGAGTGGAAACGTTTTCGCGTACAGCGGGCGCGCTGAAGATTACCGCCGGCGTGAATCTTGCTCGCCGGGAGGCGTTTCAAGCGATGATCGCCTGCGGATTTCGCAACGATAGACAGGGTGTGGCGATGGAGACCGGCGACGCGACCAGCGGCTACAATCGCGCCGGCGTCTTTATCCTCGATGACTGGCGGTAGAGGGGCATCCTAACTTTTTGACAGGCCGGAAGCTGCATCCAGCGGGAGATCGATGTATCGCACCTTACCTGGGTCGTCGGCTGTGGCACGAATCTCGTGAAACCCGCTCTCATCTGCGGTATCTTTCTATGGATGGCTGCACTTTCGGCTCGCGCGACCGACGATTCGGTTGGGAAACTTGCCGGCGATCCGGCTTGCGCACGAGGCCTGCAGTGGATCGACAAGAGCGCCGCATGGATGACCGACCAGCAGATCCGTCTGACGGAAATTCCCGCTCCGGAATTTGACGAAGCGCGCCGCGGGCAGTTGCTCCAGGAACTGTTTGCGGCCAGCGGATTTCAGGTCCGCATCGACAAGACCGGGAATGTGATCGCAGAAAGACCCGGCTCGGACACCAAGAGCGTGATACTTCTGGCGGCTCATCTGGACACGGTGTTTCCCGCAGGGACGGACGTGGTTGTGAAGCGCGACGGCAGCCGCTTGCTCGCTCCCGGAATCGCCGATAACGGGGTCGGGCTTGCGTCTGTCGCAGGGCTTGCACGGGCGCTTGCGGAATCGCGAGTGCGCACAACCAAGACGATCGTCCTGGTCGGAGACGTGGGTGAAGAAGGCGAAGGAAACTTGCGCGGGATGCGCGCCCTGATGGACAGCTACGGTTCGCGGCTTTCGGCGGTGATCGCGGTCGATGGACCGTCGACCGACCACATCACGACGCAGGGCATCGCCTCGCGTCGATTCGAGGCCAGCGTCACCGGCCCGGGCGGCCATAGCTGGTCCGATTTTGGCGCGCCCAATCCGATCACGGCCATTGCGCGCGGGATCGTGAAGTTTTCCGCAACTTCCATTCCGACCGATCCCCGAAGTTCGTTCAATTTCGGCACAATCGAAGGCGGCACTTCGGTCAATTCGATTCCGTCGAGCTCGGGTGTGAAAATTGATCTCCGTTCGGAGGACGAAACCGAGCTTGGCCGCCTGGAAACGGCTCTGCGCGACGCGATGCAGGCGGGCGTGAAAGAGGAAATCTCCGCCACGCAGTCTCCTGCAGGTGCGCTTGAGTTGAATTTCCGCTCGCTCGGCACCCGGCCTGCCGGGAAGTTGCCGGACGATTCTCCGCTGGTTGTTTCGATCCGCAACGTGGACCGCTATCTGGGGAATCGTTCGCGGCTCGAGCGCAGCTCGACGGACGCCAACATTCCGCTCTCGATGGGAATTCCGGCCGTGGCGCTTGGCGGTGGAGGGCGCGGGGGCGGCTCGCATACCCTGGAGGAATGGTACGATCCTTCCGGGCGCGAGCTGGGACTGAAGCGCCTGTTTCTGACGGTGGTCTCACTTGCCGGCATTGAGCGCTGAGATTCCTCGGTCCGCGGTTTTCTCCACGCCTACCCCCAACACTACTTGAGCACAGTACGCCGCGGCTTGCCCCGACCCCGCTCTCCGCATAGACTCGGACCCGTGATCTCTGGAAACGCGCCATGATCAGCAAATCCCTGCGCGCGGATTTCGCATTGGGATTCTGTGCGCTGGTCTGGGGCGCCACATTCGTAGTGATCAAGGACGCGCTCGCCGACGTGTCGGTGTTTGTGTACCTGGCGATGCGCTTCGGACTTGCCGCGGTGATCATGGCGATCCTGTATTGGCGGGCGCTCGCCAAGTTGACGATCGCATCGATCTGGGCCGGGGCGCAGATCGGCATCTTCATGTTTTGCGGCTACGCGTTTCAGATTGTCGGGCTGAAATTCACGACGCCTTCAAAAGCGGCATTTATTACCGGGTCAAGCGTGGTGATCGTCCCGCTGCTGCTGGCGACCTTCGCCAGGCGTCGCATCGGCCGCTGGACCTGGGCCGGTTCGGTTGCCGCGCTTGCCGGCTTGTACTTCCTTTCGGTCCCGCGCGAAGGAGTATCGGGGCTCAACCGTGGCGACCCGATCGTTTTCGGGTGCGCTGTTATGTTCGCGCTGCATTTCATTTTCATCGGACGTCATGTTCAGCGGCATTCGGTCGCGGCGCTCAGCCTCCTACAGGTCGCGACCACCGGGTGCCTTTCGTTCCTGACGCTCGCCGTTGTTTCAGCAACCGGCTGGGAGCAGCCCAGGCTTGACTGGACGAACTATCTGGTGTTCGCAATCTTGTTGACTGCGATCGGCGCAACGGTGATCTGCTTTTCGCTGCAGACCTGGGCGCAACAATACGCGTCGCCTGCGCACACTGCGATTCTGGTGAGTCTCGAGCCGGTGTTTGCCGCGCTCACATCGCTTGTTTTCGCCCATGAGCATCTGGGAGGCCGCGGGCTCGGGGGCTCCGGGCTGATCCTGGCAGGCATTCTGCTTGCGGAGTGGAAGGGATCAGTTGAGAGCCGTCCCGGCGAAATTCCCGCGTAACCTTTGGTCGCGCCGGCAGTTTATCTGGTAGAGAACGCGTTCTGCGGAGAATCTGTTGAAGGCTCTAAAAACGGGACCAGACGAACGTCTCCTGATCGAGGCGGCCCAGAAGGATCCTGCCCGCTTCGCGGAGCTTTACGACGAGAATTTCGAACGCGTATACGCCTACGTGTCACGACGCGTGCAGAACCGCTCCGACGCAGAGGATCTGACGGCGGAAGTCTTTCATCAGGCGCTCGCCAAGATTGCGCAGTTCAAGTGGCGAGGGGTGCCCTTTTCAGCCTGGCTCTACCGGATTGCGGCAAATGCCATCGCCGATCGCTGGCAACGCGCGGGCAGGGAAAAAGGAAGTCCGGTCGCGGACGATCCCCCCGATGTTTCCGGTCGCGGGAATCCGGAGGACCTGGAGCGTCAGGCCAGAATCCTGCGTCTGGTGGGAGAACTGCCGGACGACCAGCGTCGCGTGATCCAGATGCGGTTCGCCGAAGAAAAGGCCATCCGCGAAATCGCACGGGAACTCAAGCGCACCTCCGGCGCAATCAAGCAACTCCAGTTTCGCGGGATTCAGAACCTGCGGGAGCAGCTCGAAAAAGGGCGCCGCAGGAAACTGGGTGGACCGAATGCCTAAGCGAACTCCGAGTGAGCAACTCGATCTTGTCGTGGAGCGACTGCTCGGGCGAACCGACCAGCCGGGCTCCCGCATCGAAGCCCGGCGGCCGTCTGACCCGGGGTCTGCCCCGGTGATGGAAGTTGTGTCAGCCCTGCGCGATCTTCCGCGAGGGGATTTCAAGGCCCGTCTGAGGGCCGAATTGGATAGGAGTGCAACCATGGCCACGAGCGCGAAATCGATGTCGCAGGTTCCACAAGCAGCCGTGTCGTACTTGGCGGTGAGAAATGCGTCCGCCGCGATCGAGTTCTACAAGAAAGCTTTCGGCGCAACGGAGATCCTGCGTCTGACCGACCCGGACGGAAGAATCGCCCATGCCGAGATCGGGATCGGCAATTCGTCGATCTACCTGGCTGATGAAATTCCCGGATGGCAGAATCCCAGCCCCAACACACTGGGCGGCTCGGCGGTGACCATCGTGCTGAATGTGGCCGACGTGGATACCGTGGTGCGCCAGGCCGTCGAGGCCGGCGCCAAACTGCTCGCCCCCGTGATGGATCAGTTCTATGGGGAGCGCAGCGGGAAATTGACGGACCCGTTCGGGCACGTGTGGCGTATCTCGACGCGCATCGAGGACCTCTCGAATGAGGAAATGGGGCGGCGATTTGATGCGCTCATGAGGCAGGCTGCGCAAACCTCGAGGCCGGTCGTTCCCCTTCGCGAGGGCTTCCACAGCGTCACGCCCTACCTGATCGTCTCGTCGGCAGGACAATTGGTCGACTTTATGAAGGCAGCGTTTGGAGCCCAGGAGCAGTTTCGGATGAATAGGCCCGGAGAACAGACGATCATGCACGCCGAGGTAAAAATTGGAGACTCGATCATCGAGCTGAGCGACGGCAGCGCCCAGTTTCCGACCGCGACGATGACCCTGCTGCTTCGGGTAAGCGATGTGGACGCGGTCTACAACCGGGCGGTTGAGGCCGGCGCCACGCCGTTTCAGCCGGTGACCGATCACGACTACGGTTCCCGGGGCGGATCGGTGAAGGATTTGTGCGGCAACACCTGGCATGTCTTTACGCCTGTCGCCGGCGACAACATCTTCAAGGACTTCCGCAGCGTGACACCGCACTTGAATCCGCTGCGGGCGGCGCGAATGATCGAGTTTTTCGAAAGGGCTTTCGGGGCCGAAGAAGTTTACCGGGCACAATCGCCCGACGGTGTGGTCCACCATGCGCAGGTACGGATCGGAGATTCCCTGATAGGAATGAGCGACGCTCATGGTCCCTACCAGCCCGCACCTTGCATGCTGCACCTGTATGTTCCGGATGCGGATGCTGCCTACGCACAAGCGCTCAGGGCCGGCGCCACGTCCATCCAGCCTGTGGCCGACCAGCCCTACGGCGAACGCAACGGAGGGGTCCGGGATCCGTTCGGCAACCGCTGGTTCCTGGCGACGCCCATTCAGAATCCTCCGGTCGCGGGGCAGCCGCGATGACCGCGAGTGATTTTCGAGCGGTCGCGCTGAGCCTCCCGGAGTCTGTCGAGAGCTCGCATATGGACCATCCCGACTTCCGCGTCGGCGGGAAAATCTTCGCGACGCTTGGCTATTTCGATGCGGGCTGGGGAATGGTGAAGCTGATGCCTGACCAGCAGCAGAAGTTCGTCAAGGCCGAACCTAAAGTCTTTGTTCCCGCAAAGGGCTATTGGGGAAGGCGCGGTGCAACGTGCGTGAGGCTGAAGGGTGTGAAAAAGGCGACCTTGCGCAAGTCGATGATTGCAGCGTGGCTTAATGCGGCGCCCAGGCGTGTTGCGGAAAAGTTTGAGAGTACTTAGCGGGCTTGCTATTTAAGCGCAGGCGAGGGCTGGGGCTCGTCGGCCGGTACCTCGCGCTGGCGCGCGCGATCGATGGCCAGTCCCGCCTGCGTTGCAATGACGGTGAAGACGTTCAGGTCTTCGACGGTGAACATGCCGCGACGCGAGAGGTTGTCCACGTAAAGCAGGCCCAGGCGCCGGTCCTTGGTTCCCAGCGGCGCACACATGGCGGATTGAATTCCCGAAATCGCGATGCTCTGGCTCGCAGCCAGCCGAGGATCGGCCTGCGGGTCCGACACCAGTAGCGGCAGCCCTCCGTGCATCACCTGGCGGATGATGCTCTGCGAAATGGTCAGCTGTGGCGCCCCGTGTCCGGGCGAGGATTTTCCTCCGGGGCGATAGCGGATCAGCGCGGGCTCAAAACCATAGCCGCCCTTGCTGAAATCGCCCCGGCCGATCGATTCTCGGTCCAGCAGCATGGTGAAACCACGTTCGGCCCCCTCCATTTCGAGGACGAGGTCCAGGATGCGCCGCGTTACGTCGTCTACTGTTGAGACCTCTCCAAGCGCGCGGTTGACCCGATAGAGCAGAGTCAGCAGGCGATTTTCCTGTTCCAGAGCGGCAAGTCGATCCTGCGCGCCTGCAGAGCGTTGGGCCTGCGGCGAGACGAGGTTGCCCAGCGGCTGAACGGGCAGAAAAGAGCCCGAGTAGGCGGACTCGGCCATTACCTTGGCGAAATTGGGCGGAAGTTCGGGAGTGCCGTAGGCGACCATATTGCGGGCCGCGGAATCCTCGAAATAGCGAATCCGGTAATCTCCCAAAACGATCTCGTCGTTGGCGCGCAGCACGGCTTCTTTAACCGGATTGCCGTTGATCTTCACGCCGTTGGCCGCACCGCGGTCTATGATTTGCCAGGCGCCGTCGGGCGTTGCGCGTACCACCGCGTGCTGACGCGAGATGCTGGCGCTGTCGAGGACCAGATTGCTGGCTTTGGCGCGCCCAATCACAATCGGACGATCGCCGAGCAGCTCGAAGACGCGGGAGCCTTCTCCAGGGTGGTGAATGAGGAATCTAGGCATCGGAACGACCCAAGGACGATCTTCTGCCCCCGGCATCCGTGAATCAAGACGCGCGAGCGAAGGCTTGTCCGATGGCTAACCGTCTATTGGTGGTACTTGACGTCCAAAGGGGTGCTCATCTGCGGAACCTGCAGATTTTTCTTTTCAAATGCGGTGATGTCGGCCTCGTGCACCAGAGTCAGCCCGATATCGTCGAGCCCCTTAAGAAGGCATTCGCGGCGGAAAGGATCGACCGTGAAGGAATATCGCAAACCCTTGTCATCGGTGACGACTTGTTCGACCAGATCAACGGTCACGCCATAGCCCGGGTTCAGAGCGGTGCGCTTGAACAGCTCGTCAATCTGTTCGTTTGAGAGCGTGACGGGCAGGATGCCGTTCTTGAAGCAGTTGTTGTAAAAAATGTCGGCGTAGCTGGGAGCGAGAATCGCGCGGAAACCGTAGTCGAGGATCGCCCAAGGCGCGTGCTCGCGGCTGGAGCCGCAGCCGAAGTTGGCCCGCGCGAGAAGCACGCTTGCGCCCTTGTAGCGGGGATGATTCATGACGAAGTCCGGATTGGGCTTCTCGCCCGGCAGGTAGCGCCAGTCGTAGAACAGCACGCGGCCAAATCCCTCGCGCGTCAAAAGCTTTAGAAACTGCTTGGGGACCATCTGGTCGGTGTCGACATTTACGCGATCCATCGGCACGACCATCCCCGTCAATGTGGTGAACGGCTGCATGTTTACTCGGATCCTTCGGCGCCACTCCAGTTGCGAATGTCCACGAAGTGGCCTTCGATTGCGGCCGCCGCGGCCATCGCCGGACTCACCAGATGCGTACGGCTGCCCTTACCCTGGCGGCCCTCGAAGTTCCGGTTCGAAGTGCTCGCGGAACGTTCGCCGCTGGGCAGGACGTCGTCGTTCATGCCGATGCACATGCTGCAGCCGGAGTCGCGCCATTCAAATCCCGCGTCGCGGAAGATCTTGTCCAGACCCTCTTTTTCTGCTTCGGCTTTCACGACCCGCGAGCCAGGGACGACCAGCGCCTGCTTGAGCGACTTCGCGACATGCTTGCCGGAAGCGACCTTGGCGGCTGCGCGAAGATCCTCTATTCTTGAGTTGGTGCACGAGCCGATGAACACCCGATCCAGCCGAATCTCTTCGATCGGCGTCCCGGGCTTCAGATTCATGTAAACCAGCGCGCCTTCGGCCGCTTTGCGGTCAACCGGATCCTGAAAGGACGACGGATCCGGGACGCGACCCGTCACCTGCGTGACCATGCCAGGATTGGTCCCCCAGGTGACCATGGGAGCGATCTCGGCGGCCTGAAGCGTGACGGTCGCGTCGTATTTGGCACCGGGATCGGTCGCAAGCGACTTCCAATGCTCGACGGCAGCCTGAAAATCCTTTCCACGCGGCGCAAACGGCCGGCCCTCGATGTAGGCAAACGTCGTGTCGTCGGGCGCGACCATTCCGGCGCGCGCGCCACCTTCGATCGACATGTTGCACATCGTCATGCGGCCTTCCATGGAAAGCCCGCGCACCGCTTCACCGGTGTACTCGACGACGTGGCCGTTCCCGCCGCCGATTCCAATCTTGCCGATGATCGCAAGAATGATGTCTTTCGCCGTAATGCCGCGGGGCCGCTTGCCCTGCACGTCGATTTTCATCGTCTTGGATTTGAATTGCGACAGGCACTGGGTGGCAAATACATGCTCCACTTCGCTTGTGCCGATGCCGAAGGCCAGCGCCCCAAATGCGCCGTGCGTGGCTGTGTGACTGTCGCCGCACACGATCGTGCATCCAGGCAGCGTGATTCCAAGCTCCGGACCGATGACGTGCACGATGCCCTGATTCTGGCTGTGCATGTCGAAAAGATTGATGCCGTGTTCCTGGCAATTTTTAGCCAGAGCCTCGAATTGCGCGATGGCGTCGGGATCAACCAGCGGCAGGGCGCGATTCTTTGTCGATACCGAATGGTCCATCACCGCAAAGGTGAGTTCCGGCCGGCGAACTTTGCGGCCCGCGACTTTTAGTCCGGAGAATGCCTGCGGTGTGGTGCCTTCATGGATCAGGTGACGGTCAATGTAGATCAGTGAAGGCTGTCTGGGCACTTCGCGGACGACGTGCGCATTCCAGATTTTTTCGTAGAGCGTCTGCAAGGCCATAGGCCGGATAACTCCATTCCCCGGCTACATTGTAGCAATTCGCGCGAGGCTTCGCCAACTTGCGGCGCCGCGGGAAAAGCGGGGGGCCTTTTCGCGTGATAGAATCGCGGTTCTTCAAACATTTCATCCATGTCGGCCGCCAACCAATCCTTGCGTGCGATATCCCGACCCTGCCCGCTGTGCGGCGAGTCCGAGCGCAGGGTGCTTTCGCGGCGCGAACCGTGGGAGATCGTCCGGTGCGCGCGGTGCGGCATGGTGTTCATCGGAAGCGAACTCCCCTACGATGTGCAAGCGCGAGACCACGACTGGATCCAGGAGCACTCCAAGGAAGCGTCCAGACGCAAACAGAAGCAGCCCCTCATGGTTCTGCTTTCGCGCCTGCTGCGCCCGCTGCGGCCGAACACGAACGGGCGCATGGTCCGGCAGACGCTGCGCTGGAGAAAGGAAGGGGAGCTCGTTGATTTTGGCTGCGGCGATGCGGGATTTCTCCTGCTCGCTACGAAATATTTCGATGTGACCGGAATCGAGCTGAGCCCGCGCGGCGTGGAGCTGTCCCGGCAGCGGATTTCTCCTGACAGAATCCTGCAGGGCCCAGTGACCGAGGTCGCAAGCTCATTGCCGGAGAATTCCTGTGACGTGGTGACCCAGTTCGGCTACATCGAACACGAATGGCAGCCGATCGCAGGTCTCGGCGCCGCGTATCGGATTCTCAAGCCGGGCGGCGTCACCGTCATCAAGACTCCCAACTACGCGAGTTGGAACCGCACGATCAGAGGCATGGACTGGTGCGGATATCACATTCCGGCACACTGCAATTACTTCACACCCCGCACGCTTGCCGCGCTGTTTCGCCGCGTCGGTTTTGAACCTCTTGCTCGTCCTCTCGCCGACTGCCTGCCTACGAGCGACTCGCTGTGGATGGCCGCAAGAAAGCCGCAATAGCAGCTGTCCGTTCGCCTGTACGAAAACTGTACCCGGAGCACATTGACCCGAACCCGGTGCCGACGTATCTTCCCACCGCATTTGCAGGCTGCCGTTCCATCGTCAGCCGCGAATGGAACCCGGTATCAGTTCCAAAGATTTTCAGGTTATCCGCCCAGCCTTGAGGCCGAAAAAGCTTGCACGGGAGAGGTGTGGCTCGCCCCTTTCGCGGACTCGGACGAGGAGGACTATGTCATGACAGGTCACGGAAAGATCGCGATGGCAGCAGTGTTCACGGCTTTGATGTCATTCAATTTAATCCCCCGCGCGCAGGCGCAGGGTCCCGGGCCAGGCCAAGGCCAGAACTTTGGCCGGGGCGGTAGTGGCCGTTCTGGCGACAACTCGCAAGGCAGCACCGGCGACAGCACGAGTGCCCAAGACCCGGGCCCGCGCGCTGGAGCCGTTGACGCCGGAAAGCCGCTTGCGACACTGAACGCGTTTCAACTTCAGTATTTTCGAAACGGGCTCGCGCGATTCAACCAGACCGACTCGGTCAGCGGCACGATCCCGGGTGAGCCGGGCACGGGGCTTGGGCCTGGATTCAATTCCACGAGTTGCGAGAGCTGCCACGCGCAACCGTCGGCAGGCGGCTCCAGTCCCAGCACCAACGCATATCCGCACATCGGACCCAACCCGCAGGTCGCCGCTGCCGTTGCTGACGGCGCGAAGAACACGCTGCCGTCGTTCATTACCGCGGATGGGCCGGTACGCGAGGCGCGCTATCCCTATGTGGTCGCAAACGGCAGTGTGACCCAGACTCCTGATGGCGGTGTACACGACGTGTTCAGTATCGCGGGTCGTTCCGATGCGGAAGGCTGCACGATGGCCCAGCCGGATTTCGGGCAGGCCGAACAGTTGCAGAACATGATCTTTCGGATCCCGACGCCTGTGTTCGGCGCGGGCTTGGTAGAGAACATCCCGGACGCGACGATCTTGAGTAACATGGCCGCAAACGCGGCGCTCAAAAGTCAGCTCGGGATTTCAGGATTCCCGAACACCAGCGGCAATGACGGCTCGATCACCCGCTTCGGCTGGAAGGCGCAGAACAAGTCGCTGGAAATATTCGCGGGCGAGGCCTACGACGTCGAAATGGGAGTGACCAACGAGCTGTTTCCCAACAAGCGGGCAAATCCTCCGGCGTCCTGCCTGTACAACGCGACTCCGGAAGATGCGACGAATTTCACTCTGGCAGGCGCAAATATTCCCAGCGACACGGTGATGTTTGCGGCCTTCATGCGATTCCTTGCGCCGCCGCAGCCGTCGGCTCAGGGCATTCCCGGCAATCCCTCGATGCGTTCCATCCAGAATGGCAGCAACCTGTTCACACAAGTCGTGCATTGCGACATGTGCCATACACCCTCGCTTCAGACAACCCAGTCCGCTTTTACTCCCGGGTTGAGCAATCAGACGGCGAATCTGTATTCCGATCTTCTGGTGCACAACATGGGAACTGGACTGGCCGATCAGGTCTCGCAGGGAGCAGCCGGGCCCAATGATTTCCGTACCGCTCCCCTGTGGGGACTGGGCCAGCGAGTTTTCTTCCTGCACGATGGCCGGGCGACTCCTGCAAATGGAGGACTGCTGAAGGCGATCGAGGATCACGCAAGCCAAGGGTCGGAGGCGAACGGGGTCATCTCCATCTTCAACAGCCTCAGCGAAGCTCAAAAACAGGATTTGCTCAACTTCCTGCGGTCGCTGTAGGAGCACGTCTTTCCCTGGCGCGCGGGTCCTCAACCGGAGGGTTCGCGCGCCAGACAGACTTCTCTCACCGGCTCAAACCACGAACCCCACCCTTGTTCCCGCCCGCGGCCTGCCCCGGGATGTTCGCCTGAGTTCATCGCCCGCGTCGCGCCCCCGGCAAGCCTAAGTCGCTTCGAATGATGCGGCACGACTCAACTGCGGATCCCGGTCGGTTGTATTGATGAAAATCAGACAAGCAGAGTTCGCGACGTGGTGGCACTACGATCCATACGCGGAACGTGATAAAGTAAGGGGGCGCCTTAGAAGGGCCAGCCTCTCCTATCAGTCTGAGGGAAGCGCCGCGTCAGGCGTCCCCGCTCGACTGGATCCGGTTCTGCACTACTGATTTAGGCGAACGGCACATCGCCAGGTGCCGTGATATATCGAGCCACCCTGGGACGCTGTCCAGGAAAGGACGAGCATGAAAAACCTGTTTGTGGGAAACATGAGCTTTCAGACCACCGAGGGCGATCTGCGCGCGCTCTTTGAGCCTTTCGGACAGGTCGCGCGCGTCCATATCGCCATGGACCGCGAAACGGGCCGCTCGCGAGGCTTCGCGTTCGTGGAAATGCCCAATGACGCGGAGGCTGCTGCGGCGATGCAGGGGCTCGACGGCAAGGACCTCGGCGGGCGCAACTTGAAAGTCAACGAAGCTCGACCCAAGGAAGCCTCCGGCGGACCCCGCGGTCCACGTGGCGGCGGTCCCGGTGGCGACCGCGGAGGCTCAGGCGGCCGCGGTGGGGAACGCGGCGGAGGCGGTCGGGGTAGATTTTCGAACGAAGACTACCGCGAGTCCCCGCGCCAGCCGCGCGAGCCGCGCTGGTAGTCGCTCACGCGTAGCGTTGGTGGACGGCGGTTGAAACCGCGTCCGATTTCGATTCCAAGGAGATCCCGTGACAACCACATTCCAAAAGCGCCAAAAGGAAATGAAGCGCATGGAGAAGGCGCGCATGAAGGCTGAGCGCCGAGCGCAGAAAAAGCTTGAACCGGACTCGGTTGATGAAGAACCGCTGGAACTTCTGACCGGACCTCCGCCACTGGAGGACGATCCGCTGTCAGATCCGCTTCCGTTCCTGAACAGGCCGGAGTAACGCCCGCGTTCGGTCCGGAAAGCTGCCTCGCCAAGTTGTCTGTCAGCTGAATTCAGAACCGCTATCTCTGAAAATGGGGCATTACCTCGCTTGTGAACAGTTCAAGCGAGCGGACGCTCTCTTTGTGGGTGAGGTTTCCGTAGGCAAAGCGCGGAACGTAATAGTTGGCGCCGGACTCCTTGAGTTCTTCCTCGATCCTGGCCCGGACAGTCGCGGGAGTCCCGGTGATCAACGTGGCCGAGGCCGCGCGGATAACTTCCTCCAGGCTGACCGCGGTTACATTGAATTTCTGCCAGAGATACACCAGGCTCTCATAGAATTTCCGCGATCCGAACTCTCCTCGCTCGCGCGCGTGGCGGTCGCTTTCTCCCACGTAGATGAAGCGCGTGATGCCTGCTCGGGGCATCTTCCCTCCGCTCGTTCCATGGGCCGCGTGCCAGGATTCCGTGTAACTGCGGATAACTTTGCCGGCCTGGACGGCGTCCACCAGCGTGACGATATTCATGTTCTCGCGGGCCGCTCTTGCCGCGCTCTCCGGGCTGTTGGTCGCATACCAAAGCGGGGGATGCGGCAATTGGTACGGTTTTAGCTCGATGGGGACGTTTGTGAAGTCAAAATACTTCCCGTGGAAATCCACGACGTCTCGGGTGAGAGCCGCCATCACGACTTCCATCGCTTCCTTGTACATGGCTGGCGCGTCTTGTTCGCGAACGTTGAAGAAACCAAGTTCCACACCTGACACTCCGCGCCCGGTTCCGATCTCGAAGCGGCCTCGGGTGAGGTGGTCGAGCATGCAGATTTCCGATGCCAGACGCAGCGGGTTATACAGCGTGGCGATCAGCACCAGCGGAGCGAAACGGATTCGCGTGGTAATACGTGACGCGGCCGCAAGGAAAACAATCGGCGAAGGCGCAAGGCCCAGTGGGGTGCTGTGATGCTCGGTGATGTGAAACGTGGTAAAGCCGGCCTGGTCGTACAGTTCCAGGAGCTCCAAACGACTATCGTAAGTCTTACAGATCGGCTCGTCCTGTCTGTCCACATGATCGATAACGCCAAACTCAACTTTCATCGGATGTGCCCTTTGAAGACCTGGAAGTTCGCCCGCCCGGGGGAGCGCCTGTTGAGCGCACAGACTGTACCGCTCGGGAGCGCTGGTTGGCAAACCCCGTATCCATGCGGATGCCCGTGGTCGTCACGGCAAGGGCCACCCGGAGCAGGCTTGCGACGTCTGAATGAATGCTATACTTTGATTTCAGTTGCGTCCGGCCACCGAAAAGGAGCACGCGGATGGGGATTGAAATTCGAGAGCTCTGGCTCTGGGCAAGAAACCGCAAATTCCTCGCGTCGTTCCTGGTCGCCTTCACGCTCTGCTTGGGAATCCTCATCGGCACGTTGATTTCCGGTCGCGCCATGGCCACGCGGGCACAAGCGCCCAATGGCGCTTCGTTGCTGGCAATTCCTGATCCGATTAGCCTTTCCGGCGCGTTTTCGAGTATTTCCAAGAGCCTGGGTCCGGCAGTCGTCAACATTTCGACAACACAGGTGATCGAGAAGCCCAAAGGGGGCGGCAAGACGCCTCGCGGTCAGAACGATCCGTTCCAGGATTTTTTCGACCGCTTCTTTGATTCGCCCGACAATGCGCCCGACGCGGAGCGGAGCTTGGGTTCAGGCGTCATTGTGGACAAAAAGGGCTTCATCCTCACCAATGACCACGTGATCGATCAAGCCACCAAGATTCAGGTCGCACTCGACGGAGATTCCAATCATTACAGCGCCCGGGTCGTAGGATTTGACAAGGACACGGACCTTGCGGTCATCAAGATTGAAGCCGATCACGATCTTCCAGTCGCCAAGCTCGGCAATTCCGACGGAGTGCAGGTCGGAGACTGGGTGCTCGCTTTCGGCAGTCCGTTCGGGCTGAACTCCACGGTGACCGCAGGAATCGTCAGCGCCAAGGATCGCTCAAACGTCGGCCATCAGTTTCAGCGTTTTATTCAGACCGATGCGGCGATCAATCCCGGTAATTCCGGCGGGCCGCTCGTCAGCCTCACCGGCGAGGTCATCGGCATCAATACCGCTATCTATACCGGCAGCCGCGGATTTGAAGGGGTCGGCTTCGCTCTGCCGTCCAACACCGCGATCACGGTCTACAACCAGCTCGTCACGGCCGGGAAAGTAGTGCGCGGTTCCATCGGCGTCACCTTCCAGGAGGAGAACAGCAACAATCCGGTTCTGATGCGGGAGCTGGGAGCGCCCTACGGAATCGTGGTCGAGGCGGTTGAACCGGGCAGCCCTGCCGACAAAGTTGGCCTGCAGGCTGGAGACGTGATTACGAACGTGAACAGCCAACCGGTACATAGTGGCGCGGACCTGGTGAACCCGATCGCGCAGACACCGATTGGGCAGTCTGTCCAGATTCGCTACGTGCGCAATAAAGAGGCCAAGGACGTTACGATTACCGTTGCCGACCGGACCAAGATCTTCCCGCAGTCGGCCCAGGACGACGAGGAGCAGCCCGATCAGGGCGAGGAGCCCGGACAGTTCGGCCTGCACGTAGAAGAGCTGACGCCGGATCTTGCGCACAAACTGGGTATGGGCACGCTGGCGGGTGCGGTCGTGACCGAAGTCGAACCGGCGACCTTTGCCGAGGATGTTGGGTTCGTGCGCGGCGACGTGGTGATTGAGATCAATCACGTCGAGATCAAGTCGATCGCCGACTATCGTGCGCAGATGGCGAAGCTCCAGCCCGGCGCGGACGTGCTGTTCAGGATTGCCCGGCGGTCAGACACCGACCGGGTGCTGACGCTGTATCTTGCCGGCTCCATTCCGTCGCGCTAGAGATCTGGCGAAGTTCTGTCGGTCCGGCACGACCCCGCAGTTGCGTTCCCTTTAAACCCTGCAGTAGGTCCTTGCTCCGCATCGAGCGCCGACGTCGTGTCGTTGACTCACCTGCTGTGACCATCTAAGATTGTCGGCTAATGGCCGAGACCGCTTCTCTGACTGGACAGACTTTTTCGCATTACCGCATCCTCAAGCAACTTGGCGCCGGCGGAATGGGAGTGGTGTACGAAGCGCAGGATTCCCAGCTCGGCCGACGCGTGGCCCTGAAGTTTCTTCCACCTGAAATGGCGCAGGACAGCCAGCTGATCGAACGCTTCCAGCGCGAGGCGCGCGCCGCCTCCTCGCTGAACCATCCCAACATCTGCACCATCCATGCGATCGAACAGTTTGAACGAAGACACTTCATTGTTATGGAGCTGCTTGAGGGGGAAACACTGGCCCAGAAGATGACTCGGCAGCCGATGGAAATGGAGAAGCTGCTGCCGCTGTCGATTGAGATCGCCGACGCCCTGGAGTCGGCCCACGCAAAGGGAATCGTGCACCGCGACATCAAGCCCGCAAACCTGTTCCTCACCGAGCGCGGGCAGATGAAGATTCTGGACTTTGGCTTGGCCAAGATAAGCCAGATCGAGATCGTACAGGGAGCTTCGGTCGGACAGGCGGAGACTTTGGCGCACGATGTCGAGCTGACTTCGCCGGGCACGGCCGTCGGCACAGTGAGCTACATGTCGCCCGAACAGGCCCGGGGTCAGCTTGTGGATGCGCGGACGGACATCTTTTCAACCGGAACGGTGCTCTACCAACTCGCCACTGGCGCGCTGCCGTTTCCCGGCGACACCACAGCAGTCATATTCGACGCCATTCTGAACCGCGACCCCAAGCCCGCAGCCGAGCTCAATCCGTCGCTCAATCCCGATTTTGTGCGCATTCTGGATAAGGTTCTTGAAAAGGACCGCAGTCTGCGCTGCCAGACGGCCACCGAATTGAAAACCGACCTCAGCCGCCTGAAGCGCGATCTCGAGTCCGGGAAACGGCGCACGAAAGAGAAGACCGATTCCGACCCAGGTGTTCAGAAGCCGACCGGAAAGTCGGTGGCCGTTCTCTATTTCGAGAATTTGAGCGGCGCGAAGGAAGACGAATACCTGCGCGACGGCATCACCGAGGATGTCATCACCGAGCTGTCCAAGATCCGGGGGCTGAACACTTTTTCGCGTCCCACAGTACTGGCGTTCCGCGACAAGTCGGTAACCCCCGCCCAGATCGGTCAGCAGCTCGGTGCGTCCTATGTCCTTACCGGGACGTTGCGGCGCGCCGGCGCGCGCCTCCGCATCAACGCGCAGCTCGTCGATACGCGTACAGATTTTCCGCTCTGGTCGGAGCGATTCGACCGCGAGATGAAGGACGTTTTCGAAATACAGGACGAGATGGCCCGCAAGATCGCCGAGGCCTTGCGCGTGACGCTTTCGCCTCAAGAGCTGGAGGCCCTGGCTGTACGGCCCACGGAAAGCCTGCAGGCCTACGACCTCTATCTCCGCGGGAAGAGATACGCCCGGCGCCAGATTCGGCAAGATCTGGAGTTCGCGCTGCAGATGTTTGAAAATGCCGTGGCGATCGACCCCAGTTTTGCCCTCGCCCATGCGGCCTGCGCCAACGCCTGCGCCATGTTCTACAGTAATTTCAGCAGGGATCAGCTGTGGGTCGAACGTGCGCGCGAGTCTTCGGGCAAAGCCCTGGCGCTGCGGTGGGACCTGCCTGAAGTCCAGGTCAGCCAGGCCTGGGTTCTTTACTGCGCGGAATTGCACGACGAAGCTGTGCGCATGGTCAAAAAGGCCATCGAACGCAAGCGCGACTGCGAAGGCGCCTACTACATGCTCTGCCGCGCACTGTTCGCGGCGGGACGTTATCAGGAAGTCGTGGATGTTGCCGAGGCCGCAATTGAAGCCAGCGGCGAAGACTACAACGTTTATGTGCCGATCAGGAACTCCTTGGGCGCCATGGGCAAGGAAGAAGCCCGACGCAACATGGGCCACCGAGTGATCGTCGCGCTCGAGAACCACCTAAAGCAGGTTCCCGAGGATGCCCGGGCGCGGATCCTGCTCGCGAGCAACTACGCCGATATAGGACGCGCGGACGATGCCTTGCGCGAACTCAATCTGGCCGTCACCCTGCGCGCAAACGAAGCCTCCATCCTTTATAACGCGGCTTGTGTGTACTGTGGGCTGAAGAGGAAGCCGGAGGCCGTCGACGCCCTGCGCAAAGCGTGGGAAGCCGGGTTCAAGGATGCCGTGTGGGCTCGCCGCGATCCCGACCTCGCGTCTCTTCATGGCGACCCGGACTTTGACCGGCTCTACCCCGAGAGCGGTCGCTCACTGCCTCTGTCCAGTCCTGGCTAAGTGCGCTGATCAGCCGGACCGGCCCGAAGTGACCATGGACGAAGCCAGCATTTACACCATCATCGGAGAGGATGGTTTTCGTCGCCTTGTGGCGGGCTTTTATGGCCAGGTTCCGGACGACGACATTCTGGGCCGCATGTATCCAGCGAACGAACTTGCGGCGGCCGAGCAGCGTCTTCGGGATTTCCTGATCTATCGATTCGGAGGGCCTCAGCGATATATCGAAGAGCGCGGGCATCCCCGACTGCGGGCGCGACATTTTCCGTTTCAGATCGATCAGGCTGCCCGTGATCGCTGGATGCAGTTGATGAACAAAGCGCTTACGGATGCGGCGCTCCCGATCGAAGTCGAACAGTTCCTCCGGGCGTTTTTCGAGCAGATGTCTACGTTTATCATCAATCAGGAGAGCCCGGTCCGTCGCAGCTGAAGCTTTCAGCCCCTCGACGCGACTTGTCGACAACCCGCCGTCCGTGGCATACTGCGTCCCCCCGCAGACAGGCCGTTACTTGGGAGGTTTAGCCATGCGATTGCCCCTACGTATGTCGTTCTTTCTAGCTTCTGTTGCCCTGTTGTCCGTTGGCTTTGCGATTCCTGCGGCTGCCGCAACGGGAGGCGGGCCAGCCAAGCCGCCAGCTTCCTCGAAGCCGGATACCCAGAAAAAGATTTGGACCAATGACGATGTGGAGCGTCTCAATCCCGAGTTCGTCATCGGTCGCGCTCGCGAGCCCGTCACAAACTCCGCTGCGAGTGCGCAATCCGCGCCGCCTGCGCCCTCCTCGGTTGTGCCGATCGACCCGCAGCAGGATCCCCAGTGGTACGCGCAGCAAGTGACGGCGCTCGACGCCGAACTGGCGGCAATGGACAGTCGTGAAGAACAATTGCGGGAGTTCCGTTCGACGAGCGCTGGACTTCCGACCGGGCTGGTACTGAATGCTCCCTGCGAAGGCATCACCACCGACAACCTGATCGCTCAGCTGGAATCTCGCCGGCAGGAGATCGCGCAGCAAATCGACGCACTCGGCGATCTGGCTCGCGAAAACAACTTGCCTCCGGGAATTTTGGCAGAAGGGCGCGGCCTTGAGCTGGTCCCTGCCCAATCGTCTGTCGAGGAGCAACGAACTGAGGCGGCACGTGTGGCACGCGATGCCTCCGAACAGCTGGCACAAGTGCAGGGCGTGGTTGACAGCATGCAAGACCAGCTCTCGGTGCAGGGAATAACGCTGCTGAGGCCCACGCCGGGAGAAGGCGGCAACATGACCACCGACCTGCTGGACCGGCTTGATAGCCGCGCGAACGCGCTGCAAAGTGAAATCAGCCAGGCGGAAGATGCGGCCCAAGGCCTGGGCGTACCTCCTGGCGATCTGCGCTGAACCGCCGCGAGGAGCTTTGCTGACGTTGGCTGATAGGTCCCTCACTCGGCCCTGCGGCTTGAGTCATTCGGCCAAGTTGCCATAATTGAAGCAGGGTGGTCGGATCCAGGCAGCACAATCCGGCTGGCAGGCTTCAAATTAGAGGGACAAATCAGGTGAGACGGCTTTCGATCATCGCGTCGATGGCGCTTGGATGCGTAGCCATGGTGGCCGCAGCGGCGCCGCGTCCCTTGCCGCAGTCCAGCACCTCGCAGTCCGGTACCCCTTCGGCCTCATCGAAAACCGCAAGCCACAAGAAAAAGCATCACGCCAAGCGTGAGCCTTCGCAGAAGGCGCCCACGGCGGATCGGGTGTCTGAAATTCAGTCCGCGCTCGCGCGAGGCGGCTACTACCAAGGCGACGCAAACGGAAAATGGGATTCGAACACCGTCGCCGCCGTCCAGAAGTTTCAATCAGCGAACGGTATCGAGGCGAACGGTAAGCTCGACGCCCCGACACTTCAGAAACTCGGGCTCGGCTCGGATATCGCCGGGGTCTCGGCGCCTAAGCCGGCCACTGCGCCTAGCTGTTGCTCGACGGCACCTGCCTCGCCGCCATCGAGCCAGACTTCAACCGCGCCTCCAAGCGGGCAAATCGCGTCAGCAAACACCTCTTCCGACGTTCCGAGCTCGCCCGCCAAGACCTCGCCACATTAATCAGGTTGAATCGGAAAATCGGCAGTGCTTGCTCCGCCGCGTTGACGGGTGCGCCTCGCCATTGCTACCCTGAATCTTCGCTGTTTCTGCCAGACCGAATCGCAATACCCACGCTGCGCCGAGAGCGCAGGAGCACGGCAGTACCGGAGGATCGACAATGGCCACTGCATCTGCCCCAAAAATTTTCAAGAACTTCATCAACGGTGAGTGGGTCGAAGCCCGTGGCGGGAAGGTGCTTGAGGACCGCAATCCGGCGAACACCGATGAACTGGTTGGAATTTTTCCGGCGTCCGGCCCGGAAGACGTGACTCTGGCAGTTGAGTCGGCGAAAGCTGCCTACCAGAAGTGGCGGCTGACGCCCGCGCCCAAACGCGCCGAGATCCTGTTTCACGCAGCCGAAATCCTGGTCAAGCGCAAGGAGGACTACGCCCGCGAAATGACCCAGGAGATGGGAAAGGTCCTTGCCGAGACCCGCGGCGACGTGCAGGAGGCAATCGACATGACCTATCTGATGGCAGGCGAGGGCCGCCGTCAGTTTGGCCATACCGCTCCTTCCGAGCTGCCTGACAAATTTGCGATGGCAGTCCGGTCGCCGATTGGCGTTGCCGGCCTGATCACGCCCTGGAATTTTCCGATGGCGATCCCGTCGTGGAAGGCGATGCCGGCTCTGATCTGCGGCAATACAGTCGTGCTCAAACCCGCTGAGGACACGCCGCTTTCCACCTACAATCTTACGCAGGTTCTCTCGGAAGCCGGTCTTCCGCCAGGCGTCCTGAATGTCGTCTTTGGTTACGGCCCTGATGCGGGCGCGCCCATGCTGAATGATCCTGATGTCGGGCTTATCAGCTTCACCGGGTCAACCGAGGTGGGTCGCATCGTAAGTCAGGCGTGCGCGCCGACGTTTAAGAAGTGCCACCTGGAAATGGGCGGTAAGAACATCATCATCGTAATGGATGATGCGAACCTTGACCTCGCAATCGAGGGAGCTGTCTGGGGCGGCTTTGGCACGACCGGGCAGCGCTGCACGGCTGCAAGCCGCGTGGCCGTTCAAAGAGGCGTGTACCGCCAGTTTGTCGAGAAATTCGTGGCGCGAGTGAAGGCACTGAAGGTTGGAGACGGCCTGGACCCGGCAACTCAGATGGGTCCGTGCATCAACGAACAGCAATTGCAGACAGTCATCAAGTATGTCGCAATCGGCAAGGAAGAGGGCGCAAAGCTCTCCGCCGGAGGCCACCGGCTTGAGACCGGGGCGCATGCCCGCGGATGGTTCCACGAGCCGACCGTTTTCACCGATTGCGACCGCGGAATGCGCATCTGCCAGGAAGAAATCTTCGGTCCAGTTGTGTCCGTAATTCCGTTTGACTCATTTGACGACGCGCTTTCAATCGCCAATGGCGTGAAGTACGGACTTTCGGCGGCGATTTATACGCGCAACGTGAACAACGCATTCAGGGCCCAGCGTGACCTCGAGACCGGAATCGTTTACGTAAATGCGCCGACCATCGGCGCCGAAACCCATCTTCCGTTTGGCGGCACAAAGAATACCGGCAATGGCCATCGCGAGGCCGGCCTCGCCGCGCTTGATTTCTACTCCGAATGGAAGACCGTCTACGTCGACTATTCCGACCGTCTGCAGCGCGCCCAGATCGACAACTAACGCCCGGATCCGGCTTCGTGGCATTGACAGCCGGTCGGGCCGACCGCAGAATACCGGTGCGGTCGGTGGCGGGCAGAGATCTCTCGCCCTGGGGCAGCTTTCCAATCGCAATAGCATTCCGGTGGAACAGGTGTGTACGCACACCATCCATCCCAGCGAGGAGATCTCTGATGATTCAACATTTAAAATCTGCGCTGATGGCCCTGCTGCTCGCGGCGTTCCCTGTGCTCGTTTGTGCGCAGGGTCGGAGTTCAGCCGACGCAAACGCGTCCGGTGTCGCACCCGGCGGTTGCGCGAGTCTCCGTTCAAGCAGCGATGCGTCAGGCGCTGCTGCCCCAGGCGACGCCTCCCGGCCCGATCACGGCTTCGATCTCGCGAATCTTGACCGGTCTGTAGTTCCTTGCGACGATTTTTACAAGTTCTCCTCCGGCGGATGGATGAAGAACAATCCCATCCCCGCCGATCACTCCTCGTGGACCGCCTTCAGCGCGCTCAACGCAGCAAATGAAGACGCCCTGCATCAAATCCTTGAAGAGTCGGCCAAGGATACGTCCGCTGCGCCGGGCTCGAATCGCCAGAAGATTGGCGATTTCTACGCCAGCTGCATGGATGAATCCCAGATTGAAGCCGCAGGCGCCAAGCCACTCGATCCGGAGTTTGGGCGCATCGCGGCAATCAAGGACATTCCCAGCCTCCAGGCCGAGATTGCTCATCTGCAGCGCACCGGGGTCGATGTGGCTTTTGGTTTCGGCTCGCTCCAGGATTTCAAGGACAGCAAGCAGGTGATCTTCGCTGCCGGGCAGGGCGGGCTCGGGATGCCCGACCGCCAGTATTACCTCGATGACGACGACCGATCCAAACAGCTTCGCGCGGGCTACGTCCAGCACGTTACGAACATGTTCAAGCTGTTGGGCGATGACGCTGCCACATCCGCCGCGGAAGCAAGCGCGGTGTTAAGCATCGAAACCTCATTCGCCAAGGCGGCCACGAAGCGGGAAGACCTGCGCA
Organism: Candidatus Acidiferrales bacterium; assembly: GCA_036514055.1. Taxonomy (GTDB): domain Bacteria; phylum Acidobacteriota; class Terriglobia; order Acidiferrales; family UBA7541; genus Palsa-295. The sequence goes on from DATBXX010000067.1 coordinate 23,724, forward strand.
ACCCGGCGCTCAACTACCACATGTTGACGCTCGAGCAGCTCACCGAACTGACTCCCCATCTTTCGTGGCCCCGGTTTTTCGACCAGGTTGGCGCGCCGAGCGTAAAGCAGGTGGACGTCGCCCAGCCCGATGCCCTGAAGGCCGTTGACGCGGCTCTTGCTTCGGTTTCGATCGCCGATTGGAAGACGTATCTGCGATGGCATCTGATTTCGAATGCCGCCCCGACGCTGCCGTCGAGGTTCGTGGATGAGAATTTCGATTTCTATAAAAAGCAGCTTACTGGCGCGAAGGAGAACCTGCCGCGTTGGCGCCGCTGCGTCGAAGCGACCGACAACGAGCTCGGCGAGGCCCTGGGTCAGTTCTATGTGGAGCGTTATTTCTCGCCCGAGGCCAAGGCCCGCGCGATCGAGTTGGTCCACAACCTGATGGCAGCGCTTCGCGAGGACATTGCGACGCTGGACTGGATGAGCCCCGCGACACGGGAACAGGCACTTCACAAGCTCGATGCCATGAACCTTAAGATCGGTTATCCGGATAAATGGCGGGACTATTCCGCGTTCCGCGTGGATCGCGGCCCGTTTGTCGAAAATGTCACGCGCGGCGATACGTTTGAGGAAGCGCGCGATCTCGCGAAAATCGGTAAGCCCGTGGACCGGACGGAATGGGGAATGACTCCGCCGACCGTCAATGCGTACTACGCCGCGCTGCATAACGAAATCGTTTTCCCCGCGGGGATTCTGCAACCGCCGTTTTTCGATGCCAAGGCGGACGACGCCTTCAACTACGGGAGCATCGGATCGGTGATCGGCCATGAAATGACGCATGGTTTCGACGATCAGGGCGCGCAGTTTGACGCCGACGGCAATCTGAAAAGCTGGTGGACGCCGGAAGACCTGAAGAATTTCCAGGCGCGAGGTGATTGCATCGCGAAGCAATTCGATTCTTTTGAGGTCGAGCCGGGCCTGCACGGCAACGGGAAGCTAGAGGAAGGTGAAAGCATCGCCGACCTGGGCGGCCTGGTGATTGCCTACAACGCATTTCAAAAGACACTGGCCGGCAAACCCGCGCCTCCGCCCGTCGACGGCTTCACAACCGACCAGCGCTTCTTTCTTGGCTATGCCGCCCACTGGGCCTCCAACTACCGGCCCGAGGTGGCACGTCTTCTGGCCAAGACGAACCCCCATCCGCTGAGTGCGTTCCGCGTCGACGCTCCCTTGTCGAACATGCCCGTGTTTGCGAAAGCCTGGGGCTGCGCTGCGGACTCGAAAATGGTCCGCCCCGAAGCGATTCGCTGTCGCATCTGGTGACGATTGATCGCCGCATTGTCACCCGCATTCGGGCAAAGTTGCCGGTCGACGGGTCAGCAACAGGCTGGCCGCAATCGGGCTACTTCTTTTTCGCCAGGATCCGTTCGATTTGTTCGAAGTGGTTGATATCGTGGCCCGAGAACATGCGGGCGATCACTTCGACGCTCTCCTCGCCGCGTTCGTTGTGCAGGCCGGAGTGCTTCCACTGCTCCGGCGTCAAGCTCTTCAGCAGCGCAAGATTGGCTTCGCGCAGCGCACAGTACTGGGCGAGCGACTTCTTCAGGTCGCGTTTGTCGTAATGTAGGGCCGTGACCCACACATCCTGATCGAAGCCGATGATCGGCGTTCCCGGCTGGCCCAGAATGGCTCGGATGCGATATCCGCCGACCAGTTCGGTATCGGAAATATGCGCGACAATTTCTGAAATGGACCATTTGTCAGGCGCTGGACGCTTCCTCGCCTTGGCTGCGCTGACGCCTTTCAGCAGCTTTGCTAGCCTGGCCGGCGCTGCCGCTTGTAGTTTCAGCGGATCGCGGTCCCCTACGAAGCTCGACATCCGCTTCTTGTACTGCTCCGCAGTCTCCTGCATGGTTCTGCTCCCTCCTTCAGAGTTGGATGACCACAATTCTAAGACAGCGCCTGGCAGGTGACTATTAAGGATCTGTGACTTTCCTCCGTTTTCCAGAGACAAATTGGCGCGAGACGGTCCTTGCCGCACCGGAAGGAACGGCTATTTCCCATTCTGGAAACTGCCCTTGCCAACGCTCCGGGCCGGTTGGGTCCGCATCGTACAATTTAGGTGTGTCTCCGGGGCCGTGCGGCGTCTTGGGACGTTGTTCGCCGCAAGCCTCGTGGCACGTGACTCTCAGAGGCGAAGACCGTGGCTTTAAAGACGGCGGACACTCGTCCAGCCAAACCCGAAGAGCAGGAGCTTGCTCTAAAGCTCGAAGAGCAAGCCTCGCTTGAGGCCGAGCTTGCCGATCGCGAGCTGCGCTCCGCCAATTTGCGCGCCGAGCTGGCTGCGTTCGAGCGCCGGTACCTCCATTTTGTCGGCTCGCGCTACGCCGAACTGGATGAATGGAAGGCGCAGATTGCCGAACGGCTGGTCGCCGAGCAGCCTGGCAATGAACGCGCCCGACAGGCGGCGTCCGAGGCCCGCGCCCGTGCGACGGAGACCAAAGCGATCGCCGGAGAGAAGTCCGCGCAGGAGCCTCGCTCTTTCCATGCGTCTCCCGAACTGAAAAGCCTCTATCGCGAGCTTGCCCGGCGCGTCCATCCCGACCTGACTGCGGACCGTGACGACCGTGCCAAGCGTCAGTTACTGATGGCCGAAGCCAACCAAGCCTATGAGCGCGGAGACCAGGCGCGACTGGAAAAAATCCTCACGGCCTACGAGCACAGCCCCGAGGCGGTACAAGGTGAAGGCCCGGGCGCAGAGCTGGTTCGTGTGATACGCCGCGTAAGTCAGGCTCGCGGCAGGCTCGGTGAAATCGAAGCGGAGCTGCAGGGCTTGCTGCGTTCCGATCTGCACCAGCTCAAGGCGCGAGTGGATGAAGCAGAGAAGAGCGGCCACGATGTCCTGCATGACATGATCGCGAAGGTGGACGAACAGATCGCGCTCGCCGAGCAACGCCTCAACCCGCCTGCCGGACTCCCGCGCTGATGGAAATACAGGAAAAATCGCCGGCAAAACAGATCGTGCGCGCGCCTGCGCAGGCTCTCGCGGTGCGATCGGCCGCCCTGGTAACGCGCGGACTGCGCGACCTGGCCCGTGATTCGAATTGGATCGTCAAGAAAGTCTTCACCGGCAAATCGTCGCAACTTGTGATTTCACCTGCCGGAGAGTTGTGCGCCCTTTCGCCGATGGTCCGCCAGGGAACCGAGCGCATCGCGCTGTATGACATCGAGCGCGGTGTCCCGACACTGGCTCTGGCGGTTCCCGGAGAACCAGACGTGTGTCCGCCCAGCCTTCCCGCTGCCTTTGCCTGGTCGCCGACGGCCGATAACCTGGTCGCGGCCTGGGGCGGATGGTTGCCGGAGTTGCATGTCTTTGATCTGCGCGGCAAGGTTTTTCTAGGCGGCTTTGGCGATTTCCAGAGTTTTCCGTCGTGCATGACTTGGTCCGATACGGGGAACTACTTTGCTGCCGCATCGCGCGGGCGGGGGAAAGCCGGACTGCGGTTGTGGCCTGTGTCGCATCAATCGCCTGCAGCCATGCCTTTTGCTGCCGATCCGGTCGCCGAATTCGCCGCGCCCGGCGCGAACGAAGACTGGATAGAGGCCGAGGCGATAGACACGGAAAGCAGCGACGAGGGCGCATTTTCCGGCTTTGGCCGAACCGCGATCAGCCCGGACGAATCGACGGTTGCGAGTGTCGTTGAGATCCAGGGCGAATGGGCGGACGACTTGATCGTTCTGCTGGACGTTCCCAAGCTCGGGCGACGGCAGTTGATTCCGGCGCAAGGCCACATCACCGACATTGCCTGGACGCCGGACAGCCGCAAACTCATCTATTGCTCCGCAGGCCAGGCGTACCGGCTATCGGACGCTCAGCCCGGCGAGCCTGAAGCGTTGCCGTTCGGCGCCGAGCTCTGCGCGTGCCATCCGCAGTTGCCGTTGTGCCTGTGCTTCAGTTCCTGGCTCAAGAATTCCGCGAAGGGCCGCCTGTTTCTCGTGGATCTGAACGGGCTGCGGGTATTTGACGAATACGCCGCCGAAGGCGTGGTCGACATTCGCTGGTCGCTTGACGGTTCAAAAGCCTACGCCATCACTGCCAACGGGCTCGCCTACATCTACGATCCCCCGCTGATGTAGCTTCCCGTAACTTGCTGGCCGATCATTTTTTCGGTCCACAGCCAGGTCGCGCCCATCAATTTCGGGTCCCGAGATTGAGGGCTTGGTTCGACTTCCTTCGCCTTCGCGAAGTATTTTCCCGTGACTCGGGCGAGCTCGCCGGAGCTTGCCACATAGAGCGAAGTCCGGGCGCCCTGCGTTGGCGTCATTAAAAACGGCCTGACCAGAGCAAGAATGATCTTCCACACAACGGGAGCGTCGGTGCCGCCCATATTTGTCGCAACCACTCCGGGATGTAGGCAGTTCGCGGTGACGCCAGTTCCGTCCAGTCTCCGGGCAAGTTCGAACGTGAATGCATTCATCAGAAGTTTGGATTGTCCGTAAGACGCGAACAGGCTGTATTTTCGCGTCTCATACTGCAGATCGGTCATGTCGACGGTGGCATTCCGGTGGGATTCCGACGAGACGTTAACGATCCGCGAGGGCGCGCTCGCCTTCAGCAAGTCAAGGAGCAGAAAAGTCAACAGAGCGGCTCCGAGGTGATTTCCGGCGACGGTCATCTCGATGCCGTCGGCCGAAAGGGTGCGATGTCGCACCACCGCGCCGGCGTTGTTGATCAGCACGTCGAGCCGCGGATAGTTCCCAACAATCTGCTTTGCGACCAGCCGTACCGACGCCTGAGACGACATGTCAGCCGTGAGAAGATCAAGCTTGGACGACCCCGACTCGCGGCGCACGTCTTCAAGAGCCGCTCTTCCTTTTTCCTCATTCCGGCAAACCATTACGACGTGAGCGCCCATTTGCGCAAGACCCTGCGCGGTCTTTTTCCCGATGCCGCTGTTCGCACCGGTAATGACGCAGGTCTTTCCGCTCATGTCGCCTGATTGAGCCATTTTGAAGCTTTCAAACGGCCGGCAATTCGCCGGGGTGTCGCTCCGTCCAGCAGTCCGGACCGGGTGCTAGGCCAACGGAAGACTTGCCTCGGCGTTTAGACTCGAGTCGGCGCGTTCGCCTGCGACGAAGCGTGCATATCCCGCAGCAGCGATCATCGCGGCGTTGTCAGTGGAAAGCGCGCGGCTCGGGAAGTAAACCCCGATCCCCCGGCGTGCTGCCTCCGCCTCGAAGGTGCGGCGAAGCTCGCTATTGGCAGCGACGCCGCCTGAAACCAGGATGCCGCGAGCTGCGTGACGTTCCGCCGCCGCAAGCGTACGTGAGACGAGGTTATCGACGACTGCGCGCTGAAAACTGGCGATGAGGTCCAGAGTCGCGGCGCTTGAGAGCGCGCGCAAAGCATCTGGGCTGCGCTCGCCACGGTCGAGCGCCCGCCGTCGCTCATTGATTTCCGGTTCGAGCTGCACGTTGCGCCGCAGGTGATACAGCACCGCGGTCTTGATCCCGCTGAAACTGAAATCGAAGACATTTCCACTCATCTTCGGCTCATTGAAGCGGACCGCCTGGGAGTTCCCGTGGACTGCCAGGCGGTCGATGATCGGGCCGCCGGGATAGCCCAGTGCGAGCATGCGTGCGACCTTGTCGTAGGCCTCGCCCGCTGCATCATCGCGCGTGCCGCCAATCCGCGCATAGGAAAACTGCTCGCTCCCATTCGCGTGTTCGCGCATAACGTTGTAAAGGATCGTGTGCCCCCCGGAAACAATGAGGCAGACCGCCGGGAGCCCGGGCTCGCGCCCGGCCGCATGCGCCTCGAGAAACACGGCATGGACATGGCCTTCCAGATGGTTCACGCCAATCAGCGGTTTCCCGAGCGCGAGCGCCAGAACCTTGCCATAAGTAAGCCCGACCAGCAGCGCGCCGACCAGCCCCGGCCCGTGGGTGACCGCCACGGCGTCCAGGTCGGTGAGCGACACGTGCGCCTGCTCGATCGCCTCTCGCACGACGGGGACGATTTGCCGCAGGTGCTCGCGCGAGGCGAGCTCCGGCACCACCCCGCCGTATTTGCGGTGAATCTCGGTCTGGGAGGCGACGACGCTTGACAGGATTCGCCGGCCACCGGCCACGATCGCTGCGGCGGTCTCGTCGCAGGACGACTCAATGCCGAGAATCAGAGGTTCGTTTACGCTCACAGCCATGTCTCAATCTTGAGGGTCGGTCAAAATCGCTATGTTAGCATAGGCACGATGGCTCGCCCGACAGGGGTCCGCCATCCCGAAAAAACATGACCACCAAACCCAAGAAGGTGCGCAAGGCTGTTCTTCCTGTTGCGGGCCTGGGAACGCGATTTCTTCCTGCAACCAAGGCCATTCCCAAGGAAATGCTGACTATTGTGGACAAGCCGCTGATCCAATATGCGGTTGAGGAGTGCCTTGCGTCGGGCATCGAGCACGTGATCTTCGTTACCGGGCGGCACAAAAGCGCGATCGAGGATCACTTCGATCTGTCGCCGGAGCTGGAAAGTTTCCTTGAGCAGCGCGGGAAGGCGGAATTGGCGCAACTGGTCCGCGACATCGGCAAGGGCGTGCAGTTCAGCTATACGCGCCAGCGGGAAGCACTGGGGCTTGGCCACGCCGTGCTCTGCGCAGCCGATCTGGTCGGCGACGAGCCGTTCGCGGTGCTGCTGGGCGACGTGATTATGGAAGGTGCGGTTCCGGCGACGCGCGAGCTGGTGGAAATTTACGAGGCTACCGGCTCGGGAGCGATTCATGTGGAACGCGTGCCGCGCGAACGCGTCCATCTTTACGGAATTGTCGACGCGAAGCCCCTGAAAGAACCACGCTGGGGTGAAAAGGTACTCGGCGTGACGAATCTGGTCGAGAAACCGAGCGCCGACCGGGCGCCATCGAACCTCGGTGTCACCGGCCGATACGTTCTTCCTGCCGAGATCTTTGGCTATCTGGCGAAAACCAAGCCCGGAACGGGAGGCGAAATTCAGTTGACGGATGGGCTGTGCAGACTCGCGGAGGCAGGTAAGCTCGTTGCGTGCATCTACGACGGGAAGACCCACGACGCAGGCGACAAACTGGGATTCCTTGAGGCCACCGTTGATTTCGGACTGAAGGACCCCAAGCTCGGCAAGGCTTTTCGCGCCTACCTGCAGGGCCTCAAGCTGTAGGGTTTACTTCTTCTTGCGATTTGTCCCGCCCTTGCTGGAATTGTCCGAGGCCGCGGGTTTGGATTCGGTCTTTGATTCGGTCTTGGATTCGCCGGATTTCTCGGTGGTCTTCTCGGCAGATTTCTCAGCAGACTTATCCGATGTTTTGGATTGCGCAGGGTCGCCTGAACCTTCGCTGGGGGGCGCAGCAGATTTCTTTCCGCCGTAGTCGGTCACGTACCATCCCGAGCCCTTAAACTGGATCGCAGGCGCTGACGCCATACGCTCGGCACGCGCGCCGCATTTCGGGCACTTCTTGGTCTCGGACGCCGTGACGCTTTCGATTTTCTCGAAGCGATGGCCGCACTTCACGCACTTGTATTCATACAACGGCAACGGAAAGCTCCTCTCGTTTCTACATCTGGTCTGAAGGCCGAAATCAGGCTTGCGCAACCCGCCGAAGCACCGGAATCTTCGCTTCGCGCAGTACGTGCTCGACGACCGTCTCGCGCAGGCGCGAAGCGTCGTAATCGAACTGCAGGCGATTGTTCTTTTCGTCGAACCAGAACCGATGCAGACCGTAGGTATTTGCGAACTTGCCGAGCGCGCGGAACTGTTCGGCCTTGAGCGGGTTCTGTAGTTCGTACGTCACGGTCATGAGTGTCATGCCCGCATTATAGCATCGGCGTTGCGCCGGATTCACACCGGGAGCGGCGGAATCTCACAACTTGACGCTGCGCAGACGGAGGGCATTGCCGATTACGGAAACCGAACTGAAGCTCATCGCCGCCGCGGCGATCATCGGGCTAAGCAGCAGGTGAAAGTAGGGATACAGAACTCCTGCCGCGACCGGAATGCCGATCGAGTTGTACGCGAAGGCGAAGAACAGATTTTGACGGATGTTACGCATCGTTGCGCGGCTCAGGGCCCGCGCGCGGACGATCCCGCGCAAATCTCCGTTTACGAGTGTGACTCCCGCACTCTGCATGGCGACGTCGGTGCCCGTCCCCATCGCGATTCCGACCTCGGCCTGCGCAAGCGCAGGCGCGTCGTTGATTCCATCGCCGGCCATGGCAACCAAGCGTCCTTCGCTTTGCAGCCGCTGGATGACGCGAGCCTTGTCTTGGGGCAAGACTTCTGAAATCACCTCGTCAATCCCGAGCTTGCTGGCGACGAACTGCGCCGTCGTCTTACTGTCTCCGGTGAGCATAACAACGCGAATGCCCTCTTCGTGGAGACTACCCAGGGCCTCCGGGGTCGTGCCCTTAATCGGGTCAGCCACCCCAAGCAGGCCGATCAGTTGCTTCTCGGCCACCACGAACATCACGGTTTCGCCACCGGCGCGCATCGCTTCCGCTTTCTGGGCCGCTGCGCCAGGGTCCACGCCAAGTTCTTCCAGGAATTTGCGATTGCCGAGTGCAACCTCGGTGTTGTCGACGCGCCCGCGGACCCCGCGGCCGGTGAGCGACTGGAAAGCTTCGGTCGGCGCGAGCTCGATATGGCGTTCCTCGGCGCTTTGGACAACGGCCGCTGCCAACGGGTGCTCGCTTGCGCGCTCAACTGAGGCGGCGAGACGCACAAGCCGCGTCTTGTCAAAACCACCCAATGCCTCGACGGAAACCAGTTTCGGTTTGCCCTCTGTAAGCGTTCCGGTCTTGTCGACGACCAGGGTGTCGACTTTTCGCAGCAATTCGATTGCTTCGGCGTTCTTGAAAAGCACGCCAAGCCTCGCCCCTTTTCCCGTTGCTACCAGTATGGACACCGGAGTCGCAAGCCCGAGCGCGCAAGGGCACGCGATGATCAGAACCGCGACGGCATTGATGACCGCGTGGGCCATCCGCGGAGCAGGCCCCCAGGCAGCCCAGACCAAAAACGCGATCGCGGCGATTCCAATTACTACGGGGACAAAGTAGCCCGCGACGACATCAGCGAGTTTTTGGATGGGCGCGCGGCTGCGCTGAGCTTCACTCACCAAACGCACGATCTGCGCAAGCAGAGTATCCGGCCCGACTCGCTCTGCGCGCATAACCAAGGTACCCGTTCCGTTGACTGTCGCACCCGTGACGCGCGCGCCCGATTGCTTTTCGACGGGAATCGGCTCGCCGCTGATCATCGATTCGTCCACGCTGCTCTCGCCCTCGATAACGACGCCGTCGGCGGGAATTTTTTCTCCCGGACGAATGCGGAGACTGTCGCCGGCTGAGACCTCTTCGAGCGGGATGTCGAGTTCGGTGCCGTCCCTTCGAACCAGGCGCGCGGTCTTCGGAGCGAGGCTCAAAAGCGCCTTGATCGCCGCACCCGTTTGGCTGCGCGCCCTGAGCTCCAGGACCTGGCCCAATAACACCAGCGCAACGATGACGGAAGCGGCCTCAAAGTAGGGCGCAACTTCACCCGTGGGACCTTGAAACGAATCGGGAAAGACGCCTGGAAACCCGGTTGCGACTACGCTGTAGACATAGGCGACCGCGACACCGAGGCCGATCAGTGTGAACATGTTCAGGCTACGGTTGACGAGTGAAGTCCAGGCGCGCACCAAGAAAGGCCAGCCGCCCCAGAGCACGACCGGGGTGGCAAGTGCCAACTCAAACCAGGCTTGCGCCCGCCCGGAGGCAAACGATTCAAGCCGAAGGCCGGGAACAGAATCAGCCATCGCGAGGACCAGGATGGGGATCGCAAGCGCCGAACTGATCCAGAATCGCCGCCGCATATCCCGCAGCTCCGGGTTTTCATCCTCGTAGGCGAGCGCCGTACGCGCCTCAAGCGCCATTCCACAAATGGGGCATGAACCAGGGCCCGGCCGCACGATTTGGGGGTGCATCGGGCAGGTGTATTCGATCCGCGTAGGGGGAGTGGCAGGAATGTCCCGCTCGAGCGCCATGCCGCACTTGGGGCAAGGGCCGGGGTGATCCAGGCGTATCTCGGGGTCCATCGGGCAGATGTACACCGTCGCGCTCAAGGCACGATGCGAGGGGGCGTCGATACCGCCGAACTCGGCTAGACCAGCCTGTTCCGGGCTTTGATCGGGCGATTTGGGAGGCAAATAATTTTCCGGCTCCAGACGGAACTTCGCGGCGCACCCCGCGGAACAAAAATAGTAGGTCCGGCCGGCGTGTTCGGCTTGCGCCGCGGCCCGCTCACGACCAACCCTCATGCCGCAGACTGGATCTGATTCCATGGATACCCATTATCGCCCGAATGTCAAAGCGGCGGTCCGGTCCTGACCGAGCCGGGAACATTTCCGCAAGAGCTTACGTATCTAGGGTTGCAACGTCGAACAGCGGCAGACGGGGGGCGTCCGTGGAATCCAATGGCGGTAATGGCAAGAACGGCCGAAAAAAGCGGAAACGCTGGATTGTTCTGGGAAGCGTCACCCTGGCGCTGGTCGCCGTAATCGTAATCGCAACCGCGGCCCTGCGGCCGACGCACGCCATCGAACCCGATAAGCTCGCAGCGACGGAGCGCGGCGATATTGCGCGGTCGGTCGTCGCGACCGGCAAAATCGAGCCACTCACAAAAGTCGAAGTGAAATCAAAGGCCAGCGGAATCGTCGAAAAAATCTATCTGGATGCTGGCGACCGGGTGAAGACCGGGCAAGTGCTCGCCGACCTGGACAAAGAGCAACTCCGGGCCACCGTTGCAGAAGCGCAAGCCAACCTGGAAGCGGCCGAGGCTGCGCAGCTGGCTGCCGAAGCCTCGTATCAGAAGAATCTGGTCGACGCCGAGGGACCCGACGTGCCTTACCTGAAAAACGACGTAGACCGCGCGCATGATCTCTACAAACAAGGACTGATTGCTCTCAACGTGATGCAGGATGCGGAAAAGAACTACCAACTCGGGCTAAACCGGCAATCCTCCGCGGTGCGTGCCGCGCAGATGAGCAAGGCGATGGTGGCTCAATCCAAGGCGCAAGTGGCGCAGACCAAAGCCGCGCTCGACGACGCGGATGAAAATCTCAGGTATGCAACCATTACCAGCCCGATGAACGGAGTGGTGCTCTCCAAGGACGTGGAAGTCGGCGACGCGGTCAGCTCGATTCTGGTCTTGGGCTCACAGGCCACGCTGGTAATGACGCTTGGCGACACAAGTGAAGTCTATGTCCTGGGCAAGGTCGACGAGGCCGACATCGGCAAAGTGTACCTGGGCCAGGACGCGCGGATCGTGGTTGAGTCGTTCAAGGACCGGAAATTCGCTGGAAGGGTGACCAAGATCGCGCCGCTGGGCGTCGATAAAGACAACGTGACGACGTTCGAGGTGCGAGTCTCGATTCAGAATCCCGGTGGCGAGCTGCGCGCCAATATGAGCGCGAACGCCGAAATCATTCTCGAGGAGAAGAAGAACGTGCTGCTGGTCCCGGAAGGCGCAGTGATTTTCGACAAGGATAAAGGAGCCTCGGTTGAGGTCCCGGACCCCAAGGGGGAGGACGGCCGCAGGAAGTTTGCGGTGAAGCTGGGAATCACCAACGGCGTCAAGGCGGAGGTGCTTTCCGGCCTGAACGAAGGTCAAAAGGTGATCTTGCAGTAGAGCAACAGGAATACACCCGACCATGAATCTTCGAGATCTGTTCCAGGACACGATCCAAACCCTCTGGGCACATAAACTGCGTACGTTTCTCACCATGTTCGGCATCACCTGGGGAATCATCTCGATCACGCTGATGGTCGCAGCTACCGAAGGTCTTCGCGTGGGGCTGAGGCACAACGCGGAAAGCTTCGGCAAAGACATCATGATTTTCTTCGCCGGCCGCACAAGCATGCAGGCTGGCGGCATGCGCGCCGGGCGCGCCGTGCACTGGTATGAGGATGACTATCTGACCGTGCTTGCCCAGTCGCCGGCCTGCCGCTATGCCATTCCCGAAATTGGCAACCAGGTTCCGCTGCGCAGCCGTTACAACAACGGGAACCTGCTGACGGTAGGCTCGCTGCCAGAGTTCGCAGGCGTACGCAGCATTCACGTCGGCGAAGGACGCTTTTACGACGACCAGGACGTCGCCAATGTAAACCGCGTCGTCTTTATCGGAAGCGATGCGAAAAAGCAGCTCTTTGGGACGCGCGAGGCAGTCGGTGAAACCCTATGGCTCGCTGAGGTGCCCTACACTGTCATCGGCGTGATGAAGGCGAAGAATCAGAATTCGAGCTATGACGGACAGGACATCCGCAAGGTGTTCATTCCCTTCAGTGCCATGGTGCGCGATTTCCCGAACCGTCCGCCCTCGCCGCCCCATACCATCGATCACTTGCTGGTGGTGCCGAAGTCTGTTGCCCTGCATCCGGCCTGCGAACATCAAACGCGCGTTGCTCTGGGGTTGCTTCACCATTTCGATCCGAACGACAAGGAAGCTGCGTCCGGTTGGGACACGATCAAGAACGCACAGGCCAATGATCTGATCACCGACGGTCTGGAATACTTCATGGGTACGATCGGCGTGATCACGCTCTTTCTGGGCGGTCTAGGGGTGATGAACGTGATGCTGGTGGCCGTGCGAGAGCGGACGCGGGAAATCGGCGTGCGTAAGGCCCTAGGCGCAACGCGACGCACGATCCTGGGTCAATTCTTCGTGGAGACGGTGATCATCGCGTTCCTGAGTGGCGGGATCGGGATGGGCATCGCCTACGGGTTCTGCGCTCTGGTGGATTTGCTACCGATGCCGGACGTGTTTGCGGGACTGCTGCCGACCTGGTCATCAGGAATCTTGTCTTTCGTGTTGCTCGCCGCGATCTCGGTACTGTCCGCTCTGTATCCCGCGAGCCGCGCAGCAAGCGTCGATCCCATAGAGGCGCTTCGGTACGAGGCCGGAGGATAGACGATGCTGGGAGAAATATTCCTGCAGGCCTGGAATTCACTGCGCCGCCAGCCGGTGCGCAGCTGCCTGACCATGGCCGGAATCATCTGGGGGATTGTGGCGGTAACGATGCTGCTCGCCTACGGGTCGGAATTCCGGCGCGTACTGATGGGCACGTTTGACACCTTCGGACACGACATCATTCTCTGCTGGCCCGGAACCACCAGCGAGCAGGCCGGCGGCGAGCGTGCCGGCAAGCAAGTCAAGTTTGAACAGGCCGACATTGACGAGCTGCGCGCAGGCGCAACGCTTGCGAAACAGATTTGCCCCGAGACCGTAAAGTTCCTGGGGATCTCGCATGAAGAACGTTCGGCGAACACGGCGATCCGCGGGGTATGCCCCGAGTACGGAGAAATGCGCAACGAGATTCCAAGCGATGGCCGATGGCTCGATGCCGGGGATGAAGTAAACCGGAATCGCGTGGTCTTTCTCGGGGCAATTCTGAGGCGCAAGCTCTTTGCAGGAATGCCCGCGGTGGGAGCAACGGTTCGGATCAACGGCGCGAGCTTCACCGTGATCGGCACGATGGACCGGAAATTCTCCGACAGCAATTATTTTACCAGCGACGACGAGTCCGCATGGATTCCTTACTCGGCGGCGGGCGATTTGTGGGACACGAAATCGGCCAGCGTCGTCGTGGTCACTCCGGTGGCCCCTGGTTTTGAGGCCCAGACGTCGAAACAGGTGCTGGCAATTCTCGCCCAGAGGCAGCACTTCTCCCCCACCGATAAACGCGCCGTCGTGATGGACAGCATGGCCGAATTCCGGCCCATCATGGTCGGAATCTCCTACGGCCTGGAATTCCTGCTGCTGTTTGTGGGGCTGCTGACACTGGGGATTGGCGGAGTGGGCGTGATGAACATCATGCTGGTGACGGTGAACGAGCGCATTCGCGAAATTGGCCTGCGGCGCGCGCTCGGGGCGCGACGGCGTCACATCCGCATCCAATTTCTGACCGAGTCGCTGGCGCTGACGCTCACCGGCGGGGCCGTTGGCGTGCTGCTGTCGGTCGGGATCGGCGCGGCCATCGGCACGCTGCCGTTCCTGGGGCCGGCCTACGAGGACACCTCCGGGAAAGTGGACATCCACATGCACGTGTCGGGCGAAATCCTGGTAGCTTCAGTCGTGGTTCTGGTTGTGGTGGGAGTCCTGAGCGGCCTGGTGCCCGCGATGCGCGCAGCAAAACTCGATCCGGTCGACGCGCTGCGCTATGAGTGAAGGTTCCCTTGCGCCCCCAACACCGTGCTGGCTGCGAGAAGCCGGCGCCTCATGCGGACTGATTATCTCTCGTTCAGCAGGGAATCCAGATAGGTCATCATCGCGGGACTGGTCCAATCCTGCGGGCCGACGATCTTGCGATCCAGCCGCCCCTTCCGGTCGATGACGTAGGTCTCCGGATACGCCGTCGTGCCGTAGGATGCTGCCAGCTGCTTGGTCGAGTCGCGGTAGGTCGGGAAGTCAACGCTGTAGGCCGCAAGAAACTTCTCGTATGCCGCTTCGTCATCGTCGACGCCGACGTTGACGCCCAGCACAGTTCCTCCGAGCGGCGCGATGCGCTCCTGGAGCAGGTTCAACGAAGGTGCCTCCTCGATGCACGGCTGGCACCACGAGGCCCAGAAGTTCAGCAGCACGACCTTGCCGCGCAGGTCAGAAAGATGCGCGGGCTTGCCGTCGAGAGTGAGTGGAAAGTCCTTTGGCGCACGCCCGCGTATGCTCGGTTCGCCCTGACGGTAATCGGGACGCGCAAACAGCACGAGAAGTCCCGCAATAAAAGCCAGAACCAGGCCAGTTTTCAGTTTCCGTTTCAATCCGCCATCCAAGCGCCCTATAATAGAAGCATCGCTGACGAGAGAACGAATAGTTTAGCAGCCCCCGTGGATGGGATTGTAAAAACCTTGGTTTCCGCCATCATTCCTGCCAGAAACGAAGAAGCCTCGATCGCTCGCGCGGTCCAGTCCGTGGCGCTTTCACTTGAAGTCGGCGAGGTCATTGTGGTCAACGATCAGTCAACCGACCGCACCGCCGCCGTCCTTGCCGAGCTCGCAGGACAGATCCCGAAGCTGAGAGTGCTCGAAGCCGGTCCGCTGCCGGCCGGGTGGGTCGGCAAGAACCATGCAGCCTCGATCGGAGCGGCTGCCGCGCAGGGCGACTGGCTGCTGTTCACCGATGCCGACACCTATCACTACCCGGGCGCCGCGCGCCGGGCGCTTGCCGATGCAGTCGATCACGATGCTGTTCTGGTTTCCTATTCACCGGAACAGGAAATGCAGACCTGGTGGGAGCGTGCGCTCGTGCCGTTTGTCTACTGCAGGCTGGCCGGAAAGTTCTCGTTTGCGCGCATCAACGATCCCAAACAGCCCGATGCCGCCGCCAACGGCCAATTTCTCCTCGTGCTTCGGGACGCGTACCAGGCAGTGGGAGGCCACCGGGGGGTTGCAGGCGAAATCTTGGAGGATGTGGCGCTTGCCAAGCGCGTAAAGCAGAGAGGCTACAGGATGTATTTCACGGCTCCGATCGGCGTGGTGCGCACGCGGATGTATCCGTCGTTTGCGGCCATGTGGCAGGGCTGGACCAAGAACCTGTATCGGCTGATGGGCGGAAAATCGAGATCGCTTTTTTTTGAATTGATCGAGGTTCTTCCGATTGCAGAAGCGGGATTGCTGATCGTCGCCCTGCTGTACTTTGCGGGCGTAGGGACTTCACTGCTTGCGGCTTCTGCCTGTGTGTTCTTAGGCGTTTTGCTCGCCAGGCACGTGGCCTATGCTGCGGCGCTGTACCGGAATCTGTATCCGACGTCCTACATCCAATATTATGTGCCGGGTTCGGCGCTCTACGGCGCGGCTCTGGTCGTGTCATGGTGGAAAAGCACGCGAGGCACGGTCGTTTGGAAGGGCAGGGAATACGCGGCGAAAACGTCATGATTCGAGTCACGCGCAAAATCGAGTTTTCCGCGGCGCACTTCTATCACAACCCGAATTTCTCGGCCCAGGAAAATCGCCGCGTCTTCGGCAAGTGCAATAATCCGCACGGCCACGGTCACAACTACGTCCTGGAAGTGACGGTCGCAGGCGTACCCGACCCGGAGACGGGAATGGTTCTTGATCTCAAGGAGCTCAAGGACATTTTGCAGCGCGAAGTGGGCGAACGCATGGATCACCGCCATCTGAATTACGAGGTGCCGGAGCTTGCCGGCCAGATTCCCACCTGCGAGAACATTGCGCAGGTGATCTGGCGGCTGCTGGAACCGAAGATCGCCAAAGGAAAACTCGATCGCGTGCGGCTCTGGGAATCGCCCGATCTCTATGCCGACTGCACCGCCGAGTCAGGCGGGGAGGGCGCGTGAGCCAGGATCTGAAGGTTTCCCTCACCCGGCGTTACCGCTTTGCTGCTTCGCATCGGCTGCACAGGCCGAACTTCAGCGAGGATGAAAACCAGCGGATCTACGGGAAGTGCAGCAATCCCTACGGCCATGGGCACAATTACTCGCTGGAAGTGACCGTCTCGGGCGCGGTCGATCCGGCGACGGGCATGGTTGCAAATCTGGGCGACCTCGATCCGTTTGTCGAGCACGAGGTCGTTGAGGCGTTCGACCACAAATATCTCAACGAGGAAGTTTCTGAATTCAGACAAGAAGTGCCGACAGCTGAAAATATCTGCCGGGAAATCTACCGGCGCCTGAAACGGTTTCCGCCGGCCCATCTTGAACGCGTCAGGCTCCAGGAGACCTCGAACAACAGCTTTGAATTCGACGGGGAAATTGGCGGACAGCACCAGCGTCGGCCGTAAGGAACAACACAACCATGAGTGAGACAACAGATATTGCGATCCCAGAGGCCACCGGCTCAGGCCGGATTGCCGAACTGGTCCGCCAGATGCTGGTCCAGTTGGGTGAGGACCCCAATCGCGAAGGCCTGAGGCGCACTCCGGAGCGGTTTGAGAAGGCCGTTCGCTACCTGACCAGCGGTTATGCGCAGGATCCGGAGAAGCTGCTGAACGGGGCGATGTTCAGCGTGTGCTACGACGAGATGGTGGTCGTGAAGGATATCGAGGTCTACAGCCTCTGCGAGCATCACCTTCTTCCGTTTTTCGGCAAATGCCACGTGGCCTACATCCCCAACAAGAAAGTGGTGGGCTTAAGCAAGATCGCGCGGCTTGTGAATATGTACGCGCGGCGTTTGCAGATTCAGGAACGGCTGACGAGTCAGATTGCGCAGACCATCGAGGATCAGCTCAGCCCCCAGGGCGTGGGAGTCATCGTTGAAGCGCGGCATTTGTGCATGGTGATGCGCGGCGTGGAGAAGCAGCACTCCGAGGCGGTCACCAGCGCCATGCTGGGCGTATTCCGCGAGAACAAGCAGACGCGCGATGAATTCCTGTCGCTGGTTCGAAACGGGAAGTAGGGCGGCCGCAAACGGCCCTGGCGGCGGTAAAATCCCTTTGCGGGCTACAGGCTCTGTGCTAGCATTTTCGAGTTGAAGAGGCGAAGAACATAGAGCAGGGGCACGACGTTTCAGAGGGAGGATCAGTTGATGGAAGCCAAGGCCGGTGTAATCGAGCAGTACAGAGTTCATACCAAGGACACCGGATCGCCCGAAGTGCAAATTGCGCTGTTGAGCGAGCGCATCAACTACCTCACCACGCATCTCCAGTCCCACGCAAAGGATTACGCCTCGCGCCGCGGGTTGATCATGATGGTCAACAAGCGTCGCCGGCTGCTGGACTATCTGAATCGGCGCGACCCGGATCGGTATCGCGAGATTGTTGCACGACTTAGTTTGCGCAAGTAGCGCGGAAGCCCCGAGCGGCACCTCCGGCCGCATCTTCCTCCACCGCACAAAAGTGAACGATCGGGCTGCCGGCAGGCCTCAAGCGCAGCGGTGCGCGAGGTCATTTGCCAGCTAATCCTGTTGCCTTCTGGCGCCCCGTTGTATGCACTTTGCCCTCTTTAAGACATTTCCCGAGAGTATGGCTCTCGTATCTGATGACCGTTCCCGGTGAACCGGGACAGAAGGATGTGCTGGATGTTTGAACAAGTAAGCTTGGATCTTGGCGGA
Source organism: Candidatus Acidiferrales bacterium (assembly GCA_036514055.1). Classification (GTDB taxonomy): domain Bacteria; phylum Acidobacteriota; class Terriglobia; order Acidiferrales; family UBA7541; genus Palsa-295. The sequence continues at coordinate 41,763 of DATBXX010000067.1, forward strand.
CGCAAGCTGACGCTCGAGACGGGCAAGATGGCCCGTCAGGCCCACGGCGCAATTGTGGCGCGCTATGGCGATTCCGTGGTGTTGGCCACCGCCTGCATGGACAACAAGGCGACTGAAAAAGACTTTCTTCCCCTCACGGTCGATTACCGTGAGTACACCTACGCCGCCGGAAAAATTCCGGGCGGATTTTTCAAGCGTGAAGGACGCCCCTCGGAGCGCGAAATTCTGACTTCGCGCCTGACGGACCGGCCGCTGCGCCCGCTGTTTCCCGAAGGCTGGGCGACTGAAACGCAGATCATCGCGATGGTGCTGTCGGCTGACAGCGAGAATGATCCTGACGTCGTTGCGGTCACCGCGGCTTCCGCGGCGCTGTATATTTCCAAGATTCCGTTTGACAACCCGATCGCGTGCGTCCGCGTGGGAATGCTGGAAGGCAGACTCGTGGTGAACCCCACGATCGCGGAGCAGAAATCCAGCCAGATGAATATCATCATCGCGGGCTCAGCCGACGCCATCGTGATGGTTGAGTCCGGCGCCCTGGAAGTTTCCGAGGAAACCGTCGCTGACGCGCTGGAATTTGGCCACGCCGAGATTCGCAAGATTGTGGCGGCCATTCGTGATCTGGGCAAGCGCGTGAATCCCACCAAAGTCATAGTCAAGCCCCCCGCGTTCGACGAAGCGCTTTATAAAGAGATCACCCAGAAATTCGGCGATCGTTTGCGCGACGCGCTCGACACCCAGAAGCACCCGAAGCTGGAAAGCTACGGTCTGGTGGACGGGATCAAGGGCGAGATCCTTGGCGCCATCAGCGAAGAAGACGAAGACAAGCGCAAGCTGGCCTATCGCGCTTTTGAGCGCCTTCGCGAGCGAATCTTCCGTGACGACATGCTCATTCGCCGCCGGCGCCCGGATGGCCGCGCGTTCGATCAGGTCCGCGAGATCACCTGCGAAGTGGGAGTTCTGCCCCGGGCGCACGGTTCGGCTCTGTTCACCCGCGGCGAAACGCAGGCGCTCGCGACCACGACACTGGGAACAAAGGAAGACAAGCAGCGGCTGGATCTGCTTTTTGAGCAGGACGTTTTCAAGCGATTCATGTTGCACTACAACTTCCCGCCCTTTTCCGTGGGTGAGGTGAAGTTCCTGCGCGGTGCCGGACGGCGCGAAATCGGCCACGGCGCGCTCGCCGAGCGAGCGCTCGGCAACCTGCTGCCTTCGGAAGCCGATTTCCCGTACGCCATGCGCGTAGTCTCCGACATCCTTGAATCAAACGGTTCATCGTCCATGGCGACGGTTTGCGGCGGTTCGCTCGCCATGATGGACGCGGGCGTGCCCTTGAAGGCTCCCTGCGCCGGAATTGCCATGGGCCTGGTCGTGGAAGGCGAGAAGTACGCCATCCTCACCGACATCGCCGGCGCCGAGGACCACTACGGGGACATGGATTTCAAGGTCGCCGGAACCAGGCACGGGATAACGGCGCTGCAGATGGACATCAAGGTAGCGGGCGTCAGCGTCGCGATGATGCGGGAGGCCCTGGCTCAGGCGCGGAAAGCGCGTCTTGAGATTCTGGACATCATGGAGAAGACCATATCGAATGGAAGGCCGGAAATCTCCGCCTATGCGCCTCACCTGCACATGCTCACCATTCCCACCGACAAGATTCGCGACCTGATCGGGCCGGGCGGGAAGAAAATCCGGTCCATCGTCGAAGCCACTGGCGTGAAGATCGACGTGATGGATGACGGCAAGGTCCACGTGTTCGCAAGCAACGGCACTGCCGCCGAATCCGCGCTCAAGATGATCCGCGATATCACCGCTACGGCTGAAATCGGCAAGACGTATCTCGGCACAGTGGTGCGGATCGCCGAGTTCGGTGCATTCGTCGAAATATTCCCGGGTACCGATGGCCTGCTGCATATCAGCGAAATCGCAGAAGCGCGCATCCGCGCCGTTCGCGACGAACTCAAAGAAGGCGACCAGGTGCTCGTGAAGGTGCTGGCGATTGAGGGCAACAAGGTCCGGCTGAGCCGCAAGGCGGTGTTGCGCGACCAGCGCGACAAGCAGCCCAAGACCGAAGCGGCGGGCTAGCGGGTTCCTTCGGCCGCCGGTCGGGCTCGACGAATCTTGATTTACAATGTTTTGAAAAGGGGGCGAGCGATCGCCTCCTTTTTTTGTGCCCGCAGAACGTGTGGTGCTGTCAGAGGCGAACGTTTCAGGACTGCTGTGTGACGCGCTCGATGCTGGCGCCAAGCGAAGTGAGTTTCAACTCGATTTGTTCGTAACCGCGATCGATGTGGTACACGCGATCGATCCAGGTCGTGTTGTTGGCGACCAGCGCCGCCAGCACCAGTCCAGCGCTCGCGCGGAGGTCCGACGCCGTAACGGGCGCGCCACTGAGTTGTGCCGGCCCGGTAACCATCGCCGTGTTTCCGTCGATCGCGATATTTGCGCCCATGCGCACCATCTCGCTTGCGTGCAGATAACGATTCTCGAAAATGGTCTCGCGGATGTGCGAAACGCCGTGCGCTTGCGTTGCCAGCGCCATGAACTGCGCCTGCATATCGGTTGCAAAGCCCGGGTATTCCTCGGTATCGACATCTGCGGCCACGAGCCTTTTCGCGGCGCGCACCCGCAACCCGCTCTTTCCCTCGCACTTGATTTCGACCCCGCACTCCTTGAGCTTGCTGATGATGGCGGTCATATGCTGGGGCTCGCAATGCTTCAGCAGCAACTCGCCGCCGGTGATGGCCCCGGCCACCAGGAACGTGCCCGCTTCGATCCGGTCGGGAATGATGGCGTGCGTTGCGCCGTGCAATCTCTCGACGCCCTCGATGCGAATCGTAGGGGTTCCCGCGCCCTCGATCTTCGCCCCCATTTTTACCAGCAGAGCGGCAAGATCGGGAATCTCGGGCTCAAGCGCGCAATTTTCAAGGATGGTTTCGCCCTCTGCCAGAACCGCCGCGGTCAATATGTTTTCGGTCCCGGTGACGGTGATCTTTGGAAAACGAAACACGGCTCCCTGCAAGCGCGTTGCCCGGGCCTCGACGTAGCCGTGATCGACCGAAATCGTCGCTCCGAGCTTTTCAAGGGCCTGGATGTGCAGGTCAATCGGACGGGCTCCGATCGAACATCCGCCGGGAAGCGAGACGCGGGCATAGCCGAATCGCGCGACCAGCGGGCCCAGAGTCAGCACAGAGGCGCGCATCGTTTTTACCAGTTCGTAGGGCGCTTCGGCGTGCGAGACGCTCTCGGCACGAATGACGAATTCGCTGGGCGGGATGTCCGGGCTTTCCACCTTGCATCGCATATGCGCGAGCAGTTTTGCCATCGTGATGATGTCGCGCACGTGAGGAATGTTCTTGAGGTGAACGGGTTCGGCCGTCAGCAGCGATGCCGCCATCGCCGGTAGCGCGGCGTTTTTCGCGCCGCTGATCCTGACTTCTCCCTCGAGCTTGCGTCCGCCTTGAATCTTGAATCGGTCCATGTTCTATTTCCGATCCCTTGGATGGATTAGATGTCTGTTCGCACCTTCAAGCACCTCGAGCACCCGGCCGCCCGCTGCTGCCAGCCGTTGGCGCGCCTCGCGCGCACTCGACCCGGTCTTAAGCATCACCAGCGCCGCGGGCAGATTGTGGCCCGCCTGACGCAGTGCGTGTTCGGCGGTGGACGGGCTCACGCCTGCCGCCTCTTCCAAAATCCGCGCGCCGCGCCGCCGCAACTTCTGGTTTGTCAGCGCCACATGAACCATCCAGTTACCGTAGATTCTTCCAATCCGCACCATCGCAGCGCTTGAAAGCATGTTCAGGACCATCTTCTGCGCCGTCCCGGCCTTCATCCGCGTGGAACCGGCAATCGCTTCCGGCCCCGTATCAGGCGCGATCGAGATCTTCGCCCTGCGCGCTACAGGCGAGCGCGGATTCGAAGTCAGGCCGATGGTGACTGCGCCCTTCTGCCGGGCAAAGGCGAGTGCGCCCAGCACGTAAGCCGTCGAACCGCTCGCGGCGATTCCGACGACAACGTCGCGACCTAACAAACCCGCTCGCCGCAAGTCACGTGCGCCGTTCGCCGCGGAATCCTCCGCGCCTTCAATCGGGTGTCTTAGCGCCCGGTCGCCGCCTGCGATGATCGCGCGAACCATTCTCGGGGGCGTCCCGAACGTCGGCGGACATTCGGAGGCGTCCAGCACGCCCAACCGGCCGCTTGTTCCCGCCCCGATGTAGAAAAGCGTTCCGCCGTGCTCCAGGGACTTCGCAATTGCGTCCACTGCACGCGCAATGTGCGGCAACTCCCGGCGTACGCTTTCTGCGACCGTTGAATCTTCGCGGTTGATCACGCGCAAAATATCGAGAGTTGATCTCTGGTCAAGCCCGCGCGAACGCGAGTTCCGTTGCTCTGTCCTGGCTGCTTTCAAGGAGCGTCCCAGACCCTAAAGAATTATAGCGGCAGCCACGCCATCCTGGCGGTTCCTCGCGGGATTCCGGAAGGGATTGTGCCGAGGAAGTTATCGGGCGGCGGCGTGGCCCGGGGCGAGTCCCAGGGCCTGGAAGATTGCGTCGTGCAATGCCGGACGCACCTGCCGGATCCTCTCGTTGGCCCGCGTGGGGTTGACCCGATTTGTCAGCAGGATGACGAACAGCTTCCGGTCCGGATCAATCCACAGCGATGTGCCCGTAAAGCCCGTGTGGCCGAAGCTTGCGGCTGAAAAGTAGCGGCCCGAAGAGGATGGTTCCTCGGGCACGTCCCAGCCCAGGGTGCGGGCCGATCCGCCAATGTTCTGGCGAGCGGTGAACCGCCGAATCGTCGAGTAGGCGAGCATGCGCTCGTGGCCGTAGATCCCGCCATTGAGAATCATCTGGGCGTACACAGCAATGTCCTCGGCGGTTGAAAACAGTCCGGCGTTCCCGGCGACTCCCCCCATGGCCCAGGCGTTTTCGTCGTGGACTTCGCCCCAGATAAGCCGCTTCCGGAAGCTCAGGTCCATCTCCGTGGGAGCGATGTCTTCGCGAAGCTTTCGCGGAGGATTGAACATGGACCGGTCCATGCCGAGGGTCTTAAAGATTTCGCGGTTTGCAAAGACGTCAAGCGGTTCGCCCGTGACACGTTCGACAATCTCGCCCAGCAGAATGAACCCCAGATCAGAGTATTCCACCTGCGTGCCGGGTGGGTGTACCAGCGGTTCAGCCAGGACGCGAGCCAGAATCGCGTCGTGCCCCTTGGCTTCCTTGTAGAAGTCGCGATGATCGGGAAGTCCGGAATCGTGCAGCAGCAGCATGCCCAGGGTCACCCGGGCACGCCATGAGGCGTCTGGGTCGGACTTTGCGGCTGCCGCAAACTCCGGGATCCAGTTCTCGACCGGCCGATCCAGCTCGAGACGTCCTTGATGGACCAGCATCATCATCGCAGTCGTCGTGACGATTGGCTTGGTTAGCGACGCAACGTCATACATCGAGTCTTCGTCCACTTCGTAAGCCCCGCCATCCCGCTCGAGTTTTCCAAACGGGTGAACCGCGAGTGAACCGTTCAGGCCGACCGCGAGTACGCCGCCGGGAAACGCGCCGTCTGCGACCGCGCGGTCCAGTAGATCGAATGCCGGCTTAAGCTGCTCGGTCATTGCCGCCGGCGCCGGCTGCAGGGTCATCGGATTTGCGGCGACGCGCATGCCGTCCCCGCGCTGGGCTGTACCGGGCACGGTAACCGGAATCTTTCCGCCGATGGTGATCTGACCGAAGATGGCTCGGGCTGCGGCGCGCTGGGAGACATCGTTGGTTGAAAACTCAGCGAGCCAGGTCTTGGCGTTCGGGAATCGCTCAATCAGATACGGGCTGCCGAAGGATGCGACCACCGTTGGCTTACCCGCGGCGATCAACTGGTTCACGATCGCGAGCTGGTCGTCGGGAAAGCCGACATCGCCCTTGCGGTCTGCGACCCTAACAAACAAGGCCGCGATCGCCACATCATAGGTGTCAGGCGACGGGAGCTTCAGCGAGGAGACCGGGGCATACAGGGTGTCGGCGCGCAGCACTTTGAGCGATTCGACGCGCGGGCGGATTTCCGGTTCGATCGTCTCTCCCGGGTTGGGATCGGCGTCGGAGGAAAGCGCGACCAGCAGCACGCGAAGCGGCTTGGTAGAGTCCAGCGGCAACAGCCATGGCGTATCACGCAGCAGGGTGACGCCGCGATCGGCGATGCTTTGCGCCTCCATCTCATATTCCGGGCGCGCGAATTTCTCGTTCAGCCGGGCGATATCGACACTGCGGTTTTGATTCAACCCGAGCCTCGCCTTGGCCGCGAGAATCCTTCTCACCGAGGCGTCAATTCGTTTCTCGGAGATCCGGCCGGACTTCACGGCCTGCTCAAGGCCTGTCATCGCCGCGTCCGGCGATGGCGACATCAGCAGCACGTCGGTGCCCGCCTCGACCGAGCGCACGGCAGCTTCCCCGGGGGGATACTTGGACGTGATGCCGCCCATGTCGAGCGCGTCGGTAATGATCAGTCCCCGGAATTTCATCTCATCGCGCAGCAGGCCGGTCAGGATATTTCGCGAAAGCGTCGCAGGAAGTTCCGGGTCCGGTTCGAAGGCAGGTACGGCCAGATGACCCGGCATGATGGAACTTACACCCGCGGCGATTGCTGCGCGGAAGGGAACGAGTTCGGTTCCTTCAAGCTCGGTCCGGTTACCCGGCACCGTGGGCAGCGAGATATGTGAATCCACCCCTACGTTACCGTGCCCGGGAAAATGCTTTGCCGTCGCAAGCGCTCCATTGTCTTCGACTCCGCGCACGAACTCCTTCACATACGCCGCGACGCTCGCCGGGTCCTCGCCAAAAGAGCGGATGTTAATGATGGGATTGTCAGGATTGTTGTTGACGTCCGCGTCCGGCGCGAAGATCCACTGAACACCCGCTGCCCGCGCTTCCAGCGCCGTGTACTTGCCTGCGGCGTAGGCGAGTTTCGGATCGCCCGTTGCGGCGATGGCCATGGCGGAGGGAAACGATGTGCCCTCGTCCAGGCGCATGCCGGTGCCGGCCTCAAAGTCTGCGCCGACCAGCAGCGGAATTTTCGCGCGGCGCTGCAGTTCGTTGGTCCCGACGGCCGTGGGATACACCTGGCTGCGCTCGATTCCGAGCGGCCCTCGATCGGTGACGATGATGAGCCCGCCGACGTGATTGTCCTGCACTTCGTGCAGCGCCTCCAGGTATTCAGGGCTTTCGACCGAGTCAAACACGCCGAAAAACGTCACCATCAGCATCTGCCCGAGTTTCTCGCGCAGGGTCATTTTCTTGAGCGTCTGCTCGACCCAGGCGTTGGGCGCGGCAGGCGCTGATTTTGTCCGAGGATTTCGTTGTGAGCGCGCAGGAGGAGTCATGAGAGAGAAAACAGCCACCAGGACCAGCGCCGCCGTTGAAAGCCCCCATTTACGCATGATTTCCGCCTTGGGCCTTCTTTGTTGACGCCTGCATCCCGTAGCTGTATATAGCACGCGGTTTCATGGCGCACAATCGAGCGTCACAAGCGATGTTTCGTTACCGTTCTCAACTCGTTTTCGTGGCGGGGGTTATCGGGCTGACTCTCGTCGGCGGGATGCCGGCTGAGCGATCCGCCGGGGTTCGGATGCAGTCGTCTGATTCGCGTGCTCACCGGACGCTCACAGGATTCGACGTTTATGAGTCCATGAACTCGGAGGAGTTCGCCGGCAAACGCGTGGGTCTCATTACCAACCAGACGGGCATTGATTCCCAAGGCTATCGAACGCTTGCGGTATTTGGGCGCAACCGGTCTGTGAAGCTGGTCGCGATCTTCAGTCCCGAGCACGGCATCAGCGGAAAGCTCGATGCACCGATCGGGGACACAAGCGATCCGACGACCGGCATTCCGATCTATAGCCTGTACGGGGTGACGCGCCGGCCGACAGACGCAATGCTAGCGGGCATCGACGTTCTCATCTTTGACATACAGGACGCCGGCGTGCGCTTCTATACCTATATCACGACCATGGCGTACTGCATGGAGGCGGCTGCGAAACGCCATATTCCGTTTGTTGTCTTCGATCGCCCCGATCCGCTTGGTGGGGAAGTGATCGAGGGGCCAATGTTGGACGCAGATCGCACGTCGTTTACCGGATACTTCCCGATGCCGGTGCGCTATGGCATGACAATCGGCGAGCTTGCCCAGATGTTCAATGCCGAAAACAAAATCAGCGCAGACCTGCACGTCGCTACCATGGAGAATTGGCGGCGCGGTGAGACCTATGACCAGACGGGGCTTGAGTGGATTCCTCCTTCCCCGAATCTGCGCACGCTGAACGCCGAATTCCTGTATCCCGGCATAGAGATTCTGCAGGCGGGCGGTGTCTCCGTTGGGCGCGGCACCGACACGCCCTTTGAAATTATCGGCGCGCCATGGATCCGCTCAGGCGACCTCGCTGAAGAGCTCGGCCGTCGCAAGATTCCCGGAGTCAGCGTTGCCCCGGCGCAGTTCACTCCGCGCGATGGGCTCTATGGCGGCGAGCCTTGCCAGGGCGTGACCCTGGCCATCACCGATCGCAGTCGGCTTGGTTCCATGCGCGTGGGGCTTGAGATCGCCGATGCCTTGCATCGCATGTACCCGGGGAAATTCCAGCTTGAGAAAATGATCGAGCTTCTCGGCTCGCAATCCACGATCGATCGCTTGAAACGAGGTGACTCTCCAGCCGAGATCGTATCCGGGTGGTCCGCCGATCTTGCGAGGTTCCGCGGGATGCGAGACAAATATCTCCTGTATCATTGAGCCGCGTGTGACGCAGAACAACTCCAACCCGGCGGAAGGGCGACCGAAGGCGTGGCTCGCCTGGAGCAGCGGCAAAGATAGTGCCTGGGCGCTCCACACCGTCCGTGAGAGCAAGGAGTTTAATGTCGTCGCGCTGCTAACGACCGTAAATCGTACCCACGAGCGTGTCGCGATGCATGCCGTGCGCGAGAGCTTGCTTGAAATCCAGGCGGTCGGGACGGCCTTGCCACTGGTGAAGGTTCCAATCCCCTCACCGTGCTCAAACCAGATCTACGAACAGGCGATGGAGGAGGCGATGACCCAGGCTCGAGCCGACGGAGTGCGACACGTGATATTCGGAGACTTGTTTTTGGAAGACGTCCGCGCCTATCGGGAACAGAAGCTGGCAGCCTGCGGGATGATTCCCGTTTTTCCATTGTGGGGTAGGGATACGCGAGTTCTTGCCGAGCAGATGATCGCAGCAGGTCTCGTCGCGCATCTCACATGTGTCGATCCGCGCAGACTCGATCGGACATTCGCCGGGCGCCCGTTCGATCAGGAACTGCTGGGAGCGCTGCCGCTCAACGTTGATCCGTGCGGAGAACGCGGCGAATTTCATACGTTTGCGAGCGCAGGGCCGATGTTTAGGAACGGGATCCCCGTCGCGGTGGGTGAAATTGTCGAGCGCGAGGGGTTCGTGTTCGCAGACCTGGTGCCCCAAGCGGTGACATTCGCGACTGGAATTGCCACCTGAGATTGATTCTGAGCCGGAGATTTCGATGCGCGTCTGTTCGTTGTTGCCTTCTGCCACGGAAATCCTCTACGCCATTGGCCTGGGCGACGAGGTCTTCGGCGTCAGCCATGAATGTGATTTTCCCGCCGACGCCGGGACCAAGCCCTCACTGCTTCGAACGCGCATCGATCCCCAGGCGCCAGCAGCTGAGATTGATCGCCAGGTACGTGAAATAATCGCGCGCGGTGAGAGTATTTACGCGGTGGATGCCGAACTTCTCGAGTCCCTCGCCCCCGACCTGATCCTTACTCAGGATTTGTGCCACGTCTGCGCCGCTTCTCCCGACGACTTGGCGACGGCACTGCAGCGGTTTCCGCGGCAGCCGCGGGTGCTTTCCTTGACTCCGCGTTCCCTCCAAGAAGTATGGGACGATATCCGCAGGGTCGGCCACGCGACAGGCCACCAGCGGGAAGCCGAATCGCTCGCGCAGGAGCTTGCGCGACAGGTCGCCGCAATTGCCGCGACGGCAGCCCGCGCGCTCTTCCGCCCGCGCGTCCTGTGCCTAGAGTGGATGGACCCGTATTACGTCGGAGGTCACTGGGTTCCCGAGATGGTTTCCGCCGCCGGCGGCGAAGACGTGCTCGGCCGCTTGCGAGAACCGTCGTTCCAGGTGACCACCGCGCAAATTGCGGAGTCTGATGCGGAGGTGATAGTCGTCATGCCCTGCGGCTATGATTCTGCGCGCGCAGCCCGGGAGTGCAATCCGGCGCGGTTCCCTGAGAGCTGGAATCTGCTGCCCGCGGTGCGCCAAGGCCGCATCTTCGCCGTTGATGCAAACGCGTATTTCTCCCGGCCGGGCCCGCGCCTTGCCGATGGAGTCGCTCTGCTTGCGCGCCTTATTCACCCTGATCTGTTTTCCGCAGGCCAGCTCGATTCCAGATTTCGGCGCCTCTAGTTCTGCGGTGGTTCTGGTGCAGATTTGGGTTTCGTCGATCCGCCCGTCGCCAGGCTCGCGACCGAGGCGACGGCGAAGGTTATGATCGTTCCGGCCAGCACGTACCAGGTGAACGCCAGGTGCGTCCAGAGTCTCACCGCGATCATTGCCGCGATTCCGGTCCCAAATCCGACCAGTGCGCCATTCTCATTCGCCCGCGGATTCCAGGTGCCGACCAGGAAAACCCCCAGCATCGCGCCGTAGGTGATCGAGGCGATGGTGAGCCCGGCTTCGAGCACTCCGCCCCAGCGAATCAATCCCAGCAGAGCCAATACGAGGCCCCAGACCAGCGTCATACGACGCGAGCCGGTGATCTGCTGGGCTGGAGAACTTCGTGCCCTTTGCGCACCCAGGTCGATCATGCTCGATGACGCGAGCGAATTCAGCGAGCCGCTGGCATTCGACATGGCCATGGCGAATATTGACGCAAGCACTAGCCCTGCCATGCCAACGGGCATTTCCCGCACCACGAACTCGGGGAAAATACGGTCCGTATCGCCTGCTACCGGCAGCATCGCGTGTTGCGCGAATACGAACAGCATCACGCCCAGTACCAGGAACAGCGCGAATTGGACGAATACGACTAGGCCGCTTCCAAGCAGCGCCTTCTTGCTGTCGCGCTCGTTCCGCGCCGCGAGAAGCCGCTGGACCATGGTCTGATCGGTCCCGTGGCTCGCCATGGTAAGAAAGGTTCCGCCCAGCAGGCCCGACCAGAAGGTGTAGGTCTTGGTGAGGCTGATGGCGAAATCGAAAACGCGCAACTTCCCGCCGGCCGCTGCGGCTACGTGGGTCACCTCGGGCCACCCGCCGGGGATTTTGTGTAGCAGGAGGACAAACGCGGCCACCGAGCCGGCTAAATACAGCGCGAACTGCGCCACATCGGTCCAGATGACCGCTCGCATTCCGCCCTCAAACGTGTAAAGGATCGTCAGCGCCGCGACGATACCAATCGACCACCGCTCGCCAGTTCCAAACGCCACGCTCACAACCTTGCCGATCGCTGAAATCCGGACACCTTCAGCGAGCGCGCGGGTCGCCATGAAAACGATTGCCGCCGCCGATTTCATGCGTTTGCCAAAACGCTTTTCGAGAAGCTGGTAAGCCGTGTAAAATTCACCCTGGAAATACTGGGGGATGAGCACCACGCAGAGAATTACCCGCGCCAGCATGTATCCCAAGACGAGTTGCAGAAACCCGAGATTGCCGGCAAAGGCGATTGCTGGCGTGCCGATGATGGTCAGCGTCGAAGTTTCAGTCGCGACAATCGAGCAGGCAATGGCCCACCAGGGCGCTGTGCGCCCGCCAAGAAAGTAGTCGCGCAGGGTTTGCTGGCCGCGCCGAAAGTGGGCGCCAAAAAGGGTGATTCCTACGAGATACCCGACGATGATCGCGAAGTCGAATGGGCTGATTCGCATCAAGTGGTGTCCGGCAGGTCGCGCGATGCTAACCGCCCGCTTCCGGGACTGTCAAGCAAACTGAAGGAGGTCGATGCCCACTAAAATCTCCGCCGCGGACGCGTCGTATTTTCTCGGATTTGACGGCGGCGGCACCAAGACAGATTGCGTGCTTGCCGATCGAGAAGGTCGCGTGGTCGCGCGCGCGTCGGCGGGTCCGTCGAACCCGGTAAGGACCGGTTACACACGCGCGTGGTTCTCTTTGAGTGATGCGGCTGATTCGGTTTTGAAACAGGAAAAAATTCATGCCGGGCACATCGGCGGGATCTGCGCCGGATTGGGAGGCGCCGGGCGCTCCGGTGTCGCACGGCGCGTGACGACATTCTTCGAGCGCGGCTATACAAACGCGCGCGTCCGCGTCACGACGGACCTGGAAATCGCGTTCGAAGCAGCCTTTGGGTCTGCCGAGGGGCTCGTTCTTCTTGCCGGTACGGGATCGGCTGCCTTCGGCCGCGACGGGAGCGGGCGGACGGTGCGCGCAGGCGGGCGAGGGCCGTGGTTCAGCGATGAAGGCAGCGCTTTCGACATCGGGCGCCGTGCCGTGCAGGCCGCGGCATTGGCGGAGGAGCATCGCGGTCCCCAGACCAGCCTTTCCGGCAGGATCTTTGCTTTTCATCAGTGCCGCAATTGGGATCAATTGGGCGAGCAGATCGCGAAAAATCCAGACGCGGTTTTTCCGAAGACGTTTGCGTTGGTCGCGACTTTGGCAGAGGAGGGCGATGCGGTCGCTCGCCAAGTTCTGACCGAGGCGGCCCGCTCGCTTGCTCGACTGGTGGCTTCGGTCGCAAGTGAGCTTGGCTGGCGGGAGCAAGATGTTCCGGTTGCACGAGTCGGCGGCATCAACGGGCGGTCAAAGTATTTCGATGCTGCCGTTGACGCAGAACTGAAGAAATCCGTTCCACGAGTCGTCGGCGTGGCTGTGGGAATGACTCCTGTCGACGCTGCGGTCCGCATGGCCGTGCGCCTGGGTAGTGCAGAGGGCAATGCCGCCTGAACTGGACTCACGTTGCGAGCTCGCCCGATCGGCCACCGGAGATGTATTGAAGTCTCTGGTCCACGAGGAGGGCGAGCAGGTTCTGCTCGCTCTGCTTGCCAATCCCAATCTGGACGAACCACACGTGGCTGTGCTGCTTGAGCGTCTGGATTTGCCCGCAAGCGTACTTAGTGCCGTTGCTTCAGACGGGAAGTGGACGTCAAGCGAAGGCGTGCGGGTGCGTCTGGCCCGGCATCCGCGCACACCAAAGCGATTCGCCCTGGCTGCCGTGCGGCAGCTCTTTCTTTTTGACCTGGTAAGGTTGAGCCTGTTGCCGTCGGCACCGCCGGACATCCGTCGCGTGGCCGAAGAGGTCATCCTGACGCGTGTGCCGCATCTCGCGGTTGGAGAAAAACTTACGCTCGCAAGACGCGGGCCTGCGCGGGTTGCCGGCGCGATCCTCCTGGAAGGACACGCCCAGGCCGTCAAGCTTGCGCTTGCCAATGCGTTCTTGACCGAAGCACAGGTGTTGAAGGTGCTGGCAAACCCGGGCGTGCCCGAGCGAGTGGTTCGAGCGATTGCCCATCATCCGAAGTGGTCTTGCCAGTACAATGTGCGAATCGCGCTGGTCCGCAACACGCATACGCCCCAAGCGTCGGTCGGGGCCTTGCTGCCCCAGCTGACTTTGGGGGATTTGAAACAGATCTCCAAACTCGAAGGGCTCGCGCCGCATCTGAAAAAGCAGCTGCTGGAGGAAATGGCAGCCCGGCTCGATCACCCGGAAGACCCCGCGCCCAGGCGGAGGGTCCCAGAGATCGGCTAAACTACCATGGCGCAGAAATCCACAAATGTTCGATGGATCATCGCGTTGGGCGCGATTGCGCTTGTCGCTGTCCTGGCTTACTCGACTCTTGAGCAGACACGCGAGCGATATGAGGTCTGTATGGCCTTCAAGGGCGCGATGCACTGCGCCACGGCCGAGGGATCCAGCTACGATCAGGCCGTTCGCAGCGCTCAGGAGATCGATTGCCAGCTACTTTCCAATGGCCGCGACGAGAACATGGTCTGCCTTGCAAATCCCCCGTCCAGTGTTCGCACCGTGAAATGACCCACTGTCTGAGTTGCGGAGCGGAGCGAGACACGGAGGTCTGCGATTCCTGCGGCCTCAATTCGTCCGAGGCGGAATTCTCGCTTCGCAAGAAACTGCTGAACCGTACGGCGTTCTTTGTCCTGGGCTCGCTCGCATTTGTGGCTGTGAGCAATCGCTACCCGCCGCTTGAGCTCGATGGCATCCTGATTTTTGTCGGCGTACTGTTCTTCCTGACCCTGGGACTGGCCATTTGGCTCGAACGCCGTGCGCTTCGGCACCTGGAACTCGAGGCGCTCAAGCGCGTGTACTACGGCCTCATCCCTCTTCCCTGGATCTTCTCGACCCTGATGCTCGCCAATGGAGCACTTGACCATGTCCCGCCGCAAGTCGAAGAGGCTCGCGTGGTGGGAAAATTCTCGATGGGCGGAGCGCTGCCAAGCCGGCGGCTGGTTGTAACCAGCTGGCGCGAAGGGCATCGGATTGAGCGCGTTCCGGTGGACCGCGTGAACTTTGACAACTTCAACCGCGGTGATGTCGTCGAAGTCAAAGTCGAGGACGGCCTGGTAGGCATTCCCTGGGTCGTTGACGTTTTTCATCGTTGAGAATGATGCGCCTACCGGAATCCTGGACCGACCGATTTCCCTTCATGCAGCCGCTGACAGAGGCCTGGCAGCCTGTTGGTCGCGCCGTTCTCATCGTTGCGGCTGCTTTTTACCTTCTCTTCCTGTATCAAGCGGCACGCGGCACCGGCGTGCTGCTGTTGATGGACCTGGTTTTCGTTCCCATCCATGAGGGCGGCCATCTGCTGTTCCGGTTCTTCGGCCAGACGCTCGCCGTAGCCGGAGGCACGATCTTGCAGCTGGGCGTGCCGCTCATGCTCGCAACCTTTTTCCTATTTCAGCGACAGATTCTCGGCACGGCCTTTTGCGTGTTCTTCTTTTTCGAGCAGTTGTTGCCTGTCGCGACGTACATGGCCGATGCCCGCGCCCAGGAGTTGCCGTTGCTGACTGTGGGCGATGGAGACGATGTGATCCACGATTGGGCCTACCTGCTCGGCAAATTCGGCGTTCTCGATCACGATACGCAGATCGCCCACGGCGTGCGGACACTGGGGTGGCTCGGGATGATCGCCACAGTCGCGTGGATGATCTGGCGAAGCTTGCAGACCACGCCTCGCCGAGTGTTCGACAGCGATCAGTAGAACGGCCGAAGATCGGGCATGTGAGGAAGCGATACTTCGAGCACGCGGCCGTAGTCGCCCAGCGTAAACCGGTACAATTCGGCGGGACCGACGTCGCGCTCGGTCCAATCGGTGCTGGGGATCTCGCGGGTCTGCTGGGCCAGGTCGCCGCTCTCAAAGTCCGTTCCCTGGGGCTGGAGATCGGACACCGGAACGCCAAACACCAGTCGCGCTTTGGTGTCGAGCATCAGGTATCGGTGCCCGAGCAGCACCAGGACGAGATTTGAGTCTTTCTTCTTGTCCTTTTTGTCCTTCTTGTCCGGCTGATAGACGTTCCACTTCAGCGGCGCCTTGTCGTCGAGCTTCAATTGGGCCATATCGAGCGGTTTCCAGTGCACGCGTGTTGCGTCGGACGACGTGCCGGACTGGCCCGAGACCGCTGTCTGGGTCGCAACGGAAACCAGAACGATCAGAAGGGGAGCAATCAGCTGCAGGGTGCGATGGACCGCTTCGTCGCGGCGAAACCAGCCTGGTGTGGGTCTCATCAATCAAAAGAATACATCAGCGCAGGGCATTCGGTCGGCCGCGACGAGGCTAGTCCCACTCGACAGCCACCTGGCGCGATTTCACGACCACGTAGCCCTTCGCACGCCCGTGCAGCACGACATCGCGCAGGATTGCGACGTCCTGTTCGCAGTACGCGGCGACGCGGTCCCGCTCGCCCGCGCGCCACCAGCCTACGGCCTCGATTCCGTCGCCGCTTTTCGCCGTGCCCAGGGTGTCTTTGGCGAGCTGGTCGAGTTTCACGCGATGCCCCAAGAGTCTGTGCAGTTCTTCGTGCACGTCGAAGGAGCGTCTGCGCAGCCCGTCGATCGGGGCATACGCACGAAGTACCTCGAGGTCGAACCGGTTGCCGTTGAAAGTGACGACATGCGTGAA
>DATBXX010000068.1:0-4477 GCA_036514055.1 Candidatus Acidiferrales bacterium
CGTTGCTAGGCCCTGAACCCCTTGAATAGGTGGGTGCCCGGCGCCTGCTTTAAGGCTTCTCGCACCGGCGAGCCGGCGGAAAGGCACAAGGGCGGGACGACTCAAGCTCCCTGGGATCCAGCATTGGTTCAAAAGGCTTTCACAACGTCACCTGCTTCGCAGGCCATCTCCGCAGAATATTGTAGCAGGAAATTTCGCAGCGACGTTTTCAGTGCCCGCGTGTTATGCCTGAGACGCCATCGAGCGCAACCCCCGCTGCTGGAAGGCATCGCGTGAAGATAGGAGCCGCAAATGGAGATCGGCATTGGCTCGGGATCGATGATCGCACGGGGAGGATTCCATACGGTGTGGGATTGTAAATCGTGATCGAAGCGCGGACGGCAGGCTAGTCGGAGGCGTATGTCGGAGGCGGGCCGATGGCGAATCTCCCACGCTGCGGTCACGTGCCTATGGCCTATATCCAAAGAGCAGCGTTCATCTTGCAGATGGCTCAGCGCGTCAGCGTCTGTGTTCAATGCGGAACCGTACGGGCGAAACGGCCACTGTGTCCGCGTACTTCCATACGGGTGCGTATGTTCAGACCCCCCAACACCGAAATATTGACCCGGACATAGACAAAATCGAGCTGCTGATGTGTCTTCTATATCGAGGGTGCCGCCGAATGATTGGGATGAAGCATTGCCAGCGCAACCGCTGAGCATTGACGAGATTCGACGGCTCTACGGGCGGCACAGTCCGGCGCTGCTCCTTTACGCGCGGACATACGCGGCCGATGCGGGCGCCGCTGAAGACGTGGTGCACAGGGTCTTTCTAAAATTACTGAGTGGGAATTATGTGATTACCGGCAATGCGACAGCATATCTCTATCGCTCGGTGAAGAACGAGGCGATGAACGATCGCCGGAGCCGGTCGCGAGAGGTGCCTTTCGTGCCGGAGGCACATTGGTTCAGCAGCGACGGACGCGCGGACGGTGAGCAGGAGGCGCAGGCGCTCGAGCAGGCGATCGCGGAATTGCCTGACGAACAGCGGGATGCGGTGGTAATGCGGGTCTGGAGCGAGATGACGTTCGAGGAAGTGGCGGAAGCAACCGGCGTTTCTGTCAACACGGCCGCATCACGGTATCGCTATGGTCTCGCGAAGCTGCGAGAAAGGCTGGGAGCAGGCGAGAACTACTCGAGAAAGGCCAGCGATGAGAAGTGACGTGCAGAAATTCGAGGCGTATCTTCGCAGCTTCCGACCTGTCCAACCTCGGCCGCTGCCATTGGCGGCGCACGCATCGTTTGGCCCGCCGCGCATCGTAGCCGCAGCGGTTGCCGCAACTCTAATCGGCGTGGTTTCATGGCTCGCCGTTGAGCACGCTCCAATCAACTTGAAGGCGCCGGCGAAGGTCGCCTCGCCACCGCAGATTTCGGCAGCTACGCTTACTCGCATCGGGCTTGACGACGAACACACGCTCGACGTTCGGATGGACGAGGCTGCGCCTCTCATCCTGCCCTGTTGCCGGGGGCCGCAAAGCAGTCTGGCGGCGCTTGCGAAGGAATAACGAAGGAGGAAGATCATGCGACGTTTGTGTCCCGCCACGGCCGCGTTAGCCGCCGTTCTCTGCGTGGCGACGAACTGCAGCGCGCAAATCAACGTGCCGCCGGAAACGCGGAATGCCGCGCTCCGCTACTGGATGGCCATGGGCGATTTGCAGGATCCGCCGGCCGACAAAGAGACGCAAGAACTGCTGGAGAAAACTGCCGCGGGCCAGACGTCGTGGAACGAGCCGAAGTTGGGTCCGATCCTCGACGCGAATACGCGGGCCATTCAGGAAATGCAGCGAGCGACAAAACTACCCGACTGCGATTGGGGCCTCGAATACAGCCGCGGTCCGGGGGCGTCAATCTCCTATCTGACAAGGGCCCGCGTGCTGGCCCGGCTCAATACGCTATACGGAATGCGCCTGATGGCGAAAGGCGAGACGCAAGACGCCGTCGACGCATGGCTTGACGGCGTGCGGTTTTCGCAGGACCTGGCGAAGGGCGGGACCTTGATTTTCAAGCTGGTTGCTCGCACCGCGCTGCTGTCGGATTTTCAGGCCATGACCGACGCTGCAGAAGCCGGTAGTTTGTCCAGGAAACAGAAAGCGGAAATCGCAGCAGCGGTTCGTTTGTTGCCCCCGGATGCTTTCGATTGGAGCGAGGCGCTGGGTTTGGAGGAGGCAACGTTCGAAGCATTCGTCGGCGAGATTCGCGCGGCGAAAAATGCGGCGCAAGCATACCAGGAGATCACCGACGAACCCTGGCCGGAGAAGTATGTTCTTCCTTCGCAGAAGGAAATTCTCGCCTACCGTTCGTTGGTTGTGGAAGCGCAAGGAGCGCTGCGGTTGCCGCCGCCAGATGCCCGCGCGCACCTGGATCAGCTGCAAATGCGAATCGCGCAGTTCAGCCCTTTCTTTCAACGAGGGATTCCGTCGACCGTGAAAATCAACGAAGCCCGCGCTGAAGTCGAGACCTCGTACGCGTCATTGCTCAAGGCGCTGGGCAGCTAGCGCGTATGAACCAAGCGGACTAGGCGTCGTCGTAGTCTTCCGTAAGCGACTCCAGGAAGGCGACGAGGGCGCTGAGATCCGCCGCGCTGATGGATATATTTTGAAATTCGGGCGGTGGGTTGCGGAGCAGGCCCTGCCGGGCGAGTTGTGAGCTATTGAGATAGAACTGGATGACATCGCCAAAACTGAGCTTGCTGCCGTTGTGAAAATAGGGAGCGGAGTCCTCCAGATCGCGCAGCATGGGAGTCTTGAACCGCGCAATTGTCGTCGCGAGGCCTTGATCGACGGCGCAGTTTTGGGTATTGGCGCAAACGACGGATGTCAGGCTGGTCTGCGGACTCGGGATATCGGGATTCAGATAAACGTTCCAGAGGCCGAGATCCGCGAATTGCGGGCTGCCCGCGACGGCAGGATGCCGCAAACTCTCCGTGGCGTTCGGATGGGTTTGCGTGACCGGAAGGTACGCGTCGTAATTCTGGCTGCGCACGGCGAGCGAGGGAACGGAAAGCGCCATGAACGCGCCCTGGCCATTCGCCGCGTCGTATTCTTCCTGCGCGACGCCCGTGTTGTGAAATCCGAAATCGGTGAAATTCGGCGGCGTGTGGCATGCGGCGCAGTTTCCGGCGTGTTGCGAACCGTCGAGGGCTCCGCTGGCGGCTTTCAGAAAAATCTTCAATCCGGTGAACTCCGTGGAGCCGAAAGCGAATGGCTGCGCGTGATACTTGAATTTTCCGTAGGTGCCGTCGACCCAGACCGGATTTGTCAGCGCCAGCACCGCCTGGTAAAGCGCCTGATCGTACTGCTGGGGCGTCTGGCCCGCGGCCGGCTGCGTCGGCAGGTGATTGATGCGCAGGAAAACGTCATAGGGCGACGCATAGTAGTTGCCGTTCTCATCCTGCTTGAACAGCAATCCATACATATATTGCGCGATCAGGTGGGAAATACCGTTCACGATCGCATCGTCGGTGGCTGTTGAAACGTCGAGCCGATCCTGCGCGGGCAGATGGCAGACGGCGGGAATTGTCGGATTCGTTCCGAGGAAGATCACCGCATAGGAAAGACTGCAGCCGTACTCGGAAGCGGGCGTGTTGACGCCGTTGTCCTGGCGGATCACGTCGGCGATATGGGCGATGGCCTGCTGATACTGCGTGGGGCCCCAGCCGAAATTACGGCCGGTGAGCGTTTCCTTCACCAGGTCGGCGGGATCGGAGAACTGCCCGTCGAAATGGAGAAACACAGGCACGGCGCGCGGTTCGAGCGAGCCGACCATCTGCATGGCATTGCGCGGCGTGGTGGTGAATCCGTTCATCGGCAGCGGAAGCGGGCTGCGCGTGGTGAAATCGGCGTAGGTGCGGTTGCCGGCGCCCGACACGCCCTCAAACTCCACCACAAAATGGCACGAGCGGCAGTTGATGGATTGTCCTGCGAAGGGGCCCGGCATCGGGCCGGTGTAAACGTTCTGAACCTGGCTCACGACGGGGTCACCCAGGACGAGCGGCGCGTTTATATCGGTCATGTTGGCGGCGAAGTATTCGGCAAAGCGCGTTTCGACGAAGAGGCGCTCACCGATGTTCTGGTCAGCCGGTGCGCCCTCGGATTCGACGACGGGCGGCGGTGCCTGTCCGGCGGAGCACCCGGTGAAAGACATGCTGAGAACCAAAGCAGAAAGCGCGATTGCAAAAGAGCCCATCGGGCCGAATGCCGGGAGTCTCATGGTCGTGTTCCTTGAGCCGGCGCGGGTGAATGGCTTGCAGTTGATTTTCTATCGGCGGCCGCAGGCACCGCGTCCTCACTCGGCCCCAAACTCTTTAGATAGGCGATGATCTGCCAGCGCGAGGGTTCGGGCACCATGCTCCAGGAAGGCATGCCGTGTGCCAAGATGCCGTTACGCAGCACCCAGAAAATTTCGCCGTCCGTGGCGTGCTGCACCAGATTGCTGCGCAG
>DATBXX010000069.1:0-39297 GCA_036514055.1 Candidatus Acidiferrales bacterium
GCTCAGTTTCATTTCCATGTGCTCAACGACCTCGCTATGGTTACCAGCTGCCACCGGCGCCACCGCCGCCGAAACCGCCTCCCCCGCCAAAACCGCCGCCTCCGAATCCGCCGAATCCACCGCCTCCGCCGCCAAAACCACCGCCGCCCCGCCCTCCCCCGCCCATCCCCATCCCGATCAGAGGCCAGATCCACCAACCGCTGCCGCCACCTCTGCCGCCGCGCCCTATGCTTCGGAGCAAGAAAAAGATGAAAAAAATCGCCAGAGGAATCACGAAAGGCGGAATCCGTCCAGGCGGGGTGTCCTGATCGGGAGGTGGAGGCGACGCGCCAGTCAAGGTGACGCCGCGATCCGCCGCTATCACGTCAGCGACGCGACGGGTCATCAACTGAATGCCAGCATCATAGTTGTTGCTGCGGAAATAGGGCACAGCCTCGCGCCCGAACCCGCCGACCTTGCCGTCTGGCAGAATCGACTCCAGACCGTAGCCAACCTGGGTCCAATATTGGTGGTCGTCAATCGCGAAAAGAATCAAGACGCCGCGCCCTTTGCCCTTGGGCCCGAGTCCGAGACGCTCCGCGAGGTCGAACGAGTAATCCACGACCGGTCGGCCGTCGAGCGACTTGATGGTGACTACGGCAATCTCGGCGTCTAGCTTCTGGCTCACCTCGGTGCACAGTGCCGTGAGCTCTTGGCGCGCGCCCGCACTCAGCACCCCCGCCAAATCCGTCACGTACCCAGAGGCTTTGACTTGGGGCGCGACCTGATCAACCGTTTGAGCCTGGGCCGGCCAGCTGGCAACGCACACGAAGGCGGCAATGAGCGCCGCCAAAACGACCGCGCGCATCCGAAAGACAGTTTCTGTGGGCGAAGGGTAGGTGGACATGGGCACTTCAGGGACCCGGCCATGGTAGAGCGCACCGCACCAAGAGTCAACGCGCCGACCCTGCCGTCCGTAACTACGCAGGCGCGACCCAACATGTAACAACAAGCGGCCTGTGATGCGGACCGGGGGGCGCTACAACCCGCCGAGTACCTCCTGCGTGACCTGCGTAGCGTGCTCTGCGCGGCTCTCCCCCGTCGTCTGCGCAACCGCAATTGTCACGCCGAAGACCCGATGCTACACTCATACGCCTGCGTGCACGTATGCGCATGATTGTTTCCCGGAACAGACATCTGAGGACGCCCGAATTCCTGCCCGAACGTCGAATATCAGGGGAAACGCTTGGCCGGCCTGTCGCCGGGGGCGATTGTTCATGAAACAAATTGGGCTTCCAGCGCGTTTCAATACATTGAAGTTGTGCGCAAGTCGCTGAACCGCTGATCTATCTGAGAGGAAAAACACGATGAGTGGAAGGTTTACGCATGCAGTCTTGGTGATCGCGACGGCGGCCTCGCTCGTGGTCTCGCCCGTCTACGCTCAGGACCAGCCCGCGGCGGCACCTGCGGCGCCTCCCACCCAAACAGACCAGACGCCGGGCGCGATAGCTCCCCCTCCCCAGTATCAGCCCCCTGCGGCGACTCAGGGCCCTCCAGCGGCTCCGACTCGAAACCTGGGACTAGGCGCCAGCAGGGACTTTTCGCGGCCTAATTCCTGGTTTCCGAACCTGATTGCGCCCTACACGCCCATGAAGGTGCCGAAGCCCGAGGTCACCAACACGCCGCGGATCAACCAGCTGATCCAGGACGGCAAGCTCATGCTGAGTCTTGAGGACGCCGTCTCGCTCGGCCTGGAAAACAACCTGAGCATTGCCGTCGAGCGGTACGTTCCGTGGCTCGATGAAGCGAGCCTTCTGTACGCCAAGTCCGGCGCCAATGGCAGGCTTCAGTTTGACCCGGTCTTCACCAGCACCCTGGCTCTTGAGCAGAACGACACACCCATCAACAACCCGATTTTTGCCGGTATCACAACCCAAATCACATCTCCGGTGGCGCTTGAGAACCACATAACCACCGCGAACTTCGGATACACCCAGGGATTCGCGACTGGCACCCAGGCGCAGGTAACTTTTGACAATACGCGCGAATCGACCAACTTTGGTGGCTTCGATCTTTTCAACCCGTACGAGCAGTCCACGTTGACCGCACAGGTGACCCAGCCGCTGCTAAATGGTTTCGGACGGATCGCCAACACCCGCTACATTATCGAGGCGAAAAATACGGTAAAAGTTGGTGAATCCCAGTTCGCCCAGCAAGTGATTGCCACCGTTACCCAAGTCGCGACCGACTATTGGGAGCTGGTGTTCGCGCGAGAAAATGTAAAGGTCGAGCAGGTCGCCGTGGCCGCCGATCAGCAGCTCTACAACAACAACAAGAAGCAACTCGAAATCGGCACGATGGCTCCTCTGGACGTCATCACCGCACAATCGCAGCTCGCAACCGACCAGCAAGCGCTTGTCCAGGCGCAGACCACCCAGTTGCTCGATGAGACCACGCTGCTGGTTGCGATTACCAAGGATCCCCTTTCCGGCACTCTGAACGGCGTTGAAATCGTTCCCACAACAAACATCTTTAATCCCAACATTGAGAATATTTCGCTGAATGACGCCGTAAAGGAAGCATGGCAGAAGCGGCCTGAGCTTCAGCAGGCTGCGCTGAATCTGAAAAACGCCGGCGTCGAAGTGAAGGCAACCAGGAACTCGCTGTTGCCCCAACTGAATCTTTTCGGTGAATACCAGGGGGCCGGACTGGGCGGCGTTATTACCCCGGCCAACCCCACCGGCGCATTCTTCGCGGAAAGTCCGATCTTCGTTCCGGGGGATGTCCTTCCCGACGGCACCATTCCCACCGGTAGCGTGCCCATCGGCATCTCCGGGGAGCCGATTACGACTGCCGGAACGCCCATCCGCGGTGGCTTGAGCGACGACTGGAGCGCCATGATCCATGCGAAGTATCCTACGATCGAGGGCGGATTCAACATCACGCTGCCGATCCGTAACCGGGCCGCTCAAGCAAATAATGCCACCGCGCAGCTCAACGAACGCCAACAGGAAGTCCAGTATTTGCAAACGCAAAACACAATCGTGCTGAATGTGCGGCAGGCACTGATCACGCTGGTGCAGGACCGTGCCGCGATTACCGCCGCCGAGGAAGCTCGCATCTTCGCGCAACAGAGCTACGACGACGAAGTGAAAAGACTCCAGCTCGGCACCTCGACGGCCTTCACGGTCATCCAGAAGCAACAGCTGCTGACGGTCGCCGAAGGAACCGAGCTTCGCGATCGTATCAATCTCATCGAGGCCGAGTTAAACTTCAACCAGGCCATGGGACGCACGCTTGATGTGCACAATATCACCGTGGCGAGCGCCCTGAAGGGTTCGCCTACCGGGGTCCCGAACATTCCCGGCACGCCGGAAGAGAACGCCCAGGCGGGGCATCGATAGTTTCGCGAGGTGCACTTTGGCGGATAAGAAAACGCCGACAGCTCGTTCCGCGCCGGCTTCTGGGTCGTCGCGAAAAGTGTCGCCCGCCGAGCGTGCATGGGAACAACGCACGCTTGAGCCCACGCTCGCAAAATCTCCGGACCGCAACTCGGATTTCACCACCGTCTCAAGCTATCCGATCAGGCGTCTCTACACCCAGGCGGACCTGGAGGGCTGGAATCCGGATACCGAGCTCGGTGCGCCTGGCGCGCCACCCTACACCCGGGGCATTCATCCGGCGATGTACCGCGATCGCCTGTGGACGATGCGCCAGTTCGCCGGCTTCGGCTCCGCGAACGACACCAACCGCCGTTTCCGCTATCTCCTTTCGCAGGGCCAGACCGGGCTTTCCGTAGCCTTTGATCTGCCCACGCTTATGGGTTACGACTCCGATGACCCGCTTGCGGAAGGCGAAGTCGGCAGATGCGGTGTCGCCATCAGCTCGCTTGCGGATATGGAGGCCCTGTTCGATCAGATTCCTCTGGCCGACGTCACCACCTCGATGACCATCAACTCGCCCGCCGCACCCATCTGGGCGATGTATCTTGCGGTCGCCGAAAAGCAGGGCGCCGATTGGCAGAAGATTTCAGGCACGCTGCAAAACGACATTCTCAAGGAATACATCGCGCAGAAGGAGTACATCTACCCGCCCGAGCCTTCGATGCGCATGGTCACCGACACCATCGAGTTCGGCGCAAAGCACACGCCGAGGTTCAATCCGATTTCAATCAGCGGTTACCACATCCGCGAGGCGGGCTCAACCGCCATTCAGGAACTGGCATTCACCCTGCGCGACGGCATTGAGTACGTCGAGCACTGTCTGGGTCGTGGGATGCAGGTGGACGATTTCGCGCCGCGGCTTTCTTTTTTCTTCAATGCGCACAACGATTTCTTTGAAGAGATCGCCAAATACCGCGCCGCGCGCCGGATCTGGTGTAGCGTGATGCGCGAGCGCTTCGGCGCAACCAATCCTCGCTCCTGGGCGCTGCGTTTTCATTCGCAGACGGCCGGGTGCTCGCTCACCGCCCAGCAGCCCTACAACAACGTTGTGCGCACCGCCGTGCAGGCGCTCGCCGCGGTCTTGGGCGGCACGCAATCCCTTCACACCAATTCGCTCGATGAAGCATGGGCACTGCCCACCGAAGCTGCCGCCACGATTGCCCTGCGCACTCAACAGATCATCGCCTACGAAAGCGGCGTCACCAACACCGCAGACCCGTTGGGCGGATCGTATTTCGTTGAAGCCCTGACCAATGAAGTAGAGCGCGGCGCTTGGGATTACATCGAGAGAATTGACGCCCTGGGCGGGATGGTCGCGTCGATCGAGCGTGGATTCCCCCAGCGTGAAATTGCCGATGCGGCCTATCGCTATCAGGTAGCCGTCGACCAAAAGCAGAAGATTGTAGTCGGCGTAAACGACTACCTGATGGACGGAAAGCAGATCGAAACTCTGGAAATCGACGGATCCGTCGGGGACCGCCAAGCCGATCGCCTGCGAAAACTTCGCGCCGATCGCTCGAATGCAGAAGTCGAGCGTCGCCTGACCTCGCTCCGTCACGCCGCCGCCGGAACCGACAACCTGATGCCTCACCTGATTGAAGCCGTGAAGGCCTACGCCACGCTTGGTGAAATCTGCAGTGCCCTCCGCCAGCCTTTCGGTGTCTACCAGGAAGTGGCTATCACCTAGTTACCCAGCAGGTCGCCTGATGTCGCTCGCCGCGTTCATTTCAGGGGATTTTGCAGTATTCTTGCACTCGTATGCCCGACAAGAAGATACGTGTCCTGATCGCCAAGCCTGGCCTGGACGGCCACGACCGCGGCGCCAAAGTAATCGCCCGCGCGCTGCGCGATGCCGGGATGGAAGTCATCTACACGGGCCTGCGCCAGACGCCCGAGATGATCGCCTCAGCCGCCATTCAGGAAGACGTTGACGTGATTGGCCTGTCGATTCTATCAGGCGCCCACAACACGATCTGCGCTCGTCTGATGGAGCTGCTTCGCGCCAAGGGCATGACAGACGTGACCGTTCTGATCGGCGGCATCATCCCGGAAGCCGATATCGCCGACCTGAAAAAGTCGGGCATCGCAGAAATTTTTCTTCCGGGAACCACCACTCAGGCCATCGTCGAGTTCATCCGCCAGCGAGTCGCAGTGGCCTAGTCGCCTCAGATCAGGTCCCCTGGCTTGCCGGGTTCGCTGATTTCCGGAGTCAGCAGGGGGATTACGGTGTCCTCGCCATCCACGTCCACTTCAAGCGTGTGAAACAGCCACTTTCCGTTTTCCTTCTTCGCATTCACCTCGATGTGGCCCGTCTCGCGCGGTCCGGAGATTGGAATCGAGAACTCGGCTTCACCGCTGTCACCAGACACGTCGATATTTCCAGAAGTGAACGCGCCGACTTTGAGCGGGTGTCCAAATTCCTGGGCGACCTGCTGCGAATCCTCAGCCCTTTGAACGGCCATCTTGTAGGGATCAGACGATGTCGTAAATGAAGTGACGAGTTCAAACACGCCTGCGATAAACAGTGCAAACAGCAGCACGGCAGTCCCGACCATGACCGGAACGAACCATTTCCAGTTCCGCCCGAACCAGGATCTGTTCGGGGGAATCGGCCCGTCAGTCGGCTGCCCGTACGCGGTTGAGCTGCTGCTCATTCTCGTCAAACTATAGTTTCCTCGGTTCGTCGATGCAACCTCCCGAGGGCCACTTCGAACCTTTCGCCCGACGGCGCGCCTGCGGGACTCAGAAGCGCCAGGTATCAAGCTTCGCAGGGCTCGCAGCGCGTCGCGGAAGTTAAAATCATATCTGGTGATACAATGCCGCCTTTCGCGGTCTCAATCGTTGATAAACTGTCATCGGTACGTTCGTTCGTCAGGGGCGATGAGTGAAAGAATCGGTCATCGAAACTCACCTGGATCGCAAGACCGCGGTGTTCGGGCAGAACAACCGCGCGATGCTGGATCGGCTCACCCAAATCAAGAACGAAGAAGAAAAAATCCGCCAGGGCGGCGGTGCCAAAGCCGTCGAAGGGCAGCACAAGAAGAACCGCCTCACCGCCCGCGAACGCATCGCCAAGCTCATCGATCCCAAGACAGAGTTCTTCGAACTGGGCATCTACGCCGCGCACGAGATGTACCAGGAATGGGGTGGCGCGCCGGCTGCCGGCACGATTACGGGCCTGGGCCTGGTCGCCGGCCGGCGCGTGATGCTCATCGCCAACGACGCCACGGTGAAAGCGGGCGCGTTCTTTCCGCTCACCGCGAAGAAAGTCATCCGCGCGCAAAACATCTCGATCGAGAACCGTATTCCGACGATTTACCTGGTTGATTCGGGCGGGGTCTTTCTGCCATTGCAAGAGGATGTCTTTCCGGACACCGACGACTTCGGCCGGGTTTTCCGGAACAACGCGGTGATGAGCGCCCTGGGCATCCCGCAGATCGCAGCGATCATGGGTCTGTGCGTAGCGGGTGGGGCCTACCTGCCGGTTATGTGCGACCACATTCTAATGACCGAGGGCAGCGGTCTTTTTCTCGCAGGGCCGGCTCTGGTGCAAACTGCCATCGGTCAGAAGACTTCACTTGAAGATCTTGGCGGCGCAAAGATGCACGCGCAGACCAGCGGGACCGTTGATTTCCGCGAGCCGGACGATGACAGCTGCATTCGGCGCATTCGCGCGCTGGTTGACAAAATGGGCCACCAGCCCGGCGCGCCGTTTGATCACAAGCCGCCGAAGCCGCCTGCTTACGCCGCCGAAGATATCTACGGCATCGTCGCCGGAGACTCCTCCAAGCAGTACGACATGCACGAAGTGATCTCGCGCATCGTGGACGCAAGTGAATTCGAGGAATATCGCGCCGAACGCGGCCAGACCGTGCTGTGCGGATACGCTCGAATCGGCGGATGGGCCGTGGGCATCGTCGCGAATCAGAAAAAGAGCGTCAATGTGATCGTGCCTGGCTCGGGCGAAAAACGCATCGAGTTTGGCGGCGTAATCTACACCGAGTCCGCGGACAAAGCGGCTCGTTTCATCCTTGATTGCAACCAGAACCTCGTCCCTTTGATCTTCCTGCACGACGTGAACGGCTTCATGGTCGGCAAGGAAGCCGAGTGGAGCGGGATCATCCGGGCCGGCGCAAAAATGGTCAACGCCGTGGCCAATAGCGTGGTGCCGAAGATCGTGGTCATCTGCGGCGGCACGTTCGGCGCGGGCCACTATGCGATGTGCGGCAAGGCCTATGACCCGCGGTTCATCTTCGCCTGGCCGCTGGCGCGCTACGCCGTGATGAGCGGCGAGTCTGCCGCCGGAACGCTGGTCGAGCTCAAGGTCAAGCAGCTGGAGCGCGAGGGGAAGAAACCCACCGAAAAGGAACAGAAGGACCTGTACGAGTCAATTCGTTCGACCTACGAACGCCAGACCGACGCGCGCTATGCTGCTGCGCGCCTTTGGGTCGACGCCATCATCGACCCGGCCCGCACGCGCGAAGCGCTGATCGAAGCACTGGAATCGGCTGCGCTAAATCCGCACGTCGCCGAATTCAAAACGGGGGTATTGCAAACCTGATGTCGGAGGCCATCACCATCGTCGAATGCCCGCGAGATGCGTGGCAAGGGCTGCAGCAGGTAATTTCCACGGAAGAAAAGGTTCAGTACCTCACTCGCCTCGTTTCGCTCGGCTTCTCGCACATCGACGCCGTCAGCTTCGTCTCACCCAAGCACGTCCCTCAAATGGCGGATAGCGAAGCCGTTATGCTCGAGGTCAGCAAAGTGAAGTTGCGCAGCGGTGAGCAGCCAGAAATCATTGGAATTGTGGTGAACGAACAAGGGCTTGAGCGGGCGCTTGCAACGCCCGGCGTAACCACGATCGGCTACCCGTATTCCATCTCGGCCTACTTCCGCCGGGCCAACGCCAATATGTCGCGCGAGGAATCGCGGAATTTGGTTGGAACCATCCAGAAGCAGACCAAGGCCGCAGGACGAAAGCTGGTCGTGTACATTTCCATGGCGTTCGGTAACCCGTATGACGAGCCTTGGGGAGCTGAAATCGTCGAGGACGCCCTGGTCTGGCTCAAGGACGTTGGCGTACGCACGGTATCGCTTGCGGACACGGTCGGCACCGCTTCTCCAGTGGATGTGGCGCATGTGTATCGAGCCGTGAAGGATTCGGTCGCCGGCGTCGACATCGGCGTGCATTTGCACAGCCGCCCGGAAGACGCTGGCGCAAAGGTTCTGGCAGCATATGAATCCGGCTGCCGGCGCTTCGATGGAGCGCTGACCGGTCTGGGCGGTTGCCCGTTCGCTGGCGACCAGCTCGTAGGCAATATTCCCACCGAGACAGTGCTAGCCACGCTTGCCGCGCGTGGTGTCTCAACCGGCATTGACGCGAAGTCGCTCACCATCGCCTGCGCCATCACCGGAGAATTGCGCGAAAAGTACGCAAATCCTCCCCACGCCCCCAAGCCGAATTAATCCTGGCTGCGCCCCGCTCCGGTCGCCAGACTCGCGAGTTTTACCTCTGTTGACGCCGCAGTTCCACGTAGATGTCTTTGATTTTTCCCTCCATCAGTGTTTATCTGTTGTGGTTGCCAAAGGTCTGAAACGATGGGCTATCCGACATTGACGTATCAGTGTGAAGACCGCGTCGCGACCATCGCGCTGTCGGTGCCGGAAAAGCGCAATGCCATCTCTGCGCAAATGATCACCGACATGCTCGGCGCACTGCAACAGGCGGACGAGGGTCCCGCGGGCGTGGTCATCATTACTGGCTCGGGAAAATCTTTCTGTGCCGGAATGGATCTGGACGAATTGCAGCACCTCACCCGGCAAACGCAGCAGAGAAATCTCGAGGATGCGCGCCGTCTGACTAAAATGTTCTATCGGTTGCACAGCTTCCCCAAGCCTGTCATCGCGGCAGTGAACGGCGCCGCTATCGCCGGGGGCTGCGGGATTGCGACACTGACCGATTTCACCCTGGCCGTTCCGGAAGCGAAATTCGGGTACACGGAAGTCAAAATCGGCTTCGTCCCCGCCCTGGTTTCTGTTTTTCTACGTCGCCGCATCGGCGACAGGCAGGTGCGCGACCTGCTGCTTACGGGAAGAATCATCGACGCGCCCGAGGCTCTGCGCATGGGTTTGATAACGGAAATTGTCGCTCAAGAAACGCTGATGGACCGCGCCCGGGAAATCGCCGGTCTGTTGCTCGCCGCGAGCCCGACATCGGTCGCCATGACGAAAAAACTCCTTCTGAATTTCGACCGTGCCGCGATTCGCGCAGAACTCGAAGTGGCCATCGAGGCCAACGCCGACGTCCGTGCGACTCCCGATTTTCGCGAGGGCGTTTCCGCGTTCCTTGAAAAGCGCCAACCGAAATGGGTTAAATCGTAACCTCCGATGAAGGACTTTGCCGATGCCACCGTTCGAGTGCGCTACGCCGAGACGGACCAGATGGGAGTGGTGTACCACGGCAACTATTTCACGTGGTTTGAGGTCGGGCGCGTCGAGCTCTGCCGTCATCTGGGATTTGAATACAAGCAGATGGAAAGCGAAGACGATACGTTGATCGTGGTAGCGGAGGCATCCTGTCGCTACAAGCGCCCGGCTCGATTCGACGACATCCTGGTGGTGCGGACTCGAGTGGCACGATGGGACAAGCGCACCCTGCGATTTGCCTACGAAGTATTGCTCCAGCCGGCCGATGAATTGCTTGCAACCGGTCAAACGACCCACGTGATTTGCGACCATCGAGGCCGCCCGAAATCGCTGCCTGAAAAGTACCGCAAGTATTTCTCAACGGGCCTGGCGGAGGGCTCTCTGCATCCGCACGCTAAACTCTCTCCCGCGTTGAAAGCGCACCGATGAGCGCACCCGATCCGATGAAAATCGAACGGTTCCGCGAAAAACTTCGCAAGGAATGGACTGACGACGAGACGGTCGCCGCCTGGCGCAAGTGGCAGGCGCAACTGTCAGCGTTTACCCGGGGAGCAACCGACGCGGTCCTTGAGGCCGCCGAGCTCCGCCCGGGCATGAACGTACTTGACCTCGCAAGCGGCGTAGGCGACCCCGCCCTATCGATTGCCGTATCGGTCGCACCAGGCGGGCATGTCACGGCGACCGACCTGGGACCTGGAATGATTGCTTATGCCCAGGAACTTGCAAGATCAAAAGCCATCCGCAACGTCGGTTTTTGCGTCGCCGACGGCGAGGCGCTTCCCTTTCCGGACCGCTCCTTCGACGTCGTGAGTTCCCGTTTCGGCGTAATGTTTTTTACCCAGCAGCTAAAGGCCTTTCGCGAATGCCGGAGAGTGCTTAAGCCCGGCGGCCGGGTCGCCTTCGTCGTTTGGGGCAAGCGTGAGCAGCCGTTTCTTACCGCGACGATCGGCGTGCTGATGAAGTATGTCGAGGCACCTACGCCTGATCCGGATGCGCCGCATGCCTTCATGTTCGGCGAACGCGGACTGCTTGAAAGCCGGCTGCGCGCTGCCGGATTCACCGACGTGCGTGAAGAGGTTCGGACCGTGACCGGACGCTGGAACGGATCACCGGAAGATTACTGGCGCCAATTTACCGAGGTCGCCGCGCCGTTTCGCCCGCTGGTCGCAAAACTCACTCCGGACACGCGAGCCAAGGCGGAGGCGGAGATTTTCGCCGGCTTGCGAGGACTTTCCCGAGCCGGAGTCCTCGCAATGCCGCTTGAAATCGTGATCGGCACAGGCGTGCAAACGTGACCCGCATCGCAATCGACGGGGAACACCTGACGCCCGACGACCTGTACCGCGTCGTCCTTGATGGCGTGGAAGGCGAGATTCCCGCTGCAGCGCGCGAACGCATGGACTCCTCGCGAGCCGTGGTGGAACGCCTGGTTGAGGCCGGAACCGCCGTCTACGGTGTGAACACCGGCTTCGGCAAGATGGCCTCGACGCGCATCTCACGCGACGAGATCCACCAGCTCCAGTACAACCTCGTGCGCAGCCACGCATGCGGGGTTGGAGCCCCGCTTAGCGAACACGCGACGCGCGCCATGCTCGCACTTCGTGCCAACGCCATCGCCAAGGGATTTTCCGGAGTCCGGCCCATCCTCGCCCAAACGCTGGTTGCGATGCTGAATCGCGGTGTGCATCCAGTTATTCCCTCGCAGGGATCAGTCGGAGCATCGGGCGATCTTGCGCCGCTTGCGCATCTGGCCGAGGTCGTAATTGGAGAAGGCCACGCGATCTTCCGGGGAACTCCGATGCCCGGTGCCGAAGCCATGCGCGCCGCTGGGATCGCGCCCGTGGTGCTTGAAGCAAAAGAGGGCCTCGCGCTGCTTAACGGAACGCAGGCCATGCTCGCGCTCGCCCTGCTCGCATTGCGCGAGGCGGAAATCCTGGTGGATACTGCCGACGTCTCGGCCGCGCTTTCCCTCGATGCGCTGCGCGGCAGCCCCGCAGCATTCGATGCGCGGATCGCCTCCGTTCGGCCCCATCCGGGCCATGCGACCACCGCGCGCAACATCGAGCGGCTGAACCGGGGAAGCGAAATCCGTGAATCACACCGCTCACCCGACAAGGATCCGCGCGTTCAGGACTCCTACAGCCTGCGCTGCGCTCCGCAAGTGCATGGGGCAGTCCGCGATGCGCTCAGTCAAATTCGAGCTACGCTATCGATTGAGATCAACAGCGCGACGGACAATCCGCTGGTCTTCGCTTCGGGCGCAGGTTCGGGCGAAGTCGTCAGCGGCGGGAATTTTCACGGCCAGCCGCTGGCCATGGCCGCAGATCACATGGCCGTCGCTCTGGCAACCCTGGGCGGGATCTCCGAGCGGCGCATCGAGCAGATGACCAATCCGCAGACGAGCCAATTACCCGCGTTTCTGATTCGCCACGCGGGACTGAATTCAGGGTTCATGATTCTGCAAGTCACCGCCGCTGCGCTTGCAAGCGAACTCAAGCCGCTCGCCGCCCCGCATTCGGTCGACTCGATACCCACGTCGGCGAATCAGGAAGACTATGTCTCAATGGGCATGGGCGGCGCGCGGCGCCTTGAACCGATGCTTGCCAATCTGCGAAATATCCTGGCAATCGAACTTCTCTCGGCCTGCCAGGGAATCGATTTGCTGTCGCCGCTCCGGACCGGACCAGAAACGCGCAGGGCCTACGACATTGTGCGTGCGCTTTCGCCGGTGGTAGAAGCAGACCGTTCGCTTGCGGCCGATATCGAAGCCGTCGCTCGGGAAGTGGCCAAGGGAACGTTCGCCGGGATCTTTCGGTGACGCTCACAAGACGGACAAGACTCTTCAGGGAACGCGCTTAGAGCAAACTGCTCTCGCGCTCGCTTAGTAATTCACTTTCCAAGTACCCTTTCAAGAAATTTGCCGAAGCGGTGGCCGGCGATGTAGCTAAAGGGCTTCACGCCCAGCGAGTAGTGTCCGCACGGAAGGGACATCCCCTCGAAAGGCACTCGCTCGGCGCGGAGCTTCGCAAGTAGTGCTTCGGTGTATTCGGGCCAAAATGTCGGATCGTACCGCGCGGTGATCAGCAGAAGCTTTTTGTGTGCCTCCGTCAGCCGCTGGACGTAGGGAAACGGACTGATCGGCGACCAAAAGTGCCGGAGATCCTCGTGCGACACGCCGGCGCCTGAGATTGGTTGCCAGACGGTTTTCGTCGTGAGACCGGTCGCGACGACATCGCCAAAATACGTGGAGGCGTGTAGGAACGCAGCCGCCTGAACCGCAGGTTCATGGCACAGCGTGATGAATCCGATCGCAGAGCCGATGCTAGTGCCCAGGATGCCCAAGGGCCCAAAGCCCCGCTGCTCGAGCCAGCGCAGCGTGCGTCGAACGTCGAGCACCGCCTGCCGGCCCGCCTGCATCGTGAGACCGATGTTTGGTCCAACCAGATGATCGGCGCGCGGATGCCCGGGAATCGAGCGGCGATCGTGGTAGGGCAGGCTCATCTTTACCGCCGTCAGGCCGAGCTTGTTGAGCCAGTGGCAGACGTTTTGCTGCTCTTCCCAGCGCGCGTTCCACTGAGCGAGCACGACGACCGCCGGACCTTTCTTGCGTGCAGGAAAAAACTGTGCGTGCACACGATTGTTCTCAGTCCAGGGCGAGGCAATCGCGCTGGTAAAGGTGAGGACGTTGTCGAGCAGGGCGTAGTCGGTCGCTTGCTCGACCGAATACCAGTCATCGCTATGGGCGATCGCGCGAGCAATATAGCGGTCAAAGAACCCGCGGGGATCTGCCTCGGCTGGGTCGCCGCCGATGTATTCAAATCCCCATGCGAATTCAAGCGTGCGGCGCTTCGGCTCTTGATCGAAGCGCATTTGCTCATAGCGGCGTACTGTTTTTTCGTACCAGGATGGCATGGGGCGAGGAAATGAATATACCTTACGGCGCAACAGACCGAAACCCGCATCGAGGATTACATCCTGGATTTGACACAAAGGCCGCTTCCCCCGACCCTCGCGGGGCCACTCGGAGCTGACCGGGCCGGCAATGCGGCGGAAAACGTTAGCAGTCGGGCACGACTGTGCGGGGACCCGGACGCGGGCATGAGGCGATGTGGCAAAATTCAATGGTGGCTCCTTTTCCCATGATGGGCGTATTTGCGGCTCTTTTCGGACTGGTTATTGGAAGCTTCCTGAACGTCTGCATCGTGCGCATACCGGAACGGAAGTCCGTTGTGCTTCCCGCATCGGCCTGCCCCAAGTGCGGCGCTGTAATTCGCCCCTGGGATAACATCCCGGTGGTGAGCTGGCTGGTGCTTCGCGGGAAATGTCGCGAGTGCAAGACGACAATCTCGGCCATGTATCCGATAGTCGAGCTGCTGACAGCGCTTCTTTTCTGGGCCTGCTATAGCGCGTTCGGGTTGACGACCGACGCTCTGAAGTGGGCGATTTTTTCCGCGCTGATGATCGTACTGGTGTTCACGGACATGCGCGAACGGATCCTGCCGGATGTGGTGACCTATTCCGGGTTTGTGGCCGGATTGCTGCTGAGCCTGGTGACCAAGCCTTCTGACGGGACCGCGCTGTGGCTCGCCAGACGAATGTTCGAATTCCCTCCCCCGGTGCCGGTCGTCTCAGTGGGAGACGCGTTACTGGGCGCGGCGTTCGGCAGCGGGCTGTTGTGGCTGGTGGCGGAGTTGTACTTCCGGCTGCGCGGCCGCGAAGGCATGGGCTTCGGCGACGTCAAAATGATGCTGATGGCCGGGGCGTTTCTCGGGCTGAAAAGGACGCTGCTGACGATTCTCGCGGGCTCGGTATTGGGCAGCGTGCTGGGACTGGTGTTCATGCTCGCGCGCCGGAAGGAATCCGACTACGAGCTGCCATTCGGGAGTTTTCTGGGAATGGCGGCGGTGCTGGTGATGTTTTTTGGCACCCCGGTGGTGAATTGGTATCTGTCGCTCGTGATGGTGCGATGAAGGGCATGCAAATGGAGTTGGGTCGAACGGAGAACGGGCGATGACGCTGCCGCCAGGGGTCCATCCGGCCGCCCCGCCGATCGGGCTGGTGGATGCGATCGTGATGCTGGTTTTGCTGCTCGGCGCGCTGCTGGCTCTGGTGCTGATTGTGCGGAAATTCGTCCACAGCGAATCGGCGGCGAGGGAAACCGATTGGCAGAATCCGAAGGCCGACTCCGACAATGCCTCGATGTTCATGGCCGCCTCCATGCAGGGCGTGATCGAGAAGCTGCGCACGCAGGAAAAAGAACTCGCGCGGCTGCACGTGATGGCGCAGGAAAGGGCCCAGGAATCTGAACGCATGACCGAGGAAGTGACGCGGAACATGCCGACCGGTCTGCTGCTGGTGAGCGCGACGGGATCGATCAGCTCGTCGAATCCTGCAGCCGAAGAGGCACTGGGACTGCGGCCGATGCGCTACCGGTCGTACAAGGAAATTCTGGGAGATAATTCCGGGCTCTCGCAGATGTTGACGGCGTGCCTGCGGGACGGAAAAACCTTTCAACGCGGCGAAGTCGAGCATCTGACCGCCGACGGAGAAGTACGGCGGCTGGGCGTAACAATTTCTCCGATATACAGGCATGCGCGAATGGCCGTGCGCCGGCAAGTGTCGGACCCGCCGCGGGTGCCTGAGATGAAAGTGAGCGGCGCGCTGTGCCTGATGAGCGACCTCACGGAGCTGACCGCACTTCAGAAACAGATTCGATGGAAGGAGAATCTCGCGGCGCTGGGTGAAATGTCGGCCGGAATCGCGCACGAATTTAAGAATTCTCTAGCCACCATTTCCGGATACGCGCAGATGATTCGCACCGAGTCGAAACCCGGAGACACGCGCGATTCGGCGGAGAAAATACTCGATCAGACTCGGGCGCTGGCACACGTGGTAACAGAGTTTCTGAAGTTCGCCAAGCCCCTGGAAATCTGCTACGAGACCGTCGCGATGGCGCCACTGGTCGAGCGCCTGGCCGAGGAGCTTCAAGAGTCCTTGCCCCAGTGCGAGTTCGCGCACGAAGGATCGTTCCTGGAGCTGCCCGGGGACGAAGCGCTGCTCCGGCAGGCGCTTCTGAATCTGGCCCGCAATGGAGCGGAATCGGCTGCTTTGAGCGGACAATCGCCTCGGGTGACGATTTCGGGAACACTGGAGGAGCTCGGCGGCAAGAAATGGCAGCGCATCTGCGTGGCGGACAACGGGCCAGGAATACCCGAGCATGACCTCCAGAAAATATTCCTGCCTTTTTATACGACGAAATCCGAAGGCACGGGGCTGGGCCTGGCCGTGGTGCAAAAAGTGGCACTCCAACACGGCGGCAGCATCGAGGCTCGCAACCGGTCGCAGGGCGGCGCCGAATTCCTGCTGTGGTTACCTTTGCGGCAGGAGAACGCACCGTCTCTATTCCCCTCACAGGCAGCACGCATCTAAACTGGTACCAGGAGCGCCTACAGGTGCGCTCCGGGAGGCGTTGCTATGCGCAGAATCCTATCGTGGGCTGCAGCCGCCGCGATCTTGGCTCATCCCGCAGTCGGATGGTGCCAGTCGGCTGACCCAAAGCCTTCGCAGGAAAGCCAGTCCCAGGCGTCCGGGCAAACCACGGCCCCTGCCGCTTCCAAACCGACAGGCGCGACGACAACGACCATGACAGCCAGTCCCGCTCCGCCACAGGAGTCACTGGCAGAAGCAGCCCGCAAGTCCCGCGAGGCCAAGAAGGACGAGACCAAGCCGGTGAAGGTGTTCACAAACGAAAATCTGCCCGGAGCGGGCGGAATTTCGACTGTCGGAAAGGAACCGCCCGCAGCGGATACCGCAGCAGACGGGACAGACCAAAAGCCTGCAGCCGCCGGGGACGAAAAGGCGTGGCGCGCGAAATTTGCAGGGCTCCGGGCGAAGCTGGCCCGGGACCAGGAGGATCTCAGCGTGATGCAGCGCGAGCTGGGGGTGCTGAACCTGCAGAACTACAGCGATCCCGTGAAGGCGATGCAGCAGCAATTGACGCGCGAGGATATCAACAAGAAGACAGCCGACATCGACGCGAAAACGCAGGCGATCAAGGCTGATCAGCAAGCGATTGACGACGCCGAAGACGATCTGCGCAAGGCAGGCGGCGATTCGGGCTGGGCCCGCTAAAGAATTCAAGCAATGGAGCCCGTCCTACTGGTCGAGGATAAAGCCGAGCTGCGGGCGATGCTGCGCAAGGCTCTGGAACGGGCGGGCTACACCGTCGAAGAAGCCCCTGATGGAAACGCTGCGATTGATAAGGTTCACTCGCGGCGCTACCTGATGGTCCTCACCGATCTGAAACTCCCCGGCAATTCTGGAATTGACGTACTGCGGGAAGCGCGCCGCGTGGAGCCCACTCTGCCCGTGATTATCATGACGGCATATGGCTCGGTTGAGGAAGCAGTGACGGCGATGAAGGAAGGCGCGTTCGACTTCATCCAGAAACCGGTGGACCTCGATCATCTCAGGCTTCTTCTGGAGCGGGCAGCGCGGCAGCAGGAACTGCTGCGCGAGAACCTGTTGCTGCGGGAAGAATATGCTGCGCGCTACGGGTTTCCGCGAATCGTCGGCGAACATCCGACCATGAAAGACGCAAGCAATATGACCCAGCGCGTGGCGGCAACCGACTCGACGGTTCTGCTGCTGGGCGAAAGCGGCACCGGTAAGGAGCTTTTCGCACGAGCCGTGCACCACTTGAGCCCGCGTGCCGAGCAGGCCTTTGTGGCTCTGAACTGCGCGGCGATTCCCGAAGGGCTGGTCGAGAACGAGCTGTTCGGACACGAACGTGGGGCCTATACGGGCGCAGGCGCCCGGAAAATGGGCAAGCTCGAACTCGCGCACCGCGGCACGCTGTTCCTTGACGAAATCGGCGAACTGCCGCTCGCAATTCAAAGCAAGCTGTTGCGGGTGCTCGAGGAACGGCGCTTCGAGCGCGTCGGCGGAACGCAGGAAATCGAAGCAAATGTGCGAATCGTCACGGCGACGAACAAGGATTTGCGTGCCGCCGTCGCGGATAAAACGTTCCGCGAAGACCTCTACTTCCGTATCGCAGCCGTGCCGATTACCATCCCTCCGCTGCGGGACCGCGGGGATGACGTCCTTCTTCTGGCAGAGCATTTTCTGGAGCGGTTCAAACGGGAATTCCGAAAGCCGGCGCTGAAACTGACCGACGACGCGCGCGCGAGGCTGCGCAGTTATCCCTGGCCGGGCAACGTGCGCGAACTGCAAAACGCGATTGAGCGGGCGGCAATCCTGGCGAACGGAGAGGCGATCGATTCCGAGGCGCTGCAGTTGCCCGCGGCACGGCCCTCGCCGGAAGAACTGCCCGACGGCATGCTCGAGGAACGGTTCCTGTGGGAAGGGCCGCTTGAAGAAGTGTCGCAGCGCGCCGTCGCCCATGTGGAGCGGTTCAAAATTCAGAATGCTCTCCGCGAGTCGAAATGGAACAAGACGAGAGCAGCCGAGAAGCTCGGTGTTTCCTACAAGACCCTGCTTACCAAAATCCGCGGACTGGGCCTCGAGAACTAGCTCCCCGGCACCCTTTGAGAATCATTCTGGCACAACTGCGTCAGGCCAAGAGTTGCACGAAGATTTCGTTCGATACGGTGAGCCGATCCGGGGCAAGGCGGAGCCGCGAACCGTCGACCTCGATGAAGCCGCTTGACCGCAATTGATCAATGCGTTCCCGCAAAGTCGCGAGCCGGTCCGGCAGCTGCGCTTCGTAATCGCGCTCGATACGCGAAAAGTCTATCCCTTCCAGCTGACGGAGCCCGAGGTAGAACTCCTCCTGCAACGCGACCGGCGGCAGCAGCGTCTCCATCTGCTCGTGCACCGAGGTGCCGCGCTCGATGAGCGTTACGTAGCGAGCCGGATCGTGGACGTTCGCCCAGCGCGAAAGGCCGTCAAAAGAGTGCGCGCCGGCGCCAAGACCGAGATAGGGCTCGCGGCGCCAGTACTTCAAATTGTGCTGCGAATGGCGCCCCGGCAATCCCCAGTTGGAGATCTCATAGTGCTCGTAGCCTGCGCTCGCCAGACGCTCGGCCGCATAATCGTAAAAGTCGGCCATGGCGTCGTCGTTCGGAATTTCGGCCGCGCCGTAGCGGTTGCCACCGGCGAGCGCCTCTTTGCCCAGGCGGCTGTCCTCATCCACTTCGAGCATGTACACGGAAACGTGCTCGGGGAGAATACGCAGGAGCTGGCCGACAGACGCCTCCCAGGTTTCGCGCGTCTGGTGAGCGAGGCCTGCGATCAGGTCCAGGCTGATGTTGCGAAATCCCGCGCCGCGGAGGAAATCAGTGGCCCGATAAATGTCTTCGCGCCGATGCATGCGCCCGGCCGCCTGCAACTCGCGATCGTTGAACGATTGCGCCCCAAGACTGATCCGGTTGAAGCCTGCCGCGAACCATGCCGACGCCTTCTGCGGGGTGATCGTTTCCGGATCCGCCTCCAGAGTGACTTCAACGAGTCGGGCGTCGCTTGCGCTGCGAAGAGCATCGAGAATTCGCGCAAGCAAAGCGGGCTCAAGAAGGCTCGGAGTGCCGCCGCCCAGGTACACGGTGTCGACCGCCTGCCCGGACGCGAGGTCAGAGCTTGCGATCTCGCGGCAGATGGCATCGGCGTAGGGCTCATGGCGGTCGCGCGAAACAACCCCGGTATGAAAATTGCAGTA
The DNA here is from genome assembly GCA_036514055.1 of Candidatus Acidiferrales bacterium. Taxonomy (GTDB): domain Bacteria; phylum Acidobacteriota; class Terriglobia; order Acidiferrales; family UBA7541; genus Palsa-295. Next base: position 19,522 of record DATBXX010000069.1, read on the forward strand.
GGTGCAACGCGTCTGACAGAACGGTACCTGAATGTATACGCCCAGTGACATGGAAGGATTAAAACTTAACATAGACCGGCGACGGCGAATATACGCCGGGCGACGCCCGGCCCGGTGATCGCGTCGCGCGGCAGGAGCGATCCACGGCGGGTGAAACCATGGGGGCCCGAGGACATCTGATACGATGGGAAGTAAAGAGAGGATTGGATATGGAGACACCTCTTGCGGACGTGCATCGCGCGGCGGGGGCGCCCATCCGGGAGTATTCCGGCTGCTCCCTCCCCGAGGCGTTCGTTGACCTGGAACGGGAGCATAGCGCCGCGCGGGAAAGCGTCGCACTGTTTGATACGAACTGGCATGCGGTTTTCATGCTGACGGGAAGAGATCGCGTCAAGTACCTGCATGCCATTTCATCGAATAATATTCAGGCGCTTGCGACCGGGCAGGGGGCGCTTGCGCTCCTGCTGAACCCGCAGGGGCGCATTCAAGCTGAGCTCGAAGTGTACGTATTGCCGGAAAAACTCGTGGTGCTCTCGCACGCCTCGCTGCGAGTGCAGACCCTGGCACTGCTTAGGAAATATGTGATCGGCTCGCAGGTGAAGATCGAGGATGTGACCGAACAGGTCGGGAGCTTTGCAGTCGAAGGGCCGCGCGCAAAGGTGATTATCGAGCAGGCTTGTGGGGTGAAGCTCGAGGAACTGGCGGAGATGTCCATCCTCGATGTGGCGGTCGAAGGCATCCCGTGCCAGCTCGCGCGACGTTCGCATTTCGGCGAAGTCGGCGCCGAGTTCATCGCGGGGCGCGATTGCCTGGGGCCCCTCTGGGCGATACTGCTGGCGGGCGTGCGCGCCCACGGTGGCGAGCCGATCGGGATGAGTGCGCTTGACACGCTCCGTCTTGAAGCCGGCTTGCCCTGGTTCCCTGCCGATTTCAACGACGGGATGATCCCGCACGAAGCGGTGCTCGAAAACACGCACATCAGTTTTCAAAAGGGCTGCTACACCGGGCAGGAAATCGTCGAGCGAGTGCGGACGCGTGGCCACGTGAACCGCAAGCGTGTAGGGCTCAGGTTCTCGACAGTCGCTCCTCCCGCAGCCGGTACGAAGCTGCGCGCGGGAGACGCGGAAGTCGGGTTTGTGACTAGCGCCGCGTTTTCGCCCGATGCGAAGCCGGCAATCGGCATGGGTTACGTGCGGCGGGAGCACTTCGCGCCGGGAAGTGTGGTCGAATTTGACGGCGGGACGGCGCAGGTTACCGACAGTTGAGCGTACCTGCCTGCGCGCACCGATTTGGCGCTGGAAGCGCGAAGCCAATTCCAGGAATTACGTCTTTTGCGCCTGCGCGGCTTGGGCTCGCGCCGCCTGCTGTTCCTGCCGCTGACGCGTCAGGTGCGGGACCACTCCGACCAAGCGCTCAAGCAACATCAGCTGGCCGCGGTGATGCATTTCGTGCTCCTTCGGGGCGAGCAGCATATCGAACCGCGACCTCGTCGCTGGACTTCCACCCGGCGGCATGGTCAACACCTCGTCCAGAAAGGAATCCGGCAATCCCTCGACAAACGACGCATAGCGATCGCCCTGCACCTTAAGGAAGGCAATGATTTCCGCTTTGTTGCGGACCTTGGATTCTTCGGCTGCGATTTTCTGCATGAGCTCAGGAAAATTCACCTTCCCGAGATCGCTAGTTTTTTCGCCATGAATGGATAATGCGAATTCAGGTGCACAGGCAATGTGAACCAGGGTTTGCGCGATCGACCTGGTGTCGGGCGTGGCCTTGAACTCGTATTTGCTCTCGGGAATATCTTGCGCCACTTGAACCGTGTTCTTGCGGACCGTGCGAAACGCTGCGGCGATTTCCTTACCACCGTATTTCGGCATTTTCGTTTTTCTCCCTGGATATTTTACGGGGCTACAAATTGAGCCGGATGGGCGCCCCCGAAAGGCGCACCCATCTGATGTGAACTCTGTAAACTGCTAGCTCTTGCTGAAATTCATCGAGCGGAGGAAGCTGCCTCGGTCGGCGTCGATTTTCTTCTGCAGCTGGAAGACGGCGTAGAGAAGCGCTTCGGGGCGCGGCGGGCAGCCGGGCACGTATACGTCGATAGGGATAACCTGGTTGACCCCCTGCACGATCGCGTAGTTGTTAAAGACTCCGCCGGAGGTGGCACACGCACCCATGGAAATGGCCCATTTGGGTTCCGGCATCTGGGCGTACAACTGTTTGATAATCGGCGCCATTTTCTGCGATACGCGTCCGGCAATGATCATCAGGTCGGACTGGCGCGGCGATCCTCGGAAAACCTCGGCGCCAAAGCGCGATATGTCGTAGCGCGACGCAGCCATGGACATCATCTCGATCGCGCAGCAGGCCAGGCCGAACGACATCGGCCAGATCGAACTGCGGCGCGCCCAGTTGACTACCTTGTCGAGCGAGGCAAACAGGATGCCTTCGTCCTTCAGGAAATTCTCATCCTGGCCAGGCGTTTCAAGCGTGACGCCCTTGGCGAGTTCAACAGACATGGTTAAGAGCGGCTCCTAGACAGGCGCACCGGGTAATCGGCTACAGCTTCATTTTGCACCTTGACGAGGAGCTTTGCAATGGAGCAGACGGGGCGGTGGCGGGTCAGTTTCCGATTGGGGCAGCGGAGTCAACTGGTCGGCAGCATGAAGCCATCGAAGTAGGCGGCGAGCTGCCGGAGAGCGTCCAGCGGCAGTACATGCGCGACATACTGGTCCGGTCGTACCACGACCATGCATCCCGCCTCCCGATCGATGCCGCGCATCGCAAAGATGTCCTGGCCACCCTTGAGATCGGGGCAGAACGTCTTTTCGTAGTCGTGAAGTCCGTACAGTCCTTTCGAAGGAAGTAGCAGCGCTGGCATCGTCTCAATGGCGAGCTCGCGATGCCCCTGCTGGAAAACTGCGCGGACATCGATCACCGCGTCGATATCCTCGCCGGAGCGCGTGTACTTCCGCACCGGAGATTCAGGGGCCGTGGCGAGAAAGTCACATAGCCTGCGGGTAGCGGAGTTTGCGGCCACTGGGTCTCCTGCTCCGGCAAATGCGAATACCCGAAAGCGCCCGTCCGCCTTAACCACGTGGCCCAACTGAAGCGGCTTGCCGTCCGCGAGACGGATGACCGGCGCGGAATGGAGGCGTGTCCCCACAACAAATCCTTCGGCCAGATGCTGGCAATCCGATGCGCCGGTCAGAATCGACCGACGGTAATGGGTCGCTGTTCCCGCGGTATAGCGCCCGTGCCTGACGAAATATTCCTGGGTTTTTGCGGGATCCGCGCTTCCGCCCTCGCCACCTGTTGATGCAAGAAGTGCGGCCCACTCGCGATCGAAATCGATCAACTCCTTGGCGACGGCGCGCCGCTCCGCTGAGTAACTGTGCAGGATCGATGGAGAGGACCGACTGCGCAGGACTGCGACGAGCTTCCAGCCAAGATTGAACGCATCCTGCATCGAAACGTTCATGCCCTGCCCCGCCTTTGGGCTATGGGTGTGGCAGGCATCTCCGGCGATAAACACCGTCGGCAGCCGCGTCGCGATTTCGTCATCGGGCGCGTCGTCAAACTTGTCGGCCAAACGCTGGCCAATCTCATAGACCGACCACCAGGGGACCTGTTTCACCTCAAGCGTGAACGGGTTGAGAATCCGCCGCGCCTTCGCAATCAGATCGTCGAGGGTGGTATTGCGGCTTGCGACCCGTTCGCCGACGTCGAGTTTCGTAAGCTCGACATACAGGCGGACGAGATATCCGCCTTCTCGGGGGATGATAATGATGCTGCCCTCATGAGCAGATTGGATCAGCGACTTGCAGCGGATGTCCGGGAAGTTGGTGACCGCCAGCACATCCATGACGCCCCAGGCGTGATTGGCCGAATCGCCGCTCAACTCACGCCCGATCGACGTTCGCACCGTACTGCGGGCACCGTCGCACCCGACCACGTAGCGCGCGCGGACCGTCTCGGTCTGTCCCAGGTGCGTGGGGTCGACCCGCTCGAGCATCACGATCGCCCGCTCACCACCACCCGCCGGAGGCTGAACGGACACAACGCGCCGCCCGTAATACGGCTCCACTTTTGCGGCCGACCGGCGCATGAAGTCGAGATAGAAATCGTGCACGCGTGCCTGGTTCAGGACGACGTGTGGAAACTCCGACAGCCCGTCTTCGACGTCCTGCACCCAGCCGCTGCGGGCGATGTTCTCGGGCTTTTTGTTGTCCGGCTTCCAGAACGTCGTCTCGTTGATCCAGCAGGATTCTTTCAACACACGGTCGCTGAAGTTAAACGCCTCGAACATCTCCATTGTGCGGCAGGCGATGCCGTCGGCTTGGCCAAGGAGCATCCGGCCCGGCTTCTGTTCGACAATGCAGGTCGTAATATCCGGAAACGCGGACAATTGCGCGGCGAGCGTCAGACCCGCCGGTCCGCAGCCCACGATCAGGACATCGACATCGACGGGGACCGAATCCTGTGCGCCCGATGCCGAATATCGCTCGGCCGGATCAGCAATGTCGGGATCTCCCGGCTCAAATCCGCTCAGATGAAACTGCACAATACCTCCGCATCAGCGCGTTGTCTTGTCGCTGATCGTTGCCCGTGCCTGTTCCGGACTATCCGAGCGCTTCACATTACCGCATTTGCTGCGTTTCGGCGGACTGGTCGTTATGTAGCAATAAAAGCAGGTGGGGAACGCTCAAATCCCGATTAGCGCTGCGAGTTCACCCCGCTCGGCCGGCGACGCAATCAGTCAATCAGGGTTCGCGATTCCCGGACTCCCCCGGCCTGCTCTCTCCATCGCCCGGGGTTCACGCCGAAGATGAGGAGCCATAACATCAGCAATCCTTCGGCGACGACGCCGAGGGCCTCAATGTAGCGAGACAGATGGCTAGCGAGCAACTGCGCGAATATTGCGCTCAGAAAGTAGAGTCGATAAACCTCCCCGGCAACCCTGGCTTTGAAACGCGGCGAGGTTTGTGAAATCCCACCCTCTGATGGATCCGCACTCATTTACAAACCCTCAAAACGAAGCGAAGTTCTACTTGCTGGGCTTGATCGCTGGCTGCGAATCGTACTCTGTCGTTATCCTCGATACAATGAGCCAAAGATTTGGCCAAAGAAGCCAAACCCCCGCTGACCGGAAACGAAGCCGCTGTCGACGGGGTAGGTTCCTTCCTTCCAAGCCCCTGTCCTACCCGGTATGGATCAAATGACGCACCGTGGGCGCGGCGGCAACATAACTTTGCAGGCGTTCTTCCAGTTCACGGTCGGCCTGTGTTTGCCGGTCGTGTTGACGCAGATGTTCTGCCCAGGAATTCACCAGGAATACTTCCAGATAGTGATCGGCAACTTCCGTGTCGCGATAGATTCCCCACCGAAAGGCGCCGTCCCGACGCCGCATGCGACTGTATTCATGCATCGCTTCCAAAAACTCTGCGGTCCGTTTCGGAATGACAGCATAGTCGACCGTGACCAGGACCGGTCCTTGCGCAAGATCAGGTCCAACTTCCTTGACGACAACGGGCATACGCCAGTGGTTCCAGGGACTCAGATCCGCGGTCGAATCGGGAAGTTTTTCAAAAGCCGAGACCACGATTGTCGCGATTGTCCCGATCCCGGCAAAGACCAAAGCCGTCCGAACAGATGCTCGCTGTGCGACCGCACCCCAAACGACGGTCCCCAGTGCATAGCTTCCCTGATAAACCAAAATGAAGATCGCGAGGACTCGAGCTCTCACCCAATCCGGCGCCAGGTTCTGGACAAGAGCGTTAATGAGGGCAATGAAGATGACCCACGCTGCACCGCCGATCAACATGACCGCCGCGAGTGTGCTCAGGCTGTGTAGGCCACCGATCACGAGCATCGCGAGTCCCAATATCACCACACCGGCCGATACGACGGTCTCCGTCGACCACCGGGCACGGGCGGACTGCATTGCAAAGGCGCCGACAATCGCGCCGAACCCAAAACATCCGAGCAACAGCCCATATCCGATTGCGGTTTTATTTACGCTGCGAGCGACCGCCGGCAGTAGGGCAAACAGCGCGCTCGAGAAAAACATGACCACGCCTGTTCGCAGCAATACCGTCAGGATCGCGGGGAAGTTGCGCACATAGCGGACGGCGGCGACCGTGGCTCCGGAAAATGATTCCGCCGGAGTGCTCCTTCTGCGAACCGGCCTTTTCCACCTGGCGACGACCACAATGACACCGAAAAACGATAGGAAATTTGCTACAAAGGCGGTGGCGATGCCGGCAGCGGCTATGATCATTCCCGCCAGTGCCGGACCCACCGCTCGCGCGAGATTAAACTCAATCCCGTTAAGCGCAGACGCGGCAGCAATGTCTTCCTTGGGCACCAATTCAGGAAGAATTGCACGCCAGGTCGGCGTTTCAAACGCATCGCCCGCGGAGAGAGCAAATGTTAAGACCAGCAACAGCCAGGGGGACATGAAACCACCGATGGTGAAGACGGCAAGAAGGAGGGCGACAACCGCCATCCACAATTCGGTGGCCAGAACCAGTTTGCGGCGGTCAAAGATATCGCCGGCAGAGCCTGCAGGAAGAGCCAGAAGAAAGTATGGCAGCGAAGCAGCGGTCTGGGTGAGTGCGATGTAAATCGGCCCGGCACCGAGTGACACCATCATCCAGGCAGCCCCGACGTTCTGCATGAAAGTGCCCACATCGGAAACCACATCTGCGACGAGCAGATTGCGGAAGGTCGCCGCTCGCAGGGGTCGCAGCAAGCTCCCTGGGCCGGGCGCCCCCGATTGTTTTTCAGCTGTGTCCGTCAACCGGCCGTGCCTCCTTGGCGCCGTCCCGCGGACGCCCGGGCGAGATGTCTGCGCTCGGACCGTCCGTGTCGAACGGCGACAAGTCTACACAAAGGCTCCGGGCGGCGTCCCGAGGGTTCTTGAAACCACTGTATGGCTGAACAAAGCCCCGTCGACAAGCAGCTTTGACTCCGGTCACCGAATTTTCCGGACACGATGCATTCCGGGGGCGGATGTGGTCTGATTGCACTGCTATATAGTCCTGCAAGACTGCGGCTCGAAATCAGTTGCGCTCATCGCTCGGTGAAACCAGCGGAACAGTAAGGACGGTCTTGGGAGCACGATGAACATGCCGGCCACTACGCCGCCAGGACCAGATGGCATGCAATCCGGCCAACGCGTACCCCACGCGTGGACCGGCAGCTGGCTCCGTCTGTTTCAAGGGATAAGGCCGGTCAGTCGCTCCGGAGCGGCCCGGGATGCCTTGGCCGGATTCCAATTGGCGGCAATGAATATCCCGCAGGCGCTAGGCTATACCAAGATTGCTGGCATGCCGATCGTGACGGGGTTTTACACGCTGCTGCTTCCACTTCTGGCATTTGCCGTGTTCGGTTCCTCGCGCTACTTGGTCGTCTCTGCCGATTCAGCAACCGCGTCGATCCTCGCCGGAAAACTTGCAACGATGGCTCCCATCGCAAGCGCGAGATATGTCGCGCTGGCATCGACGGTCGCTCTGCTCACTGCCGGACTTCTGCTGCTGGCTCGAGTTCTCAAGCTCGGCTTTCTGGCCGATTTCTTGTCGCAAACCGTACTGACAGGGTTTCTCACCGGAGTCGGGTTTCAGGTGGGTATCGCCGTGCTGGGCGGGATGGTCGGTCTCGAGGTGCACTCCAATCGGACGGTCGCACAGCTCCTAGATGTCTTTCAAAGCTTGCCCAGAATTCACCTGCCGACCGTGGCTATCTCGGCGCTGGTTGTACTAGGCGTCTTTGCTTTCAGCCGATTCGCGCCGAAGGTCCCGGGCTCGCTCGTCGCGGTCGCCGGGGCAATTGCCGCGAGCGCAACCTGGGATTTCGCTGGTCACGGCATCGCGATCATCGGACCGGTCGCCGGGGGTCTTCCACGTCTCGGCCTGCCGGATGTGCACTGGAGGGATGTCGGGCCACTGCTCGACGTTTCCGTCTCCTGCTTTGTGATGATCGTAGCCCAAAGCGCGGCTACTGCGCGTTTCTACGCTGGACGCCACCATCAGTACTTGGACGAAAGCGCAGACCTGGTCGGTCTGTCTGCAGCCAACGCCACGGCAGCGTTGAGCGGGACCTTTGTGGTGGACGGGAGCCCAACCCAAACCGCGATGGTTGAAAGCTCCGGCGGCGAGAGCCAGCTTGCCCAGGTGGCTACCGCAATGGCGGTTGCATTCGTTCTGCTGTTTCTTACCAGGCCTCTGCAATACCTGCCGCGTTGCGTGCTGGGAGCTATTGTATTTCTGATTGCTGTCCGTCTCATCGACCTGCGCGGCTTGAGCGAGATTCGACAAGAGAGTCCCGGGGAGTTTGCCCTGGCTGTGTTTACTGCGGCCGTCGTGGTGCTGGTGGGAGTTGAACAGGGTATCGTATTGGCGATGGTGCTGTCACTGCTCCGGGTCGTGCGGCACAGCTATCGTCCGCACACTGGAGTCTTGGCCCTAGGCGAGCGTGATGCGTGGCAGCTCGTGCCGGCGGCGCCCGGTGCGCTCACGGAGCCAGGTCTGATCATCTATAGTTTCGGAGCAGCGCTGTTCTATGCCAATGCCAGCCTTTTTGCAAAAGAGATTCGCGGCTTGGTCGGGCGGGCTCCTTCATCCGTGCGTTGGCTGGTGGTCGATGCGGAAGCGATCACGAATGTGGATTACACCGCGGCCCGAATCGTAGGACAGCTTCACCAGGAACTGGTCGACAGCGAAGTGACCTTGGCGTTCGCACGGGTGTCCCCCTCTCTGAAGGCAGACTTGAACCGGCATCTGTTGAACAGGGTCATCGGTCCGGCGCAGTTTTTCGACCGGCTTCACGACGCGGTCGCCGCCTTCGAGAAATTCAAAGATCGACTCTGACGTTCCGGTGAGAGTTCCGAGCAGGATTGTGATGGACCGTCACGTCTTGATGAAGAAGCCGCAAGAAACTTGCCCGCAGATGCGAACTCCGGCAATCAAGGGGCGGTTGGGTCGCCCGACCGGTTGAAATCAAACTCGAAGATCTCAGTCGATTCCCTCGAGGCAGGCTCGAATCGCCATTGCTTCAGCGCATCCAAGGCAGCGTTGACCAGGAACGGACTGCCACCGACGACCCTGGTGCTCACCACACGCCCGTCTGCCGAGATCGTCGCTTCCAGCTTCACCCGTCCGGAGATATTCATCTGCTTGGCGGTCGCAGGATACTGAGGCTCGACTTTCGTTCGAACCCTGCGTTTCATAGCGTCGTTCGCAGCATCCTGCGCGGACGCCTTCAGTGGCTGCAACGCAATGCCACCCAGAGCCAATGCGATCACCAGTCCCACAAACGCGAGCCGTTGCTTCATGTCCTATGTCCTTCCTGGCCGAGAATTCAATCCTGTAAGCGCACGCGGGGTGCCACGAATGCGGCCTACCCCTGGGCTGGCGGGTCCTGGGATTTTTTTCGTATGTTATTGATAATACGTATTTTGCTTGGGAGGCGAGACGCCGAACCCTGGGTCGTAGGCGCCCGATCGTCTCAAATGCTTCCGCTCGCGACACCGGACGTCTCAGACTGCGACGCGTTTTAGCGACTAGTGCACGACGACGGTGATTGTTGCGGACTTCGTGTGGCCCGCTGCGTCGGTGGCCGTCAGGGTGTATCTGGCGGTCTTTTTCGGTGAGACGCTGACGCAACGCTCAAACGCAGGCCAGACGGCGTTCGGTTGCGGCTCAAGAGTCACGGATTTCGCGTTCGATACGCCATAGCACAACATCGTGGAATCGCCGCGACTGATTTCGCCAGGGTATGGAAAGAACTCCAAAATGTCGAAGCGGTCGCCACCCATTCCCTCGAAGACTTTCTGGTCCTCTGCGCGCTTGGCGGCGGCCGCCTGCTCGCGAATCACGCGGTCGCCGTGCCAACGAAAATAAAACACGCCTCCCACATAGGCTGCGGCCAGGACAAAAACAACGAGCGTCACGACAACGTAAGTACTCGGACCCTGCCGCGGCGGAGGACCGAGATTGGGATCGTCGAACACAGACCACTCCTATGGGTTTTGCGGCTGGGGCTGCTGCGTAGAGGGCTGTATGATCGTTCCGCCAAGTCCGGATGGCGGGCCCGATGGATTGGGGATTCCGAACGCCGGGGGACTTCCCGGCTGGCCGACCGGCTGAGTTCCCCCTCCGGAAAGCGCCTGTTGGGCGGCGCGCGCCTGGTCCTCCAGGGGATTCCAAATAAATTCCCAGTCTTTGTATTTCTTGCCGAAGTTGTAAACCTTTATGGAAGGTGCATCGGATTTGGTCCCGCCGCCGACGCCGGTCAGAAACGCTCCCAGTACCGGACCATCAACCGGGCCAGTCGGTTTCAGAAGTGACAGAGGGTTGACCGGTTGAGAGGACGACGAGGTCTGATCGGACGAAGGGGTCTGGCCGGAGTTGGGGGTCTGGGAACCACCCGCGGAGTTATCTGGAGTCGAACCTGGCGGCGTGGCGTTCCCGCCGGGCGCAGTCGACTGTGCGTTCGGATTGTTTGCACCGCTGGGTCCCGATCCCAAACCCATGCTCGCGACCGGCGTACCGATCGATCCCGCGATTGGCGTCGTGGGGATCTTGCCTCCGTTCAGATCCATCAGCGCCATCTGCTGAAGCGTGGCGTAGCGGACACTGCCGATGATCTGACCCGAGGCATTGACGTAGATCAATCGCCAAGCGCCGTCTTCGCCACTGTTCGTCGGATCCTTGTAGGCCGCATAACGCAGGAAACTCAGTTCCGGGAGACCGGTCTTGAGATCATCCAGTGATTGCGGATAGTGTCCGGTCTTGCGGAAATACAGACGGATCGCGCGGGAATATTGATTGCCCCGCCAGATCATATCGTCTTCGCGCATGCGGCGCCCCTGGGTATAGAGGTTTCGCAGCGCCACCTGCGAACCGATAATCATCACCAGAACCAGGAACATCACCATCAAAAAGGCGTATCCGGACTCCTGCGACCTAGCTGGACGCGTGGGAGTGACGTCGCAAGAGCGCGCTTGGGAGATGAGGTTTACCCAGATCACGGAGTCGCCCCACCCTGGTCCGGCGGCTCGACGAGCTGGACTGTGGCATGCCGGCCGCTTGAGATTTCCTCGACGTCGGCGGATTCGTTTCCGATGTGTATCAGACGAAACGTGTTCAGGAACTTGTCGCCTTCGGCGACCACCAGAACATCATCGCCGCTGGTAAAGAACGCCACCCGTTTTCCCGACGTTGGCTGCGACGCATACCCAAAATATTCGGCAGGAATCTGCAATGGTGGAGGCGGCGGAGGCTGTTTCGGTCCGATGAAAGGTCGCACGTCGGCCGCGGCCCCGCCTTCGTTCTTGGCAATCGGAGGCGGCCCCGCCACGAAAATATTCCTGTGCGAGCCGGTATATTCCAGTTTGCGAAGCCTGTCGAGCAGGTCAAGCCGAAGACTCGGCTCCTGTACGTCGAGCGGTTCAAACTTCGTGTCGGCAGCAAGCACACCGGAAAGTCCTGGAACCGAGGTTCTGAAGACGTAAAAATACGCCACGATGACAAGCAGTACGACCAAGCCCGCGAGAACGTACATTTGTGTGCGTTGAGACATCGCTCAGGTCCTGAAGTACGTATGCAGATCAAGATCCAGCCGGATTCCGCCCGTCGATACCGAACTCAAATGCAGGCTGTCTAGCAAATAAAAATTCTTTGAACGCTCCAAACCATTGATGAATTGAATGACCGCGGGATAGTCCGCGTCCAAGGTCGTAGTGATCTCGATTTCGGTGACGCCGCGATTCCGGAGTTCCTTCTGTTTGAAGGTGTACCCGGAGATTCTCACCCCTGACTTCGTGGCAATCTCGCCGAGATCGGATTCGATCCGGGAATAGCCTGTGAGGGAATCCAGAAAGGATTGCTGGTAGAAAGCATCGCATTCCTTCCCGGCCTGCGGCAGGTCGGCGCGGATTTTATCGCCACGGTCGACATCGGCCTTGAGTTTCTTGGCCTGCAGCGCTAGGTGGTCGCGCTCGCTGCGCAGCGCCTCCGGTTGGCGGAAAGAGGCTCGCCACAAGTAGCCCGCCAGAGCAAGGTCCAGCGCCAAAACAAGGCCGAGCGCGATTCCGACCCAGGCCTTCCAGGATCGCCATGCGTTCTTGATGTTCATACGGTCGAGTACCACACCGTCAGGTTCAAAACGATTTTGTCCGGCGCAGTCGGCTCGACCGACCGTCGTTCGTTGATCACAACCATGCCGGAAAACATTTTCGATTTCTCGATCGCCTGCAGAAATTGGATTTTGCCCTGGTCGTCGGTGGCCCCGACTTCCAGTGTCACTTCGGCGCGACCGTTCACCAGCTTCGGAGAAATGCTGACGACGCGCACGCCCGGCGGAAGCGTATCCTCCAGGTCCATGAAGATTTTCGTCCAAGGAAAACTGCGCTCGTCAATCAGAGAGTTCAGGAACGCCGAACGGTCAAGGACCTGCTGCGCCGCAGGCAAGCGGAACTCGGCCGCCAGTTCCCGCTGCCGCTGCTGATCCCGCCGGATCGAATCTTCCCATCGATTCATGTCCGAACGCAGGTCGCGATTGGCGTGCCAGGACCGGTAGGCGGCGAAAGACAGCACCGCGAGCGCCAGTACGCCCAGCGTGCCGATCAGTGCGGAATAGGCTATAAACGGGCGATTGTTCGCTTGAGGTGAAGTCGCGAGATTAAGCTGTAGTCTCATCGGTCAGTAGTCGGAATACCCTGGCGCCTAGGATCTGCCGTTCATCATCCATCCCGCCAGTGCATCCAGGCCGTGATTCACCAGGTCTTTCCCAGAAGCTTCAAGACCCTGCACTCCTTCGGCTTCACTCATTGGCCCAGCACTGATTTTCAACTCCTCGGCCAATGCGTCTCCAAACATCGCTTCCCTCTCACCAAAACCGGTGAGCCGGGCGCGGTCAATCGTCCCGCCCCAAGTGTCCTGGAAGTACGCCACCGCGGGAAAAACTTCATCGAGCATCGACTGGGGCTCAAGTAGCAATGCCGCGGCCGGCATCTCACTTGACCGGTACACGCACAGGTTTGGGCCGTGCGTGACGACCGTGGTCAGCAATTTTCCGCAGAGGCGAACCAGCAGCGTCGACCCGCGCTCTTCCAAAAGCGGCAGTGCCGCGAGCGTCGAGCCCAGCACCACTCCGCAGTAGGCATCGAGTGATTCGACAATCTGCTCATATTCCCGGACGATCTGCTGTCTTGCAACCGCCGTGACAACTTCCAGATTCCCCTCGTGGCCGCCCTGCCGGTTCCAGGAAACGACGGTTTCATCCACGTCGAAGGGCACGCTCTTTTTTAGTCGCCAGCGCAGCAGCGGCAGAGCTTCGCTCGCATTCCGCGGCAGGTTGTCAAAAGGCAGAATGAAAACGCGGACGACGAGGTCCGGAACCAGCAACGCGATCGGTGCGCCTCGAGCGGGAATCCGGGTGAGCACGCGACGCAGCGCCGAGCGAACCGCGTCGGGCTGGGTAATGTTGGTTTCCACCGTCGAAGGCATCACCGCGCCGATCGGTAGTGGTTCGACCGCGACGCCTTCCAGATGCCCACCACGCTTGCCCCAGCGGGCCGCAGCGACGTGCCCGGCTGCGATCTCAACGACCAGCGACGGATGGGGCATGGCGTGAAGCCAGCGGTCGATGCGCGCGACCGGTCCCAACCGGTGAGACTGGTCCGCGAATCCGTCTGTTGCCACGAAGCTAGTCAAGAAATGTCACCTTGTTGATCTCGCGAAGTGTAGTGAGTCCGGCCCGGACCTTCTTCAATCCGGAGTCGCGGAGAAACATCATGCCCAAATCCTTCGCGGCACGTTTGATTTCCGAGGTGGGACGCCTCTCAATGATCATTTCGCGAATGTGATCGGAAAGATCCAGAAGCTCGGTGATGGCCGTGCGGCCCCGGTATCCGCTGCCGGAACATTCCAGGCATCCGGTTCCTTCGCAGAATTCAACCGTGCTCCATTCAGCCGGGTCAAGACCGGACTCCTTCAGTACGGCAGGATCGTAGGTAACTCTTTTCTTGCAGCTCTCGCAGACGACGCGAACCAACCGCTGCGCCATGATGCAGTTCAGGGCCGAAACGAAGTTGTAAGGCTCGACTCCCATGTTGATAAACCGGCCGATTACGTCCGTCACGTTGTTTGCGTGAACGGTGGTGAAGACCAGGTGGCCAGTCAGGGCCGAATTGATTGCGATCTGCGCTGTTTCCTGGTCGCGAATCTCGCCAACCATGATCTTGTCCGGATCGTGCCGCAAAATCGAGCGGAGACCTCGGGCGAACGTCAGACCCTTCTTTTCATTCACCGGAATCTGGGTGATGCCGCGGACCTGGTATTCGACCGGGTCTTCGATGGTGATGATCTTGTCCTCGTCGTTCTTTATTTCGTTGATGGCCGCGTACAGCGTGGTGGTTTTCCCCGATCCGGTGGGGCCGGTGACCAGGACCATTCCGTACGGCTCGTGAATGTAGCGTCGGAACCGCGTGACCTCCTCCTGGTCAAAACCGACTACGTCGAGAGTAAGGTTGCGGAATTTCTCGCTGAGCGTTTCCTTGTCCAGGACCCGCAAAACGGCATCTTCGCCGTGGACCGAGGGCATGATCGATACGCGGAAATCGACGAAACGCCCTTTGTAACGCACGCGGAACCGGCCGTCCTGAGGGACTCGCCGCTCGGCGATGTCGAGCTCGCTCATGACCTTGATGCGCGACAATATCGTGGCGTGCCATTCCTTGGCGAGCGGCTGCATGGCGAACTGCAATGCGCCGTCAATGCGGTATTTCACGACCACTTCGGAATTCCGCGTCTCGATGTGAATATCGCTCGCCCGCCGCTCCAGGGCCGTGAAGATCACCGTGTCCACAAGTCGAACCACGGGGCTCACGCCGGTGTCGCGCGTGAGCTTTTCCATCGAAATATTTTCGTCGCTGTCTTCGTCCTCACTCACGACCTGGATCGTGAATCCTTCGGTTGCCTGGTCCAGCACCCGCTGTGACTGTTCGGTGCGCTTCAGCAGGTCTCCGATTTGCGACGCCGTGGCCACCTTGATTTGCAGGCGCTTGCCCAGCAGCAGGGCCAACTCGTCGGTCTGTTGCAGCTGGCTGGGATCGACCATGGCGACGACCAGTGTCGAATCGTGCGCTGCCAGGGGCACGAAATTGTAGCGAAACATCAATTCTGCGGGGATGCTGCGAAACAGCTCGGGGTCAATCCTCTGCTCGGTGAGGTCGACAAACGCACAACGGTATCGCTCGGCCAGACGGCGGGACTGGTCCCGCTCCAGCGCCTGGTTCTGGGCATCGCCGCCCGCCGGATTGTTTAGGGGTGTAGCCATCTGGTTCTATCCTCCGACTGACCCGACCTGGAGGGAAAACATGGGCAGATACAGCGAGATCAAAATGAAGCCTATCACAACGGCCATGACCACCAAAATCGCGATAGGGATCCAGGATAGCGTGCGCTGCAAGCGCGTATCCACTTCTTCCTCATAGAATTCCGCTACGCTGGTGAGCATCGCCGACAGCGCGCCCGACGCCTCGCCCACCTCAATCATCTCAAGCGCCAGGCCCGGAACGAGTTTCGTTTCCGCAAGGCTCAGATGAAGCGTCTGCCCTTCCTTGACGCGTTCAGACGCCTGCTCGACCGAGGTCGCGATCAGCCGGCTGCCGATGGCCGCAGCCGACGTACGCAGTGCCGGAACCAGAGGAGTACCGCCGCCCAGCAGCGTTGAGAGCGTTCGCACGAATTGCGCAATCTGCGCCTTGATCCAGATGTCCCCGAAGATTGGAATCCGCGGTTTGATCCGATCGATGGCAATCGCTCCTCGATCGGACCTCGTCCAAAGAAACAGCGACACCGACGCCACCGCAATTGCGGCGACGAAAAATAGAAAATAATTGCGCAGGGGCAAGGCGATGGAAAGCAGGATTCTGGTGCTCGTAGGCAGGGGCACGTTCAACTGGTTATACAGGTCCGCAAACTGCGGCAGGGCGTAGGTCGCAAGGTAGGTGACGACAATGATCGCGACCATGACCAGCACAGCTGGATAGATCAGCGCCGTGATCAGCCGGCTCCGGAAGCCCGTCGTGACCCGCAAATAGGCAATGTATTGCTCGAGAACGCCGGTGAGATTGCCGCTCCGCTCGCCCGCAGCAATCACCGTAATGTAGACGGGAGGAAACGAGCCCTGGGCGGCCATCGCTTCTGACAGAAGTGCGCCTGCGCGCACTCGCTGGCGCACGTCGGCCAGGATCGGGCGAAGGCGCTCGGCAGCAGCGCGCTCTGCAAGCAGGTCAAGGGCCCTCAGAATGGGCAGGCCGGCACGGACCAGGGTATTGAACTGTTGATTGAAGATCAGGAAATCGGCCGGCCGTATCTTGCGGTCGCGACGCGCCTGGCCAAACTGCGCCAGCAGGTCGAACTGATTGCGGACCGAAAACACGTAGAAGCCCCGGTCGGCGAGCTTCTGCCTGGCCTCGTCCTCGGACTGAGCTGTTTCGACTTGCTGAAAAATCTTGCCCGAGGCATCCCCGACTTTACATACGAAATCAGCCATTGTGGTGTATCGGCACACCGCTACCGTACGAGCGGTTCAGATGAAGTTTAGCATACCCTTTTTGCACCGAGGCTGAAGCCGGGAAAACAGCCCTTCACTAGGATGTGACAACCTCAAAAAAGGGTGTGCTGTGGCGCACTGGCCCGAACCCAATTCCCACGGCATGCAGCTATGATAGAGTCGCGCCTGGAATTCAGACTGCCGTCGCCAGGACTGGACCGAACCCCATGGAGCCAAGCTCGCATTTTTTCTACTCCGACCGGTTGAAACTCCAATTCTGGGACTACGGGCGGGACGGAAAGCCTGCGCTCGTGCTGGTCCACGGCGGCCTGGATCATGCCCGCAACTGGGACTGGGTCGCGCGAGCACTGCGCGAGGACTATCACGTCTACGCGCTCGATCTGCGAGGCCACGGGAACAGCGCCTGGGCGCCGGGAGCGATGTACAGTCTGATCGAACATGTTCTGGATCTGTCGGCCCTGCTGGACATCATCAATGAGTTCCCGATACGCCTGATCGGCCATTCACTCGGTGGCATGATCGTGCTGAACTATTCCGGAGTCTTCCCGGAGAGGGTTCGAAAGGCCATCTCGATCGAAGGACTCGGTGCGCCGGAACGCAGCAAAGTCCACGGACCGCCGTCTGAGCAGATGCGACACTGGATCGAATCGGTCCGCAAGGTTGAAAAGCGCCAGCCCAAGACCTACCCCAACCTGGGCGCTGCGGTCGCAAGGATGAAGGCTGCCAATCCCCACCTATCGGAAGAAGTGGCGCGCCATCTGACGCTGCACGGCACCAATTGGGATCCCGACGGATCACTCGTGTGGAAGTTCGACAACTTCGCACGGGTGTTTCCTCCCTACGGGCACCGCGTCGAAGATTCCGTCGAGCTCTACAGCCGCATCACCTGCCCGGCCTTGTTCTTCTGGGGCCTGGAGAGCTTTTTCCCTGTTCCCGCGACGGATCCGCGGAAAAACGCCATTCGGAATGCCCGGCTCATCGAAGTGCCGAACGCCGGACACTGGGTGCACCACGATCAGTTGGACGTGTTTCTACGCGAGGCTACTTCGTTTCTGACAGACTGATTGGAGAAACTACGCCCGGGACCCACCGATGATCCCGGCCGAATCGACCATCGACGACGCCAGAGGTGGGCTGGAAGCGGCAACTTTGGGCTCCTTCAGATCGATCACACTATCCAGTTTCTCCTGACGCAGAATGACGAGTGCGATCGTAGCAGCCACCAGAGCCCAGGGCACGATGGGCGATGTCCAGAACAGCTTCGTCCCGTAGCGGAGCGCATTCAGCCACGCAAGAGTTCCCCCCAATCCAAGAAGAAACGCGGTAATACGGGTCGGTTCTCTCCACGAAACGCGGTACGCGCAGGCCGCTTGGATCATCAGGGCAAACGGAAAGGCCACAACCAGGTCCACGAACCAGTGTTCGCCTGTGCCCAAGGTCGCAAACACCGTCAGGACAAGAAAAACGAGCGCAACCAGCCGCTCGACCCAGGACAGCCCCTTGGAATACCACCAGGCGAGCAGAGTCCATGCCAGGTGGAGCGACGGAATTGCATTTCGCGCACCCGGAATCGGGACAGCCTCCAAATGGAGCCGGGGCAAATCGGCCATCGAGAGGGGGTGGAATGGGAAAGCCTGCCCAAACAAACTATGCGGGCCGCACGCGGGGAACAGGTTATAGCAAAGGATTCCCAGTGGTCCCGCGACCAGGAATGCCAGCATGGACGGGAAAGCGCCTTCTCGGAAGCGGACCAGGCGGCCTGCGTACACACACGCGATCGGAATTGCGAGTCCGACGTAGGCAATCAGAGCGGCAATGTGAAACCAAGGGACGCGGGCATAGTATTGCCCGACCAGGAACGCTAGCTGCACCCGCAGGCTGCCGTCGAAAGACAATAGATAAAGATCGAGCGTTTTCGGATGGGCGTTTGCGGTCCATTCAAGCATGGTCGAAGCAAAGTAATCGGACATGACAAACAGCGCTGCCGGCACCCACCCGTAGAGCAGCAACCTTCGATTTCGGCTCCAGATACTTCGAACGGCCATGATGACGAAGCTGCTTAACCCCAGGAACGAAAACCAGGCCATCACCTTTGGGGGATAGCGCAGGATTCGAAAATCCACGACCGCAAGAACCACCGTGCCCGCCGCGATCAACCCAACATCGAGCCATCTCGGCCGGAGCCTCAAGTGAATGATCACGACGCTCGCGAGCGCGAAACCGAAGAAGGCATCGACCAGCGCTTCGGTATAGAACTGCCGGCTTGTTCCCAGCATCGCCGCACCGATCGCGAGCAGCAATGTGAGAGCAATTTTCCCCAGGCGATGGTTCCCACCGGCGACCGAACTCTGCATTCCGCGCTCCTTTGCAAACGGGGTGCACTTACAGCGCATTCCCGCCTTGCATGTGCAAATTATTGCACCGCGAGACTTCTTCCGGGATTCGGGCTCGTCGATCGTTGCCCAAAACGAGAACCCCACGACGCCACAGGTAACAGGGTTCTTCGGTTTGATTCCGCGATCCGACCAAACCAGCAGATGAGAGGTAATCGGATAATGCGTGGAGTTCGAGGGTGATCGTCACGTTTCTGGCGGGCGTGAGAGTGCCACCGCGTGCGGGAAACAGTCGCCGTCAGCGAATCTCGCCTGCGAGGGATTCTTCGTCAACGATGGCTACTCCGGGCGGAGGTTGGAAATGAAATTTAGTCTCGGGGATGACGCCATTTTCCTCCCAATTGCCAAACCGAAATTCCGTTTCCACGTGGCCAGGTTCGCGGATCAGCACCCGGGCGAGTCGACCGTCCGGATCGGTTTCAAAAAACACCTGGGAGGACACGTCGCTGCCCGAGGCGTCGCGCGGCACGCACAACAAAACCGAGCTCGGTTGGGCCGCACTCTTGTCCTCAGGCTCGGTTCCCTTCCCCGTGTCATTCTCCGCCTCAGGGCTGACGAGCTGAATCGAGCGGCAAAGCTTCGATAGATCGGCTTTGCCGGTGAGTAGCGCGAGCGGCGTCCTCCAATCCGAGCTTTCCTTCAGCTTGGCGCGGCTCGCAGTATGGTCGGCCGGGACGTAGAACCAGACGTTGGTGCCGTCAACAATGAAAAGCTTCTGTTCCGGGGATTCGTATTCCCATCGCATGCGCCCTGGCCGCGAGAAATACACCGTCCCCGATTCCGACGATTCGCCGCCGTT
>DATBXX010000070.1:0-16270 GCA_036514055.1 Candidatus Acidiferrales bacterium
CTCGATTGCGCTGGACAGATCCCCCGAGCCGCTCTCCCGTTGGGCAGACGCTGGCTCCGACGACGCCATGGCCAGGCTGCAGGAGATCGTGATCGCCGCTCGCAACATCCGGGCAGAGATGAAGCTCGATCCGAAACGAAAAGTCGCCGCGGAATTCTGGACCGGCGGTCCGATGCTTCGCAATCTCGTAGCAGAAAATATGGACCCCCTTCTGCGTCTGGCGGCGCTGTCGGAACTGCAGATTTCATCTGTGCACCTGGACCCAACCGGCGCGGCGATTCGCTCAACTTCGGCGTTTGATCTGCGAATCGCCTATGGAGACACGGACGATAAACCTGCCGAGGTGGCGCGACTGAGAAAGGAAATCGAGCGCCTCGCCAAAGACATCGAATCGAAGCAAAAGCGTCTGGCCGACGACAATTTCACACGTAGGGCCCCCGGCAAGGTCGTCGATGATCTGCGCGCGACCTGGATGGAACGTCAGATTGAACACAAGAAGTTGCATGATCGGTTGGAGCAGTTGGAAAAATAGTCCGCCCTCCCGTAACTGCATGATTCATAAATATTTGTGAAGTGCGCCTCGCCTCGTGAGGGCGTGAGTGAGTCGAAATCAGCTCATTTCTCCTGGTCCTGTTGTTCTTGCCGCCAAGGCAGCCGGAAACTTGTTCGCGGCGCGACGGTCGGGTATGCTCGGTGGCTTCATCCCATGGCGACGAAGCGAATGGCAAGCCTTCCGGGCACCACCGACCGGCGCATTGACGCGCTGCTCACGCTGCTCGCCGAAAACTCGACCATCGTCATTAGCGGGGCTAAGATCGCCAAAGAGATTGGCGTGACGCGCCAGCAGGTGTGGCGCTGGATCGAAAAATTGCGCGCGGTCGGCGTGCGCGTCCAGGGTCATGCACGCTCCGGCTACCACATCGAACGGATGCCGGACATCCTTGCCCCGCAGATGTTGAGCCATCGCCTCTACGGAACGCCCTTTGCCCGCCGCATCTACCATTTCTTCAAAATCGATTCCACAAACTCGGTCGCCATGCGGCTGGGTGAGGCAGGTGAACCACACGGAGCTGTCGTCTTGGCCGAGGAGCAAACGGCCGGCCGGGGCCGAGCCGGGCGCTCGTGGGCTTCGGAGAAGTCTTCCGGGATTTATTGCAGCGTCCTGCTCCGGCCTCCGATCTCTCCGGCGCACGCCCCGCTTCTGACACTGATCGCCGGTCTCGCCGCGCGCGATGCTGCTGCCGAAGATCTCGATACCCTCCCGGATATTCGCTGGCCAAACGATTTGATGATCCGTCACCCCGCGAACGGGGGCCGAAACGGGAGCAGGAAATTCTGCGGCATCCTCACCGAAATGCACGCCGAACCAGACAGGGTGTACTACGCTGTTGTGGGCATCGGCATGAACGTCAACCAGACGAAGATGCCGGAGGGCATCGAGGATGTTGCGACGTCGCTGCGCATGGAAACGGACAAATTCCATTCGCGTCTCGAGCTGCTGATCCGGTTGCTGCGCCATCTGGACCGCTACTACAATCAGTTTCTCGCCGAGGGCGCGCGGCCGATCCTCCGGCGATTCGCTCAGGTATCCAGCTATTTCGAGGGCAAGCGGGTGCGCATCACCACAGCAACGGAATCCTTTACGGGCGTGACCGCAGGCCTTGAACCCAGCGGTCTGCTGCGGGTGACACGCGACGACGGGCGAGGCACCGAGCCCGTGATTTCCGGCGATGTGACGGAGGCTCCCTGATGCTTCTGGCGCTCGATGCGGGCAACACGAATACGGTCCTGGGCGTCTTCCGCGACGAGAAACTCGTCGCCCACTGGCGTTTGACCACCGCTCGGGATCAAACGGTTGACGAATACGGAATTCTCACGCGCAACCTGTTCACACTTGCGGGGCTCGAGCCGCGCGAAATTGACGGCGTGATCATAAGCTCCGTTGTGCCGCCCTTGAATTCGACCCTCGCCGGGATGGCGGAGGGCTATTTCGGCCGCAAGGCCTTGTTTGTCGAACCGGGAATCAAGACGGGGATGCCCGTGCACTACGACAATCCGCAGGAGGTGGGCGCCGACCGCATCGTAAACAGCGTCGCCGCATTCGATAAGTACGGCGGACCGTGCATCGTTGTGGATTTCGGTACGGCCATCAATTTCGACGCCGTTTCGGCGCGTGGGGAGTACCTGGGCGGGGTGCTTGCGCCGGGGATCGGCATCTCGGCCGACGCTCTGTTCGCCCGCGCGGCGCGCCTGTTTCGCGTCGAGATCAAGGACCCCGGAAAAATCATTGGCACCAACACTGTCGCCTCCATGCAGGCCGGCCTCTTCTATGGCTACACCGATCTAGTCGATGGAGTCCTGGACCGCATGAAAAAAGTGATGGGCGCGAAGACCAAGGTGGTCGCTACCGGCGGACAGGCCGGACTGATCGGCGGGGCTTCGCGACACATCGAAACAATTGACGAATTCCTCACTCTTGATGGGCTGCGCATCATCTGGGAACGCAACCTGGCCGGCGCCAAGTCCTGAGCGCTTGCTCGATGGATACCTTCAACTATTTCAATTATTTCACCGAAATTGAGGAGCATTTCTGGCGCAAACGCGGCGCCCATCTGCTGGTTTCACCGCTCGACTGGGCTATCGTCGAGACTTGGCAGAAGGCCGGCATTCCATTGAGCGCCGTGCTGAGAGGAATTGATCGCGCATTCGAAAGCTGGGGGCGCTCGCGCCGCGCCGCGGGCGGGAGACAATTGAAGAGCCTGGCCTATTGCGTGGACGCGGTGCTCGACGCCGCTGCTGAGGCGCAAGAGGCGGCTGCCGGCAGTGGGCCAGAAATTGCGATGTCGCGTGCCGCTTCTGAACCCTTCTCGCGCGCAGAGCTGAAAGGATATCTCGAGCGCAATGCAGGGCAACTTCGGGCGTCGGCCGAGAAAAATCGAGCCACACACTCCGCAACCGCCTTACGCATGGAGGAAACCGCTAACCGGATCAGGGAGGCGCAGCTGCTCGTCGATTCGCCGGCTACCCTGGATTTGGAAGACCTCGAGCGCCGACTCACGATTATGGAACAGAAGCTGACCGCCGCGCTGTCTGCCGATGCCGACGAAAACGTCTTGCTCGCGATCCGACGCGAAATGGACCGCTCGCTTGCTCCGTACCGGCGTAAGATGTCCGCGGAGCAACTAGCGCAGCTCGAGCGGCAGTATACCCAGAAGCGGCTGTTCGAACAGTTCGGCGTGCCGCGTCTGAGCCTGTTCTACCTCACGTGAACGCTGCCGGTGCTTCTGTCCGGCCCGAGCCTCCGTACCCGTTCGATCTCCTCGAGCCTGTGCGACTTTGCCGGAGCGGCCTCGAGCTGAGAAGTGGCACAACCCAGGGGGCAAGAACCGTTGTGGAAATCACGATCGAAAAGCTGATCTACGGCGGCGAGGGCCTAGCGCATCATGACGGCTCGACCGTCTTTGTGCCCTTCGTGCTCCCGGCCGAACGCATCGCGGCCGCGCCCGTCGAACAGAAGAAGAAGTTTATTCGCGCCCGCGTCGAGCGATTGCTCGAAGCCTCGCCAGACCGCGTGTCTGCGCGATGTCCGCATTTTGGCGTTTGTGGCGGCTGCGATTACCAGCATATTCCTTACGATTCGCAGCTCAAGTACAAGACCGAGATCCTACGGGAGACGCTTCGGCGAATCGGGCGCATTGAATGGCCCGGTGAGATTCGCTCGCACCCTTCGCCACCCTGGGGCTATCGCAATCGCGCGCAATGGAAAGTGCGGCCGCTCGGTGATGATGGCGGCCTCGGGATGGGGATCGGATATTTTCAGGCGAACTCGACCACGCTCTGTGCCGTCGAGGATTGCGCGATTCTGTCGCCGATCCTGCTAAAAACCCTCCTCGCGCTTCGCGCCGCCGCAGCGGGTGTCCTGCCTCGCGAGCTGCGCGAAATCGAAGCGTTTGCGGGCGCAGACGATTCCAAACTCCTGGTGACGGGTAGTTTCGCGGGCTTCCCAGCCCACGCCGAGGAACTCGTCGAAAAACTTCGCAAAATCGTGCCTGAGATCGATAGTCTGCTGATCTACGACCCCACTCGGGAGCGCATGGAACTGGACGGCCCGGGCTATGTTGAATGCGAAGCGGCCGGCTCAACATTCCGAGTTGGTCACTTTTCCTTCTTTCAGGTGAATCGATTCCTCGCAGGCGAGCTTGCTCGCGTGGTCGCTGAACAGGAACCCGAGGGCCGACTGGCGCTGGACCTGTTTGCCGGCGTAGGTCTGTTTTCCGTGCCGCTGGCAAAACGTTTCGCTCGCGTGATTGCCGTTGAATCCAACCCGGCAGCAGCGCGCGATTTAGAGGCGAATACCTCTGGTCGGATTGCTCGCAGCGGGCGAGTGATCGAAGTTCGCACGGCGGACGTGGAGGGGTTTCTCGCGAGGTTGAAGGAAAGACCGGAGCTGGTCGTGCTCGACCCTCCGCGAGCCGGCTTGACACCCGGGATGATCAAACATCTCGCGCGTATCGCGCCTGCGCGCATTACTTACGTTTCCTGCGATCCGCCAACGCTGGCGCGCGATCTGGGCGCGCTCGCAAAATCCGCCTACGACATTTCAAGCGTCCACCTGTTCGATCTTTTTCCCCAGACATTCCACATGGAGACGGTGGTAAGCCTTTGCCGGCGCCCGTGAAACTGCCGCGGCGCTGGCGCGGGCCCGGGCTCTCGAAACAAGACGCTGTGCGATCTTGCGCGCCTGTGCCATCACGGCGCTCGCCGACAGCAGAAATCTACTGGTGGAAACATTCAGGAGGCGGCGAGCAGGCAGCTGGACCGCGTGCGTGGTCTATTTGTCCCATCCGGTAGGAGTTTTGTACGGGAGGGCCAGTTGAACGCCTTCCACTTGGCGTATTTTGCCGTTCTGAATCTTGAAGAACTCAGCCACTTCGACGTTGAACGGCCGCATGGCGGACGGGGGCATGGGAATTTTCCCGACTCCCGGCACGTCGGCTTCGGTCACTGTTCCAGGATGATTGAACATGAAAAACCCGAACACGATTCCCATTTTTTCGTCGACCACCATGAATCGCCGCGGGTCGACGGCCTTGATGTAGGCCCAAATCTTCGTGTTCATGTTTTCCCGGCATCCCATCGCGGCCGGATTGAAAGAGCCGTGCCCCCACCCCTCGTTGTAGGTGGGATTGTTGGTGTCCTGGATGCCGTCCAGAATCCGGTTGCACTTTTCGTCGAACGGAACCATGTCGCCAGACAGGTGCACAATTCCTTCGAAATATTGATTCGCGATCCGCAGCATGTCCTGGCGCGATGACCTCTCCGACGCCGCCAGCGGCTGGAGCCACACGGGATTCGGCTGCCCGAATTTTTCCAGAGCCTTCGCAGAATCGGCCCCCCTGCGCACGATCGTTTCCACTTCCGTGATCTTGTCGTTCTCCACTTTCAGCCGAATCACCAAGATCGCAGGCGTGCCGTTCTCCCGAATCGTTCCCTCAAATCCGACTTGCCCGGCCTGAGGGTCGGCGAAGTAGATTTTGTAGGTTCCCACCCCGGAGATGGTGCCCCAGAGCGCATCTCCCAGCTTCATCTGCATCGTGTTCTCGGTGAACTTTACCTGCGTTGCCAGGGGCAGTCGGCGTGGATCGTGTGCGACCAATGCAGCCAGGTACAGATCGATGTAACCGGTCAGGCACGCATAATCGCAGGGCTTTGCAGGAGCGCTTTGCAGGACATGGCTCGCTTCGGCGGCTGCGGTCGCAGCCGGCAACAATGCGCTCAACACCGTGACAAACACCACGATCCATAATGCGGCTGTTCGCAGCAGTCTTTTTCGCATCGATCCGCCTCCCGTTCGCGCCGCGATTGTACCTCTTGAAGCTTCATCGGCCGATAGCGATTGCAACTGCCCGAAAAGGCCAGGCTGGCCTTAAGTACTATTGCCCGCTCTGGCCGGGGCGCTCATAATGGCAGCTCAATCTGCAAAACAAACCATGCCAACGTTACTGGATGACGCGAAGCTGGATCCCACGCAGGAGCAGATTGACGACGAAAGCCGGCGCATCCGGCGGTTGCGGATTCTAGTCCAGCTCACGGTGGAAACCATCGCCGAAGGCGGACTTACCGCGGAAGAAGCCTCAGGCATGATCGCCGCGACCAGGCGTGTCGCACTGGAGATGTTTCCCGGCAAGGAACATGCGTTTGATCTGATCTACAGGCCTCAATTTCAGCGCGTCATGCACGCCGTGTACCGGCTACAGTAGGTCCATCGCGTCAGTACCCAGCCCTCGTGTGAATCCACATTCTCAGCCACACGATCCCAAGTCCGGCTATCGTTCCTAGCAGCGCTTGGTATTCCCGGTTCCGCCGGTACTGCGCCCACGAAAAAGAGTTCGCGCGGGTATTCTCGGGAGGCGCCTCGCCTTTGGGTGCGCGGAAACCAGGGAAAAAGGCCGGCGTGCGGGCGGCGTATTGTTCGAATGCCGTGCCAAATCGCTTGCGCAGGTCCGCCTCCTCGTCGCGGATTACGGCAAAGTAGAAAACCGCGAAGTAGACGCCCACGATCAGTCCCGCCGACCAGGTATCACCCGCAATGATGAATCCCGCCGCCAGGAATGCGCTGCCGAGATAGAGTGGATTCCGCGTGCTCGCGTACGGACCGGCTGTGGCCAGCTCCTGGTCCTTGCGGAGATGCCCGGAAGCGGCTCCCCGGACCAGCAGGCCAAAGGCGGCGACGATTCCGCCGGCCAGGATCGAGTGCGGGATCGGCCTGGCGAGCACCAGAAATATTACCGCGACCGGATAGCCGAGGCGGACTCGCCAGCGCATCCAGAATTTTCTCGACTGCTTGATTTGCAGGGACCGCAAATCAGTCATTCTTGCCCCGGCGCAGGCGCGCCCCTATGCCGCTGGTCGAGCGCGACCATTGCTCGCCTACAGAGGCGCCGCGATTCCCTTCAAAGGCGGCGTTCATATAGGCGATTCCGCATCCCGCGCGGCGGTATTGTCCAGACAGATCGCGCAGACTGCCGCGGGAGAGAATTTTGTCGCGCCTATCCGTGAATTGTTAAGCACCGCTGGGCAGGTTCCCGACGCCGCGCCGAAAAGTATCACACGCGCCCCAATTGCAGCAATCCAGAGAAGCCTGGTTGAAAATGCCGCTCGGTGTCCGGGGGGCGGGCTCATCGCCGGGATCGGGTGCGGGATTCGGCGACCGCCAGGACGTTTTGCCAGAATTCCCGCTCGCGAGCGATATGCAGCGAGATGCGGCAGTAGCAAAGATCGATCTCGCCCAAGGGAATACCTGAAAGGTTGAAGATGTCTTTCTCCGTGCAAACGATCACACTGGCCCCCGCCGCACGTGCCTCGTTTTCAATTGCCTCCACGTCCTGTGCGGTGTAGCGATGGTGGTCGGGAAAAACCTTGCAGCCGGCGAGGTCGAATCCCCAATAACGCAGGTCGGCGTGGAAACCGGCTGGATTGCCGATGCCGCTGAACGCAAACGATTTGCGCGAGTGCGGCTCAGCAAAATCGGTCCCAGGATACTCACCGCGAAATACACGGACGGACTCAAGGCCGGTGCGGGCATAGAAAATCGGCGCGTCTGAGTCGCGCCGGATGGCGGACTCGATGGCCGGGGCATGGTCGCTTCGCGTAACAACCACAATGTCGGCGCGCGCCAGCGCCGATCGCGGTTCACGCAATCGGCCTGCCGGGAGCAAGTGACCGCCCCCGAAGGGATTCGTAGAATCGATCAAAACGATATCGACGTCCCGCGCCAATCGCATATGCTGAAATCCATCGTCGAGAACGAATGATCCGACGCCACGGTCGGTGAGTTCGCTGCCGCGCGCGAAGCGGTCTGCGCCGACACCGAACGCGACACGGTCGCCCAAGCGCGCTTGCAGCAATTGCACCTCGTCACTCGTAGAACCCGACCTTCCTGCTCCGCCACGGTATCCCCGGGTGAGAATTCCGGTGGTTTTGCCTTCGACGAGCAATCGCTCTGCGATCCAGAGGACCATCGGCGTCTTGCCCGTGCCGCCGGTGGTGAGGTTTCCCACGCTGATCACCATGCCATTGAGGCGTTGCTGGCCCAAGATTCCCTTCCGATAGGCGCGCGCGCGCAGATGCACGACTGCGCCGTAGGGGAGCGTTAGCGGCCACAGAAGCGATTCGAGGAATGTCACGCGGGGGGCTCCTGCTCGTCGAGCACAGCGGCGATGCGCTCAAGCGACCGTGCCGTGGCGCCGCGATTGCGTTCAGTGAGCACGCGGGCGGCCTGACCCATACGTTCGCGGAGGGTATTGTCCTCGACCAGCTCGACCCATACTCTTCCAAGCTGCTGACCGCTTGAGACTTCGACTCCTGCCTTCGCCGCCAAAAACTGCGCGGCCATGTCGCGAAAGTTTTCCATGAATCGGCCAAACACCGGCGGCTTCGAGAACCATGCGGGCTCAAGGATATTGTGTCCTCCCGCGGGAACCAGCGACCCCCCCACAAAGACGGCGTCGGCCAGCGAGTACAGACCCGCGAGTTCGCCGATGGAATCGAGCACGAGCACGTCCGCATTTTCATCGAGCGACTGCGCAGGGTCCAGACCGCCGCGGCGCACCACGTTCCAACCGCCTGCGGCGGCAATCGCGGACGCAGCGTCAAACCTGTCCGGCTTGCGTGGCGCGAGGATCAGCAGAGCGCGCCGCCACTTCCGCTGCACCATGTCGTAGGCGGCGATGACGGCTTCTTCCTCTTCGGCGACGACACTTCCAGCCACACACACCGGCCAGCGCTCCTGCGAGCGAATCTGCGCTTCCAGCCACGCACCGAACTCGCCCCTGGCAGCAGGTTCCCCATCGTATTTCAGGTTACCCGTCACCTCGACATGGTCTTCGGCTGCACCCAGGTCCCGCAGCCGCAAGGCGTCCTCCGGCGTCTGCGCGAGAAAGAGTTCGGCGTCATCGAGTGTGCGTTTAAAAAACCCGGCTACAAGGAAATGCCAGCGCTTGAACCGCGCAAAGGACCTTTCTGAGATGCGCGCGTTGGCGAAAATTACCGGAACGCCCCGGCGCCGCGCTTCTCTCAGGAAATTCGGCCAGATCTCGGTCTCCATCACGATCACCACCGAAGGGTGAATCGAGCGCAGGGCGCGGCGAACCGGCACGACCCAATCG
Source organism: Candidatus Acidiferrales bacterium (assembly GCA_036514055.1). GTDB lineage: Bacteria > Acidobacteriota > Terriglobia > Acidiferrales > UBA7541 > Palsa-295. The sequence goes on from DATBXX010000070.1 coordinate 9,168, forward strand.
AGTGGAAAATAAAAAATACTGTCCACCGACTGTAGTCGTTCGCGCGCAAGGCGCTGGCCCGTCTCGGTCGTCGTCGAAACGACAACCCCTCGCCCAGGAAAGCGCCGCTTCAAGCCCTCGGCGAGGGGTTTGGCTGCGAGCACTTCACCGACCGACACGGCGTGAATCCAGATCGCGCCGGGCGCGGAAACCGGCGGCACGCCCCCGAGACGCTCGCCGAGCGCGCTCCAAGGCTCTCCGCGACGCCATCCGCGCAATGCATAGTAGGGCGCGAGAATGAACATCCCGGCCGCAGTGAGGATGCGATATAGAAAGTACATGGGAAGGCGATCCGGCATTATAGCCCGATCATCAAAGAATCCACCGGCCGCCAGGCGTCAAGCCAACGAAACCGGTCGCCGTTTCTAAGGCTTGTTGTCGCGGGTGAGATAGGCCGACAGCGCTTCCAGATCCCCATCGCTCAGCTCGGTCTTGCGGAATCGCGGCATCACCGAGACGCCGTTGCGGACGAATATCTTGATGACCTGCGGAGTCAAGTCCTTGCGCTCTTCAAGCAAAGCCGGCTTCGTGCCTTTGTACTTGGCGGCCAGGGCGTCTGTGCCGGGCATGGTAGCTCCGATTCCGGGGCTTGCGTTCTTGATGTCCGGCCCGTGGCATCCGGAGCAAAGATTCTGAAAAACTTCCTTGCCTCGCTGAATTTTCGGCGCCAGTGCCTGCTCGCTGCGAGACGAGAAAAGAGTCCAGGACGAGTTTTGACCCGATGCGATCCCGGCACCCAGAAGAATGAAGGCAAGCGCAGACAGTGTTGCGTTTCTGGCGCGCATCATGTCTTCGCCTTCCTCAATTCGCGCGGCCATATGCCGTAGCGGCCCGCGGACAGGATTCCGTTGGGATCGACCGCGTCCTTTAATTTTTCGTGAAAACGCAGCAGGGCGTGGTCGTTGAACGAGTATGCGCTTACGGCCGTGTCCATAAAGGCGGTGTGGGTCCGGTATTCGCCCCAGCCATGGTCGGCTGCCAGCCTGAGCATTCGGTCGAATGTCGCCCGATTCTTCTTATTTGTCTCGATGTCGTCGGTGATCGGAAACCCATACAGCAAGACGAACGTCCTCCAGTGATAGGACTGCGGAAGGCCGACCGACGGCGAGACACCCCATTCCCGGAAGGCCTTTGTGAAAACCTTCTGTGCTTCGAGCACCGCCTCTCCGGTCATGGGTATCACCGCAGCCAGCCATAGATGGCCGTTGTTGGGTGTCGGGTTGACCGCCGACCTCGCGCCCAGCGAAAAAACACCAAGGCTCGGTATGCCCAGTTTCGACCTCTCGCCCACTCTCTCGGTCTGCTCCGGGGTCAGAGGAAATCGAAAAGACTCGCCCTCCTCAAACACGGCTCCCGGGATCGCAGAGAACTGCTCCTTCACATGCTCCCATTGCGCGTCGATGACTTTCGACAGTCCGTAAAATGAAAATGGGCAGCCCCAGAACTTGATTTTCCTATCCTGCGCGTAGCGGTCCCACTCCTCTGGCGAGCCGCCGTCGGGTTTTGCGAGCAGCGCTTCTCGCTCGCCATCGGGCGGTCCGTTGTATGCCGGGCTCTCGATCCAGATGTGACAGTTGATCGTCCCGGAGTTCATCAGCCGCGCCATGATATCCACGAACGGAATAATGTCGTTGTACTTCGGCACCCAAACGGTGGCGACCCTGTAGGCTTCCGGCTGTGGCATCAGCCAAAAGCCCATTTTCGTGACGACGCCAAAATTGGATTGCGAAAACAGTCCGTCCACATAGGGCCCCAGGCCGTACTTGAACTGCTGCCAGGTTTGCGCCTTCGGGACTGCTCCCATTCCCGTGCGCAGGAGTTCGCCATTGGCGAGAACAACTTCCATGCCGCAGTGCGATTCAAAATGATCTCGAAAAGGAAGAGGAGTGTATCCCGCGCCGTGATCGAGCGAGTTCCCGACCAGACTGCCCCAGCCAGGATCAGGAACGTCGAGCCAGAGTTTCAGCCCCTTCTCCTGGATATGGCGATAGAGGTCGAAGTAGCTGACGCCAGGCTCGACCAGCGCGTAGGCGTTGCGCTCGTTGACCTCCAGAATCCTGTTCATCCTCTTCAGGTCGAGCACCACGCTGCCTGACAGGACCGGGGCAGATCCGCCGTACCCGAGATTCCGGCCGGTGGATATGGGATAGATCGGAATCTTGTAGCGGTTGGCGATCCGGACGACGCTCTGTACCTGCTCCACGCCATCTGGTGCGACTGCAGCCGAGGCCACAATCTCGTCAGGCTCGCCAAGAAACGGAGAGTACGCGTCGCGATACAAAGCGACATCGTCGTCGCTTGTGTAAACCCACTGTTCGCCGACGGCTTCCTCGAACTGCTTGATGGCCTCAGCGAAATCGCCGGGGGTTACGCCGGGTGGAAGTTTCATTCCGGGCTCCTGCTGCCTGTCGAAGTCGGCCGCCTTGCGGAATTTTGGGGGAGCGGGAATCGCGTTGTTACGCTCGCGCCTTGCGCATGGCTTTTGGCCAGATGCCGCTTTTCCCCGGCGACAAAATCCCGTTCGGATCGAGCGCATCCTTCATCGTCTCGTGAAAACGAAGCAGAGCGTGATTGTTGTAGGAATAGACGTTCGCCACGTCGTCCATGTACGCAATGTGCGTGCGATACTCCCCCCAGCCGTGCTCGGCGGACACTTGAATCAAGCGTCTGAAAACCTCGCGGCTCTTCTTATTCGTTTCCACGTCGTGCACGATCGGGAAACCGAATAGAAAAACGAAAGCCCTGGGGAAAAACGCCCAAGGAAGGGATACGAACTGGTTCTTCGGCGCAACTTTCAGCTCGTCGTATACTTCGCCAAACGCTTTCAGCGCCTCGAATACGGCCTCTCCCGTCATGGGAATGATGGGTGAGAAATCCATGTGACCTTGAGTCTTACCGAGGAATCCAAAAACGGCCAAGTTTGGAATTCCCAACGCCACGCGCGGCGCATCTTCAGTCTCTTTCAACTCCAGGGGAAACCGGTATGATCTGCCGTCCTTGAACGTCGCACCCGGAATCGCCGAGAACTTCTCCTTGGTATATTCCCACTGCGCATCCACCACTTTCGGGGGACCGTAGAAATGCAGCTCGGCGCTCCAGTAGGCGAGGTTTTGCTCGCGCCCGACCTGTTCCAGTTCCGCGACGGAGATATCACCGGGCAGATCCACGACACCTCCGCCCTTGGATACGCGATAGGTAAGAAGCGGGCTATCCAGCACCATTGTTCCCTGGACGATTTCCGAGTTCATCAGGTACACCAGGGTCTCGACGAAGGGAACCAGGTCATCGTGCCGCGCCACCATCACCGTGCCGTCGCGATAGGCCTCCGGCTCGGGCAACAGCCAAACCCCGAGCTTGGTAACCACGCCGAAATTGGACTGCGAAAACATGCCATCGATGTAAGGGCCGAATCCGTACCTGTATTGCTGCCAGGTCTTCGAGCCAGGCATTGCGCCCATACCCGTGCGCATCAGTTCGCCATTTGCCAGCACCACCTCCATTCCGCAGTGGTTCGCGAAATGGTCGCGCATGGGAGTCCTGCCTCCGCCGCGTTCCAGTGAGTTCCCAACCGGGCTGCCCCACCCGGGATCCGGCGGATCGATCCACACTTTCAGCTTGTGCTCTTGAATGTAATTGTAGAGGTCGAAGTAGCTGACGCCGGGCTCGACCAACGCAAAATGGTTCTTGTCGTCGACCTCAAGAATCCGATTCATGCGTTTCAGGTCCAGGACCACGCTTCCAGATAACCGGGGTGCTGAACCGCCGTAGGCTAGATTCTTGCCGGTCGAGATCGTCCAGAGCGGAATCCTGTGGGCGTTGGCGATCTTGACGACTGCCTGCACCTGCTCGACGCCGTCGGGCGCGACCGCGGAGGACGGAACCGAATCCTCTGCTTCGTGCCAGAAGGGTGAAAACGAGTCGCGATACAGGTCCACATCTTCGTCGCTGGTGAAGACCCACTGCTTGCCAACGGCTGCTTCAAATTGAGTTAGCGCGGCGGCAAAATCAGCCTCGCGCACTCCTGGTGGAACTCTCACTCCACGCTCCTGTCTCGAATGTCGGTCGCACTCAAGAAAACACCCGACGCTTGGGTCAGGCCTTGGTCTCTCTCAAATGTTTGGGCCAGATTCCGTACCGTCCGGCGGAAAGTATTCCATTCGGATCTACCGCATCTTTTACCTTCTCGTGAAAATGCAGCAGCGCGTGGTTGTTGAAGGAATACGTGTCCATGACCGCAGCCTGGTGGGCGGGAGCCGTGCGGTATTCACCCCATCCATGTTCCGCCGCGATTTGTACCAGACGCCTGAACGAGGCTCGATTCCTCTTGTTGGTTTCAATGTTGTGGGTGATCGGGAAACCGAACAGATAGATGAAGCCTCTCTCCCAATAGCATGTGGGCAGGCTGAACGAGGGAACCGGCAAATTCAATTCCTTGGCGGCCTCGGTGAACACGCGGTTCGCTTCGAAGATCGCCTCGCCTGTCCTCGGAATGATCGGGGAGAACCAGATGTGCCCATTCCCCGGCGTGGGGTTCGCCTCCGACCGCGCGCCAATCGAGAACATTCTCAGGCTGGGTATTCCGAACTGCGGCACGTTCACCTTTTCCTTCTGCTCGTCGGTCAGCGGGAGCTTGAACGATTGACCGTCGACGAACTTGGCACCCGGAATGGCCGAAAACTTTTCCTTCGCGAACTCCCAGTTCGCGGCGTTGGCCGCGGCGGCTCCATAGAAGCTCAGCGTGCAACTGAAGAAGGCCACGCCCTTTTTCTGCGCATATTCGTCCAACTCATGCAGCGTATTGGCAATGGGCCCGGCGAGCAGCGCGGTGAGTTCCGCATCGGGCGGTGGCCCACCAGGGCTCAGCGGTCCTCCCCGGCTGAGCAGGGGGCTGCCCAGAAACGGCATGCCGTTGGTGACGTTTGTGTTCTCGACCCAATTGAGAATATCGATGAGGGGAATCAAATCACCGTGCTTGGGCACCATCACGGTTCCCGAAAGATAGGAGTCCGGCTCGGGCATCAGCCAGAATCCCATTTTCGTGACCACCCCGAAGTTCGACTGCGAGAACATTCCGTCAATCCATGGGCCAAACCCGGATTTGTATTGTTGCCAGGTCTGCGCCCCCGGCAGCGCGCCCATCCCGGTGCGCATCAATTCGCCGTTCGCGAGCACGACCTCCATTCCGCAGTGGGAATCGAAATGGTTGCGATACATCGCCGTCAAGTAGCCGCCGCCCCGATCCAGGGAATTGCCAATCGGGCTGCCCCAGCCGGGGTCGGGGACATCGACCCAGAGTTTGAGCCCCTTTTCCTGAATATAGCGGTAGAGATCAAAGTAGCTGACGCCGGGCTCGACCAGCGCGTAGGCGTTTCGTTCGTTGACCTCCAGAATCCGATTCATCCGCTTCAAATCAAGAACTACGCTGCCCGAATACGCGGGAGCGGATCCGCCGTACCCGAGATTTTTTCCGGTCGAAACGGGATAGATCGGAATCTTGTAGCGGTTTGCGATTCGGACGACCTTCTGAACCTGCTCGACACCCTCCGGCGCTACGGCAGCCGACGCGATCAGCTCGTCCGCCTCGCCCCAGAACGGCGAGTAGGCGTCACGATACAGAGCGACATCCTCGTCGCTGGTGAAAACCCACTCCTTGCCGACGGCTTCTTCAAACTGCCTGATGGCTTCGGCGAAGTCGGCTTCGCTCACACCCGGCGGAATTTTCATCTCGCGCTCCCGTATCGATCGCTGTCCATTCCCATCTTCACGCTTCCGCCTTCCTCATTGCTTTTGGCCAAATGCCGCATTTGCCCGCGGCAAGGATGCCGTTGGGGTCAAGCGCGTCCTTCATGGTTTCGTGCAGCCGCCGCAGCGCATGGTCGTTGAACGAGTACGCCTCGGAAATGTCGCCCATGAACGCCGTGTGCGTACGGTATTCTCCCCAGCCGCGCTCTGCCGACGTTTTTACCAAGCGTTTGAATATCTCCCTGTTTCTCCTGTTCTTTTCGACATCGTGCTCGATAGGGAAAAAGTAGATGATGACGAACGCCCGCGCGAAAAATGACCAAACCGGAAATGACGCAGAGACCCCTTCGGAGCCGCTCAGGTCTTTGAAGACCTGGTCGAACACTTGCTGCGCCTCAAGCACCGCCTCGCCGGTCATGGGGATGATGGGCGAGAACCACATGTGTCCCTGGCTGCGCGGCCCGCCAATCGCGAATGTTTGCAGGCTGGGCACCCCGAACGGCACGGGATTTGTGACCTTCGCCAGCTGGTCGGCGTCCATCGGAAACCGGTACGACGCGCCATCCTGAAACTTCACTCCGGGGATCACCGAGAACTTCTCGCGCGCGTACTCCCATTGCGCCGCGACCACCTTGGCAGACCCGTAAAACGGCAACGACACGCTCCAGTACGGCACGTTCTTGCGCGCGGCGTAGTCCTCCAGATCTTTCGTCGAGCCACTGGCGCGCAGGGCGGCTAATTCCGGATCGCGTCCGTAGGCCAGAGGGCTCACCACGGTGGTGGTTGCCTGAACAGTGCCAGAGTTCAGGAGATTCGCAAACACCTCGACGAGAGCAAACAGGTCGTCGTGCTTCGATACCATCACGTTTCCCGACAGATAGGCCTCGGGCTGTGGGAACAGCCAGAATCCCATCTTGGTCACGACACCAAAATTGGATTGCGAAAAAATGCCGTCGACATACGGGCCGAAACCGTATTTGTATTGCTGCCAGGTCTTCGAGTTCGGAAGCGCGCCCATGCCCGTGCGCACGAGGTCTCCATTGGCCAGCACTACTTCCATGCCGCAGTGGCAGTCGAAGTGGTCGCGCATGGGCGTGTAGCCTCCGCCTCTTTCAAGCGCGTTGCCGACAGGGCTCCCCCAACCGGGATCGGGCGGGTCGATCCATACCTTGAGGTTTTTCTCCTGAATGTAGCGATAGAGATCGAAATAACTGACGCCCGGCTCGACCAGCGCGTAGTGATTCTTGTCGTTCACTTCCAGAACCCGGTTCATCCGCTTCAGGTCCAGTACCACACTCCCGCCCAATAGCGGCGCCGATCCC
>DATBXX010000071.1:0-3284 GCA_036514055.1 Candidatus Acidiferrales bacterium
CAGCTGGCCGCCGACGCCGCGCGCAAGGCGGTGGCCCACTCCCTGTACTGGCTGTTCGTGGCCTCGCTCATCGGCGCCTTCTGCGCAAGCTACGCGGCTTTACTTGGCGGCAGGCAGCGCGATCGCATCAGGACATAGAGATTTACAAGATCCCGGCGCGAGATACACACCGAACTCAGCCGTTTCCGAAAGGAGCTCCGAATGCGTTCCATTATATTGTTGCTGCTGGGCGTTCCGATCCCACTCATTATCTTAATCGGCTTGGTGAGCCACTTCTGAGCCCTGGGGCCGAAGTGCGGAGCGCCGAATGACTGGCGGAGGGCCGCTCTGTGCTCCACTGCATGAGTAGTATTCGAGGGCAAACTTTGTTCGAAAAACAGGATTCGTTTTCCTAATTCCAATATCGAAGAACTCGTTGGAAGCGCTCGAACGGGAATTTCGACCGGGCAGGATCTCTCGCTCATTGTTAACCGATTGCGAACAAAAGGCGATACCCGGAACCGATGCTTTCGCTGGACGCAACGCACACAGGGACCGCTTTGGCAACGAACTTGCCCCGCTCAGCGTGTGGACCGAGCGGTTTTGGTGTCCACGCGGGGGGTGATTCGTGGCCATTGCGAAAAGGGCGTTTCTGCTGATTGCTCTCGTCGGCCTGGTGTTCGTAGGCACAAGTCGGGCGGACGATCTCTTCAACAATCTGGGAGGGGCGCCGACCGGAGCCGATCCGACCGGCGACGAGTGGGGACCGCTCGCGGATTCTTTCTCAACCGGATCAAGCGCGTTCGATCTGAATTCGCTGACCGTAGCCCTGACCGGAACTCCTTCGACGGGAACCACGACGGCATATCTACTCAGCGATTCCTCCACCACGCCGGGGTCGGTCCTGGAGGAAATCGGCACGATCAGTGAAGCAGACCTTTCGACCGCGCCGGGGTTCTACAATCTTTCCACGTCCTACGTCCTGTCGCCAGACACAATGTACTGGATCGAGCTCACATCGGATGACAACAGCGCCGACTGGGACTGGTCGCTCGACACGTCAGGTACCGGCGTCGCAGGACAGTTCCTCGCGAATTTTCAGGGGGGCAGTGCGTGGTCCGTATTTCCCAACGACAATGGCCCTTACCAGATGGAAGTAGCCGGCACGAACGAAGTCCCCGAGCCAAGCTCGATTGTTCTGCTGTTCGCGGGACTCACCGCAATCCTATGCGTCGCCTTTTGCCGCCGCTCGGCAACGCCGAAGAGCGTTCCGTCTCTCCTGTAGCTTGCGGTTACCCCCAAGAGAAATCAAAGAATTTCGTTTGCGCGCAGCTGCAAGACGCCTCACCAACAGGGCCAGCGGACTAAACGTTGGAAGGCAACAAGGGAGTCGGCAAAGGCAGCGTGCGTGTCCGCGCGCGCCGCGCAGCCTGCGCCAGCACGGCAAGGTGCCGCGCCCTGAAATGCTTTTGGGCCCGGCGGCCCCACCCTCGCACAAAATAGTAATTCAGCGCGCCAGCCGCTCCAGCGCTCAGCACCGGCACGATTCGCCCGGCCCACTTCTCCGCCACTTCGGTGCCCACGCGCACGGCAATCCGGTCAATGATTCGCGGAACCAGCCGCTCGACCGCCTGTCGCTCCAGAAAATCCCGGCCCATATCCAGCCCGGCAGCACTGGCCGCCGCAATCCACAAATCGACCGTCTCTTGTTCGGTCGCGTATTCAAATCCGTACAGCAGACTTAGCTTCTGCAGCATCCGCATCGTGATTGCCGCCAGGATCCCCATGTCCGGCACCACCGTCAAGAACCCGCCCAGCCCGAGCCCGGCGCCCTCCATCGCCGCCATGCGCGACGCTGATTTGATCGCGCCCGCGGCGATCGGGTCGACTACTTCGGGCCCCAGATCAAACATCTCGTCCCAGGCGACAATGGGCAATCGGTGCGCCCGCTGCACGTGCCGCAGATATTTCCGTTCGTCGATCTTCACCTGCTGGTAGGCGCGCCGAAATCCCGCGCCCGCAGCCGCGGTCACCAGCGAGACGAGCGAACCTGAACTTCGTTCCTTGGCCATAGATACCTACAACTTGCATTGTACCGCCGATCCTCCCCATCTTCTAACCGGCGTTCCATCCGTGCGCCGGATTCGATTTGCAAATGCCTCGCGGATGCCGCATCATGCTTTTCTTCGGTCCATCCGGCGCGGCGCTCAAGGTTTAGCGCGCGCGTACGAGTGCCGCCCCGACGTCCTGCGGCCTCGCTCAAGAAAAACCGGCAATACGACTTCAACCGACCAAGGGGGAACAGGAATGCGCAGGCCCGCAAGTATCGCTCCGCCAAGAGGAAAACTCGGCGTGCTGACGCCCGGCATGGGCGCAGTCAGCACCACGTTCATGGCGGGAGTCGAGCTCGTGCGCCGCGGTGAATCCGTCCCGGTCGGCTCGCTTACCCAGCTTGGAACGATCCGCCTGGGCAAGCGCACCGAAGGCCGCGTCCCGAAAATCAAGGATTTCGTTCCGCTCGCCAAGCTCGATGATCTCGTCTTCGGCGGATGGGACGTGTTTCCCGACGATGCGTATCAAGCTGCGGTGAAAGCCGGCGTCCTCGAATCGAAAGACCTCGACAAGGTTCGGAAATTCCTCAAGTCGATCAAGCCGATGAAAGCGGCCTTCGATCAATCGTACGTCAAGAATCTGCAGGGCACCAACGTCAAGAAGGGTAAGACGAAATTCGATCTCGCCGAGCAAATCCGCGAAGACATCCGCGACTTCAAGAAAAAGAACAAGCTCGACCGCCTGGTGATGGTCTGGTGCGCCTCGACCGAAGTTTTCCTGAAGCCGGAGGCCGTGCACCAGGACCTGGACTCGTTTGAAAAGGCGATGAAAGCGAATCATCCGGCAATCGCGCCGTCAATGCTCTACGCCTGGGCCGCCATTAGCGAAGGCGTGCCGTTCGCCAATGGCGCGCCGAACCTCACCGTCGATATTCCCGCGCTTGAGGAATTTGCAAAGTCCAAAAACGTGCCGATCGGCGGAAAAGATTTTAAGACCGGGCAGACGCTCATGAAGACCGTCCTTGCGCCCGCCTTCAAAGCTCGCATGCTCGGTCTCAACGGCTGGTTCTCAACCAATATCCTGGGCAATCGCGATGGCGAAGTGCTCGACGATCCCGGATCCTTCAAGACCAAGGAGGAATCCAAGCTCGGCGCGCTCGAATATATTCTTCAACCGAGTATCTATCCGGACCTCTACAAGAAGATTCACCACAAGGTCCGCATCAACTACTATCCGCCGCGCGGCGACAACAA
>DATBXX010000072.1:0-2487 GCA_036514055.1 Candidatus Acidiferrales bacterium
ACGCGCAAGTACAAGACACCGACGTGACGGTCGAGCGGGCTGCCTACGAACACGCCATCGCCGTTCTCATCGGAAAACCGCCGGCGGAATTCAGCCTGGCGGCTGCTCCGTTGAACCTCCGCCCCCCCGTGATCCCGGCAAGCGTGCCTTCCGAGCTGCTCGAGCGCCGCCCGGATATCGCGGCAGCCGAGCGCCGCGTCGCAGAGGCGAACGAACAGATCGGAATCGCCCGGGCGGCCTACTATCCAACACTGGGTCTGAACGCTGCCGCTGGATTTGAAAGTACGCAGATCGTGAACCTGCTGAGCGGACCGAACGCCCTGTGGGCCGTTGGACCGCAACTCGTCGAGACGCTCTTTGATGGCGGCCGCCGCAGGGCCACATCGCGGGCCGCATGGGCGAATTTCGATGCACTAACGGCCAATTACCGTCAAACCACACTAACGGGCTTTCAGGAAGTGGAAGATAACCTGGCAGCGCTCCGCATTCTGGATCGAGAAGCGCAACAGCAACGAGATGCCACCGCCTCAGCCGACGATTGGCTTGAGGTTTCCACGAACCGTTATACGGGCGGCGTCGACAACTACCTGCAGGTCATCATTGCGCAGACCACCGATCTTACGAATCAGCGGAACGAGGTAGATATTCTGCGCCGGCGCATGGACGCAAGCGTACTGTTGATAAAGGCCATGGGAGGCGGATGGGATGTCTCGGAATTGCCCGCCCAAGCCAGCTTGCGGTAATTGCGCAGCGGCGGTAGCGGAATCTTTGGAGGAAGTAGGACAAACGATCTTCAAAATGAGCAATACAGGAGGACACCGTGGAATACATTCCGATCAAGGGCACGAATCTCACGGCTTCACGAATCGCGCTGGGCACCTGGGCCATCGGCGGCTGGATGTGGGGAGGGACCGACGAAGAGGAATCGATTCGAACGATCCACGCCGCGCTCGACAAAGGGATCAACCTGATTGACACCGCGCCCGTGTATGGTTTTGGGGTTTCCGAAGAAATCGTCGGAAAGGCAATCGAGCGGCGAGGACACCGGGAAAAGGTGGTGATCGCTACCAAAGTCGGACTCGAGTGGCACAACGGGTCCGTTTCCCGAAACTCCTCGCGTGCCCGCATCCGACAGGAAGTCCAAGATTCGCTCCGTCGCTTGCGCACAGACTACATCGACATCTACCAGGTTCACTGGCCGGATTTGTCGGTACCGATTGAAGAAACCGCGCGGACGATGCAGGAGCTCTACAAGGAGGGGCTGATCCGAGCGATCGGCGTGAGCAATTATTCGCCCGACGAGATGGAGCGGTTCATGTCTGCCTCCGAGCTGCACGTGGTTCAGTCTCCCTACAACCTCTTTGAACGGGAAATTGATCGCGACGTGCTGCCGTACGTGCGCGAAAAGAACCTGAGCGCGCTCGCTTACGGTCCTCTGTGCCGGGGGCTCCTGACCGGGAAAATGCGGCCAGACACAACGTTTTCTGGCGACGATCTCCGCAAGTCCGATCCGAAATTCCAGCCGCCGCGCTTCACGCAATATCTGAACGCCGTTCAGCAACTCGATGATCTGGCACAAAAAATCCATGGAAAACATGCGATGGAACTTGCGGTTCGCTGGGTCTTGGACACGCCGGGAATCGCCTCGGCGCTGTGGGGCGCGCGTCATCCTCGAGAACTGGAGGCGGTGGCAGGCGCACTCGATTGGAAACTTGACGCGGATACGCGCGCGACGATCGATCAGATTCTGCGGCAGACGATCGCCGATCCAGTCGGCCCTGAATTCATGGCGCCTCCGTCAACACAGTCTGCTTCCGCGTAGGTTCGATGGAGCTGACCCCGAAATTGAGTTTGCAAATGACCCAAAAGACAAGCGACGATCCGGTGGCAGGGCCTCAATCCGTCCTCGGCGAAAGGAGATCCGATATGAATCCAATCACACCAGAGACAAGTAGGCTCGGGTTTATAGGAATCGGCTACATGGGCCGGCCGATCGCACAGCGGTTGCTTGAGTCCGGTTTTCGGTTGACGGCGTATGACCGGAATCCCGGCAAGGCGCAGGAGCTCCTTCAATACGGCGGCACAGTCGCGGAAAGCATCGCGGCACTTTCCTCCAGCTGCGACGTTGTGTTGTCGTGCCTTCCAAGCGATGAAGCTGTCCTGAAGGTTCATAGCGGACCGCAGGGGACCTTTGCCAACACAAAGCGGGGTTCACTGGTCATCGATATGAGCACCGTCGATCCGAAGACGTCGCTCGAACTCGCGAAACTGGGTTCGGAGCGCGGAGCTGATGTCCTCGACGTGACCATATCCGGGAGCACTCCGGTCGCCGAACAGGGAGCGTTAGTTTTGTTTGGAGGCGGAGACCGGGGATGCTTCGAAGCCGCCGCGTCGATTTTCCGGGCCGTCGCGCGAAGCTATTTTTATATGGGCCCAAACGGCTCAGGAGCGATTATGAAGCTGGTGGTGAACAGCCTGTTGGGAATT
>DATBXX010000073.1:0-48168 GCA_036514055.1 Candidatus Acidiferrales bacterium
GGCACAAACTTTGATTCGTCTCGAGGGCGTGACGAAGGTGTTTCACGCGGATGAAGTCGAGACACACGCGCTGAGCAACGTGCACCTGGAAATCAAGAACGGCGAGTTTGTTTCGATTGCCGGACCTTCCGGCTGTGGAAAGTCGACGCTCCTGTCGATTTTAGGTCTGCTCGATACGCCGAGCGAGGGCCACTACTGGATTCATGCCGACGCGGTCGAAAACCTTTCGCTTTCGGACCGTACGCGCATTCGCAACCGTGAGATCGGATTCGTGTTTCAGGCATTCAACCTGATCGGTGACCTGACCGTTTTCGAAAACGTCGAGTTACCGCTCACCTATCGGAGCATGGGAACGGGCGAGCGGAAACGCAGAGTCAAGGAAGTGCTCGAACGCGTCGGGATGGAGCACCGATCGAAACACTATCCGGCGCAGCTGTCGGGCGGACAACAGCAGCGGGCCGCCGTGGCGCGCGCGCTGGTGGGGCAGCCGTCGATTCTGTTAGCAGACGAGCCTACCGGAAATCTCGATTCGATAAACAGCGAAGCGGTGATGAATTTGCTCCGCGACTTGCACGCCAATGGCGCGACGATCTGCATGGTCACACACGACCCACGTTACGCGGATATGGCCGACCGCACGATTCACCTGCTCGACGGGCGTGTCGTCAACGAGACCAATGGCGCGAAAAGTGCTGTTACCTAAACTCGCTGCCGACTAGCCCGCGACGCCAGCCATTTTGCGGAGGCGATCATTTGCGAAGTACTGTGCCTGCCCTTCTTCGATAGCCTGCAGAACCAGGCTGGCGACGAATTCGGGCTTGTCACCGTCGGCGTAACTGGCCGCCGGCCCGCCGCCGGCCGGATTTCCCATCCTGTTCTTGCCGAAATTTGTCGCCGTGATAAACGGGTAGACTTCACTCACGACGATGCGGTCCTTTTCCAACTCAGCGCGTGCTGTGAGGCTGAATCCAAGGAGCGCGCGCTTCGAAGATGAGTAGACGCTGTATTGAGGAACGCTCATGAACGCAGTCCCAGAATTGATGTTTACAATGCTTCCGCTGCCCTGGGCCCGCATCGCCGGAATCACGGCCTGCATCGCGACAATAGGACCCAACACATTCAGGTGGAAGATCTCGTCAAAAAGCGCTGGATCGATCTCTTCTACTGCGGCCGCATAGCTGCGCCCAGCGTTATTTACGAGCCCGTCGACGCGGCCGTAATGCTGGTGCACCGCCCGTACAGCTTCCCGCACTTGATCAAACTCCGTCATATCTACAGTGACAGGGAAGCTGCCTGGCAACTGCTGCGCTAATTTTTGCAACGCATCGTTGCTGCGAGCAAGCAGAGCGACCTTCGCGCCGCGCTCAGACAGACCAATCGCGGTCGAAAGTCCAATTCCCGATGACGCGCCCGTGACAATGAATACGTGATCCTTGATTTCCATGGTTCGATCTCCCTGACTTAGGGTTTAGCTGATTTCTTTTCTTGGTTCGTTCACTTGGCTGCTCTGGCTGGTGCCGCAGCGGGGATATCTGACCTCGTTCCGAAATAACGCATTCTCTCGAGATCGGCAATCAGCGAGGGGCCGGTTGGGCGCCATCCCAGACGTTGCTGTGTCAGTGCGCTTGAAGCCGGCATATCCAAGCCCGCGAACATGGCGAGCCATCCAAAATGACCTTGCACTTCCTCTGCAGAGAGACTGACTACGGGCACCTTCAACCCGCGGCCAATGACTTCAGCGATCTCGCGCATCGGTATTCCCGGTTCAGCGACTGCATTGTACCTCCTGCCGGCTTCGTGCTTCTCGAGGGCAAGCCGGTAGAGATGGGCGACAGCGAGAACGTGTGCGGCCGGCCAACGATTGACTCCTTGGCCGATGTACGCTGAGACTCCCTTCTCGCGAGCCACCTGAACTAGGTAGGTGATGAGGCCCTGCTTGACCGTGTCGTGTACCTGAGGGAGACGCACCACGGACACATTGACACCCCGCTCTGCCACCGCAGCCCCTGCTAGTTCCGAGGCTTTTCGAGGGGTTGGGTGATTGTGGTCGAAATGATCTTCGGTTGCGGGCTGACCTGGAGCCGCGCTTCCCATCCCGGTTCCGGAGGTTATGAGCAAGGGACGGTCGGAGCCGACGAGCACGTCGCCCATCGCCTCGATGGCCCTTCGGTCCTGCTCGCAATTTGCGAGATAGTTCGAGAAGTCGTGATTAAAAGCACAGTGGATCACGCCGTCGGCCATGGCCGCTCCGGCGCGCAGGCTTTCCAGGTTCTCAAGACTCCCTTGATGCACCTCGGCTCCGGCGGCAATGAGAGACTGGGCCCCGGCATCGGACCGCGTCAGTCCGAGTACCTGATGGCCCGCTTTGATCAATTCCGGCACGATCGCCGAGCCGATGAATCCAGTTGCACCGGTGACAAAGATCTTCATTGTTCGATTCTCCTCATCCTTAGAACTTCTCTCCAACCATTTCTTCGCTTTTCTTCCACAGCGCTTCAGCATTGTTCGGATCGAGCGCATACGCGCGCACACCTTCGCTCGCTCCACCGATCGTGACATTCTCCGGCACGATTTGTCCCACGTGGCAGTTCTCGCAA
This sequence comes from Candidatus Acidiferrales bacterium, assembly GCA_036514055.1. GTDB lineage: Bacteria > Acidobacteriota > Terriglobia > Acidiferrales > UBA7541 > Palsa-295. Next base: position 2,598 of record DATBXX010000073.1, read on the forward strand.
TAGCGCCCCCCGACCTCATCGCCCGGAGCGACGACAGCCGCCCACACCGAGGTTGCCGCTCCCTGGGGAACGGTCTTCCACCGGAACGACTCCTTTCCCTCCGCAACCTGTTCCTTGCTGATCTGGTCGATGAGTGCCTGACGTCGGGCTGGATCCATATGGCGCCCCAGTTCCGTCTCAATCACCCCCGGATGCACGGCGGCCGCACGGACGCCACGCGAGCGGTGCCGCCGGTCAAACGCGACCGCGAAAAGGATGTTTGCAGTCTTCGAGCGGCCGTATGCGGCGAACGGTTCGTAAGGCGTACGCTCAAAATTGGGATCGGCCAGGTCCACGTTCGAAAAGCGATGACCAGCGGAAGAAAGGTTGATCAGCCGACTGCCTTTCCGGAGAAGCGGCGCAATCCGGTTGACGAGCACAAAATGCCCGAGATGGTTGGTGCCAAACTGCGTCTCAAAACCCTCCGCCGTGTGGCCAAAGGGAGTCGCCATCACGCCTGCATTAGCGATAATCGCGTCGAAGAACTGCCCCTTCGCCAGCAGTTCCTCAGCGCAGGCGCGTACGCTTCTGAGGCTCGCCAAATCAAGTGCAACCAGCTCGAGGCTCCCGCCTCCCGCTGCGGAATCCCTCCGCACCTCGGTGGTCGCGGCTTCCGCCTTTTTCAAATCGCGCGCTGCGCCGACCACATTTGCGCCGTGCGCGGCCAGCGATCGGGCCGTCTCGATGCCCAGACCCGCTGAAACGCCGGTCACCAGGATTCGTTTCCCACGCAGGTTCATTCCTGACAGAACCTCGTCGGTAGTCGAGGTCGCTCCAAACAGATCCACCGTATTCATACTCTTTCTCCTTCGGGCGGCTCGTTCGGCGCGGGCTCGGTGATCACTATTGACAAGCCGCCGCATCTCGAATAAAACGGAGAGTGTCTCCGCACTACATAAGATAACCGGAGGCACTCTCCGGATGCAAGTATTTTTTGAAAATGCCTAAAAAACGATCACAACGCCCGCGAAAGCCACGAGCGGACGCCGAGCGGAACCGCGAACGGATCCTGGAGGTGGCGAAGGAAGCGTTCGCCCGCCACGGAGCTAACGCCAGCCTGGACGACATCGCCAAACAGGCCGAGGTCGGACCGGGAACGTTGTATCGCCACTTTCCGACGCGCGAAGAACTCCTACAATCGGTGTATCGGTCGGAGCTGGAAAAGCTGGCCGCGGCGGAACAGAAGTTCGCGCAAACGATGCAGCCGATTGAAGCCCTACGCGCCTGGCTCTTGTTATTCGTGGATGCCATTGCGGCCAAGCAACTGATCGCACCCGCCCTGAATACTCTGCTGGGCGATCCCAAGAAGGTGTTTGAAGCCTCCTACGCGAAGATGCACCAGGCAATTCGCGCATTGGTGAAGCGAGGAGTCGAAAGCGGCGACATCCGCAAAGACCTCGACCCGGTCGATCTGCTTCACGCCCTGGTTGGTGTCGCCAACGTGGCGTCCAGCCCTGACTGGAAGCAAAGCGCCAAAAGGCTGGTGGATATCCTCGTCGCCGGCTCGCGCCCCGCCGGGTAACCCTGGTGATGGAATTCTAGGTCCTGGCCGCATCAGTTTTCGCCTCTCCGGACTCATCAGCAGCTAGGCCGCCGCTGGTACCGGCCTTGTTCGCCCGACTTCCCCAATGGCGATGCGGGCCGCTCCCCGTACGGACTTCCGCGTACTATATAATCCGTCAGCCATGCGGACACCGACGGCCGCCGTCGCGCGGTTTCAACCCGCGAGCGATCAATCGCTCTTGGTCTACTTCGACCAAAGGATTACGCTCGATTCTCACCAGCGGGTCAGGAAATTGCTCCGCTTGCTCGAGCGGGAACCTGTCGCCGGAATACGAAATCTCAATCCCGCGTATTGCTCGATTCTTGTCAACTTCGACCCGCTGAAGCTGAACCACACGGACTTGGAAGCGATTCTGCTTGGTTATTCAGGCCGACTGGGCGCGATCGATCTCCCGGAGCCGCGAGAGATGGAAATCCCCACGTGTTATGGCGGCGACTTCGGCCCAGACTTGAACGAGGTAGCCGCTCTGCACGAGATGACGCCCGCTCAGGCGATCGAATTGCACAGTTCGGTTACCTACATCGTGTACTTCCTCGGATTCGTCCCGGGGTTCGCCTATCTCGGTGAATTGCCGGAAACGCTTGCAACGCCGCGGCTCGATAGCCCGCGCCGGACGACGCCTCCTGGCAGCGTAGGGATCGCTGGCAATCAGACCGGCGTGTACCCGTTTGCCACGCCCGGCGGGTGGCGATTGATCGGATGCACTCCCATAGCGATGTTCCGCCAGGACCGAAAGGCCATGAGTTTTCTATCGATTGGCGATCGCGTGCGCTTTAGGCCAATTTCTACTGCGCAATTTGCTGCGCTGGAGTACGCATGAGCACGATCCGGGTACAGGTGGCGGGCCTGCTGACCACGGTGCAGGACTTGGGGCGACCAGGATTTGGTCCCGACGCAGTTTCACCGTCCGGGGCAGCCGATCCAGTCTCGCTGCGACTCGGAAACAGGCTGGTGAATAATGATGAGAGCGCAGCCGGACTTGAGATGACGTTGCTTGGTGGAACATTTATATTTCCGGAAGGAGCGATCCTGGCAGTTACCGGCTCCGATTTCGGCGCGATTCTGGATGATGTCCCGCTCGAGCTGGGTACGTCGGCAGAGGTGCTGCCGGGCCAGATGGTTCGTCTGGGCGCCACGAGCTCAGGAGCACGTTGTTACCTCTGTGTTCAGGGCGGGATCGCGGTGAGGCCGTTTCTAGGAAGCGCGTCGACACACCTGTTGAGTGGGCTCGGCGGATTCGAGGGTAGACCTCTGCGGAAAGCAGACGTGGTCGAGGTCGGTCCCGCGACAAAAACCTTCCGCAAAAGAACCATCGCTCCGCAGGCCTGGGAGAATTTGTCCCGTCGCAAGGTACTGCGGGTGACTCCCGGCCCGCAGGTCGATTGGTTTTCCGAGTCATCCCAGGACTCGTTTTATGCGGGCACCTATCGCGTCGGCGAGCAATCGAATCGAATGGGTCTCAGGCTTGAAGGACCGGCTGTATCCCAGCGAGACTCAAGCCAGATGATCACCGAAGGCGTTTCGCTCGGCGCCGTCCAGGTGCCGACCGCCGGATCGCCTATCATCCTGTTTGTGGAGCAACAGACGACGGGCGGCTATCCAAAGATTGCGAATGTGATATCGGCGGATCTTCACCGCCTGGGACAGCTTCGCCCGCGCGATGAGATACGATTTGAGCGGGTTATGTTTGACACAGCGCGCTCCCTGCTGATCGAACAGGAAAAACTGCTGATGTCCGGGGAGTTGATTCTGGAATGAACCGCATGGATCTGAATTGCGACTTGGGTGAAGTGCCGGAAGCAATTACCGACGGCACGCAGGAATCGTTGTTGCCGTTCCTGACGTCGGTCAACATTGCCTGCGGCGGCCATGCCGGTGACTTGCGAACCATGAAGGCGACAATTGAACAAGCGCTTCGCTGGAAGTTGGATTTGGGGGCACATCCTGGATATCCAGATCGTGCGAATTTCGGCCGCCTGGAATTGAAGCTGCCAGCGGAGATCATCGCAGGCTCCGTTTTCGACCAAGTAAAGACGCTGGCCGAAGTCGCAGCCACGTGCGGCGCCAGCGTGACGCACGTCAAGCCCCACGGGGCGCTCTACAACCAGGCCGCGGCGAATCGCGTTGTAGCCGCGGCGATTGCGAGCGGGGTTGCGCGCTTCAGCCGCGATGTCACGCTTGTGGGGCTAGCAGGATCGCTGATGCTAGATGTCTTTCAGGAGGCAGGCTTCCGGGTGGCCGCGGAAGCATTTGCAGACCGGCGGTATGAGGCCGACGGCTCGTTGCGTTCACGCAGGTATGGGGATGCGCTCATACGCGATACCACGGAAGCAGGACAACAGGCATTGTCGATCGCCGAACGCGGGATAGTGGCGGCAGGAGACGGGACCGAAGTCGTCGCCAGCGCCCAGACCATTTGCATCCACTCCGACACTCCAGGCGCACCGACCATTGCAGCGGCAGTATCGGCAACGCTGCGCAAGGCCGGTGTCGAGCTAACGCCACTTTCGCGATTATTGCGCGAGGATTCGCGCAGCTAGCTCGGCCCGTTCAACATTTTCTCGCTCGCTTGCGTCCTGATGGGCAGCAGTTGATCCGCACCAAATGCCTCACCCACCGGGTAGCCTGAGATGTGGATTTGACGGACAGGATCCGCAAGAAGCGCGCCTTACACCCAGCAGGATTTCGGCAGATACTGATGCAGCGCCCGGACCAAATCGCCCTTCGATACGGGCTTGGAAAGATAATCGTCCATTCCGACGTCCAGACACTTTTGGCGGTCACCCTCCATTGCACCTGCAGTCATGGCAATGATCGGACATCGACCCTTTTCGCCCCCCAGACGCCTGATCTCCTGGGTCGCTTCAAAACCATCCATGACCGGCATCTGACAATCCATCAGCACAATGTCAAAGGTCTGCCGGGAACATTTCTCGACTGCTTCGCGTCCGTCCCGGGCGATTTCAACACTGCAACCCAGGTTCTCTAGCATTCGCGTCGCAACTTTCTGATTGATCACGTTGTCCTCTACCAGCAACAAAGACGCACGGAGAATGGGCCGCGCGGAGGGCCGCGATTCCGAACGGGTAGTCAATTCCGCTAGACTGCGCTGAGTCACCAGCGGTGCTTTCACGTTTAACTCGCGGGCCGACCACAAGATCTTCATCACGTCGCGCAGCTGTGCGGAGCGCAACGGTTTTATGAAATACGCCCCGAACCCTGCATCTTCCATCTGTTTTGCGTCTCCTCGCCAACCGCCCGCTGCGAGAACGATTAGGGAGATCGCATTCAGTTCCGGGCGCGACCTAATGGCGCGCCCAGCGGCCTCGGCATCCATCTTGGGCAGCTGGTGGTCGAGGATGGCGAAGTGGAAGGGTTTGCCATCGTCCGCCGCGGCGAGCAGAAAAGCCAGTCCTTCGGCGAGGCCGCTGGCGGCGGAATGCTCTATGCCCCAGGACTCAAGTTGCTCCTTTAGAACAAAGCGCTGAATCCTGTTGTCGTCAATGATCAACACCCGCGCTCCGGACAACTCCGTCCCGGTAGCAGCTGGGACAGCAGCCTTCATATCGACGGGCAGTGGCAACGTGAAGGAAAACGCAGATCCGGTCCCTTCCTGACTGCGGACTGTCATTTCCCCGCCCATTATTTCGACCAGGCGCTTGGAGATCGACAGGCCGAGCCCGGTGCCTCCGAAGCGCCGGGTTGTCGACGAATCCGCCTGGGTGAAACCCTCAAACACACTCGAGATCTTGTCCTCGGCAATGCCGATGCCCGTATCTTCGACCGTAAAACGGATCACGGCGACATCACCGTCTCGTTTCAGAGACTCTACGTTTAGGTAGACGTAATCCTTGGCGGTGAACTTGAAGGCGTTTCCCAGCAAGTTGACGACAACCTGGCGTATCCGGCCCGCATCTCCGATCACCCTTGCGGGCAGGTCCGGAGCATAGCGGACGAGGAATTCCAATTTCTTTTCGTGAGCTTTTCTACCGAGCAATTGGCCGACTTCCTCCACCAGTAGCTGAAGGTCAAATGAAATCGGATCGATCGTCATTTTACCGGCTTCGATCTTCGAGAAATCGAGGATGTCATTGATGATGGTGAGCAGGGCTTCGGCGGAATGGCTCAGCGTGACGACGTAGTCACGCTGTTCAAAATTCAGCTCGGTATCAAGCAGAAGTCCTGCCATACCAAGAACGCCGTTCATCGGTGTGCGGATTTCGTGGCTCATCATGGCGAGGAATTCACTCTTTGAGAGGTTGGCGGACTCAGCGGCTTCCTTGGCTAACTGAAGATGACCTTCGAGCAGACTACGGCGATCGATATCCTGTTCGAGTGAAAGGTTGGCGGTCACAAGTTCGTTGGTGCGCAGGGCGACACGTTCCTCGAGCTCCTCCTGATACCCGCGAATTTCCAGGCCCATGCGATTAAAGGAACGGGTCAGGAGACCGATTTCGTCCAGCGCACGCACCGGAAGTGGCCGGAAGCGTTTCTCGTGATGCTCCGACAGAGTTTTTGCGGCGACGGTCAGGGCCCTTACCGGGGCCAGAAAACGAGCGGTAGCCGCCGAGATCGCAACAGTGATTACGAGCAAGACCAACAGCAATGTACCAAGCACACTCCATTCCATCGATCGGACCGCAGCCTTTAGCCGATTCTGATTGAACCCGATGTGAACCGCTCCGACGATGCCGGTTAAGACGGGGCTGGAGAACACCATGACCTCATGATCCTGGCCCGGCATCGCAACCGAGGCGAGTCCGCGTTTCGGCAACGAAAGTCGACGCAAGGATTCGGGAAACTGGGGAACGAAGGTATCGGCCAACACTTCACCATCCGGACCGGTGATATAGCCCCACTCGACGTCCGGGCTTTTGAGCGATTCATCGAGGGCTGACTGTGCAGAAGTGAGGTCGTGGCTGATCAGCTTCGGTTCGACCGCGTTCGCCAGCGAATCGGCGAGCGTCTGCCCGCGTTCGACGAAAGTCTCGTTTAGCCGCTTGGATAGCTGCTTGTTCAGCACGCCATACAGCACGCCTGAGGCTCCCAGCATGCAGAGTATCTGGAGCATCATCAGCTTGGCAGAGATTGTTCTGGTCATCGCTCGCGGCTCGCGATCGCGACCCACCGGCCGTTTTCAAGTTTGCTCAGCCAAACCGTGTGCAGCCCTTGGTGGTCCTCAACAGAAAAGTTGAAATCCACTCCCAGCCCGGGATTCCAACCACGCAGGTGTTCCATGGCCCGGATAAAATCCAGACGTGAGGGGTTGGTACCGGCGCGTCGCAATCCTTCGGTCAACACGACAGCGTTGAGCCAGCCTTCAAGCGATTTCGGGCTGTACTGCGATTCCAGTACGTGAGCCCGATATTGCCTCACCAGTGGATATTCAGTGTCATCGGGGCTTGGCACCACTTGGCAGTTGACCACGTTTTCTACCACGGGAACGTTGCCGGTACCGATCGCTCGTCCCAGGACCTGGGTCGCGGCCTCTGAATCCAGGATTCCGATCGGCACATTCCAACCGGCGCCTCTCGCATCGCGGATGAACCTGGAGCCTGGCTCATAAATGCTCATGGCAATCACGGCGTCCACATTGCTGGCTCGCAGAAGTTTGACCTGCTCGCTCATGTCGGTTTGGAAAGTAGAGTTGCGGCGATAGGTCACGCTGTCGATCAAAGGCAGGTGCCTTGCCGCGAGCGCCTGCCGAACGCCCGATTCCCCGCTCATTCCGAGCGAATCCGCCTGCATGAACAAACCGAATCTTCGAGACCCCTGGCCGTAGAAATATTCGACCAGTTGCTCAGTCTCTTCGCTAAATGAGGCGCGCACATTGAATGCGTATCGATCGTAGGGTGGGCGTCGCGGTGGGTCGCTGCCGGTAAAAGGCGCAAACGTGACGAAATGCTCGGCCTGAAAATATTCCAACAGCGGAAGAACTCTCGTCAGCGTTGGCGTGCCCATCGAATCAAAGAGCGCAAAAACCTGGTCCTTGGTAATCAGCTCGTACGCGTTCTGGACAGCCAGGTCCGGATCGTACCGGTCGTCTTTCACGAGCATCGTGATCTTTCGACCGTTTATTCCGCCGGCCTGGTTGACGATATCGAAATAGGCCTGGGAGCCGGTGATCAGCTGCTTCCCCGCTTCGCCAGCGACGCCTGATTGGGCAGTCGAAACGCCGAGTACGATCGGTGGAAGTCCCACCGACGGACCAGGACGCGGCACAATTCTGGCTGAGACGACGGGCAATACGCACAGAAGCGCGAGTGCCACCGATGACACGATTCGCCGCTGGCACCTTCCGGGCATAGAAACTCATTTCGGCCCACAGGTCGAACTCGATTATGAATGGGCAAATGGATACAGGAAGGGGTGAGTTCAATCTATCATTGCACCGCTTGGTGTCAACACAATGGTGTCCGGTGGTTGCCGTCGCGTACCTATCCTGCCCTACCGCCCCGACCAGCTCCGAAGCGCAGAAATTGGCCCTTCACCCGCCGAACAGGAGAGCCTCAGCCGAGGTCCACTTTACCGGACAGATCCGCATCCAGCTGAGCGTCGTTGGCTGACTACAAGACGAAGTCGATCTGGGCGCCTTGAGTCGGGAAAACGGCCTTGAATCTTTCCCAGAGGGCGACGACAGTTCGGGGTCGCACGGTCCGGCACCGATGCGCAGTGCGCGCGTGCGAGAACTCACTTGGATGGTTTCTGCTTTGGCTACTCCCTACGTTCAGAACAAAGGTAGGCCGAGGCAGGCCTTGCCGACAAAATCCTTAAGAACGTCGCTTGCCGGCGCCATCACGGCAGCCGCTTGGGCATCGCGGAACATTCGCTCAAGGCCCCCACGGCGTCCGAACGCCCAGCCGCCGCCAAGGGTCATGGTGCGCGAAACGACGTTCAGGCACGCATCTGCCGCCTTCACTTTTACCCCCAATACATACAGCATCGCGGCTGGATCGCCAGCCGCAGCCCTTCGAATCGTTTCATTCAGATAGGCGCGCATCGAATCCAGCTCGATGGCCATCTCGGCGACAAGGAACTGCACCCTCGGAATGGAGGCAAGCGAGGCTCCGCCGGTGTGTTCGTACTTTCTTGCTCCGACGCGCGCGGTGATTGCCTGGAACGCGGCGCTGGCGATTCCGGCTGACACCGATGCGACGCCGACCTGGAAGTGCGGCAGAACGAGTTCGAGCATCGTTTGAAATCCGGTGCCCTCCGGACCGAGGCGCGCTTTGTCGTCGATCGCAACGTCGGCAAGCGTCATCGGGGCGCTGGCGTTCCCCGCCAGTCCCAGCCCCTCGAAACGCCCTTGGGCGGTGAAGCCGGCGGTGCCCTTGGGAATCAGGTAAAGATTGGACTCTGTCGGACCCGAGGCTCCCGCTCTGCGCGCCGAGACAACATAGCTATCTGCTTCGCCTGCACTGGTGACAAAACTTTTCTGCGCGCTCAATGTTTTCTTCGAGGCGTTTTGACGGACTTCGCTGACCGGCGCGTAAAAATGGCCTCCTGAACCTGCCTCGCTGAAGGCCAGTGTGCTCAAGTGCTCGCCCCGCGCGATTACGGGCAACAACTGCTGTTTCAGCTCGTCGCTCGCCTTGGTTGCGATCACGGCGGTAGCGCAGAAGTGCATGAGCGTTACCATGGCGGTCGAGGCGCAATTCTGCGCTTGTGTATCGATTAGCTGGGACATTTTCGCAAGACCAGCGCCGGCGCCGCCATATTGCTTTGGCACGAGCAGCCCCAGTACGCCGGACTTGCCCAGAGCCGCGAGATTCTCGCGTGGGAACTGGCGCGACTGATCGATCTGATCGGCGTTCGCACGAAGCATCTCTCGGGAGAGTTTCTCGTTTGCTGCTAACAGGGCCTGAAATTCCGACATAGGTCCTCCGCTTGCTTGAGAGAATCACTAAGAATTGAATCATTGGCCGTAGCCAACCGGTTGCGATGCGGGTAATGGAAGCGTATGGCCGTGAATCTGAGGCGGCCGCCCGGCGCCCGTCTAAGCAGAGGTTCAGGTGAAGCCGGAGGAGCAGCGGACAACGGTATGACTCATTTCGAGGTTATCGAAGGGGGTCATAACTGACGTAAGTTATCACCAAACTCCTGGCCCCGCGCCAGTTTTTTCCTGCGCAAAAGGACCTTCGCCAATGGCGCAATTAAGGACTAGGGAGTCTTTGAGACGAGCGCGGCAGTGGAGGGGAGCTGCGTCTTATCCCAGCCCCCACCGAGAGCTTCAACGAGCTGGACGCTCGCGGTGATCTGTTGCATTCGAAGATTCACCATCGTCTGTTGATTGCTCAGCAGTGCGGTTTCCGCACTGATGACGTCGAGATAGGGATCGAGTCCCAATTTCCACCGATTATTGGCGTCAGTAAGATATCTCTGCGCTGAATTGATCGCGACATCCTGTTCTTGAACCTCCTGGGAAAGGACTCGCAGCGCCGCAAGATTATCCTCGACCTGCTGGAAAGCGGTCAGGACGGTCTGGCGGTAGTTCGCGACAGTTTCATCGTACATGGAGCGATATTGCTGGACCGTCGCCCGGCGCAGCCCCGCATCGAAAATCGTCTCCGAGGCGCTCGCGCCGATCGCCCACAGAACGCTCGGCCAGGAAAACCAGTTGCTGGCGTTGGTGGACTCAAACCCTCCGGAAGCGCTCAGCGTCAGCGTGGGGTAGTAGGCCGCGCGCGCGACGCCGATCTGCGCATTTGCCTGAGCCATGAGGCGCTCGTCGGCGGCCACATCGGGCCGGCGCTCGAGCAATTGTGAAGGAATGCCAATAGGAATGGGTGGAGGAGGCGTCTTCAATGGTTCGACAGGAATTGAAAATGTTGACGCGGGCTGGCCAACCAACACCGCAATCGCATGTTCGTACTGAGACCGGAGTATTCCCACGTTCGTGTCTTGTGCTTCGGTGGATTCAAGCTGCGTCTCGGCTTGTGCGACGGACTCATCATTATCAATGCCCGTGGCGTAGAGCACCTTCGTGAGGCGGAGTGACTCCTGGTAGGCTTGCACGGTCGTGTCGAGCAGTTGTTTCAAGGAGTCCTGGGAGCGAAGCTGGAAATAATCAACCGCCATGTCGGCCTGCATGCTCAGCCGCGTGTTCGCCAGATCGGCGGCGCTCGCCTGTGCGCCATAAGCGCTCGCATTCACGGTATTGCGAATCTTGCCCCAAAGGTCGGGCACCCAGGTCGCGTCAAACGGGAAGTCGTAGTCGTTAAAAGCCTTGCTCACCGTTGCCGTGGGTGTACTGCCTCCCAGACCGGAACTCGAGGTGCTAAACTCCTTGAGGTTCGCAGACTGCTTTTCGCGCGTCACAGAGGGACTGGTCGTTACCGTGGGAAATAGCTGCGAGCGCGCTTCCTTGACCATTGCGCGCGCCGCCATGAAGCTGGCCTCGGCTGAAGCGATGGACTGGTTGGAAACATTCACCTGATCTTCAAGACTGTTCAGCTCGGGGTCGCCAAAGATCTCCCACCACTTCCCGCGTAGCGCGTCGTCACTTGGCTGAGCCGTCTTCCAGTTTTCGACGTCCTTTTGATTTTCCGGCGTGATCTCCTTGTACGCGGCAGGCGCCTGCTCGGTGGGCGGGTGATACTTGGGGCCAACGTTGCATCCGTTGAAAATCAGCAGAGCGGCAACGGACAGGGCCAGGACGCGAATTGAATTGGTTCCTTCCGACAGAAATGGCCGCATGATTTAATCCGCCTCCTGGGGAGATGTATTCAGTCGGCCGGGGTGAGACCGGTGCCACCAGATGCTCAGGCGATCCATGTACAGATAAACGACCGGAGTGGTGTAGAGCGTAAGCATTTGGCTAAAGATGAGTCCTCCCACAATCGTAATTCCCAGCGGGCGCCGTAGCTCGGAGCCTACGCCGGTTCCGAGCGCAAGTGGCAAGGCGCCCAGCAGCGCCGCCATGGTCGTCATCAAAATGGGGCGGAACCGCAGCAGGCAAGCTTGAAAGATCGCGTCTCTGGAGTTTTTGTCTTCATTGCGTTCCGCGGCAAGCGCGAAGTCGATCATCAAGATCGCATTTTTCTTCACGATTCCAATCAGCAGGACGATCCCGATCAGTGCGATCACGCTGAGATCGGTGCGAAACATCATCAGCGCAAGAACTGCGCCGACTCCCGCGGACGGCAGGGTCGACAAAATTGTAATGGGGTGGATGAAGCTCTCATACAGAATGCCCAGGACGATGTACACGGCCAGGATCGCCGTGATGATCAGATACGGCTCGGTGGCAAGCGAAGCTTGATACGCCTGCAGGGTGCCGGAAAACATTCCGTGAACCGTCGCGGGCATGCCCATGTTGTCTTCCATCTTGCCGATCTCCGCAGCGGCGTCGCTCAGGGCCACCCCGGGTGCGAGGTTGAAGGACACGGTCACGGAGGGAAACTGTCCCTGGTGGTTGACGGCGAGTGGCGCGGTCGTCGGCTGATAATGGGTGATCGCGCTGAGCGGTACTTCCCCGCCGGTTGCCGGATGCACGTAGATATCTTTCAGTCCCTCCGGGCTTTGCCAGAACTGAGGCGCGACTTCCATCACCACGTAGTATTGGTTGAGCGACGTATACATCGTCGATGCGAGCGATTGGCCAAACGCCTGGTACAACGTGCTGTCGATCAACTGGGGCGTGATTCCCATCCTTGCCGCCGTTTCGCGATCATAGACCAGTGAGGCCTGTAGGCCGCTGTTCTGCTGGTCCGTGTCCACGTCCGTGAATCCCGGTAGCTTTTTAATCTGCGCGAGCAGAGTGGGTCCCCACTTAACCAGATCCGGTAAATTGTCGCTCTGAATCGTGTATTGATATTGTGCGTTGCTCTGTCTGCCTCCGATCCGCAGATCCTGGCCGGCTTGAAGGATGGCTCGGGCACCCAGAACGGCGTTCACTTTCGGTCGCAAGCGATCAATCACTTGGCTTGAAGTCAGTTTCCGCTGGTTGAGAGGCTTGAGGCCGACGAATACGTTGCCCGTGTTCGTTGAGCCGCCGCCTGTGAAGGCCATCACGTTTGCCACTGCCGGGTCGGCCCGAATGATATCGACGAAGCGCTTGGTCAGCTGATCCATGGCCTGGAACGAAATATCCTGCTGACCGCGAATGCCGCCCTGGATGATTCCGTTGTCTTGCAGGGGGAAGAAGCCTTTGGGAACAATGATGAGCAGAAAGACATTCACCCCGATGGTGATGATCAGGACCCCAAGCGTCCAAGGCGCGTGATCCAGCACCCAGGTGAGGCTGTCTTCATATAGTCCCAAAATCCAGTTGAAACCCTTTTCGCTCGCCATGTAGATACGATTGTGGCCCTCGGGCTTTTCATGGCTCAGCAATCTGGAGCACATCATGGGAGTTGCAGTGAGAGAAACGACCAGAGAGACCAGAATGGCGACCGACAGTGTGACCGCAAACTCCCGGAACAAACGGCCGACGATACCCCCCATCAACAGAATCGGAATGAAGACTGCGATCAGAGACAAACTGATCGAGAGAACTGTGAATCCGATTTCCTGCGCTCCGCGCAGCGCCGCCTTCATCGGGGTCATGCCCTGCTCGATATAGCGTGTGATGTTTTCGATCACCACAATCGCATCGTCCACCACGAATCCGGTCGATATCGTCAGCGCCATCAAGGAAAGGTTGTCGATGCTGTAGCGGCACAAATACATGATGGCAAAGGTCCCGATCAGCGAAACCGGCACCGCCACGCTTGGAATCAACGTCGCGCGCACATTGCGCAGGAAAACAAATACAACCAGGATCACTAGAGAAATCGAAATGGCAAGCGTGCGTTCGACATCATGCACCGAGGCGCGAATCGTGGTCGTGCGGTCGATGACGGTCGTCAAGTCGATCCCGGCGGGTATGGAGGCCTTCAGAGAGGGGAGAGCCTTTTGGATTGCCTCGACGGTCCCGATAATATTGGCGCCCGGCTGGCGGGAAATGATGAGGTTGACGCAAGGCTTGCCGTTCACGTATCCCGAGGTGCGAATGTTTTGCACCGAGTCTTCCACGTCGGCGATGTCCGACAACTGAATGGCAGCTCCGTTGTGGTAGCCGACAATCAGCGGCCGGTAGAATTCGGCTTTCAAGAGCTGATCATTTGTCACGATATCGCTCGTCGTCAGCAAACCGGCAATCTGACCCTTTGCCAGGTTGGAATTCTGGGTCGACAGCATGCTTGCGACATCCTGCAAGCCAAGGCCGTAGCTGTTCAGTTGGGTCGGGTTCACCTCGACGCGCACCGCAGGAAGAGAGCTGCCTCCCACCGCCACCTGGCCTACACCCGGGATCTGCGAAAGCTTTTGCTCCATGATCGTGGAGGCGGCGTCGTAGAGCTGGCCTTTGTCGTAGATACTGGAAGTCAATCCGAGGACCATGATCGGAGAATCAGCCGGATTTACTTTCTTGTATGACGGGTTCGAGGGAAGGTTGATCGGCAGATAGCTTCGCGCGGCATTGATCGCCGCCTGAACGTCTCTGGCGGCGCCGTCGATATTCCGAGTCAAATCGAATTGGATCGTAATACTCGTGCTACCGATCGAGCTTGCAGAGGTCATCTCCGTGATGCCGGCGATCCGGCCCAGTTGCCGTTCCAGCGGCGTCGCGACGGAGGAAGCCATGATCTCAGGACTCGCGCCCGCCAGCCCTGCCTGAACTGAAATCGTGGGGAAATCAATTTGCGGGAGCGGCGAAACTGGCAGGAAATCGAAAGCGACGGCGCCAGCCAGTGCAATTCCAATCGTCAACAGCGTCGTGGCGACAGGGCGATGGATGAACGGGGCAGATATGTTCATGGGTTAATCCGCCGGCAGCGCTTCCGGATCTGTTTCGGGGGCGTCCTCTCGGGAGAATCGATGGGCGAGGTTGTCGAAAAAGATGTAGATCACGGGCGTCGTATAGAGCGTGAGCACCTGACTCACGAGCAGTCCGCCGACCATGGCGATTCCCAGAGGACGGCGCAGTTCAGAGCCGATTCCCGATCCGAGCGCCAGGGGCAGACCACCGAGCAGGGCCGCCATCGTGGTCATCATGATCGGACGAAACCGCAGCAGGCACGCCTGATAGATCGCGTCGGTTGCGCTCTTGTGCTCCTTGCGCTCCGCTTCCAGCGCAAAATCGATCATCATGATGCCGTTCTTTTTCACGATTCCGATCAGCAGGATGATCCCGATCAGCGCGACGATACTGAGTTCGGTGCCGCAGACGAGCAGGGCCAGAATTGCACCGACGCCGGCCGAGGGTAGTGTGGACAGAATCGTGACCGGATGTATGTAGCTTTCATACAGGACACCCAGCACGATATAAACAGTCACCAGGGCCGCCAATATCAGCAGCGGTTCGCTTGCGAGCGAAGCTTGAAACGACGCGGCGGTCCCTTGGAACGCGCCTTGTACGCTCAGCGGCATTCCCAGGTCGTTCTTGGCCTTGTCGATCGCCGTTGTGGCGGCGCCGAGCGAAGCGTTTGGCGCCAGGTTGAACGAAATCGTGACTACGGGAAATTGCCCCTGGTGGTTTATCGCCAAAGGCGCGGTGGTCGACTCCATATGGGTGAAGGCGCTCAGGGGCACAGCCGCGCCATTTGCGCCCGAAACTACCGGAATCGTGGACGAAGCCGAAGTTGAACTCGACGATGGCCCGGTAGTCCCGGCCGTTGCGCCGGAAGAGCCTGAAGACCCAGTCGACGACGAACCGGATGAACTTGCCGTCGCGGAGCGTACGTAGATATCTTGCAGTTTGTCCGGGTTGTGCTGGAACGCCGGCAACGTCTCCAGGATCACATGGTACTGATTCAATTGCGTATACAGCGTTGAAATCTCGCGCTGTCCGAATGCATCGTAGAGCGTCTCATCGATCATTTCAGGCGTGATGCCCATTCTAGAAGCGGTCACGCGGTCAATGACCAAGGACGCCGCCAGCCCGGAGGTTTGCTGGTCGGTGGCAACGTCGCGAAGTTCCGGCAGAGCCTGGAGCTTCTGGACGAACTTCGCGGTCCACGTGTTCAGCTCGTTCTGATCGGGATCTTCCAGGCTGTATTGGTATTCGGTCCGGCTGACACGGTCCTCGACGGTCAGATCCTGTACCGGTTGCAGGTACAGCGTGATGCCTTCCACCTTTTCAAGATTCGGCTGCAGGCGCTGGATGATATCCGAGGCATTGATCTTCCGATCCCCGAGCGGCTTGAGAGTAATAAGGATTCGGCCACTGTTGAGTGTGGTGTTCGTGCCATCCACACCGATGAAGGACGAGAGATTTTCAACCGCAGGGTCCTTCAGAATGACTTCGGTCAACTTCTGCTGTCGTTGCGACATCGCTTCGAAGGAAATGGACTCTGGCGCCTGCGAAAATCCCTGAATGATTCCGGTATCCTGCACGGGGAAGAACCCCTTGGGCACGATGATATATAGGATGATTGTGAGCACCAGGGTTCCCAGGGCCACGAATAAGGTCGCCGTCTGATACTGCAAGACCCATTGCAGGCTCCGCCCATAGGCTTCAATGATCCGATCGAACATGTGCTCGGACCACTTGTAGAATTTTCCCTGCTGATCCGGCGGCGTATGGCGGAGCAGGCGGGCGCTCATCATGGGCGTCAAGGTCAGCGAAACGACCGCGGAGACCAGAATCGTCACGGCGAGCGTCACCGCAAACTCCCGGAACAGGCGGCCGACAATGTCACCCATGAACAACAGCGGAATCAGCACGGCGATTAGGGAAATTGTCAGCGAAATAATGGTGAATCCGATCTGTTCGGCGCCCTTGAGCGCCGCCTCAAGCGGCTTGTCACCCTCCTCGATAAAACGAGCGATGTTCTCGATCATTACAATCGCGTCGTCAACGACGAAGCCCGTCGAAATCGTGAGCGCCATCAGCGAGAGGTTGTCCAGACTGTAGCCGGCCAGGTACATCACCGCAAAAGTTCCGATAATCGAAAGGGGCACGGCCACGCTCGGGATGATCGTGGCGGACAGGCTGCGCAGGAACAGAAAAATAACCATGACCACAAGGCCCACGGTCAACATCAGCTCAAACTCAACGTCCTTTACGGACGCGCGAATGGTGGTGGTCCGGTCGTTGAGAATTGAAACATGCACAGCGGCGGGAAGATTGGTTTGCAGAACCGGCAGAAGCTTCTTGATTCGGTCAACGACCTGGATGATGTTTGCGCCCGGCTGGCGCTGAATGTTCAAGATGACGGCCGGGGTATTGTTCATCCACGCGGCCTGATCTACGTTTTCGGCGCCGTCCACGATGTTCGCAACGTCCGAGAGTACGACCGGGGCGCCGTTCCGGTAAGCCACCACGACGGAACGAAAATCGTTGCTCGTCAGCAGCTGATCGTTGGCATCAATTTGGTAATCCTGGCGCACGCCATCGAAATTTCCCTTTGCCGAATCCAGACTGGTTTGTTGCAGCGCGGCGCGTACATCCTCCAGGTTGATACCGTAGGACGACAGCGCGACGGGATTCACCTGAACGCGAACAGCCGGCTTCTGCCCTCCGCTGATGCTTACCAGTCCGACTCCCTGCAACTGCGAAATTTTTTGAGCAAGCCGCGTATCAGCCAGATCCTCGACTTGTGACAGCGGTATCGTCTGAGAAGTTAGCGCGAGGGTCAGGACCGGCGTGTCGGCCGGGTTTGTCTTGCTGTAGATAGGCGGCGTAGGCAGATCGGGCGGCAGGAACGTCTGCGCGGAGTTGATCGAAGCCTGTACTTCCTGCTCTGCGACGTCGATATCCAAATTGAGTTCAAACTGCAGGACAATTACCGAGCTACCAGCAGAACTCGTGGACGTCATCTGGCTTAAGCCGGGCACTTCGCCGAATTGCCGCTCCAGAGGCGCTGTCACGGCCGAAGCGGTTACATCGGGACTTGCGCCGGGATAAAACGTGATGACTTGAATCGTGGGATAGTCAACCTCTGGAAGAGCTGAGATCGGGAGCTGCGTGTAGGCGACGATTCCCACCAGCAGGATTGCCGCCATCAACAACGATGTTGCGACTGGCCGGAGAATAAATGGCCGGGACGGACTCATGGCGCCTGGTCTCCGCTCGAGGCGGCGTCTCCGCTCCCATTGCCATTTTTCGACCCCTTGCGAACTTCAACTTTGATTCCGTCCTGCAGTTTGTCGAAACCGTTCACCGCGATCATTTGACCTGGCTGGATCCCCTGGACGGCGGTGATAGCGCCGTCGGTCGTGCCCACCGTGATGTTCTGTACAGCGGCGGTGTTGTCCGGTTTGATGACATACACAAACGCCTGCTGCGAATTCCGTTGAATTGCCGGCGTGGGAACCAGAACCACTCCTTGCTGTGTCTCAACCAAAAGCCGCGCATTGACGAACTGATTGGGAAAAAGGACGTTATCCTTGTTGTCGAAAATCGCCTTGAGTTTCACGGTCCCTGTGGTCGTATCGACCTCGTTGTCCAGCGTCAGCAGCGAGCCCGACGCAAGCGTCTTGAGCTGCGTGCGGTCCAGCGCGTCCACCTTCAGCTTCTGCCCATGGGTCATTTGCTGCTGGATCTGCGACAGGTAGTCTTCGGCAATGCTGAAAATGACGGTGATCGGCTGAAGCTGGGTGACGACGACGAGGGCCGTTGTACTGTTCGCCTGAACGATGTTTCCAGGGTCCACCAACCGCAAGCCGACCCGGCCGTCGATTGGCGATGTAATGTGGCAGTACACCAGATTCACCTTCGCGTTATCGACCAGCCCCTGATCGTTCTTCACGGTGCCCTCATCCTGCTTCACGGCTTGTTCCTGATCGAAAACCTGCTGCTGAGCGATGGCATTTTGGCTGAATGCGGATTGATAGCGGGTCAGGTCGGTGCGGGCCTGGCCAAGCACCGCATCATCATGGGCGAGCTGTCCTTCTGCTTGGGTCAGCGCCGCCTGGTAAGGTCGCGGATCGATATCCAGGAGTGCGTCGCCCTTGCGTACCATCTGCCCTTCATGGTAGCCCACGCTCATGATTTCGCCTTGCACGCGACTGGTAACTGTCACCGTGTAAACCGGCGTCACCGTGCCCAGAGCCTGCACATATACCCCGATGTTGCCCTTGGTTGCGGTCCCCACAACCACGGGAACGGCTTTGGGGGCCGCATTCGCCTTGGATTTCTTTGCCGCCTCGGCGGCCCGAAAATATTGATAGAAAATGATCGCCGCAATCGCGGCGACTACGACAAGCACCCAGACCCAGAGGTGCCGTTTCTTGGCGGGTTTCTTCGCGCGGGCAGGTTCGGCCGGAGGCGGGGCAGGCAGAGTGGAACTATCATCGGGATTCGTCTTGAGCGTCCATTCAGCCATTTTCAGTCCTTATCCGCCGTATGACGGGCCATCGCGCGTCTAGAATTTCAATCCTGATTACAGTTTAAGACCTACTAGCCACCTCTTTATGGATGGTTGCGCCGCCAAAACGGTTACAAGATTGGTGGCACCGTGAACCAATCTTCGCATCTTTTGATCGGCGAGCAAATGAACATCAGGAGGTGGTGCGCGGCGAATGAGACCCTGCAACGGCGATTATTAGAACCGGTGGCGACGCAATCCGTCCGCACTGGCGAACCGAATCTCAGGAAGGCGGAAGTAGCGAGTTGCGGACTCCGCGCAGCATCTGCTATACAGTCGGCGCGGCCAGAGAGCCTAGGGGGAACGTCATGCGTCTAAGGCTGTTTCTTGCTTCAACGATCGCACTGATTCTCATCAGCACCATCGTCGTACATCCAACCAAGCTCCAGGCATTTCCCGGTGATCCGCAAGGCGCTTCGGCTCCGAGTGCGTGCGACCGAACCTGTCTGAATCATTTCGTCGATCAGTATCTGGACGCTGTGGTGGCGCACGATAGTTCACGCCTGCCCGTGACGAAATTCGTCAAGTTCACCGAGAACGGCCAGAAGCTCGAGCTGGGCGACGGCTTCTGGAGAACAGCGACAGGCAAAGGGACCTACCGATTCTACGTGGACGATCTCCAAGCCGGGCAAGTGGGCTTCGAGGGGACCATGCAGGAGGCCGGGCAGCCGGTGATCCTAGCCCTTCGGTTGAAAATCGAGAATCAGAAAGTGTCCGAGATCGAAACGATCGTGGCGCGCGGGCAGTTTGCGCAGGGCGGAGCTGCGAATCTGGAAAAGATCGGCAGCCCCCGCGCAGCGTTTCTTGAGGACATTCCAGCCGGGGAGCGCGCGTCGCGGCTTGACTTGATCAAGACGGCCAACAAGTATTTTTCCGGCATGCAGCAGGACGACGGGAAAAGTGACTACTCCTTTTTCGCAGATGACTGCGACCGTCTGGAAAACGGCATGAAGACGACCAACAATATGAGTCCCATGCCCGGCCTGACCGCGGCCGGCACTCCACGCCCCGCTCCTTCAGCGAAGTACGATCCGGCGATGAAGCCGACGACCTATTCCGCAGGCTGGTCCTGCCGGGACCAGTTTCAATCCGGCCTGCTCCACTTCGTCACGCGGATTCGTGATCGCCGCTATCTCGTGGTCGACCAGGAGCGAGGAGTGGTCTTCAGCTTTGTTTTTTTCGACCACTCGGCGGGAGACACTCGCAACTTTGAGACTCCCGACGGCCGCTCCGTGACCGCTGGACCGACGACGCCGTTCACCTGGGAAATCGCAGAGATTTTCAAGGTTCGTAACACCCAGCTGCACCAGATCGAGGCCGTGCTGACCCAGGCGCCCTACGGCCAGGGCTCGGGATGGAGCAGCTGGGAAGATTCCCGGTCCGACCAGCCGCAGTGGTAGCAGCGGTTTGATTGCCGCGCCTTGCAGGGTCGCCTAAACCATTGCGGCTTCGGCGGAGATCAGCTGTGGATCGATTGACGAGGGGAGGAACTGTGCGCGGAAGAAAAATCGTCACGGGTGCAACCGGAGCTGTGATTTTCGCGCTGTTCGTCGTGGTATCGTGCGTCGATAGAGTATCGGCGAATCCAGGTAGCCGGCCCTCCGAGAACGCGTGCGACCGCCAGTGCCTGAACGGTTTGGTTGACCAATATCTCTCTGCCATGGTCGCTCATGACCCGTCGCGTTTGGCGCTTGCGAAAACGATCAAATTCACCGAAGACGGCGTGCCCCTCACCTTAGGCGACGGTCTTTGGGCGACGGCGTCCGGATTAGACCGTTACAAGCTTTATTTCGACGAACCGGCGACCGGAGGCGCCGGCGCGTTTGCGGTAGTCGAAGAAAATGGAGCGCCCGTACTGCTGGAAGTACGGCTAAAGGTCGTGAATCAGAAGATCACCGAGATTGAAACGCTCGTCGCGCGCAAGCAGACCACGTCGATTTTGAACACCGACAACTTAACCGAGCCGAGGCCAAGCTTCCTTGAATCGGTTCCCGCCGCCGACCGGCCTTCGCGTTCGGAGATGGTCTCGATCGTGGGCAAGTATTTCGACGGGATCGAACAAGGCAATGGCGATATCGTCCCCTTCGACAAGGATGCCGTACGAATCGAGAACGGCATTCAGACCTGTCCGGGGTCTGCGACATCGCCGCTCGGCGCGCTCAGCTGCGGGGCACAACTCAGCACGAAGATTTTCACCTATATCCAATCGGTGAGCCCCCGCAGATTCCCGATTGTGGACGACGAGCGAGGTCTGGTGTTGGCAATTGTGAGGTTCAATCACCCTGCCACGTCGCAGACAGTCGAGGTGCCCGGTCGCGGCAAAATGACCATGGGGCGCTATTCGCAGTGGCCGAACAGCACGGAAATATCGGAACTCTTCAAGATACAGGACCGCAAGATCAAGGAGATCACAGCGGTTATCGTCACCCAGCCGTATAAGGCTCCGACCGGCTGGGAATAGCAGCCCGCAGGTCGTTCGCTGGACTCGCGCTAGACGGCCACGTATCCATATCGCAGATTCGTGCGATGCGCGCCCGACTGGATATAGTCTCGTTTCAAAGCCGCGAAGCGATCCATCTTGTCCCACTTCACAGGAGCCTTGTAGTCGTACAGACGTACGGAATTTCCGCTAAAGATCGCTGTTTTGACAGGACCATTGGCCGCGCCGAGGGGCTGCAATCCGAATTTCGTCTGCATGTCCTCGGGAATTTCCAGTCGCCGCAGCCCTTCAATCTGCCATTGAGGCGATCCGGTCCACAGCGCGTCGGTGCCCCACACGACGTGATCAGCGCCCAGGCCCTTCACCAGCGTGCCTACGAGGAACGCGGCGAGCTTCGGCTGGGCGACCGTGCTCAGCGCAAAAACCTGGCCGAGATCGCCATAGACATTGCTGACGCCGTACTTCGCGGGTATTTCCGCGAGATCGCTGACCCACTGGTTCCTCCCGGTTTCCTCAACCGTGGCCCAGGCCTCGGCGGCGTCCGAGCCACCGCCGCCCACGTTCCGAAAACCGGAGTGATAAATGACGAAGTTCAGCTGGGGCCAATCCTTGGCGGCTTTGCCGACATCACTCACATCGGCGTAAGGCCGCAGTCGCGGAAACTGGCTGTCCAAAGACGGGGGGAACAGGCCTTTGTGCACGCATACATTCCGAATCCCCGCCTTCAACATTTTTTCGTAGCCGAGATACGTCACCTTTTCGTCGTCCATGCGCCACGGGTAGCGCGCGAGTTCCTTATGCGTGTTGTCGCCGATGGTATAGCCCTTGACCGAATCAGGCTTCAGTGCCAGGCCGCGGTCTAGATCTTCAAGCCAGCCCGGCTTGCCGGGCGTGAAGATCGCGTGGCTCATCAGCCGCTTGGAGCCCGCTGCGTTGTTCACTTTCGCGCGGGATTGGGCCATCATTTCGTTGGTCAGAAACCAGTCCTGAGGAACATCCGAAGGCGCGCTTGAAATGATGGCGACTTTCGTATCGCTATCGAGAAAGATCTCCTTGAAGTAATTGTTGTACTTCAAATCCTCAATGGTCTGCTTCTTCCCTTTCAGTTCCGGATTCCAGCCCGAGTCGCCAACCGCCTGGCGCATCATGATGAATCCGGTAAGGCGCGTGTCGTCGCGCAGAAAGTGAGTGTGACCATCGAAGATAAATTGATCCGCGAGCAGGCTCGCGCGCTCATCGGCGAGCTCGGGCGTGGCAGCCTCGGCGGCGGTCACGTCGAACAGCGCTCCATAAACCTTATTCATCGCGAGAAATGCAGCGGCCATACCCGCGGCTGTCGAAAAAAAGGCTCTTCGACTCATTCCCTGCTTGCGGGCAAGCTTGCTGCTCATATCCTTGAGTTGCGCTTCCACTTGGCGCTGCTGTTTGTTCTGCCGCTGCGGATAATACTCGTCGCTTGAGACGATCTGCGTCGGAATCGGTGACGGGAAGGAAGAAGTCTCCGCCGGTTTCAGTTTCTTGAGTTCTTCGGGACTGAGGAATCCGCTCATGATGTCCTCCTGGCGCGGGAGCGCCTTCGGGGGGAATCATATGAGATTTGCTGCGAGGCTGCAAACCAGGGGGCCGAATACGTTGGCCGATGCCATTCGGCCAAATAACACCCGGGCTCGAGAAAAAGAGCTCAATATCCGCTGCGGCGATTCAGACCGGGCACCGAAAACGATCACTCCTTACGGAAATAGAGACGCCGCGGATTGTTGCGTCTGCCCCTGCTGTGTGGTTAGATACGGACCTTCTCGGTTGGATCGCGCTTTCTATCGGAGGAACCCGTGGAGACCGCCGAACTCCGGCCTCTCAGTCTGGGAGAACTCCTGGACCGGACGTTCACTCTGTACCGCAATCATTTTTGGGTGTTCGTTGGCATCATGGCGATTCCTGCATCTTTCGGGATTCCCGTGAGTTACATCTCCCTCGCGTTTCAGGGCAACTCGGTTTCCGCAGGCAAGCCCACTTTTACGCCTGCCCCGGGATTGATTCTGGGATACATAGCCGGCTTCTTTGCGTTTGCAATTCTTCTCATGCTGGTGCATTCGATCGCACTTGCGGCTGTGACTCATGCCGTTTCAGAAGCCTATCTCGGGCGCCGGTCAACCGTTCGTGACTCCTATCGAAGCATTCACGGAAAGTTCTGGCGCCTGATGGGCGTCATCCTGAACGTGGCGCTTCGCCTGTTCGGATTACTAGTAGTGGTGTTTGCTGTGATCGCCGGAGTTGGCGCGGTACTCATAGGAGCGCTCGCTGTGGCCCGAGGTCAAGCGGTCGTCGCCGCGGCTACCGTGCTTCTGGTGCTGCTGCTCTACATTCTTGGTCTGGCCGCGTTCGTCTACCTTGCGCTGCGCTACGCGGTTTCGATTCCGGCGCTGATGATTGAGAATCTTGGCGTCTTTGCGACCGTGCGCCGCAGCGTGCAGCTCACGCGCGGGCGGCGAGGCCAGATTTTCATCGCCTTCCTGCTGGCTGCGATCATCGGATATGTGGGATTTATCGTCTTTCAAGCCCCTTTCACGATCGCAACGTTGATTGCGCTGTTCCGAAATCACCATCTGCCGACATGGCTCGCGCTGTTGGCCTCGATTTCCGGAGCGGTGGGCGGAACGGTTACGGGATCGATTTCCATGATCGTTCTGGTGCTTTGCTATTACGACACGCGGATTCGCAAGGAAGCGTTTGACCTGCAATTCATGATGGCATCGCTTGATCGCCCCTCGCCCGCGACAGGCACGGTACCTTCGGCGTGAGGAGCTTTCAACCCTCGGAATTCCCGCTCCTGGGAGTCTGGAAACTGGTCACCGGCCTCATCGTATTGCTGTTCTTGCCGATCTTGTCGCCATCAAAAGGCTACTGCCAGTCAGTCGGTTCGGTCACGGTGCGACAAGCGCTAACCTTGCAGCAATATATCTCGGAGCTGGACCGCTGTCGGTCGGCTTTGAGCGCCTCACCGGTCAATGCGGCCCCTGTTCATGAACTGCGTCTCACTCTGCCCGCAAACTGGACGGTAACGGCAGGCAAGACCCGCTACAGCGTCGGGACGGAGTGGCTTACCGATGCGCTTGCGCGGATCGAGAGGAATCCGGGTGCAAGCGGCGAAGTCTTGACGCAGACACGGCTGAGACTTGAGGCCTACCGCGAATCGGCGCAGGCCATGCAAACTCCGCTGGCACCGGAAGACCTTGCCCAATCCCGCGCGCGGCTGAATGCCATCTTGAGCGCCCGAGAGTTCCGCGGCCAGCGTGGACCTTCGTGGCTGGATGTGCTCAAAGCACGCATCTGGTCGTGGATTATCCGGCAGCTCGAACGGCTGCTCGGCCGGCTCGGGGGCTCAAGAACCATCGGGAATATCGTGGCCTGGACGGTGATTGTGCTCGCCTGCCTGGTGCTTCTGTTCTGGACTGTGCGCTTCCTGATGCGCGCCGGCACGCGATCGGATATGGATCTTAGCGGCGCGGTTCCTGTGAACCAGGACTGGCATCGCTGGTTGCGCGACGCGCGGGCCGCCGCCGCTCAAGGAGACTACCGCGCCGCAATTCACGCCGCGTACTGGGCGGCCATCGTGCGGATGGAAGAGACAAAATCTCTTCCAGAGGATCGCTCGCGTACTCCTCGGGAGTCCCTGCGGTTGATTCAGAAGCAGAGCGCGGACTACGCGCCGCTGCTTCGACTGACCGAGCGTTTTGAGCTGGTCTGGTATGGCTACCGATCCGCCACCGACGCGGATTGGAGCGACGCCATGCAGCAATTGGAGACTTTGGGATGCCTTCGTTCCTCGACAGCCGCGATCTCCGCTTCCTGATTGGGGCAGGGGTCGTCCTGGTCGTGCTGCTCGGTCTGACCTTTGCACTGGGTCCGGCGCCGGTTCAGCAATCGCTCGGCTTTCCCTCCAGCTACGCCTCGGAATGGGCTGGCGCCAAGGCTGCCTATCTGTTGCTCGAAGCTCAGGGATATCGGGTGGCGCGCTGGGAAAAGTCGCCCGAAGATCTTCCGGCGAATCCTGACGGTGCCGTGCTCGTGCTGGCGGAACCCACACAAACCGCCTCGGCAGGCGAGCTGACCGCGATTCGCAGATTCGTTTCCGGGGGTGGACGGGTGCTTGCGATCGGCGCAAGCGCCGCGGCCCTGGTTCCCGATCTGGACGCCGAGGCCGCCGAGCAGTGGGACCCGCAGCCGCGGACCTTTCAAGCCTTGCTGCCTTCACCGGTCACGCGCGATGCGCCTGAAATTTCCATGGTGGCACCTGACACGCTGACTTCGAGCAAGCATCCGTGGCTCGCGCTGTACGGGCGAGACGACGAGGTCACGGTTATCTCCTACCGCGTCGGGAAGGGCGAGATTATCTGGTGGGCTTCGGCGTCGCCATTGACCAATGGCCTGATGCGCGAGAACAGCAACCTGGCCCTGTTTCTGAACTGCATCGGTGCGCCCACCAACCGAGGCGTGTATTGGGACGAGTATTTTCATGGCGCCCGAGCGTCCATGATTTCCTATTTCGAGAACGGTCCGCTGCCGTGGGCTGGGCTGCAAATCGCGATCGCCTTCCTGGCCGTCCTGTTCACTTTCTCCCGGCGAGCCGGGGCCATGCGCATGCCTGCGACGGAGTCGCGCCTTTCACCGCTTGAGTTCGTTGAAACGCTTGGCGACCTGTATCAATCCGCGCACGCTTCCAGCGCGGCCGTGTCCGTTGCATACCGGCGTTTTCGCCTGGCTCTGTCGCGCAAGCTTTCGACCCCGTCCACGGCAAAACTGCCGGAGGTCTGCCGCGCCGCGTCGGGCCGATTCCTCTGGCCGGAAGACGCGCTTCTGGATACACTCGCCCGCTCCGAGCGCGCGATGCGCAGCATCGATCTCGACGAACACGAAGCGCTCTATTTGGTGCGTCAGCTTCATGATTATTCGGCGCGTCTTGAGCCCAGAGGACGCGCCGACCAGGAGAACACTGCATGGAGATGAGCGCAGCGGCACTGGCTTCGCATGTCCGCAAAGAGTTTTCAAAGATCATCGTGGGCCAGACCGACGCCGTCGACCAGATGTTTGTCGTGATCCTCACCGGCGGCCATGCGTTGATCGAAGGTGTCCCGGGTCTTGCGAAAACACTCGCGGTGAAGTGTCTCGCGCATATTTTCAACTTGGAGTTTCAGCGGGTGCAGTGCACTCCAGACCTGATTCCCGCCGACATTCTCGGCGGCAACATATTCCAGCCCGCCGACGGAACCTTTCGCATGAATCGCGGTCCGGTGTTTACCGACCTGCTGCTGGTTGACGAAATCAACCGCATGCCCCCTCGCACGCAATCGGCGCTGCTGGAATCCATGGAGGAATTTCAGGTCACCATTGACGGTGTCAGTTATCCGCTGTCGAGGTCTTTTGCGGTCTTCGCAACCCAAAATCCGGTCGAATTCGAGGGCACCTATCCACTGCCGGAAGCACAGCTGGACCGTTTTCTGATGAAGATTCGCATCGGCTATCCGGAAGCTTCGCAGGAGTCCGAAATCCTGTCGCGCTACCAGGGCGGATTCGAAGCAAGGGAGCTTGATCGCGCCGGGCTCGCACGGCTCACCAAGGAGGCTCTGCAGGCCGCAAGACAGGAAACTGCGCGCGTCCGCGTCGAGCCAAAGCTTTTCGACTACATCGTCGCGGTCGTCCGCGCCACTCGGGATTCCGCAGCGGTGAGCCTGGGAGCAAGCCCGCGGGCCGCCGTGGCCATGATGCTCGCCTCCAAGGCCATCGCCGCCACGCAAGGCCGAGATTTCTTGATCCCGGACGACGTGAAGGCAGCCGCACCCTCGATTCTGCGCCATCGCATGATGCTGAAGCCGGAAGCGGACCTGGAAGGCATCGCGCCCGACCAGGTGATCGCCGAGGTGCTGTCCGCTATCGCCGTGCCGAAATAACCCGTGAATCGACTCGCCCCTTCGAATGTCGCCGCGCGAGCCGAGCGCGCCGGACGCTTCCCGTTCGCGTTCGGGCGCCGGTTCTTCCTGCTCCTATTCGTCGGGCTGGTTTGGATCGCGCCCGCCTGGCGGGAGCCGCGCTTCCTGTACGCGCTGGCCCTGTGGGACCTCCTAGTTCTGGCCCTATGGGCCTGGGATTTGAATCGGTTGGCGACACCGGAACAGATTGAGGTTCGGCGCCTCTGGGACGTACCTCTGGGGCTGGTCAAAACAGTGCAGGTGAGGTTGGAACTCCAGAATTCTTCGGGCAGCCCGATTTCCGCCAAGGTTACCGACGAAACCCCTGAATCGTTTTGCCGTGAGCTGCCAAGCATCGAGATCGTGGCTCCCGCAAACGGTGCGCGCAGCGGGTCGTATGCGATCGAGCCTCGCGCCCGCGGCGATGCGCGTTTCGGCAATGTCTGGCTGCAGTACCAGAGCGCGCTGGGACTAGCCGAACGATGGGCGCAAGCGCGGCTTCCCCAAACCGTGCGCGTGTATCCGAATATTGAGGAAGCCCAGAAAATGCGCATCTACCTGATCCGCAGCCGTCAAATCGAACTGGAAAAGCGGCTGAAACGGCAGCGCGGCCATGGACGTGAGTTTGAAAGCCTTCGCGATTATCGCGATGGCGACGAGTTCCGCGACATCTGCTGGAGCGTGACGGCACGGCGCGGAAAGCTGATTACCAAAGTTCATCAGATCGAACGGAGCCAGACTGTGTGGCTGGTGCTCGACGCCGGCAGACTGCTGCGAGCGCGCGTGGATCGCCTGACCAAGCTTGACTACACCGTCAGTGCCGCGCTTAGCCTCGCGCAGGTGGCATTTTACTCCGGCGACCGCGTTGCGCTGCTCGCCTACGGCCGCAAGCCGCAACAACGCGTAGGCCCGGGCCGCGGCATGCCTCACCTGCGCGTCCTGATGGAGAGCATGGCGCAGGTGCGCGCTGAAGCGTTTGAGGCCGATCACCTGCTTGCAGCCGAAAGCCTGTTATCGCAGCAGAGCCGACGAAGCCTAATCGTGTGGCTGACGGACCTGGCGGAAACCGCAGCGACGCCCGAGGTCATAGAATGCGCCGCGAAGATGGCAACCAGGCATCTGGTGCTTCTGGGAATAATCGGGCAGCCGGAATTGCGGCGTCTGGTTGTTGCCGGCCCGCAGGACGCAAGCGGGATGTATCGATATACAGCGGCGCTTGAAGTCGTACAACGGCGTGAACTGCTACTTCGGAGATTGCGTCAGCAGGGCGCGCTTACTTTGGAAGTGGATGCCTCGCGAATGTCAACTGCGCTCGTCAACCGGTATTTGGAAGTGAAAGAACGCAGCCTTCTCTAGAGGGACGCCCGAGGGTCCTCGGCAACTTCGCTGATTGCCGCGGTGCGGGCAGCTCTGGGGCCTTTCCTCATTACGTAGAGCAGCAGCAATCCGAACAATCCTGCTGCGAGTGAATATTTCCATCGGACGGCAAGCTCGGAGGGCGAGACAAAACCCTCAATGGTGCCGGCGACAATGAGCATGGGAATGATCCCGAGCACCAGGCGCACGGCGCGGGCGCCCTCGAAGGCAACCGATGCTCGGCGCGGCAGCGTTCCTGGAAATAACAATCCTTTCGCCATCAAAAGTCCGGCGCCGCCGGAAATGAAAATCGCGGGCAATTCGAGCACCCCGTGCGGCGCGACAAAGCTCATCAGCTGGCCCAGCATCCCGGCATGCCAGCACGCTCCGGAAATTACTCCGAACAGAAGTCCGTTGAATGCCAGCATCCAGACCGTTCCGAGTCCCGCTGTAATTCCGAGCGCGAAAATAGTGAGCGAGACGGCCAGATTGTTGGTCATGATGGCACTGGACGCCAGGGGCTTCACGGTAACAATCGAATGCGTCCACATCTGTTGCTTCTCGATCGTATCCATCATCTCGGGACCCAGGATGTACCGTTGGAATCCGGGATCGGCAATGGCCACCATGAGGCCGACCGCGGCGGTTGCGAAAAAAATGGCCGTCGCCGTGATCGTGTAGGGCAAGGTCTCATGAAATATCTGCGGAAACGTCTCGCGGTAAAACTTGATTATCCCGGCGGGTCTCGAGCGGCGCCCCATGTAGATCAGGTTGTGCGCGCGTCCCAGGAGTTGATTCAGATACTGGGCCAGGTTGCGGCTGGAAGCATCTTCGCGGATCGTCGCAAGGTCCGAAGCCGTCTGGCGATATAATAGAGCCAATTCCTGCAGCTCCGTATGGGCCAAGGCGCGTACCCCGCTCCCGCCCGAGCGCGCAAGAAGCTCGTCGATGCGCGCCCAATAGGGACGCCGCTTCTGAAGCCAGCTGTTGGAGATCACCGATGTCCTCGGCCGACAAGCTTATCATTGAAACTCCGGAGCAAACCTCGCTTGAGTTTCCGTTGGCCGGAATTGGCAGCCGCTTTCTCGCGGTCGCACTGGATACGCTGCTGCAATTTGCGGTGTACATCGTCCTGGGATTGATCGCATTGCTGGTGTCCTCGTTCGGCCTCGTCGGGGCGCTGGGAAAACAATGGGGAATCGCCATCCTCATCTTCGTCGCCTTCTCGGTTCAATTCGGCTACTTCGCGCTGTTCGAGACGATCTGGAACGGGCAGACGCCCGGCAAGCGCTGGACGCACCTGCGCGTCATTCAGGACTCCGGCCGGCCGATTAACGCCTACGACTCGGTCCTTCGGAATTTGCTGCGAATCGTGGACACGCTGCCGAGTCTGTATGCGATCGGAATCGTCACCATGCTGATCAGCCGGGAAAATAAACGTGTGGGCGACTACGCCGCAGGCACGGTGGTCGTCCACGAAAAGCCGCTCCAGGGTGTTGGCGCGATCTGGAGGGTGGCCGCGGCTCCGACTCAAGCCTTGCCGGCAATCTCGTCGGCGCAACTCACTCTGGATGAACTGCAGCTAGTTGAGACCTTCTTTGAACGCCGCACGAGCCTGGATCCGGAGGTGCGCCGGGCGATGGCGCGTCAGATTGCTCAGCGCCTTGGTGAGCGATTGAATGTGCCTGGTGAGATGCGGCCGGACGCAGAAAAGTTTCTGGAAGCCCTTGCGGAGCAGCGCCGAAGTTCGGCTCGCTTCCATTAGCGAAAGCATTCCTGATCAGTCATGCGTCATCGGCGCAAGCGAGGCATATTGGACCCAGACCTCGCCGGCCGACCTGCGTTCCTGCGCCCGGCGGAGACTGGATAAATCCGCCAGCGGTTTGTTGGTATGAAAATATTTCTGGTAAGCCGAAATCCAGTTCGTAGCTATATCGCGCTGGGCAGTTGGCAGATCCAGCTTTCCCTGGCACACGAGCTGGCGGAGACGATCCTCGAGCTCATCCTTTACATGCGCGTTCCATTCCGTTGTGGCATATGGCTCGGGCCAGAGATTTTGAATATCGTCAGTGCCCCCGAGCTCCGGCGTAATCAGGTGATCCACCTCGTACTCCGGCAGCCGGGACCCGTCCATTCCGTATTCATGAAAAACAGCCTGGCGCACAGCCATCGGAATCGTGGCCATCTGGTCCCGAGGCCCCGGCGTGCACACCTGGCTTGTGTTGATCGGGCGGGTTGCTCCAGGTGTCAGCCTTGGTTCCGGTAGCAGCGGACCCGCCGCGGACGAGGCCAAATGCGCTCGCGAATCGCGCTGTAGCGTTTCTTGAGACAGCAATCGAAGACCGAGCGCCGCAACCAGAAAGACCGCGGCTACATACGCCCACCCGGTTCCTGTAAACAGGTTTGCGAGTCGATACTGCCGACCGGAGCGCTTGGAGCCGCTGGACAACAGAGCAAGCTGAGTCTGCAGGTCTGCGCGGGAGTCCGCAACGGACGACAGTTCAGGAGAAAGTCGTTCGCGGTGCGCGCGACTAAAATCGGAAGCGACCTGCTCGAGTTGGTCCCTGCGCGCGCGACACGCCTCGCAAACCGCCAGATGGGCAAGTACCTCGGCTTCGCGCCTCGGCGAAAGCTCCTGGTCCGCTGCAAGAAGTAGCACTTCGTCCGACAGGTGAAGTTTGTCGCCTCGCATCGTCTTACCGCCCACCCGCTCGCTCCAGTCGTGCCATCGAGCGACCCAGCGAGTTTGATACCGCACCGAGTGACATACCGAGCGCTCTGGCTATTTCTCGGTACCGGAGACCTTCGGCGCGCAGGTAAAGGCACCATTGATCCTGTTCCGGCAGCGCGCGAACAATCGCAAGCAGCCGCCTCCGGCGCTGGATGCCGGCGAGTTGTTCTTCTGGGTTCGTGGCCGGATCGAGATGGTTTTCCACCAGACTACTGTCAGGATTTATCCTCGCTTGCTGCCTGCGCTTGCCGTTGCGATACTTCAAGGCGAGGTTGTGCGCAACCTGGAAGACCCAGCCTCGAAGATTCTCGCGGGACCGTCCCAGCTGCAGATGCCGGAACAGGGAAAGAAAAACCTCCTGAATGATGTCCTCACCGTCGTGCGCACAAACGCCCAGCGACAGCACGTAGCGAACCAGGCGGTTGCGCATCTGATCAAACAGGACCATCACCTCCTGTTCGACAGGTATTCCCGGGACAGCCGCCGGAACAGGCGCATCCGTAGTACAGGAATGCGGTAGTTCGATCGTCGAGTCTCGCATCAGGACCGGCGTACCCTTTCCTGAAATTAGGCCGTCATTCTACAACTTTTTGCACCGGTTTTGGCCGCGCCAGCCGATGACCTGATTTCTGAAAATAAAACCTGAACAAAACCGCTCGACTGGGAATGTTCACATGCAGGACACCAAAACCAGGGGCTATTTCTAGATGACGAGCATGACCAGGATTCTCGTTCTTTTTATCGTGTTCGTCGGGGTGCTATCGGCCCAAAGCAACAGCGGCGAGTTGCGCGTCAAAGTGACCGATCCATCCGGTCTGGGCGTGAAAACTACGGTGCAAATCACCAGTGAGGCAAATCACTATCAAAATGCCCTGGCGACTGACGCCCAAGGATACCTGGACGTGCAGCGTCTCCCGTATGGCGTCTACCAGCTGGAAATTAGCCAACCCGGTTTTGCAGCCGTCTCGGAGTCCATCGAGATTCGCTCGACGATCCCCGAGGACGCAGCGATTCAGCTCAAAGTCTCATCGGTCGCACAGATTATCACCGTAACGTCCACCGATACCCTGATCGATCCCGATCAAGCGGGTTCGGTCAACCAGATCGGCAAACAGCTCATTCAGGATCGCCTGGGTTCATTGCCGGGCCGTTCGATACAGGATCTGGTGAACTCCCAGCCCGGCTGGCTCTATGAAGGCAACGCAGTCCTTCACCCGCGCGGCTCCGAGTATCAGACGCAGTTCGTCGTCGATGGTATTCCTCTCACGGACAATCGCTCACCTAGTTTTGGTCCCGAAATTGAGGCGGACGACATTCAGTCCATGAGCATCTACACGGCCGGCATTCCCGCTGAATATGGGCGAAAAATGGGTGGCGTGGTCGAAGTCAACACGCTACAGGACGCTGAACAGGGTTTTCACGGACAAGTTGTGGTGTCCGGCGGCAGCTTCGATTCGGCCGGTTCTTTCGCGGAGGGACAGTATGTCTGGGGCAAGAACACTTTTGGAGCCAGCGCCAGCGGCTCCATGTCGGATCACTATCTGAATCCGGTGGTTCCGCAGAACTTCACAAACAGAGGCACGACCGGCGACTTTTCCGTTCACTATTCACGCGATCTCACGCCCAAAGATCGCCTCACCTTGATTGTTCGTCATGAGCTCGCCCGTTACGAGCTACCGAACGAGCAAGTCCAGGAAGCTCCCCACATTGACCCCTTCGACCCATCGTTGCCTCTGGGTTCGCAGCTTCAAACTGCCGGCAACTTCGAGACGATGGGAATTATTTCCTACGAGCACACATTCTCGTCCAACGTCGTCGCGGACTTTCGGGGCATGGTGCGGGATAATTCCAACAACTTCAACTCCAACGAGTATTCGACCCCCGTCGAAGTGTTTCAGCACAATCGGTTTCGCGAGGGATATTTCAAGGGAAGCGTAACGGTCAATCACGGGCGGCAAGAGTTTAAATTCGGGGTCGAATCGGACAATACTTTCCTGCACGAAAATCTCAACTACATCATTACCGACCCCACGCAATTCGACCCCGATACCTGCGCTCCGGACGGGATGGGCGGAGAGACCGGTCCCGGTTGCACGTTCGCCTTCGCCGCGCATCGCCCCGATCTCGAGCAGTCCGCGTACGTACAAGATTTGATCCATCTAGGCAATTGGACCATTAGCGCCGGTTTGCGGTGGGACCACTATCAGCTCTTGTTGAACCGGCAAGCGGTGGATCCGCGGTTCTCGATCTCCCGTTATTTCCCTTCGGCCGATCTCGTGCTTCATTTCTCCTACGACCGAGTGTTCCAGACCCCATCATTCGAGAACATTTTGCTTTCGAGTTCAACGGCCGTCGAGTCGCTCGACCCGGACGAATTTCTTCGCTTGCCAGTGGAGCCATCCGAAGGGAACTACTACGAAGCGGGTCTGACCAAGGTCTTGTTCAAAAGGATTAAGTTCGACGCCAACTATTTCCGGCGGCTCGTTAGCAATTATGCGGATGACGATCAGATCGACAACACGACGATCAGCTTTCCCATTGCTTTCCGCAAGGCCATAATTTACGGCGCGGAGGCTAAAGTCGACGTACCCGAGTGGCACCGTTTTTCCGGCTTTCTCAGTTACTCCTATACTCTCGGCAATGCTTGGTTCCCGGTGACAGGAGGCCTATTTCTCGGCGACGACGCCGTGAATCCGAGCTCAGGCCATTTCCCGGATTCGCAGGACCAGCGCAATACCGTCCGCGGTCGCGTTCGCTATCAGATCACTCCGCGCTTTTGGATCGCCGCGGGGATTCAATACGACACCGGTCTCCCGTTTGATTTCGACGGCGACCCGACGACTCTTCCGCTAATTTATCCCCAGAGCATGCTGGATCGGATCAATTTTGCCCGAGGGCGTATCTATCCTTCGTTCCAGGTCAATGCATCTGCTGGCGCGGATATTTACAAATCCGATCGGCTGAACATGAAGTTGCAGGTCGACGGACAAAACCTCAACAACGTTCTTGACGTGATCGACTTCGGCGGCCTGTTTTCCGGCAACGCCATCGGCCCGTCCCGGAGCTTCGATCTTCGTCTCACAACCCGATTCTAGAGAGTCCTTCGATTGCGCTTGCGGCCGGTCGGCGTTCGGTGCCGCGGCCTTTGCCGT
The DNA here is from genome assembly GCA_036514055.1 of Candidatus Acidiferrales bacterium. Lineage (GTDB taxonomy): Bacteria > Acidobacteriota > Terriglobia > Acidiferrales > UBA7541 > Palsa-295. Next base: position 37,194 of record DATBXX010000073.1, read on the forward strand.
ATCACCTCGAGCATTTCCTGCGCAGCAGCGCTCAGAGGGCGATCCCTGCGGTACACCAGATAGAGCCTCCGCGTTACGCGCATCTGGCGGATCCGCAGCGCGCGCAGATCGCCGCTTTCGACCTCTTGTTCCACGCACATGCGCGGCACGATCGCCACGCCTTGCTTCATTTCCACAAAAAGCTTGATGCTCTCAATCGTAGGCAACTCCGCGTCCATACGCAGCGGGACCCGGTGACGCGCAAACATCTGCACCACCCGCTGGCGGTAGGGTGATTCGACAATGTGAGCGACGAACGTTTCCTGGCCTAGATCACCGATATCCACCTCGCGCCGCTTCGCCAGGCGATGCCCCGGCCAGACGACCAGGACGAGCGAATCGCGATAACATTCCACAGCTTCCAGGTCGCGCTCCTCCGGAAGATAGGAAATCACGCCGATATCCAGATGGTGATTCATCACCTCGCGGGGCACGTCTCGTGAGAACACCCGATGCACCATCACACGAATCCCGGAATGAATCTGCCGGTACCGCGCAAGCGCCGGAAGCAGTGCATGAATCGAGCTCTCGTTCACGCCAAGCGAGACCTGGCCGCGGTCCAGTCCGCGCAGCTCTTTCACCCCCTTGCGAATCTCCTCGCGCAAATTCAACATGCGCTCGGCGTATTCGACCAGCAGCATCCCGGCATCGGTCAGCGTCGGCGCGCCCGAGCCACGAACAAACAGTGGCTGGCCCACCCACTCCTCGAGCTTGCGAATTGAAATGCTCACGGCGGGCTGCGTACGGTAGAGTTTCTCGGCCGCCCGCGAAAAGCTCCGCTCCCGCACCACAGCCTGAAACACCTGCAGCGATGCCAGATCCACCGTTCCCCCTTGAGACCGCTGGCTCGTCTATATAAGCGAGTTTTATCCGGCTTGCAATCATTATAAATTGGACACTTGGCGCCGTTCTGAGGTTCACTGGTACCAGCAAAGGAGCTGCCATGGATCACGTGCAGATTTTCGACACCACGCTGCGCGACGGCGAACAATCTCCCGGTTTTTCGATGAACCGCGAAGAAAAGCTTCAGCTCGCCCGGCAAATCGAGCAGCTCGGCGTCGACATCATCGAAGCGGGCTTCCCGATTGCGTCGCCCGGAGATCTAGAGGCCACCCGGGCCGTAGCGGCAGAAATCAAGCATTGCCGCGTAGCCGCCCTTGCCCGCGCGACCCAGCCGGACGTTGAAGCCGCCCTGCGGGGACTCGAGCCTGCCGGAAAACCCCGCCTGCATGTCTTCCTTGCAACTTCGGACCTGCACCTGAAATACAAATTGCGTACCACGCGCGAGCAGGCGCTGGAACAGATTGCGAAAATGGTGCGCTTCGGCCGACAGAATTGCGACGAGGTGGAATTCTCGGCTGAAGATGCGAGCCGGACCGACATCGAATACCTTTGTCAGGTAGTTCTGGCGGCTGTCGAGTCCGGTGCAACCATCATCAACCTTCCCGACACGGTCGGCTATTCGACGCCCGATGATTACGGAGCAATGTTTCGCAACGTCCGCGCGCGTCTGGGCGGGCATCCGAATGTGGTTTTAAGCGCGCACTGCCACGATGACCTAGGCCTGGCGCTGCCAAACTCGCTTGCTGCGATTGACGCCGGAGTGCGCCAGATCGAGTGCACCATCAACGGCATCGGTGAGCGCGCCGGAAACGCGTCACTGGAGGAACTGGCTGTCGCGCTTCACGTACGACAGGATCGCTATGCGGTAACTACCAATCTGAAACTCGAAATGCTGTACCCGACCAGCCGCATGCTGTCGAAAATTACCAACGTTTCGGTCCCGCCGAACAAGGCCGTCGTCGGCGCCAATGCTTTTGCGCACGAGGCCGGCATTCATCAGGACGGAATCCTGAAAAACCCCCTGACCTACGAGATCATCGAGCCGGGAACCGTCGGGGTGCCGGCGCGCCGGCTGGTGCTTGGAAAGCACTCCGGGCGCAATGCCTACCGCTCACGTTTGGCGGAACTCGGATATGAAACAACCGACACCGAGCTCGCCGAATGCTATCGGCTGGCGATTGTCCTGGCCGACGCCGAAAAGGAAATCACCGATCGCGACCTGGTCGGCATCATCCACAAGGTTCGCCGCAACCCATCGCCTACCGAGGCGGGCTCGGGCGCCACGGCCGCGAACGCACGGTGAAACGGACGGCGAACATTCCATGACGGCATTGCGAAAGATCATCGCGGTATTGCCGGGAGATGGCATCGGCCCGGAGGTAACCAGGGCCGCCTTGCAGATTCTGCAGGATTGCGCGTCCGCATTCGGGCACCACTTTGAGTTCCGCGAATTCCCCTTTGGAGGCAACGCGATCGACCGCTCGGGTGTGCCGCTGCCGCCGGAGACCTTGGCCGGGTGCCGAGCCGTCGATGCAGTCCTGCTGGGTGCGATCGGCGGGCCAAAGTGGGAGTCACTCCCTTTCGGCACACGTCCTGAGGCGGGACTACTGGGCATCCGCAAAGAACTCGGGCTGTACATCAATCTGCGCCCGATTCGCCTGCGCCCTGCTCTTCGGGCGATCTCGCCGCTTCGTCCGGAAAGACTCGGGGAATGCGATTTCGAAATCGTGCGCGAGCTTGCCGGTGACATCTACTTCGGTGAACACAAGATAACCAAGGAAAAGGCCAGCGACCTTGCGGAGTACTCGGTATTTGAAATCGAGCGCGTGGCCCGCTATTCCTTTGAGCGCGCCGCCGCCCGCAACGGACATTTGACGAGCGTCGACAAAGCAAACGTACTGGCGAGTTCAACCCTGTGGCGTGACACGGTCACGGCGCTTGCGCACGAATATCCCGGCGTCAAGCTCGATCACCTGTACGTGGATAACGCCGCGATGCAAATCCTGCTCAGGCCCGCGCAGTTTGACGTGATTCTCACGGGCAACATGTTCGGGGACATCCTGAGCGACGAAGCGGCGGCACTGGCCGGTTCCATCGGCCTAATCCCGTCGCTCAGCCGGGGCCGGACGGACCAGCCCGCCCTTTATGAGCCGATTCACGGCTCGGCGCCCACGCTTGCAGGGAAAGACGTGGCCTGTCCTCTCGGCGCGATTTTCTCAGCCACGCTGATGTTGCGGGAATCGTTCGGCCTGAACGCCGAATCGCAATGGATCGAGGATGCCGTGGATCGCGCGCTCGAAAAAGGCTACCGCACGGCCGATATCGCCGAACCAGGCGGCCGCGTCGTCAGCGGCTCTGAGTTCACGGCAAAAATTCGCAGCGAGCTGGAGAACGCGCCGGCCCAGCATGCCCATCGCAGCTCGGGCGCCTAGGGCGCGCGTTCGTCCACGCCTGATCCCCAGAGCTCATCGAAAACCTCTAGGAGCTCCTCACGACCAGGCATCCTGCAATCATGTCGTGCAGGGCCTGCTTTCTTGCCGTGAATGCGGCCATCAGAAATCCGATCAGAAGAATCAGTTGGGAGAAAAGCTTCCCAAAATAGCGGCCCGAGGCGCGTGCAAAGCTGATTCGCCGGCCTTCCAGATCGGTCACCCGAAGCCCTAGGATCTTCTTGCCCAGCGTCGCCTGCCAGGCCGAACTTTCCAGCAGCGCCCAGTAAAGCCAGCCTGCCGCCAAGACCGCGAGTTTCAGGGCCAGCATCTGGCGGCTTGTGTCGGTGACAAAAACCATTGGATTATCCAGCGGTATCCCGGCGCGGTCCATCATGGGCTTCAGGATCACCCATCCTGCGACGATTCCAAGCAGCAGGTTATCGATCGCGAAGGCGACCGCGCGCAGCCAGAATCCGGCGTAGACCACCGGCGCGATCGCGAACCGGACCGAGGAGGTTGCGCCGACGTTGGACGACGGATCAGGAATCGTCTCACCGCAAGAGGGACACGACGGCGCTCCACCCGTCACTTCCACTCCGCATTTTGGGCAAATCAATTCGGTCTCTTTCGCAGGGAATTGTGAAGTGTTCTCACGCCTTCCGCAACACCAGACAACTGGCAATCATATCGTGCAGCGCCTGCTTCTTCTCGGTAAATCCGGCCATGATGTAACCGATATAAAGCGGAACCAGGCCGGTGATGATCTTTGCGAAAAACCGACCGCTGGCGCGAGCAAAGCTAATTCGCAGCCCGTTCATGTCGGTCACTACCAGTCCCAGTGCCATTTTACCAAGGGTTCCCTGATGCTCGGAGCTCTCCATACCGGCGAAATAGAGCCACGACAGGACGAGCACAACGACGACAAAGGTCGCAATGGAGAACACGAGCATCGCCGGAAAGACCGCATTGGGCCCGTTCATTCCCCGGCCCATCTCTTCCAGGTGCTCGCGAAAGAACTCGACTCCCAGAAACCCAATCGCGAGCGCGACGACGATTCCCATTACAACCATCGCCAGCAGGCTGTCGATCAGATAGGCCACGAAACGCAGCCAGAAACCCGCAAAGTCTCGGCCGCCAACGGCCGCCACAGCAAGCGGCGCACCCGCGCCACCGCCGGCATACGGCGCCCCGGTCGACGGCGCCACGCTGTAGCCCACGATCGGCTGGCCGCAGGACCCGCAGAACGACGTGCCGTCTGCTACCGCGACTCCGCATTTTGAACAGTGCATCGAACCCTCCTTGGGGTTACGACAGGCCCCCTGGCCGGAAAGCGCGCCCTGGAAACTCTCGGCGTCGCCGCCGCATCTTGCCACCTGCTTGACCTGCGCGCAAACTACTTTGCCTGAGCCCGCTCGCTTTGCAGTTCCTTCAGGAAGGCTGCCTCGGCGCCCAGGATGTACGCCTGGTAGCCCCAAGGGTCGATAAACGGGTTCTGCGCCGGACTGGTCGACAGTACGCTTCGTTTATCCGCAAGCGAATAGAAAGATCCGTGGGACCCCAGGAACACATCGCACGGAAGCGATCGAAGTACGCGGAATGTTCGCTCATAGTCCTGTTGGATGCCCGGATACGTCGCGGGAATATTTGGGCGGTCGATCAACTTATAACTGGGAAGGACCGAGGCGCTGCCCACGAAAACCACGTTATATCGCTTCGCCCCGTCCCGCACGACCGTCGTCCATGTCGTGCAGCCGCGCGTGTGTCCAGGCGTCAGATGGGCCGTCATTGTCTCACCGCCAAGCGTCACAGTGTCGCCGTCCTGGATTACGCGGTCGGGTTTGGCGGCAGGAAACGCAGTTCCGGCTGTGAGCGCCTGGACGTCTTGATCCATGGCCACAAACTTCGCACCGCTCATGCGTTTCATCTCGGAAATTCCTCCGGCGTGATCCAGGTGCGCGTGGCTGTTCAGAATGAACTTCACATCCTTCAGCTTGAAGCCCAGCTTCGGAATGTTGGCTTCGATTTGCGGTGCGGTCTCGACGAAACCGCCGTCCAGCAGGATGTCGCCAGCAGGCGTCACAATGAGATACGCGGCGATGTCGGATGCGCCGACGAAATAGATGTTTCCGATGATGTGGAACGGCGCGACCGGCTGGTTCATGCCGCGGCCGAGTTCGGTTGCCTGTGCGAGCGCCGCAGCCGGGAGGATCAGCCACGCGACAAGGCTCAGAGAAACCCTTGGTGAGGCCAGGCGGGTGCAGACCATCGATATTGTTCCTCCGGTCCCACCGCGGCTGCGCTTCTTCTGTGAGTCCGCTGCGACCGTTTTCAAGCGATCGGTCAAGCCGCCAGTTACCGCGGGCCTGCCGGCGGAGGCGCGCCACCCGGAGGCGGTCCGCCGGGGGCTGCAGCCGGCGGCGGATTCTTCAGCAGGTTCTGGTAGGTCGCCTCACCGCGGTCTACATACGCCTTGCAGCCCGCTGGATCGATGAACGGATTGGGATGCGGATTCTTCAACATCGCATCGTGCTTTTCCGCCATGTTGTAGAACGATCCGTTTGATCCCAGGAAGACCTCGCACGGAAACGTAGGAATCACCGCCATGGTCTTCGCCCAATCCGCTCCCATGGTTGGATAGGCCGGGTTGCCGGTAAAGCTCGTGTTGGGGAAAGGCGTCACAATTCCGAAGAAGACCGCGTGATACGATTTCTTGCCATCGTTCACCATCATCGTCCAGGTTGTGTTTCCCGGCGTGTGTCCCGGCGTGAGATGAGCCGTCATCGTGACCCCTCCCAGTTTCACCGTATCGCCGTCGTGGATCACCCGATCGACCTGCACCGGGGGGAAAAGATTGCGGTCACCGAACAGAACATCGTTATGACCGCCGTTTTCAAAATACGGCGCGTCTTGGGCCATGGCCACAAGTTTCGCGCCCGTGGCCTTTTTCAGTTCGGCCATGCCGCCGCCGTGATCGATGTGCGCATGGCTGTTGATCAGAATTTTTACGTCCGAAAGCTGGAAGCCCAGCGCCTGAATATTGCCCTCGATCTGGGAAGCCATATCCGGGTAGCCGCTATCGAGCAGAATCTCTCCCTTCGGCGTTTTGATGACGTAACAGGCGAGACCCGCTGAGCCTACGTAGTAGATGTTGCCAATCATGTGGAATGGAGCGAATGGCGCCTTCATTGGATTCGGTCCTGCGGGAGGCGCACCCGCTGGTGGCGCTTGCGCAAGGGCAGCACCGGTACACACCGTCAAAATCGCGAGCAGTGGCAGGAAAGACCGAATCGACCACACGGATCGTGCTTTCATTTTTTCTCCGCCGGCATAGGGAGCAAGACTGCCGCGCATCGAGGGCGGCCGTGTCCATGCGATCCCCGGGGAGCAAGCTATCAGAACAGCCCAGCGGCGGCAAATGGTTGTTAGGCGTCCTCGAGCGCAGAGGCGCACCCCCGCGGGGGTTCGCTACAGCGCTTGGGGTATTGATTCGAAACCGGGCGTGCCCAATAGTGGTTCAGGAGGTGAAACCATGATTAAGAAAGTAAAGGGAGGCTACCGAGTGCTTTCCTCCAAGGGACGCAACATGGGCGGCCCTTACAAAACTAAGGAGGAAGCCGCGAAACGTCTTCGTCAGGTCGAATTCTTCAAGCGTCAAAAGGGATAGCGTCCCGCGTCAGGGCTGAATCTGCACCAGAGCATCCTCGCCGCTCGGGCGCGGAGCGCCCGGAGTCCAGCGTGAACGGGCCGGGCCCGATCTCAGACGGTTCACCAGAAGACCGACCTTCACCGACGCGCCGATGAAATGACCTACCTTCAGACCGGCCGCAACGGGAACGGTTCTGACCCAGTGCATGCCCATACTGGCCGCGCAACCGCATTGCGAGCAATCTGGCGTTCCACCGAATACACAAGGTTCCACGCGGCTATCCAGATCCGCTGAATAGTTGGCGGACATTTTTGCAAATACGCAGTCGCCGGGATTCTTCGGTGGGCTCAGAAACGCCTTGGCCAGGCCTTCGTTGAACAAAAGCTTCGGATAACGCACACCCAACACGGGCAGTTTGCGGGCAAGCTCAAGGCGGTCTTCGCCTGAGAGCATTTCGGCGCTCTGCTCGCCGATCTGCGGGGTATAGGTGCTCACCCATATGCGGTTCACTTCCGGACGCGCACTCCAGAACGCGACGTATTCTTCAAGATACTCAGGCCGCTCGAGCATGGGATGCGTGATCACCCAGTGGATATTCACCTCGCAGCCTTCGATGTTCTTGAGGATGCGGTCGTAGGTCGCGGGCTTCCGCCGAATGTCATGGTGCTCGGGCAAACCATCGACCGAAATCGCGACACGCACACGCGAAAGGCTCATCCAGTCCCGAGGCACGGGAATCACGCCACTGGTCACCACGAGTGCGAATATTCCCATTTCGCTCAGTTTGGGGAGAATCTGGCCGAGCTCGCGATGACGAATCATCGGCTCGCCACCGACGAGTGAAACATGCAAGGGCTTGTGCTTGCGCACCAGATCGATCACGCCATCGACCAGCGCCTGGCCACGAGAATCGCTGAGCTCACTGAGCGTCACGCCGCCGCCAAGATGCGTGTCACCGTAGGCGTAACAGCCGGGACAGCTGAGCGGGCACTCCCGCGTGATTTCGATCGAGAGCATGGGAACGTTTCCGGTGAGGATTCTGCCCCAGGCGGCCAGAACCTCCCGAGCTGTAAGACTGGGATTCGGACTTGGACTAGTCAGGTTCATGGCAGATAAGATGCCACAAGCTAGCTCCTAGCTGCTTAGAATTTGTGCCATTGGTAAACGGATGGACGCGGCCCGCACGGCCTGAGTTTTGGATACCGGATGCTCAGCTGTGACCGACGACCACCGTCCAGGGACGGACCTCCCAGTGTTTTACCAGACCGCTGGTCACGTACGGGTCATTGCGCGCAAAAGACTCGGGTACAGCAGGATCCTCCACGCGAAACACCAACAGAGCCTTGTCTGGCGGATCCGCAAATGCGCCGCCCAAGACGAGCTCGCCCCGGGCGTTTGATTCCCGGGCAAGCTTGAGATGGTCGTCCCTGAGAGCGCCACGTCGCGCCAGGTAATCGTCCACCAGGTCGTAGACCAGTGCAAAGTAAGCCATGTGTCGCTCCTCAGGTCAGAGTCTTTAGAATCTCGGGAGAGAACGAACGGAGGTCGCCGAAGTGGCCGTCGCGAACCTTCGCAGCCCAGCTTGAATCAGCCAGCATCGCTCGTCCCACTGCCACCAGATCGAAATCGCCGCGTGCGAGCATCTCGCCCAGATGATCCATCTCTGCCGCGCGGGCGTTCGGGTCACTTTGCGGTTCGCCAGATTCCGGCCTCGGCGATCGGCCGAGCGAAACCATGAAATCAACGTCCAGTGAGACCGAGCCGACCGTGATCGTCGGCTTGCCGGTGAGCTTCTTGGTCCAGCCCGCCAGATTCAGGTCGCTGCCCTGGAACTCAGGATCCCAGAACCTGCGAGTCGAGCAGTGAAATGCATCGAGTCCGGCTTCGGCCAGCGGACCAAGGAAGCGCGCGAGCTCATCCGGTGTGGCCGCCAGGCGCGCGCCATAGTCCTGCAGTTTCCATTGCGAGAAACGCAACTGAATGGGAAACCGCGGACCGGTCCTGCGGCGGCACTCCTGAATCACTTCGACGGCAAATCGCGTGCGCGCAACCAGATCGCCACCGTACTTGTCGGTGCGCTGGTTCGAGCCCCGCCAGAAAAACTGATCAATCAGATATCCGTGTGCGCCGTGCAGTTCAATTCCGTCGAAGCCGGCGCGTTGGGCGTTTTCGGCCGCGTGCGCGTAGGCGTCTATCATCGCTTCGATTTCGGGGACCGACATGGGCTCACCGATTTTCACTCCCGGCTTCAGCAGACCCGAGGGGCTGATCGGCGACGCGGGAAGCTTTGGGCCCTCGCCGGGACTCTGCACCGCTCCGACGTGCCAAATCTGAGAGAAGATCCGCCCTCCTGCCGCGTGCACACCTTCGACGACGCCTGCCCATCCCGCCAGTGCCCGCGCGCCATACAAATGCGGGATCTGCGGCATGTTCGCGGCTTGCGGATGCTCGGGCGATGTGCCCTCGGTCAGGATCAGGCCAACGCCACCCTCTGCGCGCCGGCGGTAGTAGGCCGCAACATCCTGTCCGGGGACACCACCGGGCGAAAAATTCCGAGTCATCGGCGCCATCACAATGCGATTCTGGAGCGTCAATCCGTTTAAAGTGAATGGTGAGAACAGTGTTGTCGACAAGTAAAGGAACCTCTCTGGAAGGGCCTCGGATTCAAAAGTTATTCGATGATTCCGCCCGGTGTTCGGATCGAAGAGATATTGTAGCGTGAGTTTCAGAGTATGGTTTTTTTGAAATACCGGCACACGGCTCAGTCTGTTTCCCACAACCTGCGGTGAAATCCACAGACGGGTCCAAAAAAAGATCTGAAAGAATCATGAATGCAACTTGACGGAAATTTGGATTTTGCTATACTGGCGGGAAGTTGGTGGAGCCCTGATTCGGGGGACAGTCTGCTGACGGACCGGGCCTGCCGACTCATCTAGAGGTGAGGTTGGTTACGAATACCGGGTAGAAAGAAATCGAGCTTCGAGCACATCCGCCCAAGAGGCGCGCGAACCCAGCGCCCTATCTGATGGACGGATTCGCCCGGCGCTCGTCGCCGGGTTTTTTATTTTCAGTTCGTTGTATCGCAGATTCGGCTCCAAACCGATTCTGCGCTCCGCCGGGAGCGGAGACGTTCCGATCGGAAGTTGATGACCGGAACGAACGATCTTTGACAACTGAAGGAAGTAGGCATCGCGTTATGCGGATTTCAAGGTCCGTATAGCGTGATAAACCGCAAGTTTTGCTCGAGAGTAGCGTTTTGTGGAAAGGCGAACTTGCCTGCTCACGCCGCTTATGCGAGCGATTTAGCCTGATTCAGGCCTAAATCGAGAGCATAACACCCCCAGAATGGACCAAGACGGGATGCAAGACCCGTCTTTGGGAAGTTCTGAGGTTCCTGATCCATAACGGCTCGGGACGTGTTGGGTAAGTTTTATGGTTAAGCTACTAAGGGCGTACGGTGGATGCCTTGGCGCCAACAGGCGATGAAGGACGCGGTAAGCTGCGATAAGCCCCGGGGAGCCGCAAACAGGCTTTGATCCGGGGATTTCCGAATGGGGAAACCCTATCTGGTAAAACCAGGTAACGGCCCGCTGAATACATAGGCGGGTACGAGCAAACCCAGGGAAGTGAACCATCTCAGTACCTGGAGGAAAATAAATCAAACGAGATTCCGATAGTAGCGGCGAGCGAAATCGGAACAGCCCAAACCGGGGTGTTTACATCCCGGGGTTGTAGGACCGCATAAGTAGAGTTACCAATCCGAAAGCTAGGTGAACCCGCTGGAAAGCGGGGCCAAAGAATGTGATAGCCACGTAGCCGAAAGCTTATCGGACTCGAAGCGGTATCCTGAGTACCACGGGGCACGAGAAACCCAGTGGGAATCTGGGGAGACCACTCTCCAAGGCTAAATACTCGTTGGCGACCGATAGTGAACTAGTACCGTGAGGGAAAGGCGAAAAGCACCCCTGCGAGGGGAGTGAAATAGAACCTGAAACCGTATGCCTACAAGCAGTCG
>DATBXX010000074.1:0-8409 GCA_036514055.1 Candidatus Acidiferrales bacterium
ACGGGCAAGCGCCATGCGAATCCCGACAATACGATCTTCACCTATTACGCAGTGCTGTAGTCCCTGGGGGAGCGGCACGACATGATCGCAGCTCGTTTGGGTACACCGCTTCAGCTGGTTTTCCGTTTTGCCATCGCCTGCGCGCTCCTTGCCGCAAGCTCGGGCCTGCTGTTTTCCGGGCAAGCAGGGTCGCAACACGGCACAGTTGAGCGCGTGAAGGTTCATGGCGCTTCGCTTGAGGGGAATCTGGAGGGCGATTCGGCGGACCGCGACGTCTCGGTCTATCTCCCGCCGGGCTATAAGGCTCACAGGCGTGAGCGCTACCCGGTGATTTATTTGCTTCATGGCTATACCGACAAGGACGACAACTGGTTCGGAGCCAAGCATCCGTTCGTCGATGCGCCCGCGGCGATGGACAAGGCGTTCGCCCAGGGCTTGGCCCGCGAAATGATCGTGGTCATGCCCAATGCCTACACGGTTTATATGGGCAGCATGTACTCGAATTCGGTCACCACGGGAAACTGGGAAGGCTTTATTACGCGCGATCTGGTTTCCTATGTGGATTCGCACTACCGCACGATTGCCGCCGGCGCCAGTCGCGGTCTGGCCGGCCACTCCATGGGCGGGTACGGGACGATACGGCTGGGAATGAAATACCCGGACGTATTCTCGAGCATCTATGCCATGAGCGCTTGCTGCCTGGTTCCCAACTCGAATCCCACGGCCGAGGCGATGGCGAAGGCCGCAGCCATTCACAGCGCCGCAGATCTTGCCCACACGGATTTCAGCACCCGCGCAATGATCGCCTCGGCGGCCGCCTGGTCTCCCAATCCGGACAATCCACCGCTCTACTTCGACCTCCCGAACCAGGACGGCAAACCCGAGCCGCTGGTTCAGGCCCGGTGGGATGCGAACGCGCCGCTCGCAATGCTCGACCAGTACGTGTTGAACCTGAAGCGGCTGCACGCGATTGGCATGGATGTGGGCACCAAAGACGGTTTGATGCCTTCCAATCAAGAGCTCGAACGCAGGATGACCGCATTCGGCATTCACCACACGTTTGAGACCTACGAGGGTACGCACATCAGCGGAATTCAAGACCGCCTGGAGAAAAACGTCCCGCCGTTCTTCTCGAATAATTTGTCTTTTGGCAAGAACAAGCGCTGACATGGACCTTGCCGGGGCGAACAGGTTCGCCGCGGAAGTCCTCTGTTCCCATCGGGGCCCCGCACCGGGGCAAGACGGGGCAGGCATCCCAGGCAGGCATCCCAATTGCCCCCTGCAGCCATCTCTAGTAGTCTCTACGATTACGTTTAGCCGCCGGATTCGACCTGCGGACTCAGGAGTCAGAAGCTTGCGGGGCATAACTCGTCTGTTTGTCGGTTCGCTGGTTTGTGCGCTGGCGGTGCTGCTTTCCTGCTGCCAGGAGCAGATCAAATCCCCTACGCCCAGCCTCTCGGCACTTGTTCCATCGGACCTGCCGGCGGGCCAGCCGGCCTTCCGGCTCGAGGTGGACGGTGACAACTTCACCCCCCAATCGATTGTGCTGTGGAACGGACAGCCGCGCACCACGCTGTTTGACACGACCCGGGAACTGACGGCGGAAATCTTCGCAAGCGACATCCAGAATGCCGGCACGGCAACGGTCGCCGTCGAGACGGCTCCGCCTGGCGGCGGAACGACCACGACTCTCACGTTTACGATCGACTCAGTTTCGAGCAACGTGCCAGTGATCACGTCGCTGTCGCCCACGGCGGTCTCAACCGGAAGCACTACGTTCGAACTGGACGTGTCGGGCAAGAACTTTGTGTCGCAGTCCACCGTTACGGTGAACGGCAACATTCGATCAACCGCTTTTGAAGGCACAACTCTCTTGCAGGCCGCCGTTCTTTCAAGCGATGTGTCAAGCGCAGGCACACTCGAAATTGCCGTCGTGAATCCGCCGCCTGGCGGAGGCAGCTCGGCTTCAGTTCCCCTGGCGATCAGGAATCCGCTGCCGGTGATCGCGACGCTGGCGCCCACGTCCATACTGGCGGGAAGCCCGGGTTCGCTCCTCGGGGTAAGCGGGTCGAGCTTCGTGCCCGATTCTGTGATCACGCTGAACGGCGCTCCGCGCCCGACGACTTTTACAGATTCGGGCTCACTTCAGGCTTCGCTAAATGCCGGTGACTTCTCGACCGCCGGAGTCGTGCAGGTAGCGGTCGTCAACCCGGCGGACGGCGGAACCGGCGGCGGCACTTCCAACGTCGTGCCATTCGCCGTAAACGCTACCGAGTTGAATGGGCCGCCCCTGATCGTTGATCTCGCGCCGGACGGCTCGCAGGCCAACACCGGTATTTGCGGTGCGACCTGCACGGGTGGAACCCCCACGCTTACCACCGCCGGACCATCGGTGAGCCAGACCGGTGAGTTCGTGGTTTTCGCGTCCACTTCGACCAACCTCGTGGTCACTCCGGTGATTACCTCGAGCGGCATTTTTCTGCGCGACACCTGCTTCAGCGGCACGGTCGTCGCCGGAGGTGCCTCCAGTTGCACTCCCAAAACGACTCTGGTGAGTCTGTCGCCCAACGGAGCGGTAGCCAACGGAGCGAGTTCGGAGCCGACCGTCGATAACTCGGGAACGCACGTTGCCTATACTTCGACGGCCAGCAATCTGGTGGACTACGTGGTAGTGCCCGGAATTGCGCGCCAGGTGTACTGGCAGCTGCCGTGTACTGCCGTCGCGAGCTGCACATCGAGCACAACCACCACCACAACCAACACCAACGCGGCAGCCCTGGTCTCCATCTCCGCAGATGGTGTGAGCCCGGGCAACGGCGAGAGTTACAATCCGGTAATCAGTTCCGACGGGCGCTACGTTGCGTTCGTGTCGCTTGCGACGAACCTTGTTACGAATCCGCCTGCCAGCGGGTTTGACGGAGTCACGCCGCAAGTCTTTGTCCGGGATACGTGCACGTCGGTGCCGCCGGTCGCACTGGGCGGTTGTGCGCCCCTCACGTATCTGGTTTCGGCGTCCCCCGATGGCACCTCTGCCGGAGACGGTGCCAGTTCGGATCCCGCCATCGCGCAAGACGGGCTGTTCGTTGCCTTTGTCTCTTCGGCCTCCAACCTAGTAACGGGTTCGAATCCGGACGGCTTGAGTGAAATCTTTGAACGCTCCACCTGCGTTACGACCATCGGCGTCGACGGCAATACCTGCGGTCCGGTCACGAGTCTTGTTTCCACTCCGGACGGCGTCACTCCGGCAAGTGGGGTCAACTTGGAACCAGCGATATCGGAGGAAGGGCGTTTCATCGCTTTCGCTTCCACGGCGCAGAACCTGATTCCGGGTGTCGGCCCGACTCAGCAGGTGTACCTGCGCGATACCTGCACCGGAGTCGAGGTCACTATCCCGCCCACCTGCACGGCGACTACGATAATCGCCTCAACGCCGGACGGCGTGACTCCGGCCAACGGCTTCAGTGAAGCGCCCAGCATCAGCAAGTGCGACACGCTCACGACCACGATTTGCACTACGGGCGAGGCCGTCGCCTTCGCCTCCCAGGCCTCCAATCTGAATGGCACCGTTGAGAATGGCATCGAGAATATTTTCGTCCGGAACCCGTGCCTGAACCTCTCTCTGGTGATTACCACGGTGACCACGACGGGCTGTGTGACCTTTACACTTCTGGCGAGCAAGCCCACCGGCACCTCAGGCCCGCCGGCCGACGGCAAGAGCGTCGCGCCATCGATTAGCGGCGACGGCAACACGGTCAGTTTCATTTCCTTTGCGGACAACCTGGTCGCCAACGACTCCAACGGACTCGAGGATATTTTTCTGACGGGTGCGAATATAACCTTCAACCTGGCGGTGACCGTGCAGGGAACCAATGGCACTGGATCCGGGACGGTAACCGATTCAACCGGTCAGATCAACTGCGTCGAAACGGCTGGAACCAACGGCGCGCCCGCATTGCAATCGGGAACCTGCACGGCCCGTTATCTCAGTGGCAGTTCTGTTACGCTCACCGCCACGCCGAACGCCTCGACCAATTCCGTTTTCGTATCATGGGCAGGGAGCGTGCTCGGCACCGATTGCACCGCGACAGACACGAGCGGCACGATAATCACGGCCGGAACATGTTCTTTTGCGGCGATTCAAAACAACACCGTCACTGCTACCTTCAAGTAGGTCCGTCACGCAAATGGCTTGGAGTCTGCTTCCGGCGCGGCTATGGCGCAGCAGGTGCCTTGATTCGCCCGAGCACCGCGCTGCGGGTCGTCGCCAGGGTGAATGTCAGCGACTGGCGCGGCACGCTGGTCACGTAGGGTCCGATCAGCCATCCCAGACCCGCGGGAATATCCCGCGTCAGCGATATGGACTGGCATTCCACGTAGGTCCCGCCGTCTTTCTGCTCAAAGCGCCAGTAGGTGTTCATGCGCCAGAGAAAACCACGATCGTGCCCGGGAGGTTGCAGGCGCTCGTCTTTTTCCCCGGCGTTCTCGACTTCCTGAATTCGCGTGGTTTGGGAGCGGCTCCAGGCGCGGGTTGAATCCACCATCTCGTAGTGGACTTCGTGCTCGGTGTCGAGAACGGTTGTGATTACCCTTTTCTTGCAGAGGCGCAACGCAATGGTGAAATCTTTTCCATCGTGCCGCAAGATTTTCGAGCGCATCACATCTGGCCGGAAATAATCCTGGTGATGATCGTAATCCTGCTCAAGTGTGAGTGTCTGGGCCAGGGTGGAGCCGGGGATGAACACGGTGCCGATCCAGTGGTGGATCATTCCGTCAGGGACGGTCATCGGGTTTAGGAGCCCGCCTGGATCAGGCGTTTCCAGGCGCTCGATCACCACTTCTCCAGCGCGCAATTGCGCATCGGCCGTCGCGCGGCGATCTTGCCCCAGGCGTTCGACCCACAGATACGGACCCTGGCGCCGGGACGGGGCATCCATTTGCGCTTCGCTAAGCTCGACGTAGTGCTGAAATCGATCGACGGTCTTCTGCTTGAGGTCCTCGGCCCAAGCCGGCACCGCAAGCGAGCATGACAGGGCGAGAATCACAGCCCCGAACCTGCGCCCGACCCTGTCGGATTTTCCCTTCACCTGTCGCATAGCCGTTTCGCTTTCGGGCCGCCGCCAGACGGTCGGGAAGAGATTTCAAACCAGTTGGCCGAGTATGGCCGCAACTCCGCCCTGTTGTGACGCAAGACAGCTGCCAAACGAGGTCATTCTGGAACTCCGGAGTAGGCCTGAGCGCGCGGCACAAACCCGTCCTGCAAACGGGGGTCTGGAAGGGGTACGTCGGCAGGAGGGTTTTCGACGGGTTGGTCAGCGTGCTACGGCTCCATTCGGAACCGTCGTCCCCGCAACGCAGCTCCCAACCCGCAACGACATGTTCTCTCATTGAGCCGCAGCGAATCCATGGCCCGCGGGTCACGATTTTGCAGTACGGGGGTATTAGTACCCCT
Organism: Candidatus Acidiferrales bacterium; assembly: GCA_036514055.1. Classification (GTDB taxonomy): domain Bacteria; phylum Acidobacteriota; class Terriglobia; order Acidiferrales; family UBA7541; genus Palsa-295. Next base: position 5,450 of record DATBXX010000074.1, read on the forward strand.
CAACAATGCTGGATTATTGGGTGACGGTCAGCGAGTCGTCCGCCGGGGGAGGCATGCGAAGCGTCACTTCGGTTGTTTTCCTGGAGCGGATGGAGACGCGTTTGGTCCAGTCCGAGAACATGCCTTTGGAGTAGGCCCGCAGATCGTATTGCCCGGTCTCAAAGCGCGTGAATTTGAAATGTCCGCTGGAATCGGTGTGCGTGGCGTGCGGATGATTGCCGTCAGAGGTCTGCAAGGTGACCGTTGCATCCGGCACGGGCAGGCCTTTTGAATCAAGCACTGTTCCCTGAAGTTCTCCGATCGGCCCGTTGGCGCGCGCAGTTGCGGCCATTCCCAGCGCCAGCACCAGCAGCCAGAAACAGATGCATTGTTTGTAGGTCTTCATGCCTGGAACCTCGCAATTCCATTCTAGTCCTCACACACAGCGTCCCCTCTGTTTTCGGCCGCGGATTTTCGGGATCGTCACCTGTCCCATGGTTCAGTTCGCCTGCATGCCTTTGTGTGTGGATTTGCATTTTCTGCGCCGCCCATGTATTCCCTTTGCTTGTGCTCGCGGCCCGATAGCCCGACCGATCAGGAGACCAAATGCCCCGTTACATTTCGCAACACACGCTGGCCTGTTTGACCCGGCAGGGTGCCGAGGAACTTTCCAGGCGTCTGTTCGGTGCCAAGCCCGTGACTGCGCGGCGCGTCGTGTTCAACATGCAGGATGGGAAAATGCTCGCCGAATTTGAGGCCCCCGGACGCGAAGAACTGGAAACATGGCTCGCTCGCGAACGATTTCATTTCGACTGGCTGCTGCGCGTCGAACTTGAGGCCGCCTCCGACGGTTCGCTTCAGCCGTTGTCATGAAGTGCCCTTCGCAATTGACTGGGTTCGCAGGCTAACTTAGCATTCCCGTTACAAGCGATGTGTTCACGCCCGAGGCGCAGGAAAAGAACCAGGACCTCAAATTTGCCGTGGCGGACATGCAAGACCGCTTCGATGCGCTCTACAAACACATGAGTGAAAAACCCAAGGACGTGCGCAACGGCCGGTTCACCGCGGGGCGCTGAAGTCGCCAACTTCAACCCTGGTGCGGCTGCCGACGCGCTGGTCTTTGTACGGGCCTGGGGCGTGGTGAACACGGGCGGGCAGAAGGTTCTCGGCGCGATTGCCGGCGTGAATGAAACCGACTACGTCGTGGTGAACGTCGCGATCGTGGATTCACAGAGCGGCGCCGTGCTGTACTACGGGCAGTCTGCGACCGGACGAGGTTTTCTTGAGCATCCGGAACGCATGGAAAAGCCTTTGGAAGCTTCGCTGAAGGAATGGAAAGTCGCGAAGCAAAAATAACGGCCCGCCCGCGCCATTGCGGTTCCTGTCAAGGACGGTGTATCCTGCCAAAGATGACCTGCCAGCAGAAGCCGGCCCAGGGCTGTTGTTGCCCATGTCGCACAGGTGTGTCTTCTGGCATGGGTACCCAAGTCATCTAGGAAGCTGCTTTCAAGCTCAAGATCTCTTAGACCCACCGCCAGACAGAATCTGGTTGGTGGGTTTTTTGTTGCACGACGAGGAAACCAGTTCACAGGACCGAGCGAAATCCTTGAAGGAGGAAACTATATGGCCGAGTACGCGCATCCGGAAGTGCTGGTCTCGACGCAGTGGGTCGCCGATCACCTGAGCGATCCGAAAATCCGGCTGGTGGAAGTGGACGTGGACACCTCCGGTTACGATCAGGGCCACATCGCGGGAGCAGTCGGATGGAACTGGCAGACCCAGCTGCAGGACAATATTCGCCGCGATCTGATCACCAAACAGGCGCTCGAGCTGTTGCTCGGGCAGTCGGGAATCTCAAACGACACTACGATCATTCTGTACGGCGACAACAACAACTGGTTCGCCGCCTACGCTCTGTGGCAACTGAAATACTATGGGCACAAGGATGTGCGCCTGATGAACGGCGGGCGCAAGAAGTGGGTGGAAGAGAAGCGTCCACTAACAGCCGATGCCGCGAAGGTCGCGCCCGCGACATATCGGGCGACCGGGCCGGACGAGTCCCTGCGCGCTCGGAAGGAGAACATCTTCGCTGTGATTGAGAAAGCGGGCCGCGGACAGCTGGTCGACGTGCGCTCGGTGGATGAGTTTACCGGAAAAATTATCGCTCCCCCGGGCATGAACGAAACCGCTCAGCGCGCCGGGCACATTCCCTCGGCCGCAAATATTCCCTGGGCGCAGGCCGCCAACGAGGACGGCACGTTCAAGTCCGCCGACCAGCTGAAGCAGCTCTACGAGGGCAAGGGCGTGAACGGTTCAGGCGAGGTAATTGCGTATTGCCGCATCGGCGAGCGCAGCTCTCACACCTGGTTCGTCCTGAAATACTTGCTCGGCTACAACAACGTGAAGAATTACGACGGCTCGTGGACCGAGTGGGGCAACCTGATTGGCGCGCCCATTGAAAAAGAGGTGGCCGCCGTTGCGCGGTGATTGAAACTCAGCGCGGCACTAGGGCAGCGCGTTCGCCGGGATGCCGCGATGGCGGGCCTGGTCACGGAGCGCGTTGATCTGTTCCACAATGGCGTCGCGTTTGGTTTCCAGGTCCTGCTTTTCCACTGACCAGTCGTCGGCCTTCACTCCGCGCGGGCGTTGCGATGTCTTCGCATCCCCGGTGGGTTTTCCGTCGATCGCAGCCTGCAGCTCGGCGATCTGGCTGTCCAGCGGCGGAATCTGCGCTTCGAGCCTGGCGATCTGAGCCTGGTAGGATTTTGCGTCGTTGTTTTTTGAAGCCGTCGCGGGCTTGACGCCGGATTTCGGGTTGGAGGAGCCCACCGTTGAAATCACGGAGTCGCTTCGCAGGTCGCCTACATCGTCGTTGGTCCAGACTTTTTTCCCGGCAGGCGGTGCAGGCGTGGACGAAGTGACGGAGGTGGCGACGGGCTGGCTCGCAGCCGGCGTGGCCGCCGCAGAAGAACTGTTTTGCG
>DATBXX010000075.1:0-79663 GCA_036514055.1 Candidatus Acidiferrales bacterium
CTGGCAGACTTCCGGGCCTTCCAGGCCGGGCATCATCCAGTCCAGTATGGCGAGAGACGGGGCCTGGTCGCTTTCCAGGATTCGCACGGCGTCCAGGCCATCGACGGCGGTCACGACCTGATAACCCCACTTCTGAAGAAATGCCTCCAGCATGCGGCGAGAAACCGGATCGTCTTCGGCAACGAGAATGCGATTTGCGATTTTCTCGGTGTCCGTCATGACGCGCTTCCCTGAACATCACCTTGGAGCTTCTTACTAAACCGTGCATTGAACTTCCGCGCGTTGACTGCCCAGGACTTTGCGTAAATCTCGGCCACATTGACGGCGGGCGCGCTGCTTCCCGTCACGTAACGGCCCGGCACATGCTGATCCGCACACGCAGGCAGCGCTCTCCTGCAGGAACTATCGGCACAAGCACCCAAATGTATTGATCGGTCGCAGGCAGGCCTGGGGAGTGATTTCCAGTCGGAAGGGCAGTAGACCGGGTACGGCCAAGTCACGTGTATAGAGGGAGTTGCTCGTCATCCCGAGCTGAAGCCGGCACGAAACGATAACCGCGACCCCGCGAATCTGTGACCTGCCTTCCGTGAACGATGTTAATACTTCGTTAAAACCATCGGGAGCTCGCATCGGCTGCTTGCGCCCAGGGCGGCATTTCCCGTATGTTGTCGACGACTCCCTGAAAGAGAATCGATGAAACGTGTCCTAGTAATCGAAGACGACAAAGACATTATCGAGTTGGTCAGATACAACCTGGAGAAGGACGGCTTTCAGGTCGCTGCGAGCGTCGATGGCGCAACTGGACTTGCGCAAGTTCGCAAGACACCTCCGGATCTTCTGATTCTGGATTTGATGCTGCCGAAATTGTCGGGCCTGGAAATATGCAAGGAGGTTCGCAAGGACGTCAGCCTGAACCGCCTGCCGGTGCTGATCCTGACGGCAAAGGGCGAAGAAGCCGATCGTGTCGTGGGGCTGGAACTCGGCGCCGACGACTACGTAACGAAACCGTTCAGCCCACGCGAGCTTGTCGCGCGTGTCAAAGCGCTTTTGCGGCGGACCGAGCCAGGAACGCCGACCGAGAAGACCATCGAAATCGGCGTGCTGCGCATTGATCCAGCCGCTTACAAAGTGACGCGCGGCGGAAAGCCGGTGCCCATGAGCACGCTGGAATTCCGGCTGCTGTATTTTCTGGCAGCGCGGCCGGACCGCGTCTTCACACGCGATCAGTTGCTTGACGGCGTATGGGGCACCGAGCGGTTTGTGACGCCCCGAAGCGTGGACGTGTACGTGCGGCGCCTGCGCGAAAAGATCGAGGCCGATCCGCAGCATCCGGCCTTCATGAAGACGATTCGCGGAGCCGGTTACCTCTTCGAAACCCGTGCGAGCTAGGCTTTTCTGGAAACTCGGGCTGACGTATTTCGCCCTGCTGCTTGGCGTCCTTCTTGCCGTTGATTTTTACTCCTCCCGAGTCCTTCGCCGCGATTCCACTCGCTCGGCCGACGACAAGCTCGCCTCCCTTCTGAATATCGCCCAAGCGCGCCCGCCGCATCTGGACGATGCCGCCGAGCTGCGCGCGTGGGCTGAATGGATGGGGCGCAGCGGCGCACGTGTCACCGTGATCGACAACCTGGGCCGGGTGCTGGCGGATTCGCAGCACGATCCGGAGACGATGGAGAACCATTCAAACCGACCCGAGATTCAGCAGGCCTTTGCCGGCGGAGAAGGCCAATCCGTGCGGTACAGCGCAACGCTGGGCCGGGATCTGGTGTATCGCGCCGTGCGGTGCGACCAGGACGGCCGCCCTCCCGTCGTGATTCGCATGGCGCTGCCGCTTGCCCAAGTCGACGCGTCGGTTCGGGAGTTGCGCCGAAGAATCTATGCCGCGTCCCTCATCATTCTTCTCCTGGGTGGCCTGATCTCGCTCGGCTATTTCCGGGTGTTCGCCGCGCGCGTCGAGCGGTTGAAAGATTTCTCGCGCCGCGTTGCGGTCGGGGATTTTCGTCCCCTGCCGGCCGAGCGGCCGCGCGACGAGCTGGCCGATCTGGCTGTCGCCTTGAATGAAACAGCGGCCTGGATGGATCAAACGATCCGTTCTTTGAGCGGTGAACGCAACCGTTCCAGCGCCATCCTGCGAAGCATGGTGGAGGGCGTCGCCGTGATCGACGCGCAGGAGAGGCTCGTATTCTGCAACCGCGCCTTTTCCGAGATCTGGAACCTGGACTCGGCGGCGATCGAAGGTCGCCCGGTGATCGAAGCGGTTCGCAATTCCGATCTGCTGGGATTGATCCGCCGGGCGCTGCGGGGCGAGGAGGGTCTTCGGAGCGAAATCGCGATGGGGATCGTGCAGCACCGGAATTTCTCCGTGACGGCGACTCCGGTGCAGGCGCTCGAGGGGGTCTCGCTCAACGAGAAGCCGGCTGGAGCGGTCCTGGTGCTGCACGATGTGACCGAGCTGCGCAGGCTCGAACGCGTCCGCCATGATTTCGTCGCCAACGTCTCTCACGAATTCAAGACGCCGCTCACGGCGATTCAGGGGTTTGCCGAAACACTGCTCTCAGGCGCGCTGGAAGATCCGCGCAACAATCGCCGCTTTCTGGAAATCATCCGCGACCACGCCACGCGGCTCGCAGTCCTGACCGACGACTTGCTGAAGCTTGCGCGCATCGAAGCGGGAAAGCTCGAGGTTCAATTCGTTCCGGTTCAACTCGCCGAAGTCATCGAACGCTGCACGGAAACGTCGCAACTGAAAGCGAACCGAAAACGAATCGCGCTCGAGGTGGATGTGCCGGCAGCGCTGCCCGATGTGCTGGGCGATGCGAGCCTGCTTCGGGACGTCGTGCAGAACCTGCTCGACAATGCGGTGCAGTATACGCCGGAGGGCGGCCGTGTCCGCGTCAGCGCGACTGCGGGTCCGCGCGAGGCCGTGGTCACCGTGGACGACACAGGCATGGGTATTCCGCTTGCCGACCAGGAGAGGATCTTCGAGCGTTTCTACCGCGTCGATGCCGCGCGTTCGCGCGAGGCCGGCGGCACAGGGCTTGGTCTGTCGATCGCCAAGCACATCGTCGAAGCCCACGGCGGCCGGCTGTGGGTGGAGAGCGAAGTCGGCCACGGCTCGAAGTTTTCCTTCTCCGTATCGCTTGCCACCTAGCTCGCGCTCGCTGTCTTGAAGCATTCATGTCCAATTGATGCGGTGGCAATGGCGGTGCGTCATCCTGCATTCGGCGACAAAGTTCCTGTCGACCGGCAGGCGCCGGGGGAAGGCCGTCATGGCAGCCACAAAAATGAGCACCGAAGGAGTCTTTCAGGCGGTGCTGCTGAACTATCTGGTTTCGCAGGCGCGAACCGTCGAAGGGTCGGTGAACCGGGCGCTCGGCGCATTGCTTGAACGCAATGAACGCCTGGCCAGTGAAGTGTTTCTCACCGAACCACGCATCAACGAACTCGAGATCGTTATTGACGAACACGCCATCCGCCTGCTGCGCGCGGGCAACCTCGCCGATGCGGATGTCCGCCTGATCGTCGCCACGCTCAAGATCAACAACGACCTGGAGCGCATGGGAGATCTGGCCGTCAACGTGGCCGAGCGCGCCATTTCACTCTCAACGATGGGGGACGTCACGACTCCCGCCGAGCTTGAGCCGATGACCGCGGCCGTTCGCGCGATGATTTCAAAATGCCTGGGCGCTCTGATCTATCAAAACGTGGACCTCGCGACGCAGGTTCTTGAAAGCGACGATGCCGTGGATCAGTATCGCGATCGTGTCTTTGAGGCGCTGCTGTCCGGTATCGCCGAGAATTCGTCTCTGGCCGCTCCGAGCCTCCAATATGTCTTGGCGTCCAGGCACCTGGAGCGCATCGCCGATCACGCGACGAATATTGCCGAAGACGTCCTGTTCTGGGTTCGCGGCCTTGAAGTTCGTCACGGACGCGCAAGACAGCTCGAGGCACGCGCCGAAAACGCGGCAGTCGCAGGCTTGTAGTCCTGGTCTTTTCACGCGCGGTTCATCTTGAATTCAACCGGGAACGGTAGGGTGCGCACGCGCAGCGCAGTGGCCCGAGAGCCCATTCGCTGACTCGGGGCGGCGGGACGATAACGCCCCCTTGACGTGAATCGGTTGTGGTTTGGGCGAACGGCGCAGGGGGGAAGATCTGAAGACGTCCCGGCGCCTTGGCGGTGCGCGCTCTGAGAACCACAGCAGGTCTCGCCGACACAGAGGCGCGGCCCCCCACCCCCGGGGATCGCGCCTCTCCACCCTTTCGAGCAGAGTGATGTGCGCGTTCATGCCGAATTCTTGTTGATGTAACACGGCCGTAACAATCTGGAAAAGATAATGACAACTGACACAGGAGAACCCCAAAGCACATGAGAAAAATGCTGGTTGTACTGTTCCTTCTCTCGGCCCTGGCGGCCACGGCGGGCGCGCAGTCGAACCCCCTGCTGCTCAATGCCGCAGGTGCTACGTTCCCGTACCCGATTTATTCCAAGTGGTTTGACACTTACCACACCGCGCATCCCAACATCCAGATCAACTATCAGTCGATCGGTTCTGGCGGCGGGATACGTCAGCTTTTGGCCGGCACCGTGGACTTCGGCGCCTCAGACGGCCCGATGTCCGATGATCAACTCGCGCAGGCGAAGTTCAAGATCCTTCATTTCCCCACAGTCCTCGGTGCGGTGATCCCCACCTACAATGTCGCGGGCGTAAGCACGGGCTTGAATTTCACGCAGAAGGCCCTGGCAGGGATCTATCTCGGCACGATCACCAAGTGGAACGACCCCGAGATTGCCAGGCCGAACCCGGGAGTGAAACTGCCTGGCGACGACATCGTCGTGGTGCACCGCTCCGACGGCAGCGGTACCTCCTACATCTTCACGGATTTTCTTTCCAAGGCCAGCGACGACTGGAAGAATAAAGTGGGCAAGGGCACATCGGTCAACTGGCCCGTAGGCCTCGGCGGTAAAGGCAATGAAGGCGTTTCCGGCCTGGTGAAGCAGACGCCGAACTCCATCGGCTACGTCGAGCTGATTTATGCCGTTCAGAACGACATCCCGTACGGCAGGGTGCAGAACGCTGCCGGAAAGTTCGTCAAAGCGGACCTGGCGGGCGTGACGGCCGCAGCCGCCTCGGTCCAGGACCTGCCGGAAGACTTCCGAGTTTCGATCACCAACGCTCCGGGAGCAACGTCCTACCCGATTTCCAGCTTCACCTGGCTGCTGATTCCCGCGCAGATTTCCGATGCGCAAAAGCGTGACGCGATCAAGGACTTCCTGAAGTGGATGCTGGTGGATGGTCAGAAGTACAACGAGGGACTTTCCTACGCACAGCTGCCGAAGTCGGTCGTCGTGAAGGAGACGAAGGCTATTTCTCTGATCCAATAGGATGTCAACTTCGGCTACCACCATGGAGCACGCACCCCTCCGCCGTTTGGATGGCGGAGGGCCCCGTGCGTTTCTTCGCCGCCTGCGCCACGGCGACGAAGTGGCCCACGTCCTCACGCTTACGTTTGCAGCTGGGATCCTGCTCATCACCTCCATGCTGGTCTACGAGTTGTGGGTGAATTCCCATCTGTCGCGCGCGAAATTCGGCTGGATGTTTTTCTGGACGACCACTTGGGATCCAATTTTCGACAATTATGGGGCGGCTCCGTTCATCTACGGCACGCTGGTGACCTCGATCGTGTCGCTGGTGATCGCCGTGCCGCTGGGCTTGGCTGCGGCGATCTTCCTTTCCGAGCTTGCTCCTCGCCGGATGTCGGACACGATTTCGTTCCTGATTGATCTGCTCGCTGCGGTTCCCAGCGTGATCTATGGCCTGCTGGGGATTTTTATCGTCGTTCCGCTGATGCGTACAACCGTCGGGCCCCTGTTGATCGGCTCGCTCGGGCATGTCCCGGTGCTCGGAAAGTTCTTCAAGGGGCCGAACTATGGAGTGGGATTCCTCACCGCCGGGATCGTTCTTGCGATCATGGTCGTTCCCTTCATCATTTCCGTATCGCGCGAGGTGCTGCTGACCGTTCCGCGGGAACAGCGCGAAGCGGCGCTGGCCCTAGGAGCAACCCGGTGGGAATCCACCTGGAAAGTCGTCGTACCGTGGGCGAGAACAGGTATTCTCGGTTCGGTGTTCCTGGCTCTGGCGCGCGCACTGGGAGAGACGATGGCTGTCACCATGGTCATCGGCAACGATCCCAAGATCAGCGCGTCCCTGTTCGCGCCCGGCTATACGATTGCCTCGGTGATCGCAAACGAATTCACGGAGGCGACCGGCGATTTGTACTTGAGCGCGTTGATTGAGCTTGGACTCGTGCTGTTCCTGATGACGTTCATTCTGAACGGCCTCGCCAGACTGCTGATCATGGCAACCGAACGCGGCAAAGGGCACCCGTCATGAGCCGAATCCTGCTGATCTGGCGAAAATTCCTGAACGTCGTGATGTTGACGCTCACCGGCGTAGCCGCTTTTGGGGTCGTCGCGGTCCTTTTCTTGATCTTGGGCTACCTGGTGTGGAATGGCGGGAAGTCACTCAATCTCGATTTTTTCACGCGGCTTCCGAAGCCGGTGGGCGAGACCGGCGGCGGGATGGCCAATGCCATCGTCGGCAGCCTGAAACTTCTGTTTCTGGCCGCCCTGATGGGTGTGCCGGTTGGCCTGATGGCCGGAGTGTACCTCGCGGAATTCGGCGGGAAGACATTTTCCTACATCATTCGTTATACGACCGACCTGCTGAACGGCGTTCCTTCGATCGTGATCGGCATATTCGCGTACTCGCTCGCCGTTCTGCCGTTTAAGCACTTCTCTACGATGGCCGGGGGCGTTGCGCTGGGCATTATGGTGATTCCGATCACCGTGCGCAGTACCGAGGAATTCCTGCGCGCCGTACCCGGCAGCCTACGTGAGGGGGCGATGGCACTGGGCGCGAGCAAATGGAGGACCATTGCGACCGTTGTGCTGCCGGCCGCCAAGGGCGGAATTATTACTGGCGTGCTGCTTGCTCTTGCCCGCGTGGCGGGCGAAACTGCACCTCTGCTCTTCACCGCATTCAGCAACCGTTTCTGGAGCCCGGGCTGGGGACAACCCATTGCTTCGCTTCCGGTGATGATCTATACCTATGCGATAGCTCCTTATGATGATTGGCACCGGCAAGCCTGGGCTGCAGGCCTGATCCTGCTGGCGCTTGTGCTGGTTGCCAACATCGGTACTCGGGTGGTTCTGAGCCGCGGCGGAGGGGGACGGAGTGCCTGATATGGGTACGACCGCACAAGGAAACAACGCTACCGCTGCGCGGCGTGCGCCGCAGATCGTGATGAGCGAAAAACCACAGACGGCATCGGAAAAGGAGGCGCAGGTGCGCTTTGAGATTTCCGATCTGAATTTCTTCTATGGTCCGAAACAGGCCGTCTTCGGACTGAACCTGAAAATCCCCAAGAACCGGGTGACGGCACTGATCGGTCCGTCCGGCTGCGGAAAATCCACCTTTCTGCGCACGCTGAATCGAATGAACGAGACCATCCGCAATACGCGCGTTGTCGGCGAAATCCTGCTCGACGGCCAGGACATCTCCCAACTGGATGTCGTGGGACTGCGGCGGCGAGTCGGCATGGTTTTTCAGCGGCCGAATCCATTTCCGAAATCGATTTACGAGAACGTGGCTTACGGGCTGCGAATCAATGGCTACCAGGGCCGGCTCGACGATCTGGTCGAGCACAGCTTGCGCCGCGCGGCGTTGTGGGAGGAGGCCAAAGACTCCCTGCACAAATCCGCCTTCGCGCTTTCCGGAGGCCAGCAGCAGCGGCTTTGTATCGCTCGTGCGCTCGCCGTCGATCCCGAGGTCCTGCTGCTCGATGAACCCTGCTCGGCGCTCGATCCGGTGACAACCGCGAAAATCGAGGAGCTGATGTTTCACCTGAAAGACAGCTGCACGATGGCGATCGTGACGCACAACATGCAGCAGGCAGCGCGCGCCAGCGACTTCACGGCATTCATGCTGGATGGAAGACTGATCGAGCACAGCGAGACTTCGAAGCTGTTCACTACGCCTACCGACCCCCGCACGGAGGCTTACATCACAGGCCGCTTCGGATGACCTATATCGTTGCGGCTGTTTTATTTTGCGGAAGGGACTGAGCATCCATGGAACGCCATTTCGAACATGATCTCGAGGAACTGAAGCAGCGGCTGCTGTGGATGGGCAGCCTCGCCGAGCGCGCCGTCCATCAGTCCGTGCAGGCGGTGCTGGACGGCGAGGAGCGTCTCGCCGAAGCCGTGCTCGGCGAAGAAGACGCCATCAATGAGATGCAGATTGAGATTGACGAGCGCGTGCAACGCCTGCTCGCGCTGCAAGCGCCCATGGCGACGGACCTGCGCTTTCTGCTGGCCGTATCGCGCATCAATGGCGATCTGGAGCGCATTGGCGACCAGGCTGTGAACATCGCGCAATCCGCAATGCGCATTCTGCGCCATCCGCAGGTCAAGCCGTATGTCGATTTGCCGCGAATGAGCGAGCTGGCCGAGGCCATGGTTCGCGACAGCTTGAATGCCGTGGTCCGCGGCGACCAGGAGCTGGCACAGAGCGTCCTGCGGCGCGACGATCAGGTGGATCGTCTAAGGGACCAACTCTTCCGCGAGCTGCTCACCTATATGATGGAAGACTCCGCTGTCGTTTTTGCCGCCTTCGAACTGGTGCTCGTGGCCAAGAATCTGGAGCGCATCGGCGACCATGCCACCAATATCGCCGAGGACGTTATCTATTTTGTCGCCGGCCGCGACGTCCGCCATCCTGCTCTGGATCGTCGGTGAACGTCCGCTTGATTTGAATCCGCTTGTAGTTTCCATGCGTTGTAGTATCTTCGCGCCGGTCCATGGGGAGGGAATCGATCGTGCGAAACACCTTCTGGGTCGCGGGAGTCTGCCTGCTCGTTGTCGCGCTTGGCGCCACACTCGCTCAGCCGGGCCGCGCCCACGCCTGGGTTTCCGCCCAGAGCCCGTCCTCTTCAGGCGCTTGCGACCGGACCTGCCTGTACGGCTTTCTGGACGAATACCTGGACGCGATGAACAGGAAGGACCCTTCGCGCGTCGCCTGGGCAAAGAATATCAAGTACAGCGAGAACAATGTCGCCATGAAGATCGGGGACGGCGTGTGGGGCACGATCACCGGTCTGGGCGATTACCATCTCAGGTTTGCCGATCCAACCACTGGTGAAGTCGGCTTCTTCGGAATCGTTCAGGAGACCAGGGCTACGTCGACATTCTCGCTGCGCCTGAAAGTGGAAGGCGGAAAGATCTCCGAGGCTGAGATCGTGATTCACCGCAGCGAGGGCCCGGGAAGTCCGTTCCCCAGCATGCCAAAGCTGGTTGACAAGCCGGTCTTGAACGAGATTTTGCCGCCCGAGGCGCGCCGGCCCCGCCAACGGATGGTCTCGATCGCCGATGGCTATTTCAGCACCCTGCAGCTCAACGATGGCACGCTGTTCACTGAGTTCACCGATGACTGCACTCGAATTGAAAACGGCCTGCAGACGACGCGCAATCCGGATCTGCTCAAGACGATTCCGGTCGCCGGGCTGACCTGCGGGGAGCAATTCGAGCTGGGCAATTACAGATATGACGATCGCGTGCGCGACCGGCGGTTCCCGCTGGTCGATGAGGAGCGCGGGCTGGTCTATTCCGCCGCGCTGCTTGACCATGCCGGCCGACTCGGAAAATACACACTGACCGATGGCCGCGCGGTTGATTCTCCGTTTAAGACGCCCAGTTCGCTGTGCGCGCTTGAGCTTTTCAAGATCCGCGACGGCAAGATCCAACAGGTCGAAACGGTCTTCATTGCCGTTCCGTACAACATGCCGTCTCCGTGGATACAATACTAGCGGCAAGGGAAGTCATGACAATCGCCGGTTGAGGGGGAGATCACCGCATGTCCGCAAGGCTCCGAACTGTGTCCGCAATCGCACTGGGTGCCGCGTTGTCGCTTGCGGCGTACTGTCAGAACCACGGTGCGGCTCTTGCGGACGACGACAAGCCCGCCGGTCAGATTGATCGCAAGCGTCTTCTCGCTGCGGACAAGCACCCGGAGGAATGGCTGACCGCCGGCCGCGATTTCGGCAAGGGTCATTACTCGCCGCTTGCGCAAATCAATGTGCAAACGGTTGACCGCCTCGGTTTCGCCTGGGATTACGATACCCGCACCAACCGCGGCCTAGAAGCCACGCCCATCGTCGTCGATGGCGTGATGTACACGTCCGGCTCGACCGGCAAGGCCTACGCGCTCGACGCAAAGACGGGCAAGGAGCTGTGGAGCTTCGATCCGAAAAGTGACCTGCGCGTAAACCGGGAAGCGTGTTGCGATGAAGTCAATCGCGGCGTCGCGGTCTGGAAGGGACGAGTCTACGTCGCCTCGTTTGACGGAAACCTTTTTGCGCTCGATGCAGCCAGCGGTTCTGTCCTGTGGAAAGCCGACACGATCACAAACAAGAAAGTCGGTTACACCGTCACAGGCGCGCCGGAAGTAGCGGGGAATGTCGTTGTCATCGGCAATTCCGGTGGCGAATATGACGCTCGCGGGTATGTCAGCGCCTACGATCTGGTCACCGGCAAGATGGCATGGCGGTTTTTCACCGTGCCCGGCGATCCTGCAAAGCCACAGGAAAATCCTGAGCTGGAAGCGGCCGTCAAGACCTGGGACCCCAAGAGCCGTTGGGATATGGGCGGAGGCGGCACGGTGTGGGACTCCATGGTGTATGACCCGGAGCTGAACCTGCTGTATTTCGGCACCGGGAACGGAACGTTTTTCGACCAATCGCGGCGCAGCCCCGCTGGCGGCGATAACCTCTATATCGCTTCGATCCTTGCGATCAATCCCGACACAGGCCGTCTGGTCTGGCACTACCAGGAGGTTCCGGGCGACCAGTGGGACTTCGACACTCTTCAGCCGATCGTGCTTGCGAATCTGAAGATAGGCGGCAAAACCCGAAAAATCCTGATGCAGGCCTCCAAGGATGGATTCTTCTACATCATCGATCGCAAGACCGGCGAAGTCCTTTCGGCGGAAAAATTCGTGCCCGTCACATGGGCCAGCCATGTGGATCTGAAGACGGGCCGTCCCGTCGAGGCCGCCGATGCAAGGGATTACAGATATTCCTCAAACGGCAAGGGCTACATTTCGCCGTCCCCCATGGGCGGCCACAACTGGAACCCGATGTCCTACGATCCGAAGAACGGCCTGGTCTATATTCCGGCGATCGAAAACGGCCAGACCGGTATCTTTACCGGCAAGGCATTCCTGCGGGCGTGGGATCCGATTCAAAGCAGGGTTGTCTGGGATGTCCCGATGTCGGATTGGTGGGATCGTCCCGGCGTGCTCGCCACAGCCGGCGGCCTGGTTTTCCAGGGCACCGGGCCCGGCCACTTCTGCGCCTATGACGCGGCAACGGGGAAAAAGCTCAAGGACATTGACGTGGGCACCACGATCATCGCCGCACCCATGAGCTACAGCCTGGACGGCGTGCAGTATGTCGCGGTGATGGCTGCATGGGGAGGCGGAGGGTGGAATTTCGCGCATCCCGAAAGTGCCGCCTACCAACGCGGCAACGAAGGGCGCATCCTGGTGTTCAAATTGGACGGCGGCCCAACTCCGAAGCCGGACCTGCTCCCGCCAATCCAGCCGATACCGCAGCCGCCTCCGCTCACTGGGTCAACCGAAACGGTCAAGCGCGGGGCCACGCTCTTTGCGGCCAACTGTGCGGCGTGCCACGCCAATCAGCCCCGCACCGGCACCCCTGATCTGCGCCGGATGACGACAGAGTCGCACGACGCATTCAAGCAAATCGTTCTCGGCGGCGCGCTCGAAAAAGCGGGAATGCCTCCGTGGGCCGGTGTGTTGACTCCGGAAGACGCCGATGCCATCCACGCCTTTCTGATTTCGCTCGCCTGGGACGCCTACAACAAGCAGCAAGCCGCCCCGAAAAACTGACGCTAGAGTTTGGCGGCGGCGCCGATGTCTCTGATCTCAAGCACGGCCGTGGGCCAACCATGGGCTCCGACCCTCAGCATCGCCCGGCCGATCTGTCGCGTGGTTAAGATCTGATTGGGAACGACCAGCCGGAGCAACGGCAGCAAGGGTCTGGCAACCGCGTAGAAGACCCGATAGGCCGCCGTCCTGGATCGTATCCCGTCCAGCGGCTCGATGATTCCGGGGCGAAACATGTATGCCGCCGAAAACGGCAATCGAAGCAGCGCATTTTCCGTTTTTCCCTTTACTCGCGCCCACATCGTCCGTCCACGCTCGGAGCTATCGGTCCCGGCACCGGAAACATAGATAAAAGTCATCTGCGGATTGAGCCGACACAGCACCAGGGCCGTGGCGAGCGTGATCCCGTAGGTCACACGCTCGTAGTCCTGTTCGGACATCCCGCTTGAGGTCACACCGAGACAGAAAAAGCAGGCGTCAAATCCCGACAGAGAGCCCTCGAGCGCGTCATAGCGGAGAAGATCGGGATGTACGACATCCCGTAATTTCCCGTGCTCGACTCCCAGGGCGGTGCGGCCGACTGTCTGGACGAGTTGCACATTCTGGTCCAGAAGGCATTCGCGCAGCACACCTTGACCGACCATTCCGGTTGCGCCGAATAGCAGGACATTCATCGGCCGAGGGTTCTTCCCTTTCTGGTGAGCAAGAAGCCGACGCCCCGACAAATCGCGTGCTTCGCTTCGCGCCGCCGCTATTCTAGGTTAAGATCACACCCCGAAAGGCTGCAAAATGGGCAAACCCGTCACAGCGATCTATCCCGGCTCGTTTGATCCGGTGACCAACGGACACCTGGATCTCATCGCGCGCGGCGCCATGATCTTCGATCAATTGATCGTCGCGGTGGCGCAGAACCTCGATAAAGAGCCTCTTTTCGCCGTGAAGGAAAGGGTCGAGATGCTGGAGGCCGTCACCTTCGAGTGGAAAAATGTCGAGGTCGAAGTATTCAACGGCTTGCTCATGGAGTACGCCCGGAGCCGCGGCGCAAGTGTGATCATGCGCGGCATCCGCGCTGTTTCCGATTACGAATACGAGCTGCAGATGGC
This sequence comes from Candidatus Acidiferrales bacterium, assembly GCA_036514055.1. Lineage (GTDB taxonomy): Bacteria > Acidobacteriota > Terriglobia > Acidiferrales > UBA7541 > Palsa-295. The sequence goes on from DATBXX010000075.1 coordinate 13,067, forward strand.
CATGATGAACCGCAAGATCGAACCCGATATCGAAACCGTTTTCATGCTTCCGGCCGAGGCCTACAGCTATCTGAGCTCCCGGCTGGTCAAGGAGCTCGCCCGCCTGGGCGGCCCGGTGAAGGACCTCGTCCCGCCCCTCGTTGTAGAGCGCCTGCGCGCAAAAGTCGGCTAGAATAGATGGTCTTCCCAAACCAGATGAAGGACAGGCAAATGGAACCGGGCACAGCAGTGAAAACAGAGGAGCTCTTCAAGCTTTCAGACCGCGTCAATCGCATCAGCGAGTCGCCCACGATGGTGGTGCTGCAGGCAGCGGCTGCGCTGAAAGCGAAGGGAGTTGACGTTGCCGATTTCGGCGCCGGCGAGCCGGATTTTCCCACTCCGGAGCATATCAAGCGCGCCGCAATACAGGCGCTTGAGGAAAATCATACGAAATACACGCCCGTACCGGGACTTCCCGCACTCCGCCAGGCGATCTGCGAGTGGCACGCAAGGGAGCTCGGCTCGGCCTACCAGCCGGCCGAATGTGCGGTCAACGTAGGCGGCAAACATTCGATTTTCAACTCCATCTGCGCGCTGATCAACCCGGGGGATGAAGTCGTCATTCCGGCGCCCTATTGGGTCAGTTATCCCGATATTGTGAAATATGCGGGCGGAAAACCGGTCATTCTGGAAACGACTGCGGATGACAATTTCGTGCTGCGCGCCCAGGCGCTCGAGCGTGTCATCACGCCGCGCACGCGCATGGTCATCGCCGATTCGCCAAGCAATCCTTCCGGGGCCGTAATCCCGCCGGAGGAATATGCCAAAGTCCTGGCCGTCTGCCAGCGCAAGGACGTCTGGCTGCTGGCCGACGAGTGCTATTCGCACTTCACCTATGGCGGCGCGAAACCATATTCAATTGCGAGCGTACCGGGCTCAAAGAGCACGGTAATTGTCGTCGGTTCGTTCTCCAAGACGTTCGCGATGACCGGTTGGCGCCTGGGATACGTGCTCGCGCCGCAGCCGCTGGTAAACGCCGTCACGAAACTGCAAAGCCAGTCCACATCGAACCCGACCTCGATTGCGCAATACGCGGGGATCGCCGCGATGCGCGGGCCAATGGACGGCGTCTCGACCATGCTCGCCGAATATGCTCGGCGTCGCGAGCGCATCGTCACCGGTCTGCGGGCGATTCCCGGGGTCAGGTGCACTGCGCCCGAGGGGGCGTTCTACGTCTTCCCGGATATCTCGGCGCACTACAGTGCGGAAATGCCGGATGACATGGCGGTCTCGAGGCTGCTTCTTGAACGCGAACACGTTGCCGTTGTTCCCGGCGCGGCGTTTGGTGCACCCGGTCACCTCCGCATCTCCTATGCCACATCCATGGACCGAATTGAAGAAGGTCTGGTGCGAATGGGCCGCTTCTTCGCGAAAAAGAAGTGAACGCCCCCGAGTGAGGCGATGATCCTGTGCCCAGCGCGTCTGGAGCCCATTTTCAGTCCGCGTCCATGGGGTTCGCGCTCGCTTGCGCCGTTTTTTCCTGAACAATCCGGTCTCGCCGAGCCGCTCGGAGAGGCCTGGATGACGGGCAGCGAATGCCGGTTCGCCAATGGTCCCTTCGCCGGGAAAAAACTAGGCGAAGCGTGGCCCAAGATGCCGACCGAATGGGCGGGCACACGTGCGGACCCAAGCGCCGCCTTCCCTGTGCTTGTAAAATTCATCTTTCCGGAAGAAAAACTTTCCGTGCAGGTGCATCCCGATGACGACTATGCCGCGCGTCACGAGCAGGCCGCGGGCGGCCGCGGCAAGACCGAGATGTGGTATGCCCTGCGTGCGCGTCCCGGAGCGGAAGTGTTCGTCGGATTGAAGCCGAGCGTAACCCGCGAGGCATTCAGGAGCGCCATTGCCGGCGGATCGGCCGAAGATTGTCTTGAGCGAGTGCCGGTGCGCTCCGGAGACGCCGTGTTCGTGCCCGCCGGTACCGCTCACACGATCGGCCCCGGACTGGTGCTGTGCGAGATCCAGGAGCACTCCGATCTCACCTACCGGGTCTATGACTACAATCGCCGCGACGCAAGCGGCCAAACGCGGCCCCTGCACGTCGAAAAAGCGCTCGACGTACTTCGATTCGGCCGGCAGTTCGGCGGGAAGATTGATCCGGTGACAATTTACGAAGCGGGCGTAGAGAAAACATACTTCGCATCCTGCCGATATTTTGAAACCGTGCGCTGGCAGTTTTCCGCGCCGGTGCCGGCAGCAACGTCCGGGGATTCGGTCGATCTGCTGATCTTTCTCGAAGGGGAGGGAACCATCCTGTGGAAAGCGGAACACGCGACCTACCAGCCCGCGCAAGTCTGGATGATTCCCGCCGGGCTCGGCGGGTATGAAATCGCACCCGGAGGATCCACCTCCCTGTTGCGCACCCGCGTTCCGCAGGAACCAGGTGAGTTCGGCCCAGCCCTCAGCGGTCAGGGCGTGAAACAGGCCGATTGGTCGCGGCTGGTGCATCGATGAAAAAGTCGGGAAGAAAATCGGCGAACAAGCAAGCCCTCCCCGCCTGTGCCGTCCTGCTTGCCGGCGGCCGGGGCACGAGGTTTTGGCCCCGCAGCCGCATCCACTCGCCGAAGCAGCTTCTGAATATCGTCGGATCCCAAACAATGCTGCGGGAGACCATGGCGCGGCTCTCGCCGCTTTTCCCGCCGTCGAATGTCTGGATCGTCACGAACACCCAACAAGCCTCGGCTGCAAAGCGGGAAATGCGCGGAGTTCCCAACTCGCACGTGCTCAGCGAGCCAGCCGGATGCAACACGGCTGCCGCCATCGGCCTGGCTGCCGTTCATCTGGTCTACGAGCAGGGCGACGCGCTCATGGCCGTGCTGCCGTCCGATAGCTACATCGCTGATTCCGCGCGCTATCGAACTCTGGTCCGCGCGGCGCTCGAGCTTGCCCGTGTGCCCGGGAATCTTGTCGTTATGGGCGTTCCCCCCTCGCGCCCTGAAATCGGCTACGGCTACGTCGAACGCGGAAAGCTGGTCTCCAGGCCGCGTGGTGTGCCGGCATTCGCCGTCCGGCGTTTCACGGAAAAACCGGCGCTCGCTGTTGCCCGGAAATATGTTTCCTCCGGAAAGTATCTGTGGAATGCCGGGATGTTTTTCTGGCGAGCCTCGACGTTGCTTGAAAACCTGGCGCGATTTCTGCCGGCGACGCATGACGCCCTGCGCGAACTAGCCAAGTCAATCGGCACGCCGCGATACGCATCAGCCCTGCGGTCCATCTATCCAGCACTGGAAAATATTTCGGTGGATTACGCCGTCATGGAACCGGCCACGCGTAGAGGGAACACCTCCCGCGTCCTGGTAATTCCCGCCAAGGTCGGCTGGAGCGACATCGGCTCCTGGGCCGCCGTGTACGAACTTCTGGCAGCGAAGCGCGGCGGGAATGTCTCCGCGGGTGCCTCGTTCACGCTCGATGCCGATCGGAACTATTTCTGGAGCCCGAAGAAATTCGTCGCCGCTATCGGCGTGCATGATCTTGTTCTGGTCGAAACCGACGACGCGCTGCTGCTGTGCTCCCGCGACCGCTCGCAGGACGTCGGCAAAATCGTGAAGTGGCTGGAACACGAGAAACGCACGAAACTTCTCTAGACGGCAAGTCCTGTCTGGTCCTTTTGGCACGAATGGCAATCCCTTATACTGCAAAGACATGAGTTCGATTCGTTTTGGAACAGACGGCTGGCGCGATGTGATCGCCGAGGATTTCACCGACGAGAACGTCCGCAAAGTCGCGCATGCGATTGCGCGCTACCTGGTTCGCGCCGAAAAGCCCGGCGCGGGAGTCGTCGTCGGCTACGACACGCGGTTTGGCTCCGAGCGTTTCGCCCGCGTGGCCGCCGAGACCGTGGCTGCGACCGGCACGCCGGTGTGGCTTGTAAGCCAAGCGTGCCCCACCCCGGCCGTATCGCTCCTGGTACGGAAACTTAACGCCGCGGGCGGAATTCAGATCACGGCGAGCCACAATCCCTATCGCTGGAACGGGATGAAACTCAAGGCGAGCTATGGAAGTTCCGCATCGCCTGCCATCGTGGCCCAGGTCGAACAGGAGCTCGCGCGAGTCCTCCGGGACGGCGTTCCGCCGCTTGCGCCCCGCAGCGAATTGATCCAGCCACTTGACGCGCGCACGCCCTATCTGCAGGCGCTCGCAGCCCTGGTGGATTGGGACCGCCTGCGCGCTTCGAAATTCCGGTTTCTGATCGATCCGATGCACGGGGCGGGGCGCGGACTGCTGCTCGAGCTGTTTCACGAGCAGGAAATCGAGGCGGGCGAGATCCGCGGCACTCGCGATCCGCTGTTCGGCGGCGTGAACCCGGAACCGATTGAGCCGCACGTGGAAGCGCTGCGCCAGGCAATGCTCGCCGGCGGCTATGACGCCGGGTTCGCATTCGACGGCGATGCGGACCGCGTCGGCGCGATGGATCCTGACGGAACATTCATCACACCGCATCAGATATTCTCCATCCTGCTCTGGCATCTCGCCGGCACGCGCAATCTCTCGGGCGATGTTGCGAAATCGTTTACCGTCACCAAGATGATAGACAAAATCGCGGTCAAGTTTGGACGCAAGGTCTGGGAGACTCCCGTCGGTTTCAAATACATCTGCGAGCGGATGCTGGAAGACGACATTGTCCTGGGCGGTGAAGAAAGTGGGGGGATCGGCACGAAATTGTATCTGCCGGAACGCGACGCGACGGTGAGCGCGCTGCTGCTCGCCGAAGTGATGGCCTGGCACAACAAGCGGCTGGGCGAGCTTGTGGCCATGCTGCATCGCGAATTCGGGGAGCACCATTATGGCCGGGTGGATCTCACATTGAAGGACGGGCAGAAGGAAAAAGCCCTGGAATATTTCGCCGCTCCGAAATTGAGCCGTTTTCTCGATTGGCCGATCGTGCGCCGCGAAGATCTGGACGGCGTGAAAATCTATTTGGGAGATGTCGGCTGGGCGATGGTGCGGGCTTCGGGAACCGAGCCGATGCTGCGCGTCTATTCAGAGACAACGCGGGCAGAAACCACGCGGCGCGTGCTGGACGAAGTCACGAGGCTGGTTCGGGGACTCTAGCCGGGGGCTTTTGTCTCCATACTCTTGAGGGCGGCGTCCAGGATGCCGTTCAAGAAAGCGGGCGCTTCGGCGGATGAGAATTTTTTCGCAAGCTCAAGCGCTTCGTCAATGACCACTTTCGGCGGCGTGGTGCCGATGCGAAGCTCATAGATCGCCAGGCGCAGGATGCTCCGGTCCACGGCCGCAAGGCGGTCCAGCCGCCAGTTGTCAGCGAGCTTCTCGACGAGCACATCAATCGAGACTGCCTGGGTTACCGCACCCTCGAACAGTTCATCTGCGAATTTCCGCGTCGGCGCTGAAGCCCGCGCGGATTTCCAGAACAGATTCTCGACCCGCGCGGGCTCCTGCCGCGTCATGTCCCATTCGAAAAGCATCTGCAGGGCGAACTCGCGCGATTTGTGCCGGAGACTCATCGACGGCGTTTGAGGCGGCGCGCGGGGCGGGGATGACGGGGCTTGCGGGCGGCGGCGTTGCCGGAGAATTTGCGTGAAAGGCGGGCCATTTCGATTGCGCCGATGGCCGTTTCATACCCTTTGTTGCTGGACCCCTCGCCTGCCCGGGCCAGGGCCTGTTCGCGCGTGTCGCACGTCAGCACGCAAAAGCCGATCGGCACGCCCGTGTCCAGCTGCGCAAGCTGGATGCCGCGCGCGGTTTCCGAACAAACGTAATCGTAATGCGAGGTCTCGCCGCGCAGCACGCAGCCGATGCACACCAGTGAATCAAAGCGCCTGGTGGCCGCAAGCATCTTGGCGGCGACGGGCAGCTCGAATGCGCCCGGAACGCGGATGATTTCCAGTTGCTGCTTGCGCGCTCCGGCGCCCGCAAATGCATCGAGCGCACCGGCAAGCAGGCGGTCGGTTACGAAGGCGTTGAACTCGCTCACGATGATTCCGAAATGCAGCCCCGCCGCGTTCAGGCCGCCCGGTTCGCCGAGGCGCACGTTTGGTTTCGCATGTCCCGCCATCAGTCGGCACCCATGATTTTACGGAGTTGCGAGCGAAAGTAGTACGTTGCCGCCCTGCTGGCGCGCCTCGTCCAGCCCCGCTTCGGCGCGGTTGATCCATTCGGTGACGCGATCTTCGGTCTCATCGCCCGGACGGGAGGAAGCTTCCGCCACAATGGCGCTGGCCGTCAGGCCCTGCTCGCCCCAGGAAGGTTGGACAGTCGCGGCGACCTGGCGAAGCTTGTCCGCCAGTGCGCGGGCGCTCTCAAGCGACGTGTTGGGTAGTACGAATACGAGCGACCACGCGGTATATTTCACGGCGATATCGGTCTGGCGGACGGCCGAGGAAAGAGCGCGGGCCAGTTGCTCGACGTACTGCTCAACGGCCGCGTCTCCGTGCTGCCGCAGCAGATCGCCGCCGCGGTCGATCTGCACGATCACGAGCGAAAGCGGCGTGCCCTGCGTGCGCGAGCGGTTTGATTCGACCAGCAGGCAATCAATATACGCGCCGCGGCTCAGCAAGCCCGTTTTCTCATCGGCGACGGCGAGCGAACGAACCAGCGAACGCAGTCGCGTGTGCGTCACTGACATGACCAGCTGGTCGCCTACGGCCTGCAGGAAAAAACTTTCGTTCGTCTTCCATTTTCTGGGGCCGGCGTCCCCCACCAGCAGAGCGCCTGCGGGCGTTTGCGTTTCCTTGTCCGTCAGTTCGACGGCCAGCGCCGAATCCAGGCCCAATTCACGCAGCCCGGGAGCGGTCGCGGCATGAAGCTCGATCCCGCCCAGGTTGTCGGGAGTGGCCTTGGCAACCAGGGTGATGATGGCCGGAATGCGCGCGGTTCCCGCTGCGATTGTTCCCGCTGCGAAATACTCCGCCGTCAGTTGCGGCGCCTCTCCAGCCGCTCCGACCGCAATCAGACAGCGAGTGACGCGAAGATACTTGCCGATTTCGACCGCCGTCGTCGCCAGCAGTTCGCGCGGCGTGGACTGCCTGTACATCAGCCGGTTGATCTCGGCAATCGCGGCGAGGTCGCGATGAGTCTCAGCAGGCGCGGGTACGGCCACTACAGGCGCGGCAGGAGTCTCAACCGGCGGCGCGGGCCGCGAACTGGAAGGGGCAACCGACGCGCCTCGGCGAGGCGCGCCCTTGGGCCACCAGTTGGCGCGTTCGTAGAGGGCTCGCAAGCGCTCATTCCTGTCTTCTTCGCCGGGAAACAGCTCCGCGATTCTCTCCAGCCGCTCCACAGCTTTAGTATGGAGTGAATATTGCAGAAAAATCTCCACCTGAACGACCAGATCTTCCAGCGCCTGCTGCGCGCGGGCTTCCTCAGAGACCGGTCCGGAGGTCGCTCCGGCTTCCGAGCCCGCGCCTGTGAAGCCGTCGGTGCGCGTGGAAACCGTTGCGGCCTTGGCTGCGCGCGACAGCACGTTCTGCAGGAATGAGGGGTCCACCTTTCCTTCCAGTTTGCCGATGCGCTCCTGGTTGCGATAGTCGTAGGGGTCGATATCGACGAGCCGATCCAGCGTTTCGCAGGCTTCCTTGAGCCGCGTGGCGCCAAAATAAAGATCAAAGAGCCTCACCAGCGCGTCAAAATACTTGGTCTCACGGTTCATCTCTTCGTAGCAACGGGCGATGGTTTCAGCAAGCGGAAGCGAATCTGGATAGGTGGCCGCAAGGCGATCCATCTGCGCAGACAGTTCAGCCTCTTTTCGGCTCGCGCGCATCCAGTCTTTGGTCTGCGCCAGCAGGGCGGCGCCCTTGGCGCCCTCGCCTGCGCGGATGTAGGCGCCTGTCACCTCAAAGAGCTTCTCGAACCGTTCCGGATTCAGTCTGTAGTAAGCCTCGAATGTTTCCCGGGCGCGGTCCAGTTGTCCGTCGCGCAGCAGGCTTTCTGCGAATAGCGCGAGAAACGCGGTGTCCTTTTCGTTCGGCGCGAACGGTTCCAGAAGCGCGACCGAGCCCTCGCTGTCCCCCTTGCGAAGCTTGGCTTCGGCAAAAAGCAGCGCTCCAGTGCGGTCATGGGGGAGGAGCCGATGCGCCCTGTCAAAATATCCCAGTGCCTCGTCCAGCCCCCCGCCTGCCTGCGTCAACTGGCCCGCGCGCAGGTAGCTCCGTGAGGCGAGATCGGCGTGCCGAAGCTTTTCCGCCAGCTCGCCCAGGATGACGTGCCGCGAGGCGTTTTCCGGATCGAGCAGAGCCATGCTTTCGTAACAGGCGAGCGCCTCGATACCGCGCTGCTGCTGCAGGAACAGATCGGCGGCGTTGGCGAACTGCTCGATGGCTTCCGAGGCGTGATTCTGCCTTTGCAGCAGGCCGCCGTACCGCATCAGCCGGTCAGGAGGCTGGGGGTAAGGCCGCAGAAATCGGCCAAAGATCGCCGAAGCCTTGGCAGCATCGCCGACCTCGAGCAGCCGGTCGAACTGGACGCCATAATACTGGGCCGCCAGCTCGGGTTCATTGAGCCGGATATAGATATCCGCGAGAGCCTGTAGGGCTTCCTGATGCGCGGGCGATTCATCCAGGGCGGCCTGGTATTCAGCGACAGCTTCGCGGAGCTTGTTCTTTTCTAGGCTGCGCCGAGCCCGCTCGAGATGCTTGTTGATGTCTGGAGCCATTGGAATTCGCGCGCCCCACCGGCAGCAGGCGGGCGGGTTGAGCTTAAACTATATAACGGACGGCTCGCAGCCCTTCAAACCAAATCCAGAGGATGTGCCGATAGCGATCGCCCCGAGGGGCCGCAAGCGGGGGTCTGACCTTACGCGGTGGGCTAGGCGGTTTTTCTCGGCAGACCCTTGACCTTCTCCCGCATCGATCGGAGCGACATTCCGCTTCGCAAAAGCGCGGCAAAGCCAAGAAAAGCGAGGGGAAGAGTCAGGGCCAGAAATGCGAAAATCGAAAATCCCGTTGCGCTCGTTTTTTCCACATCGAATATGCCCAGTCCGAGAACGCAGAAAAATTGGTAGGAACCCACGTTGGCAGGCGCGTTCGGAAGCGACACGCCGAGATTGATGATGAGCAGCACCACGACGGCGGCAAGCAGCGAGAGCGAAAGCCCGTAGGAACGCATCATGGCCCATAGACCCAGCACCTGGCAAAATGGCATCAGTAACGACGTCAGGACCGCCGCGTAGAAGCTGGGCGACGTGCCGATCGCATGAAGGTCAGTAAGCACGGCCATAAATTTCCCGGGCAGCCGGCGGCTCTTGCCATCCGGTGCGGGATTGCTGCCAAGCTTGATCTCCAGGTACAGAATCACCAGCGCGACGATGGTCAGCAGGACCAGCGTGACTATGGCGAGCGTATCGGCCACGCGCTGGAAGCGCCGCGGGAGTTCGACAAAGAGTGAAACCACGGCCAGAGCCGCCGTGGCGATCACCAGGTCGACGAATCGTTCGACGCCGACCGACCCCAGGATGCGTCCGATGGTGATGTCTTCGGAATTGGACAGAAGATAGCTGCGCAGAACTTCTCCGGGTCGCAGCGGGAAGACCAGATTGGCAAAAAGGCCCAAGTATACAGCGCGAATGGAGCGGCTGAGCCTGACTTTTCCGAAAGGGGCGAGAAGGAATTTCCAGCGAAGCGCCTGAATACCGTAGCTGAGAATATCGCAGGCCATGCCCAGCACGACCCACTTCCAGCTGACGTTGGCAATCTGGCGCAGCGCCTGCATGATGTGAAAATCGTGCAGAACCCAGACAAGACAAATACAGGCGAGTCCATAACCAACGATCAGAAGCAGTCGCGGTCTTTTCTGGTAGGCGTCTTGGATTGCGGTGTTCAACGCGGAGGTTCCGTGGGGAATAAACCCTTCACTTTGCGGGGACTAAGGAAGCCGGATCGCTCAACCGCCGCCGGGTCAACAGGGTCTGGGCCGGGTGTGCATTGCCAGCCCAGACTCTTCCATCCGAGCGGTATTTCCGAAGGCCACCAGTGCATCGTCACTCCTTGGAATCTTCAGGCTCCGGTATAGCTCGCAGATTGCCGGTCTCGAGCCTTGCAAAATTGGAATCGCGTCGCGTTCGAGAAACCGCTGGCCGCCCGCCTGTCCCCTGTTCCCGGCCGCGCCGCCAGGATCAAAACGGAGAAGCCCGCCTATGGACGGCGCCGACACCCCCCAAAGCTCGGTACAGCCTACGACATCGGCCCTCGACAGGCAATCCGGGACTGCGACGGCGTCGGTTTGGCGAAAGTGGCCGGGGGACGCGCAAACGGGGTATGATCGGACCAGAAATGAGAGCTAGCCCCCCAGCGTTCCGGTCTGCCTGCCCTAGCGACATCGGATGAAAACCGCGCAGCCCGTGGATCGCCGAGAGCGCGTCTTGCTCGTAGGCGTCACCCTAAAGCGCCGGCCGCGCGGCGTACCCGATGCCTCCGCCGTCGCCAGCCGTGATTCCCTTGACGAACTGGAAGAGCTGGCGCGGAGCGCTGGCGCCAACATCGTTGGCAGCCTGCTGCAAGTCCGCGATGTGCTGGATCCTGCGACGCTCGTCGGGCGCGGCAAACTCGACGAAATCCGAACCGAAGCCCAGGCCCGCAATGTGCGCCTGGTGATCGTGGACCACGATCTGACGCCCGTGCAGCTCCGCAACATGGAAAAGGGCACCGACTGCCGGGTGATCGATCGCACGCAGCTGATCCTGGATATCTTCGCGACGCACGCGCGCACCCGGGAAGGGCAGCTTCAGGTCGAGCTTGCGCAGCTGAACTACCTGCTGCCCCGGCTGACCGGCAGCGGCCAGGATCTTTCACGACTCGGGGGCGGTATCGGGACGCGCGGACCCGGTGAGCAGAAACTTGAAACCGATCGCCGGCGCATCCGCGAGCGAGTGGGGAAAATCCAGGCGGCCATTGAAACCGTTCGGCGGCAGCGCACGACCCGGCGCAGGGCACGCCAGGCCGTCCCGCTCGGCATGATCGCATTTGTCGGTTACACGAACGCCGGGAAATCGACGCTCTTCAATGCGCTGACCCACGCCGGAGTCCTGACATCTGCGAAGATGTTTGCAACCCTGGACCCGACGATCCGGGCGGTTCGACTGCCGTCGAAGCGCCGCGTTTTGCTCTCCGACACGGTCGGGTTCCTGCGCGACCTTCCCTCCGGCCTGATTGCGGCCTTCCGCGCCACGCTGGAGGAAGTGCAGGAGGCGGCGCTGATCCTGCATGTGAGCGACATTTCAAATCCGCACCATGCCGAACAGGATGCCGAAGTCCTCAAAGTGCTGCGCGAATTGGGCGTCCAGGACCGGCCGCGGCTGCATGTGCTGAACAAGATGGACCGCCTGAGCGAGGAAGACAAAAGGGTCCTGACCCAAGCAAACGGCCATGGACAAAATAATGTATTCACCTCGGCCCTGACCGGCGAAGGACTAAAGGAGCTGCTCGCGCGAATTGATTCGGCGATGCCCGTCGATCCGATCATGAAGTTGCGCTTGCGCATGCCACTGTCCGATGGCCGGCATCTTTCAATCGTGCAGGCGCGCGGGCGCGTGCTGCATTCGGAAATTGCAGACGGACACTACCTGCTCGAAGCCGAGTTGCCTCAGTCTGCTGCACGCCGACTCCAGGAATTCATCCTGGAATGAGGCCTCTAGAGCGCGAGCCTGGATTGGTTGGCAAGCAAAGCCGCAAGACCCGCAACAGCACCCCTTAGCAAGCCCGGAGACGACCGTCTCGGCGAGAAACGGGCGAACCCCGCGGCGAGCCCCCGGCTGCGGTACGGGGCCAACAGTGGAAATCCCTGTGGAAAAAAGGCCGCAAACCGGGGCAATGGCGCGCGTCCCGGATTTTGGCGCATCTGGCCGAAGCGTCCTTGGCCGTCGTGGAAGTTAATGTAAACAAACAAGATAATTAGACATGACCCCTCGGGGTTGGATCGAAGGTCTTGCCTAGGACCGTTCACACTGCAATCCGTGAATATGCACAGCTGTGGGGCACCAGGTTCGCTAAGAGTTACTAGCGCAGGGGTTTGCCTTATTTCGGGCGGCGGGTTCCGGGCAGAGGTTGATATTGTTTCCGCTCTGGCGCAAAGTCAGTACCGTTGACTCAGAAAGTGCCGAAGTCTATATTCGAATAGCTTACCCAGCCCACTGGCGAGCTTTCTTGATTTTTTCCGAGAACGAAATGAACCTGCCGAACAGTCTCACAGTCCTGCGAATCTTTTTCGTTCCGCTCCTGGTTGTGGTCCTACTGACTCGCCAGCCAAACTGGAATTTCTGGGGCCTGCCGTTTCATTTCGAAGTGTGGGGCGTGCTGATCTTGCTGGTCGCGGCGGCCACCGACGCAGCCGATGGATACATCGCGCGGAAGCGGCGCGAAGTCACGACGCTGGGGATCTTGCTTGATCCTGTCGCGGATAAACTTCTGATTTCCGCGGCTTTCATTGCGCTGGTGCAAATGCATCTGGTGCAGGCGTGGATGGTAGTCATTATCATCGGCCGCGAATTCATCGTGATGGGCCTGCGTGAAATTGCTTCGGTGGAAGGATTGATCATCCCGGCAACGGCGCTCGGCAAGACAAAAATGATTTTGCAGGTAGTAGCCGGCTGCGCGGTAATTTTGACCGCAAACCACCCGGCGCTGAAAACGCTCGGCGTGATACTGCTCTGGCTGGTGGTGCTGAGCGCAGTAGCGTCGGCGATCCATTATTTCCAGATGTTCTGGAGCCAGATCAATTTCCGCGTGCAGGAAAGGCATCGCCGTAGCGTGATGGTCGTCGACGCGAAAGAAAAACCACAGGATGTCCTGTCTCGGTAACCGCGAGAAGCAGGTGCTGTTGGAGCTGGCCCGGTCGGCCTTGACCCTCGCGGCTGACGGCCGCACGTCCCTGGTCGCCCTCCCGCAGGATCCGGCGCTGGTAGAGTCTTTTGGAGCTTTCGTTACTCTGCGCAAGCGCGGAAGGCTGCGCGGATGCATCGGCCAGATCGACTCCGGACAACCGCTCGCAGAAGTCGTAGTTCATTGCGCGAACTCCGCCGCGCTCAATGATCCCCGCTTTGAACCCGTTCGCACCGACGAACTCGGCGAGATCGAGATTGAACTTTCCGTACTTTCACCGCTGGCTGAGGTCCTGCCCGCACAGATTGAAGTGGGCAAGCACGGCCTGATGATCAGCGCGGGGCTGCGGCGCGGCGTTCTGCTCCCGCAGGTGGCGGTGGAATGCCACTGGACGGCGGAGCAATTTCTGGAACAGACCTGTCTAAAAGCGGGGCTCGAGCGCAGTGCGTGGCGTGATCCGGGAACCAAGGTTGAAGGATTTACCGCACAGGTGTTCGCAGAATCGGACTTCCGGTCGCCAGACCCGCCCGGCCCCAAGGACCGGGCAAAGCCCCGTTACTCGATTTCCACGTAGTCGCCAGGATAGACTTCGCGAAGGCAGAACGTTATCAGCACGGTCGCGGAGTTCGGACCGGTCCGCAGCACAATCCCTTCGCCCAAGTCCTCGCGCGGAACATTGCTCCAGTTGTATTTCGTCGAGACTTTTCCGAAGCCGTAGATCCCCGCATCCGGGATGGCCATACCCGCTTCTTGATCAAAGGCGTAACGAGGAGTCTGGTAGTTGGTCTCGTGCTGGGTGCCCTGGTAGCGGAAGATGCGGAAATAGTCGCCAACCTTCACTCCCTGGGAGTTGCCGAGGTTCACGTAAATCACGTCGTTGCTGCCAACCTGCTGCTGAAACTTCTTGCCCGTAATCACCATGGCGAGCGCCTTGCCGTTTGCCGGAGCAAAGCGATCAAATCCTGCCGAGGATTTCAGCGGCGGAGCCGGCCGTTCAGCAAAAGGCAGCAAAATATCGCCGCGCTGGACGTAATCGCAGCTGTGCTCCACTATCCCGATCGCGGTGTTCTGCCGGACGATCGTTACCTTCACGCGGCCTTCGTCCTCCCATACGGTTCCCATTTTGTGGAGAATGGCCCATTCCCATTTCGACCATTGGATTCCGTAGGGGTCTTTCACCGCCCGGATGACTGAGAATTCGTCGCCGATCTTGACGCCTTGGTCCGAGCCCTTATTGATGAAGACGTGGGCGCCCTCGTCAAATGTGATCGAAGTTTCCGACTCCTCGCCGGTGATCACGAAGGTATCCTGCGGAATCGATTCGCTCGTGACCAGCCCCGAGCAATACACGTCGCTCGCTCGCGGAGTGTTCGGCAGATCCTGCGCCGCCGCACCCATCCCGGAAAGTGCCAGAATTAGACCTGCAAGGACAATTTTCCCACGCATAATACTCGCTCCTTATGGAGGCCCCTCGCGCTTGCGACCAAGCGCCAGCCCATGAGGCGACCGTAGCAGAGCGGTTTCTAGGCGTCAAGACAATGGTCGGCTGGGCTTTACACATTGTGCACCACATGATAGAAGCAAGAATTCCCTCGTCTCAAGCAGATCAGGGGTGTTTCGGGAAGCCTCCAGAAGAGATAGGAAATACAGTATGTTAGGGAGAAATAAGCTCTGCGCCGTGGTCGCAGCGCCCGATGCCCGAGCCATGCGGCGCCAGCTCACCCGGGCGCTGGTGGAAACTCGCACCGTGGAACTCCGACTTGACTGGCTTTCAAGCGATCGAGAGATCCTGAATTTCCTTCGACAGCTGTCCTTGAATCCCCCCAAAGCAACCCTGATCGCGACATGCCGCAGGCGCGAGGCCGGGGGCCGATACCGTGGGACGATCGCCGGCCAGTTGGTCCAGCTGGCCGAGGCTGTTTCGGCGGGCTGCAACTGGTATGACTTGGAAATCGAGACCATACGCCGGTGCCCGCAGGAATTGGTGGACGTCCTTCTGGGAGAAGCCAAGCAACTGGCGTCTGCTCATTTCTTCCGGCGCATGCCGCAGAGTCTTCGCCAGGTCGCCCGGGAGCTTGCGCGGTTCGGGCCCGATGCGATCAAGATTGCCGTCCAGTGCGATTCGCTGGTAAACAGCCGAAAGTTGCTCGCATTCGCCCGCACGCAGCGCGACGTGGTGGCCGTGCCGATGGGCGACGTGGCCCTACCGGCGCGGTTGTTGGCGCTGCGCCCAAAGCACGGGTTCGCCTATGCGCCGGTCGAAAACGCGACGGCGCCGGGCCAGATTTCGCTCGGAGAAATCAAGCGCCTCTACCGCGCAGACCGGATCGACACAAGGACGCGCGTTTACGGTGTAGTTGGAAACCCCATCGGCCATTCACTTTCACCGGCCATGCAAAACGCCGGATTCGCCGCTTGCCGCATGAATGCGGTCTATCTGCCGTTTTTGGTCCGGAACCTGAAGGATTTTATCGGCTCTTTGGGCTCTCTGGGCGTCCGCGGCTTCAGCGTGACGCTACCTTATAAGGAGCGGATCATCGACTATCTTGACGGCTGCGATCCGCTTGCGGCGCAGATCGGGGCCGTCAACACGATTGTCGTGCGCGGCGGCGGGAAGCTCTACGGGTACAATACGGATTACGTAGGCGTGTTGCGTTCTGTCGAACGGCGCATGCCGCTTCCGGGGAGTCGCGTGCTCGTCGTCGGGGCAGGGGGAGCGGCTCGCGCTGTCGGATTCGCGCTCGCTCAGGCCGGAGCCAGAGTCTGCGTGTCGGCCAGGCGCCAGGCGAGGGCGAAATCACTGGCGCGCGCCCTGGACGGCGAAGCGATCGCCGGGTCCCGCCTGAAACGGGAATTCTTCGATGCGATTGTGAACGCGACACCGGTCGGAATGTATCCGCAGAACGGCCGTTCGCCGCTTCAGGCGAACGAATTGAATTGCCGGCTCGTATTTGACACCATTTATCGTCCCCGGTTGACCCGGCTGCTCGCGTTTGCCCTGCGGCGCGGCATTGAGATCGTCTCCGGCGTCGAGATGTTTGTTGCGCAAGGCACGGCGCAGTGGGAAATCTGGACCGGCGAGCGAGCGCCGGTGAAGGCCATGCGCGACGCCGTGCTTCGTGCGCTTACCCGGGAAGAAAAGGCAGGCACCCGGGACCACTCGGGGAAGAAGCGATGATTCAACCGGACTTCAAAACATTCAGCAGCCTGGCGGGCCAGGGCAACCTGGTTCCCGTGTATGAAAACTTCACGGCCGACTTGCTCACCCCCGTGGGGGCTTATCTCCGTATCGCCCAGAAGGCGAAATATTCATTTCTGCTCGAGAGCGTCGAAGGCGGCGAAACGATTGCCCGCTACACGTTTGCGGGGGCGAATCCGGCCGAAGTGTTTCGCTCGCGCGGGCGATCTTGCACCCTTGAAAGGGGAGGCAAGAAAATCCATTTCGACGACGATCCGGTCGAGCGCCTCCGCCAGCTCACCCGCCGCTTTCGCCCGGTGCGGGTGCCCGGTCTTCCTCCGCTGATTGCGGGCGCGATCGGCTATTTTGCTTACGACATGGTGCGCCTGGTCGAGCGCATTCCCGCAACCGGCCGCGACGACGTGGGGCTGGACGACTGCGTGATGATGTTCTATCTCGGTTTGGTCGCCTTCGACCACGTGCAGCATCGCGTCTGGGTAATTCGCAATGTGTTCACCGACGGGCCGGGCACCCTACGTCAAAAATACGACGCGGCGGTCCGCGAAATCCGGCGCACGCGGGGGCTGCTTGAAGCACCGTTGCCGAAGCAGCCGCGGGCACGGCGCTCGGCGCCCTTGCGAGTCCGTTCAAACATGACGAAGCCTGAATTCGTCGGAGCCGTGCGACGGGCCAAGTCCTACATTCGCGCGGGCGACGCATTCCAGATCGTTGTCAGCCAGCGATTCCAGGCCGAGACAAAGGCCCGGCCGTTTGAAATCTACCGGGCACTGCGCGTGGTGAACCCCTCGCCGTACCTCTATTTTCTGAACATCGACGATGTTTCGGTGGTCGGGAGTTCGCCTGAGATGTTGGTCAAAGTGCAGGGGCGCAACGCCACGTACCGGCCGCTGGCGGGAACGCAACCCCGGGGGCGCAACGAAAAGGAAGACCGCGAACTGGAAGCAAAGCTCCTGGCCGATCCCAAGGAGCGCGCCGAGCACGTCATGCTGGTGGACCTTGGACGCAACGACCTGGGCCGTGTGTGCGAGTACGGAACGGTGAAGCCGGAGCGACTGATGTTCGTCGAGCGCTATTCGCACGTCATGCATATTGCCTCAAGCCTGCGTGGGCGGCTGCGGGATGATGTGGATTGCTTTGACGCGCTGATGGCGTGTTTTCCCGCAGGGACGCTTTCCGGGGCGCCGAAGGTTCGGGCCATGGAAATCATCGACGAGCTTGAACCCACCCGGCGGGGCATCTACGCGGGCGCCATACTGTATCTGGATTTTTCCGGAAATCTGGATTCCTGCATTGGTCTGCGCACGCTGGTCGCCAAGAACGGGCACGCCTACGTGCAGGCGGGCGCGGGTATCGTGGCTGATTCGATTCCGGAGCGCGAATACGGGGAGTCCGAGAACAAGGCGCGCGCGGTGCTGAAGGCTCTTGAAATCGCCCACCGGGGAGGCGTCGGTCGCCGGGAATAAGATTCCGGGCTATTCTGGACAACAATCATGCTCCTTCTGCTCGACAACTATGATTCGTTTACGTACAACCTGGCGCAGTATCTCGGCCAGATGGGCCAGCAACTGGAGATACGCCGCAACGATCAGATCACTCTGGATGAAATCGAAGAACTGCAGCCCGAGCGCATCGTAATATCGCCGGGGCCGTGCACGCCCGCCGAAGCCGGCATCAGTGTGCCGCTGATCGAGCGGTTCGCCGGGAAGATTCCGATTCTGGGCGTTTGCCTGGGACATCAGGCCATCGGCGCGGCGTTCGGCGGGCGGGTGATCCGCGCGCCGCATGTGATGCATGGCAAGACCAGTGAAATCCACCACGACGGGAAGACGATTTTTCGCAAATTGCCGCAGGATTTTCCGGCCACACGGTACCACTCGCTGATTGTCGAGCGGAAGTCGCTGCCGCGAACGCTTGAAATTTCCGCTGAAACCGCCGACGGCACGATCATGGGACTGCGTCACCGGAAACTGAAAGTTGAGGGCGTGCAGTTTCACCCCGAGTCGGTCCTCACCGGACCCGGATTCAAACTCCTTGAGAATTTTCTGAGCGTCTAGGCTGCCGTGGTGCGGACGATGCCGCGCGAGCGCTCACTCGAATTTTAGCGGCGTAAGGACACCGTCAGTCTTAATGCCGATGCGGATCGGCCGTGGCGGGCCTTTGGCCGGGACGGTCACCTCGACCCACATCTGCTGTCCAGGCTTGAGACTCGGAACGTCAGCGCTGTCGGGGATGAAAACGGCGACCGGCTCCTGGCCGATTGCAACGATTGAGCCATCGTGATCCTTGTGCAGATAAACCCACTGCGCTGACCCGGTTCCCTGGGGCCTCGCGATCAACTGGCCGTCGCGAACCTCCAGGTATGCCCGCTGACTGTTGATGAGCCAGTCGGATATATTCAACTGGTTCGATTCCCTGTGGGTGAACCCCTCGGCAGGCATGCGCAGGCGCTCGCTGAGGTAGCGGCCGCGGATGGGAGAATCCGGATCGTATACTTCACACAGAACCCAGACGCGCGGGCGCGTTGCCCGGTCGTACAGAAGCTTGGCGCCAAGACTCAGAACGATCACGATCTGGATCGCCCCCAGTAGCATTCCTTTGTGCACGACTTTCACCGACTCTTCTCCATTCGCGCCACGAGCTTGCGCCGGGTGACTTCCAGGGCGTAGCCCCCCGCCAGGCACAGTGCGCCAAGAACGAGCAGGCTCGCCGAGCGTCCCAGCTTCCCCATGAAGCTGTCGAAATAGAAGAACAGCACGGAGATGGCAAACCCGGCGATGCCCAGGTTCAGTCGTTCCTTCCTCCGTTCGTTCAGCCCCCAGGCAACCAGCCCGACAGAGCCGATGGCGCACAGGGCGTACAGGGCCAGGGTCGCACCCAGAAACCGGTGGTGCTCATTGCGCCCAATCGATTCCGAGTGAATGGCCGACAGGACTAGCAGAGATGCCCAGAGGGCCCAAATCACGTTCACCCATGCGGAACGGCCACGCAGAAACCACGCAAGAACC
This sequence comes from Candidatus Acidiferrales bacterium, assembly GCA_036514055.1. Taxonomy (GTDB): domain Bacteria; phylum Acidobacteriota; class Terriglobia; order Acidiferrales; family UBA7541; genus Palsa-295. The sequence continues at coordinate 32,080 of DATBXX010000075.1, forward strand.
AGCGGGCCGACCAGCGCAACCACCCAGCAGACCACCAAAAGGCCGGTCCCGACTGGAGGTTGTTGATCTTGTAAGAAGGTATATCTATCGGCGAACGCCATCGCGATCGCCGTGCCTACGCAGGGCAATAGCGCCATGCCTCCGATCCACACCAGCGTCCGGCGCAATCGACTCGCCTCGTCGCCGACGCGCGCCGACAGATAGCAAAGGGAAATTAATATCAATCCCACTTCGACTGGACGGTCGCCGCCAGAACGCCATTCGGTTGCTATGGACCACTGCCCCAGGAGCCACGCGGGGGTCAAAATAGCGAGCGCGGCGGCCTGAGTCCAATCTTTGAGCAAGACCAGTCCGGCCGCGGCCCCGACGGCCCAAAGCAGGACACCAGTTGCCCAGTTCTGGTGGAGATTGAAGATCTGAGCCGTAAGAAAAATCGCACCACCGAGTGCGACCGTCCCCAGGGCGTGCAGCGTAGTCGAAAGTGCGGGGAAACGGTTCGCAAGCAGAGCGCCGCCAAGGTGAAAGATACCAACCAGGAAGAGCACGAGCGAAAATCGTTCCAGGGGAGAAAGTTCGTCCCAGTGCGCCGCCACGAACAAGGTGACCCCGGCAGCCAGGAGAATTCCGCCAAAGGCCATCGCGAGGAAAACCGGCCACCGAAGGCTTAGGCGACGTTGCTGTCCGGCTTCGAAGGCAATAATTCGCAGAGCCGTCTCCGCGTCGATGATTCCTGCTGCCGTCCAGCGCTGAACCTGGACCTCGAGTTGGCCGCGCTCGCTCATCGTCTGGCTTGCTTCTTTGAACCGTCCTGCAGTGAGAACTCCACTTCGAAATTACCGGCAACATACAACCCACGCGGCCAGAACGCAACCGAGCGACGAGTTTGTCCGAAAGACCGCAGGCAAGAACAGGGCGCAAGACACGGAATCCGTAAAATCGACTACGAACGACCGCTTTCGGTTTGTGAGAACGCCACGAATGCGTCGAGCCGCTCGCGAGCGGCGCCGGAATCGATTGATTTCGCGGCGAGCCGCACCCCATCGAGAAGATCGGTCGCACGGCCGGCGGCAACGAGCGCAGCGGCGGCGTTGGCCAGAACGATTTCGTGGTGAGGACCGTGAGGGCGGTAGAGCATCGAGCGTCCCAGCACCTTGTGAATGATCTCTGCGTTCTGTTTTGCGTCGCCTCCGCCGATGGCGTGAAGCGGCGCGCGAGCTAAACCGAAGTCCTCCGGCTCAAGCGTGTAGCTACGCACCATTCCGGCGCGCAGCTCGGCGACGTGTGTCTTGCCGGAGATCGAAATTTCATCCAGGCCGTCGGCACCGTGCACGACGAACGCGCGGCGCACCCCGAGCTCGCCCAGCGCTTGCGCCATCAGCTCCGTCACGCTGGCATCGAATACGCCGACCACTTGAGCGGAGGCCCCGGCGGGATTCGTAAGAGGCCCGAGCAGATTGAACACGGTGCGCATCCTCAGCTGCCGCCGTGCGGCCATTGCGTGGCGAGTCGCTGCATGTACAGCAGGGGCAAAAAGGAATCCGACACCTACTTGTTCGATCGAACGCGCGACCTGCTCGGCCGGCAGGTCGATCCGCGCGCCCAGCTGCTCAAGCACGTCCGCCGAACCGCAGCGCGAACTAATCGAGCGGTTGCCATGCTTTGCAACGCGCACTCCTGCGCCAGCGACGACAAACGCTGCGGTCGTGGAAATGTTGAATGTTCCCGAGCCATCGCCGCCGGTACCGCAGGTATCCACGAGTGCTTGGCCGGCGTCCCGGTGTCCCGTGGGGAAGATCGGTGTGGCGTTGCGGCGCATCGCGGTTGCAAATCCGACCAATTCATCCAGAGCCTCGCCCTTGGACCGCAATGCGGTAAGCAGGGCTGCGATCTGGGAGTCGGTCGCTCGCCCGGACAGGATCTGTTCCATCGCGGAGTCGGCTTCGCTGCGCGACAGGTGTGACCCCGCGGTGATTTTTTCCAGCGCCTCTTGGATCATGGGTTTGTGGGCGGCAATGCCCGCCTTGCCCGGTTCGAAGGTTCCAAGTAAACTGAATCGCTTACAACGTTCATAAATTCTAGCATTATTAAGGCGAGCTTCGGTCCAGTCGCGAAACCGGCATGAAAATCCACGAATACCAAGCCAAGGCAATCCTCGCGAAATTCGGCGTACCGGTGCCGCGTGGCGAGGTCGTTATGAAGAAGGATGAGGCTAGGGCCGCGGCAGAGCGCCTTGGGACGCCCATCGTCGTGGTCAAAGCGCAGATTCACGCAGGCGGCCGGGGCAAGGCCGGAGGAGTGAAGGTCGCAAAGTCAACCGAGGAAGCGGCTTCTTTCGCCGAGCGCATGCTGGGAATGAAACTGGTCACCGCCCAGACCGGGCCAGAAGGACGAATCGTCCGGCGCGTGCTGATCGAGGAGGGCCTCGACATCAAGCGCGAGCTGTATCTAAGCGTGCTGGTGGACCGCGCGGCGGGCGCGCCGGTGTTCATGGCCAGCGCCGCGGGCGGAATGGAAATCGAGCAAGTCGCAAAAGATAACCCGGACGCGATTCTCCGTGAGACGGTTCGCCCCGGTGCGGGCTTTCAGGCCTATCAGGCGCGAAAGATTGCCTTTGGTTTGGGGCTTTCGGCGGAGCTGGCACACGCGGCGGTGCCGTTCCTGCAATCGCTCTATCACGCATTTATCGAAACGGATTCTTCGCTCCTTGAGATCAATCCCTGTGTCGTCACCGGCGACGGCCGCCTGGTGGCGCTCGATGCCAAAATGAATTTCGACGACAATGCGCTGTATCGCCACCCTGAATTCAAGGAACTGCGCGACCTGGACGAGGAGACGCCGCTCGAAGTCGAAGCGTCGAAATACAAGCTCAACTACATCAAGCTTGACGGCACGATCGCTTGCATGGTGAACGGCGCTGGACTCGCCATGGCCACGATGGACATTATTCAGCTGAGCGGCGGCAGCCCCGCAAATTTTCTGGACGTGGGCGGAGACGCCTCCGAGGAACGCGTGAAAAACGCCTTCCGCATTCTGCTGAGTGATCCGAACGTACGAGCGGTGTTCATCAACGTGTTCGGCGGCATCCTGCGCTGCGACATGCTGGCGAGCGGCATTGTGAGTGCGGCGAAGGACCTGCGGTTCAGGGTTCCCGTGGTCGTGCGGATGGAGGGCACAAACGTCCGCCAGGGGCAGGAGATTCTGCGCAATTCCGGACTGAATTTCGCCGTCGCAAACGGAATGAAAGACGGTGCCGAACAGGCCGTAGCGCTTGCGAAGCAATAGTGCGGTTGATGGCAGAAAGCATCGGTTACCGATTGGAAGGTCTGGAATCAGCCGCGCTGTTCAGGCCTTCGCAGACTTATGAGCATACTCGTCAATAAAAAGACGCGAGTCATCGTGCAGGGCCTCACCGGCCGCGAAGGCAGTTTTCATTCGCAGCAGATGATTGACTACGGCACGAAGATCGTCGCCGGCGTCACTCCCGGCAAGGGCGGGACAGAGCATCTCGGCGTACCTGTCTTCGACACCGTTGCCGAAGCCGCGCGCGAAACAGGCGCGAACGCCGCGGTCGCGTTTGTTCCACCGCAGTTTGCTGCCGACGCCATCCTGGAAGCGATGGACGCGGCGCTGCCGCTGGTGATCTGCATCGCCGAAGGCATCCCGGTGCTCGATATGGTGCGCGTGAGCGCCGCGCTAAAGGATTCCCGTACGCGCCTGATCGGGCCGAACTGCCCGGGAATCATTTCGCCCGGCCAGTGCAAGCTTGGGATCATGCCCGGCTCGATTCACAAGCGCGGTCACGTCGGCGTGGTCAGCCGCAGCGGCACCCTCACCTACGAGGCCGTCGGCCAGCTCACTGGACTGGGCATCGGGCAGTCGACCTGCATCGGCATCGGCGGAGATCCCATTATCGGGACGAGCTTTCTCGACGTTGTGCGCATGTTCAACGATGATCCGGATACGCAGGCGATCGTGATGATCGGCGAGATTGGCGGGAACGCCGAGGAGATCGCAGCCGACTTCATCAAGAAAAACGTAAAAAAGCCGGTCGTCGGATTCATCGCCGGGCAGACAGCGCCGCCCGGGCGCCGCATGGGTCACGCGGGAGCGATCATCAGCGGAGGGCAGGGCACCGCGAAGGAAAAATATGCTGCCCTTCGCGCGGCCGGGATTCACACGGTACAAAGTCCGGCGGAGATTGGCCAGACGATGGCTGCCGTGCTCGGTAAATCGGTGCGCCATGCGGGATCGAGCGGGTCTCGGAAAGCAATCGCCCCTGCGAAATCGAGAAAGTTCCCCCGAAAAAAAGCAGCGAAGCGAACCTGACGTCCTGGTTGACCGGCACGAGAAATCAAAAACACGGGAGAATCATCGAATGGCCGTCGAACGAACCTTTGCAATCATCAAGCCGGATGCGGTGAAGCGCGGACTTACGGGCGAAATCCTGAGCCGCATCCACGCGGCGAAATTCCAGATTGTGGCGATCAAGTCGCTGCGGTTGACCAAGTCAGAGGCCGAAGGATTCTACGCCGTCCACAGAGAGCGGCCGTTTTTCGGCGAGCTGACCGACTTCATGAGCTCAGGCAAAGCGGTAGTCATCGTCCTTGAAGCAGAAGGGGCTATCACGAAGTGGCGCGATACCATGGGCGCAACCGATCCAGCCAAAGCTGCGCCCGGAACAATCCGCAAGGAACTCGGGACAAGTATCCAGTTCAACTGCACGCACGGCTCCGACGCCCCTGCCACGGCTGCGTTTGAAATCGGATACTTCTTCGCAGGCCTGGAACTGATCTAGCCAGGACCGTAGCGCGCTAAACCGCCAGTGTCGCCTGGGGCCCGCCTGCTTTTGCGGCGCGACCGCCGCCTGAGAACTTGCGTTTGTAATATGCGATTGTCAGAGCGATCGCCGGAGAGCCGATCACCGTGGGCAGCAGCCAGAACAGAATGTAGTATTGGGGTTGCACCAGAGGCGCAAGCAGATGCCTGCCGCCGAACACCAGGAATGCGGTGTACCCCGCAATGCCCGTTCCGATCATCGAGCTGAGGTGTTGGTACCAGAAATCCATGCGGCTCGCCGGTCCGCGCAACAGATAGAAAAGGTTTCCGCCGCTGACGATAAATCCTACGCTGCTCATCGCCGCGAAGGTCGCGCTCCGCGTAAAGATGCCGAGTGCGAGGCTCCCAAGCGCAGCCAGGACGACCACCACATTCAGCGAGAGCACGAACGGCGTGCGGAACGATTTCGGATCGCGCCGCGTCCGCATCACGCCGATGCCCTGCCAGCCCGCTGCAAGCGTCACACCGCCCAGGTAGGCAAGGAAGAAAGCGACTTCCCGCGATTCGCGGATAAACTGAGCCGCCTCTTGAGCCGAGAGCGGATGCGAAAGGCGGCGGACGCCAAGCGGCGACGCGAATGCCAGGCCGCTCATGCTGAATGCCGTCAGCACCACCACGGACATGCAGCCTGCATACACCCATCCGATCCTAACGTGCAGCCGGCCGCCCTTGCTTGCGGCTACGGGAACCCAGAACATGACGAGCGCGATGGTTCCCGCCGCGATGTGTATCCAGCGAATGTCTTTGAACAGTTCGGCCATCCGTTTTCTCCTTCTCCATCCGAGTTTCGATCCGGCACATCGACTCATCGCACCAGTTCACGTGCGCGGATAGCGACAACAGACCTTTGCGGAGCGTCAATAAGACGTGAAACATGTGCGCGGAAAGGCCGTCAGGATAGTCCGGGTCCCGGGCGGCCCATCCGCGTTCGATCGCCTGCAATTCCTCCAGGCGCGTGGCGAGGATTTCGCGCAGCTCCTTGAAATATTGCAGTGTCCTGCCCAGATCGCCCAATTCGTCCATCAAATAGACCTTGGCAAGAAATCCGATGCGCTCGTCGCCAAGTTCCGGGCTTTGCTCGAGCCACTGGCGCAGGACGCGATGTCCAGCCGCGGTCGTCTGATACACGCGGCGGCGCGGCCCGCGCTTGGCGGGCGCCTCCCGGCTTCTAAGCAATCCCTTCTGCTCCAGGCGTTGCAGCGCGGGATAGACCTGGCTGAGTTCGGCGGGCCAGAAGTAATGGATGCGTTCGTCGAAAACCGTTTTCAGGTCGTAGCCGCTCGCAGGCTTGCGAAGCAGGCCGAGCAAGATGGGGTCCAGACTCATGAATCTAACTATATAACTGTTTGTATAAATGTCAACTGTCCCAGGAGGGTGTCCCCCAGCGTGAGAACGCCACCGATACCACTCGCCCCGCGGCGCGCGGGCTTCCGGGAGAATGTTTGCGACTTGGTTCAGGTAGAATGACGTTCGGCACACAGACGCATGGATCCGCTGCGCGAAATCGGTAAGCTGCTGCTCGTTGTCGGCATCGTGCTGGTCGGCGCAGGGGCCTTTCTGGTTCTCGGCGGGCGGCTGCCATTTCGCCTGGGTCGCTTGCCCGGCGATATTTCCTATCAAGGGCGCAACGGGAGTTTCCATTTCCCGATTGCCACCTGCGTAGTCGTGAGCCTCGCTCTAACGCTGCTTTTCTGGATTTTGAATCTTTTCCGACGCTAAAGCCATGAGCCAGCCGTCCCTTTTCGATCTCGCGCCCGAGCGGCATATCTGGAAGGTCAGCGAGCTGACCGAGCGAATCGGCGATCTGCTTCATCGCGCGTTCCTCGATGTGTGGATCGAGGGTGAGGTTTCCAACTACCACGCCGCGCAGTCCGGACACCTGTATTTCACCCTGAAGGACGCGCGCTCGCAGATCCGCTGCGTCTGCTTCCGCGACCAGGTGCGCGGGCTGAAATTCCGCCCCGAAGACGGTCTGCACATCACCGTCCGCGGCTCGCTCGGCGTCTATGAACCCCGCGGCGATTATCAGGTATACGTGACCTACATCGAGCCGGTGGGTCTGGGCGCGCTGCAGCTCGCCTTCGAGCAGCTCAAGAAAAAACTGCAGTCCGAGGGCCTGTTCGATCAGGCGCGCAAGAAGCCGCTGCCCATCCTGCCGCGCTGCATCGGCGTAATCACGTCGCCCACCGGCGCCGCAATTCGCGACATCCTGCGCGTCCTCAAGAGGCGGTTCGCCAACGTGCACGTGCAGCTGTATCCGGTGAAGGTGCAGGGCGAAACTGCGGCGGCTGAGATTGTGGCCGCGCTCGGACATTTCAGTCGCGCCAGGTTCGCAGACGTCGTGATTGTCGCCCGAGGCGGAGGGTCACTGGAAGACCTGTGGTCGTTCAACGAGGAGCGCGTGGCGCGAGCGATTGCGGCCTGCGAGATTCCCGTAATCACGGGTATCGGACACGAGACCGATTTCACGATCGCGGATTTCGTCGCCGATATGCGCGCGCCCACGCCTTCGGCAGCAGCCGAAATCGTGGTGCAGTCCCGCCGGGAATTCGAGCGCCAGATCGCCGCGCATCATCGCGACCTGGTCCAGCAGATGCGTTACTTGCTTTCCGAGCGGCGGCACCGCCTGCGCGACCTGCAGGCGCATCGCGGATTCCGCCAAATTGAACTCCAGTTGCGTCGGCGCCACCAGCAGCTCGACGAGCTTTCGCTGTCGCTGGCAGCCGTGCTCCGCCTTAGGCTTGCCAGGGCCCGCCAAACATTGACCCGGGCCGGCGCGCAGATTCTGTCTTTTGATTTGCGCGCGCGCGGTACTGTATTGCGGCGGCGCACCGAACATCTGCAAGAAACTCTTGTTTCGGCGCTTGAACGTCTCCTCACCCGCAAGCAGCGTCGATTTACGATCGCGCGGGTCGGGCTTGCGGCGCTCGACCTGCGCGCACGGGTGGGAAGGTTGCGGCGCGCGCTCGACCAGAGCGGACGGGGTCTGGGCGTCGGGATTGATCGAATGCTCGTCGCCAAGCGGCGCCGCCTGGAAGCCGCCGCACTTCAGCTCAACGAGCGCAGCCCGTTCCAGTTGCTGGAGCGCGGCTACGCCATCGCCTACGACCCCTCGGGAAAAGTCCTGCGCTCGCCGGATCAGGTCGCGCCGGGGGAGGATATCTCTCTGCGCCTGGCGCGCGGCGAGCTCCAGGCCACGGTCCGCCGCACGCGTCGAAATTCGTAGTTCGCGCCCCGGCCTATTCGTCGTCGCCCGTGCTGCTTGCGACCTTCAGCACGGCGAGGAAAGCTTCCTGCGGAATGTCCACGCGGCCGACGCGCTTCATGCGCTTCTTGCCTTCCTTCTGCTTTTCAAGGAGCTTGCGCTTGCGCGAGATGTCTCCGCCGTAGCATTTGGCGATCACGTTCTTGCGAATCGCGCTGATTGTCTCGCGCGCAATCACGCGGCTGCCGATGGCGGCCTGAATGGGCACCTCGAACATCTGGCGGGGAATCAGTTTTCGCAGGCGGCTGACCAGGTCGTGGCCCCGCTCGTAGGATTGTTCGCGATGACAGATGATCGTCAGCGCATCGACGGGCTCGCCGCCGACCAGCACGTCGAGCTTCACCAGATCGGATTCGCGATAACCGGAAAGGTGGTAATCAAGAGAAGCGTAGCCGCGCGACACGCTTTTCAGCCGGTCGTAGAAATCGAGCACAATCTCGTTCAGCGCCATCTCGTAGGTCAACATGATTCGCGTTGGCGATAGGTATTCGAACTTTTTTTGTACGCCGCGCTTTTCCTCGCACAGGGCCAGAACTCCCCCGACTGATTCTTCCGAGGTGATGATCATCGCCATCAGGATGGGCTCCTCGATTTTTTCAATCGAGCCAGGCGGCGGAAATTTCGTGGGATTGTCCACCTCTTTCACTTCGCCATCGGTGGTCGTAATTCGGTACTGCACGCTCGGCGCGGTCGTAATCAGGTCAATGTTGAACTCGCGCTCGAGCCTCTCCTGTGCGATTTCCATGTGCAGCAAGCCCAGAAATCCGCAACGGAAACCGAATCCGAGCGCTACCGAGTTTTCCGGCTCGTAGAAAAAGGCCGCGTCGTTGAGTTGCAGTTTGCCGAGCGCGTCGCGCAGAACCTCGTAGTCGGTTGCGTTCACCGGGAACAGTCCGGCAAAAACCATCGGTTTGATGGCCTCAAAGCCCGGCAGAGGGGGTGCGGGCCGGGCAGCTTCGACCACGGTATCGCCCATGCGAGCGTCGGCCACGCGCTTGATATTGGCAATGATGAATCCGACGTCGCCGGCAGCCAATTCCTCAAGTACGACAGGCTTGGGCGTAAGCGCCCCCAGAGCCTCAACCTCGTAGACCTCGTTGCCGGCACACAGGCGAATTCTCGTGCCGGGCGTAAGCCGGCCTTCCATCACGCGAACCAGCACCACGGCGCCGCGATAGATATCGAACCAGGAATCGAAAATTAGAGCGCGCAGCGGCGCCTCGGCCGATCCTTTGGGCGGCGGCACCAGGCGCACGACCGCCTCGAGAACCTCCTCAACGCCGATACCGCTCTTGGCGCTGATCAGCAGGGCATCGTCGGCGGGAATGGCCAGAACGTTCTCGATCTGCTCCTTTGCGAAATCGGGCCGCGCGGCAGGCAGGTCGATTTTGTTGATTACCGGGATGATCGCAAGATTATGCCGCGAGGCAAGAAAAGCATTGGCCACCGTCTGCGCCTCAACCCCCTGGCTTGCGTCCACCACCAGAAGCGCGCCTTCGCAGGCAGACAGCGCCCGCGAGACTTCGTAGGAGAAATCGACGTGTCCGGGCGTATCAATCAGGTTCAGCTGGTATTCGTGGCCGTCTCGCGCCAGGTAGTGGAGGCGGATGCTCTTGGCTTTGATCGTGATTCCACGCTCTCGCTCGAGGTCCATCGAATCAAGGACCTGCGCACTCATTTCGCGCTGCGTGAGCGCCCCGGTCAGTTCGAGCAGCCGGTCGGCCAGGGTCGATTTCCCATGGTCGATGTGGGCGATGATGCAGAAATTCCGAATGTACTGGAGATCCATGGATTTTCGAGCGGATCGCGAACTGGCAAACGCGGCGCACGGTTAGCGCGCTCCCGCCGCGCCCTTCAAATTATCGAGTGTGCCACAGTTTGAGGTGCCCGGCCAGCCGCGCGCTCGGCGGTCTAGCGATCAGGTGCCTGCGACTGAGCCGAAGCTGCGAGCAGAAATTTGGAAAGTAGCTCACTGAGGCTGCTGCCGGGCGGTTTCGCCTGCCGATCTCGTGTGCCGCGGTCGATCCATCCCAGGCAAATCAGCAACACAAGCTCGGATCCTGAGTCGGCGGCGGACTGCGTGAACCCCACCTCTCGCAGCACATCCACGATCAGGCGCGCCTTCCTCTTTTCGATCGCGGCAACCCGCATTGCCACGCGTTCGTCTCGGCGCGCCCATGCCCGCAGAGCGACCTCCATGCGCATGCGCTCCGGGTCCGAGGTTCTTTCAATGAAGTTCGCCCACTGCATCGCCGCGCTTGCTTCCGCTGCCGCTTTCAGCCAGTCAAGTTCCCCGTCTTCCCAGCGCACCAGCAGCTTCTCCAGCAGATCGTTGCGATCGCGAAAGTGCCAGTAGAAACTCCCCTTGCTTACACCGAGGTCGCGCGCCAACACTTCTATTCGCAGCGATTCGATTCCTTGGGCGGACAGACGCGTCTGGGCGGCTCGAATCCAGTCGTCAGGATGAAGGGCAGGTATCCGGGCTGGGGCGGGACTGGCCATACGGTACCGTATGCAGCGAGGGTAGTGAAACCCGCGTCCGGCGTCAAGCGTCTAGGCGTCGTTCGCCTGAGCGAGCGCGACTGCCGAGCCCAAGACCTTGGCGTCATCGCCGAAGCCCGCAAGCCACCTCACATCAGGCTCCTTGCGGAACCACGTAATTTGTCGCTTCGCGAATTGCCGTGTGGATTGTTGGATTCGCTTCACGGCGTCTCGTATCGTACTCCCAGTTTCAAGACAAGCCCGCAAGTCTGAGTAGCCGATAAACTGAAAAGGCTTCGCATCGGCCGGAATACCTTGAGCGACCAGTCGACGAACCTCTTCGATCCAGCCAGTTGCGATCATCGCCTCGACACGAGCGTTGATTCTGGCATAGAGCGCGTCGCGCGCCGGCTGGAGCCCGATTTTGCGGATGCTGAATCCTTCGAGTCGTTTTCGGCCGCTGCGATGAATCTCGCCAACCGGTTTTCCGGCAAGCGTGCGAATTTCGATTGCCCGGATGATCTTTGGTGTGTCTCGCGGTGCGATCCGGTTTGCCGCCTCTTTATCCATGCGCGCAAGCAGCCGGTGAAGGTGCTCTGGCCCGTCGAGCTCGGCCTTGTTTCGCAGGCGGTCGCGCAGCTGTTCAGATCGCGTGGGCGCATCGGCCAGGCCCTCGAGCAGCGCGCGAAGATACAGCCCGGTTCCCGCCGTTAGAATCGGCAGTTTTCCGCGTCGCCTTACCTCGGCAAGGACGTCAAGAGCCCGCTTGCGATATTCACCGGCAGTAAAAACTTCCTGCGATTCCACAAGGTCGACAAGATGGTGCGGGATGCCCCGCTGTTCGGCCACGGGCACCTTGCCCGTGCCGATATCGAATTGCCGGTAGACCTGGGTGGAATCACAAACCAGCACTTCGCCTTCGAGGCGTTCGGCAAGGCTGATTCCGAGCGCGGATTTGCCCGACGAGGTCGGCCCGAGAATAACGACGAGCCGCGCTCCTGCCTCCGCCGGAGCGCCGCTCATCCCGAGGATGCTCGGTGCGGCCCCTGGAGTGACGGCAGATCAAGACCAGATAGTCTCGGCGCCCGAGCGACCGGCGTGGAGTTCAGTCTCACTCCGGAAGTCCGATTTGTCCTGGACGAACGTTATAGAGGAACACAATCCGCAATTTCAGATAGGGGCCGTGGAACTGAGACGGAAGCGGCTCAAAAGGATTCGAGGCGTGGATGGCTGCCATGGCGGCATTGTCGAGCGGTTCCTTCCCGGACGTCCTTTCCAGTGTCGGGTCCGGCGCCGAAACGCTGCCATCCGGATTGATCTGGAAGGTAGTGTAGACCACTCCCTGTTCTCCCATGCGCACCGTCTCGGGCATTACAGCCTCCCAGTTGCGTTGCAGCGTAGCCAGAAGCCTGCGGATATAGGCGGAAAAGTCCACTCCCTGCGTATCGGAAAGGATGCTCACGTTGCCGCTCATGCCCGCCCCGCGGCCTCCGGATCCCGATGGTCCGATATAGACAGGAGCGCCTGCGCGCCCCTCGTGCAGGGCATTGTCCATCTGATCGCTCAACGCTTTTCCCGGAGACGACTGCGGAATGTCGAGTTTGAGGTGGTTGTTTGGAGTGGCTGGCAGGACCGGCTCGAGGTGCGAAGGTGCGGGCGGCGTCGGGATCGACGGCGCGGGAGCCGGCGCCACAGCGATCTTTGGCTTGGGCGCTTCCGGCAACTCCGCTGCCGGCCTCTCGGGAGTCACAGGCGATGGGATCTGCGGTTTCTCGACCGGTGGCGCGACCTTGTGCAACGTCTCCGGGGTGACCCGGACCTTCGGAGCGGGCGCCGGTGGTTCAGCCGTTGATGGCGGCGAATAAATCCAATTCGTGGGTAGCTTGTATTGGGCTATCTCTTCCTGCGTCGGTACGGGGAAAAGTTTGGGCGCGAAAATCAGAAACAGGATCACTGCGACGTGCACGAGAACGGAAAGCACCACCCGCACCAGGTCGGATTTCTGATCTCTGGTTTCTTCCGGCTCGATCAGAAGATTCGCGTCACCGGTGGTGAAAATATCCGGCTGGACGATTTCTCGAAGTTCGGCCGTCATCTCCGGCGCGTGTTCCGGAGTCTTGATTTCCTCCTCCGTCAGCGGCTCAACAAACGCGGGCACGACGGTGCGCGAATCCAGAATTTCAAGCGTGACGGTCGAGACGTGCTGGAGCCTCTCGATGGGCTTGGCGGCCATGCCGCGCGGAACCAGCGTGCGATCGACCAGAACGCCAAGCGGGAGGTGCGACGGAATGGTCGTCTTGCCGTCAAGCGGAGGGGCGTCGGAAACCCCCGAGGGCACGACGGTACGGTCGTCCATGTAGGTCGTCGTGCGGCTCGGCGCTTTCCTGGCCTCGTCCTTGTTGACGGGGCGCACGTTCAGCGGAACCAATGTGCGCGGAATCATCGTATGTCCTGTGGAGAGAAAGCACCCAGTTGGACGCGGCTCGCGTGGTCCAGGATGCCTGCCATCACTGTATCAGCCAGGGCGAGCGCGCGGCGCCCGGCGGCGCCATCCACGGTTGCGGGTTTGCGCGTGCGAACCGATCCCAGAAACGCGCGGAGTTCTGCGTGCAAGGGTTCTTCAGGCGCCGTTTCCAACTTTTCAAATCCGATTGCTGGCTGAGGGCTGCCGGGCTCGACGCGAATGCGCAGCGCGTCCTGGCGTACGAAATCAAGCGAGATGTATTCGTGCTGCTGGAAGAAGCGCATCTTGCGGACGCGCTCGGTTGATACCCGGCTGGCGGTCACATTGGCGACAGTGCCGGTCGAGAACTCCACCCGTGCGTGCGCAATATCCACTTTATCGGTGATCACCGGAATGCCTACCGCTTTCAGATCGACGACCGGTGAGTCCACGAGTGAAAGCAGAATATCCAGATCATGGATCATGACGTCGTATACCACGTCGATATCCAGGCTGCGCGGGGTGAAAATGCCGAGACGGTGCACCTCGAAAAACATCGGACGCAGGACGATCTTTTGTGCCGCCACCACGGCGGGGTTAAACCGCTCGACGTGGCCGATTTGCAGGATGGAACCTGAACGCGCAGCCGAAGCGATCAGTTCGTCGGCTTCTTCAAGCGACGCCGCGATCGGCTTTTCGACCAGAATATCCATGCCCGCATCCAGAAGGCGGCAACCCACGCGTGCATGTTCCCGTGTAGGCACAGCCACACTGACGGCATTCACGCGTTCGGCCGCCAGGGCGTCCAGATCGCCAATGACCTTGGTGCCGAATTCCGACGCGACCTTGGCGGCGCGTTCCGCATTTGTGTCGATGATGCCGGCAAGTTCTGCGCCCTCCAGTTCGCGCCACACGCGCACATGGTTCCGGCCGAACTCTCCTGCGCCAACCACCGCCACTCGAATGGGTTTTTCGCTCACGAGGTTTTCTTTGCCGACGCGTGTTCTGGAGTAAACGCCTGAATGGCGATGCCGGCGGCGTCGGCCGCGCCAATCAAACCGTCGCGGTCAAACAGCAGCGTGCGCCCGGCGTCAATTCCAAGCGCGGTGGCATTCGCCCGATGCATTGCTTCAATCGTCTTGATGCCCACGACCGGCACGTCGAATCGCATGTCCTGTCCGGGCTTGCTTACTTTCACCACGACCAGGCGCTTTCCGCCGGCGATCCGCGCGGCGCGCTCGATGGTTTCATCCGTGCCTTCCATTGCCTCGATTGCGACGCAGGCGCGATCGCTGATAACGACGGTCTGCCCGAGATCGAGGCCCGCGATCTGCCCGGCGATTTTGCGGCCGTATTCCATGTCCGCTGTTTCAGTTTCGTCCGGCGTGCGCCGCGTCAGGACTCCTGCCGGAGGCAGCAGCGATCCGAGAAATTTTGTCGAATCGACAAGCTCGATTCCCTCGTCCTGAAGCACGCGAGCGACCGCTCCGATGAGCGAGTCCGTGTTTTTCGCTGGAAGCGAAAAAAGCAGTTTCGCAAGACGCCAGTCCGGCCGGATGGAACTGAATATTTTGTTGTGTCTCACCTGCCCGGCCATCACGGCGTGCTTTACTCCCTCCTCGTGAAGCAGTTCGATCCCGCGGCTGAGTTCGCCGAGGCTGATCCAGTGGAATCGCTTGGCCGCGCGCTCCAGCGCCGGTGAGGCCTCCTCACGAATGGCGATTACTGCCATCTCGATGCCGCGGCTTCGAGCGCCTTCGAGAACGAGAAACGGGAAATCGCCGTTTCCGGCAATCAATCCCCACGCCCCTGGCGAGTTTTCTGCGGTCGCGGCCATTCCGGCTCCTATTTCGTCAAACCGCGATCGCCAACCGACTCGATGAACTTTATAAGTGTTTGGACGTCCTCGGAGTGAGCAAGGGTTCCACGCATCTTCTCGACGGCCTGCGACGTGTTGAGCTTGGAGCGAAGCAGAAGCCGGTAGGCCTGCTCGAGCGTCTTGATGCGTTCCGGCGAGAATCCGTGCCGCCCCAGACCGACCTTATTGATGCCGAAGCATCGCACCTCGCGCGGGCCGACAACCATGGAAAATGGCGGCACGTCCTGCGTAATCACGGTTCCCGCGCCGATATAGGAATGGCTCCCGACGCGAGAGAACTGATGCAGCAGGCAAAACGCGCTGATCCCGGCGTAGTCTTCGACCACGATATGCCCGGCGAGCTGCGCTCCGTTGGTAAGGATGACGTGATTGCCGATGACGCAGTCATGACCGATATGCGCGTAGGCCATGATGAGGTTATGGCTGCCGATGCGCGTTGCGCCGCCGCCCTTGACTGTGCCGCGGTGCACGGTGCAAAACTCGCGAAACTCGTTGGAATCGCCCACTTCGAGCCGTACCGGCTGGCCCGTGTAGGTCAGATCCTGCGGATCGCCGCCGACGATGGCAAACGAGTGTATGTGATTGTTGCGCCCGAAGCTGGAGGGTCCCTTGACTACGGCGTGCGATTCGACAACGCAGCCCTCGCCGAGCTCGACCTCGTCACCGACGATCGCGAACGCCGAGATTCGAACCCCGCTTGAGATTCTCGCCGATGGTGAAACCACAGCCCGGCAATCGATTTCGCTCATCGCGCCTTCTCGGCAGCCACCGCGGCGGACGGCATTTCCGTCTCCAGATCTACCATCTTGCACATCAGCGTCGCCTCGGCCGCGAGTTCTCCGTTGACCGTGGCGCGGCCATGAAGTTTGCAGAAACCCAGGCCTTCGCGCCAGGCTTTGACATTCATTTCCAGCCTGAGCTGGTCCCCCGGGACCACCGGACGGCGGAAGCGAGCGTTGTCGATCGAGACGAAGTAGAGGAGTTTTTTTTCGCGGTCCGCTACTTCCTGAAGCAGCAGGAATCCTCCGGTCTGCGCCATCGATTCGATAATTAGGACCCCTGGCATGATGGGCTTTCCCGGAAAATGCCCCTGAAAATAGCTCTCATTAATGGAAACGTTTTTAATTCCCACAATACGCTTCCAGCGTTCCATTTCTTCAATCCCGTCTATCAGAAGGAAGGGGTAGCGGTGCGGAAGAACCTTTTGGATTTCGTTGATGTCCAGGAGCATGGTTGACCTCTAGTTACCTTGTATTTTTGCGCCAGCCGAATCGAGCAATTCTATACGAATCCCTGGCGCGTTGGTATCGCGGGGCGAGCTGCGTTGCCGCACTGTGGTGCGGCTGATAGGATACGCGCGATGAACACACACTCTTCGATGATGACAACGCTGCGCCGTGAATTGCGACTTCGGGAGCAGGATATCGTGCAGCTGCTGGGGAGATTTGTCCGCTGTGAGTCGCCCAGCCAAGACAAAGCCGCTGTGGACCGCTTCGGAGCCCTGGTCGCAAGCCAGTGGCGGCGTCGCGGAGCAAAAGTCCGCATCTTGCGCGAGAAAACGCGCGGGAATCATGTGCGCGCCGAGCTATCACTCGGCGCCGGGAAGCCGAAGGGGCAAATCCTGATTCTCGGCCACCTCGATACCGTGTACCCACTGGGAACACTCGCAATGATGCCGTTCCTGGTAAGGGCCGGGCGCGCCTACGGGCCGGGAACCTTCGATATGAAGGCGGGGCTGGCTCTTGCGCTTCTGGCGGTTGACGGGCTGCGGGCCGCGCGATTGCGCCCTGGGAAGCGGCTGGTGTTTCTCTGGAATTCCGATGAAGAGATTGGCAGCGACACGTCGCGGCGGGCGATCGAGCGCGAGGCGCAACGAAGCGATGCCGTGCTGGTCCTGGAACCATCGGCTGGCGCCGATGGCCAGCTCAAGACCGCGCGCAAGGGGGTGGGTTGGGCTGAAATCAGCATTGCCGGGCGCGCCGCCCACGCCGGGCTTGACCCGGGCGCCGGAGTGAACGCTGTGCACGAATTGGCGCTGCAGATTGTGCGGCTCAAGCACCTGAACAACGCCCGGCGCGGGATTTCCGTGCAAGCTACGGTAATCGAGGGCGGAACAGTATCGAACGTCGTTCCTGCTCAGGCGCGAGCTGAATTAGACATTCGCTACACGCACCTTTCTGACGCGCCGAAGCTCGACCGGAAGATTCGCGGCCTGCGTCCCATTTTGCCGGGCGCTCAACTGAAGGTGCGCGGAGGAATCAATCGCCCGCCGCTTGAGCGGACCCCTGCCGTTATCGGGCTGTTCCGTTGCGCGCAATCGTTGATGCGCGAAATGGGATTGCCACTGGGTGAAGCGTGGGTCGGTGGCGGCTCGGACGGGAATTTTACGTCCGCACTCGGCGTGCCTACGCTCGACGGGCTTGGCGCAATCGGCGGCGGCGCTCACAGCGTCGTGGAACACATCGTGGTTCGATCATTGCCCGACAGAGCTGCCCTTCTGGCCGGCCTTCTTGCTTCGCTGTGATCGTGCGGGGGCTGCTGAGGTCGGCTAGTGCAAGTATTCGTGCTTGAGGTATGCGATGGTCTGGTCTTGAAGATCGGCGTAACTGGCGTGCAACATTTCTTGTGTTGCAGCTTCGGTTGAAGGCGAGGTCGCCACCCGGTCCAGCAGCCGGCTAATGTCGCTGACACCGCCAGAATCGATGATGGATTCCACCACGGCGAGTGACCACGCATAGGCAAACGATGCCGAATTTCCCGACAGTCCCATCCAGGAGCCTTCCAACGCCCCGAGCGGCGGAATCGCCCCCTGGGTTGCTTGCTCAACCAGCGCTCCGGCCGTCGACGTGCTCCTGCGTCCTTCCATCCATTGTGCGACGCCTTCCTGGAGCCATGTCGGCGCGCGGTTGTGCGATTTTTGCCCCACGAAACTATGAGTCAGCTCGTGTTTCAGCACGCGCGCAAGATCCGGCGTCACCGACGTCAATCCTTGCACCGGGATACGGAGCCTGCCGTCGTTGAGCGCGCCCACCCATCCCGGCGCCCGGGTAATGTCCGCAAAGGCCTGCTCGGTATAGAGAATGACGGCGATCTGTTCGTGCGGCGTGTAATCAAGTTGTGATTCCAGGTCCAGGAAATCGTCCTCCAGAGCGCGCAGGATTCCGCGAGCCAGGTCCGGAGTGGCGCCCCCGTTATACTTCAGATCAAAGTGGGCCGTCTCGCCTTCGCGGTAGCTTTCCTCTTCGGCCTGGTCGCGCTGGGCCTTGTCGAGCGCCCGCTCGACTTCCGGTTCCGGACGCAACTTCTCGGCGCGCTGCCATTCCTGGATCGCGCGGTCCATCTTGTTTGCGCCGTAATAGGCCCAGCCCATCAGCTTGGCGACATCGGGCGAATTCGGGGTGGCGCGGCGCGCGCGCTCAAGCGGATCGAGCGCCGTGGTGAACTGACTTTCGCGAAGATAGAGGACGGCGAGATTCAGCAGCAATCCGTTATTGTCGGGAGCAAACGCAAGAGCCTGACGGTAGTGATCGATCGCCGCGTCGGTATCGCCCTTGCCGACCAGGAACTGCGCCGCGGCGTACTGCGCGGCCGCAAGCTTTGCAATGGCAGGGCCGGCGCCGGATCGGGCGTCGGATTCCAGGCGCGACAGGTAGCCGAAATCGATCGCGTTATCATGCACTGCGAGTCCCGCTACCTCTTCATAGCCGCGGACCGGTTCCAGCTGCGGCGCCGACACGGGGGCCTCGGAGAGCGCCCTTGACGCAGGGGAGTAACCGAAATTGTCGTGCTCGATCCGGGCGACAATTGATTTGGGGATGGATAGCTCGCCGGCGGGCGTTTGATAGGTGACGCGTGTGGTGTCTTCGGTGACGTTATCGGCCACAATGCGCCGGCCGTTTTTCAGCACGATGGTATCGGCAGCCGTAGGTAGAGACACGGCAAGCAGAAGCCAGACCGCCATTGGCGTTGCGGGGCGCACGGTTCGATTTTAACAACCAGGCGCGCAGACTCGCCCGGTCTCCTGCGCGGTTCATGCCCTAAGCGGCACAGTCGGAACAAACGGTTTTGGGCAAGACTCTGCGGGATTCATTTTCTTCGCGGCAAGCAGTCCACACGCTGATACTCTCGGGATCTTTCGCTAAAAATATTTTGAATTCAACTTGCGTCTGAGCGTCTCCAGTTTTATGCTGTTCAGTCCTTAGCGGACATCTGGGGTCTACTGAAGCGATTTTCGTACCCTGGGGCGAGCGAAGTACGCTCGTCGATCTGATTCCGTATCGCGTGGGACCGCGAATCGCGCCTGCACGGGGTGTGTGGGTGCTGATTGCAGACCTTTAACGCCCCTTCAGACGATTACGAGCGTTCACAAATTTAGTCCGGGGATACCGCGTGGCCTCTGAGGGTTCACACAACACCGTCGGGATTGTCGATCCCGATCCCATTATCGGACCGGGCCATACTTTTGAGACGGTAACCGACAAGATCAGTGCGATCGTTCTGACTCGTCCGGTGACGCCTGGCTGGGTCTTCGGCCTCCTCATCGCATTTTCAGCCCTGATGCTGCTGAACCTGACGATCACGCTGCTCATGATCAAGGGCGTGGGGATTTGGGGCATTCGCGTTCCGACCGCCTGGGGCTTCGCGATTGTCAACTTCGTCTGGTGGATCGGTATCGGGCATGCCGGCACGCTCATCTCTGCAATTCTTCTCCTGCTGCACCAGAAATGGCGGACCTCGATCAACCGGTTCGCCGAAGCGATGACGCTATTCGCCGTAATGTGCGCTGGTATGTTCCCCCTGCTCCACATGGGCCGCCCCTGGCTGTTTTTCTACCTCATGCCGTACCCGAATCCGATGTGGACATGGCCTCAGTTCCGCAGCCCGCTGGTCTGGGACGTCTTCGCCGTATCAACGTACCTGACCGTTTCGCTTTTGTTCTGGTTCGTAGGACTGATTCCCGACCTGGCAACGCTTCGTGATCGCGCCAAGCACAAAGCCGCAAAGATGATTTATGGGATGCTGTCGATGGGCTGGCGTGGATCGGCCGTCCACTGGTCGCGGTATGAGACGGCTTCGCTTCTGCTCGCGGGCCTGGCGACGCCGCTGGTTGTCTCCGTCCACACCGTTGTGAGCTTCGATTTTACGATCGGCATCATTCCCGGATGGCACACCACGATCTTTCCGCCTTATTTCGTAGCCGGAGCCATTTATTCGGGCTTTGCGATGGTGCTGACCCTGGCTATACCGATCCGCAAGTTCTACCACCTTGAGGATCTGGTGACCGCGCGGCATCTGGACATCATGGCGAAGGTGATGCTGGCGACGGGTCTGATTGTGGCTTACGGCTATTTGATCGAGGCGTTCCTGGCGTTTTATAGCGGTGATCAGTACGAAATCTACATGATGGAGAACCGCTTCCACGGGCCCTATGCTCCGCTGTATTGGATGCTGATCTCGTGCAACATCATCATCCCGCAGCTGCTTTGGTCGCGCCGAGTGCGTCGCAACGTGGGCTTGCTGTTTGTCCTTTCGCTGGTCGTAAACATGGGAATGTGGCTTGAGCGGTTCGTGATCATCGTGATCAGCTTGAGCCGGGATTTCATTCCCTCGTCCTGGGGCATGTACTACCCGACGCGATGGGATTGGGCGACGTACATCGGAACGTTCGGTCTGTTCTTTACGCTGTTCTTTCTCTTTATCCGCTTCTTGCCGATGATTTCCATCGTGGAAGTGCGGGGGCTGGTGCATGAAACAAACGAAGAGAAGGGGCATTCATAGAAGGAACGATCTCAAGAGCCGATGCCACAGATATTTCATCGCAGTACGAACTTCATCTCGCGGCTGACGATTTACGGCGCGGTCGTCATTGTTGGCGCGCTCGGCTTGGCGCTCTATACAATCGCGATGTCGCCCTGGTACACGGAACAGAACGTCAAGCGGCAGCAGCCCGTACCGTTCAGCCACCGGCACCATGCGGGCGAGCTCGGAATCGACTGCCGCTACTGTCACACGTCGGTCGAGAAATCATCCTTCGCGGGAGTTCCTCCGACGCAGACCTGCATGACCTGCCATTCGCAGATCTGGACCAATGCTTCGATGCTTGAGCCCGTGCGCGCAAGCTATCGCGATGACAAGTCACTTGAGTGGATTCGCGTCAACGCGCTGCCCGACTTCGTCTATTTTGATCACAGCATTCACGTGGCGAAGGGCGTCGGCTGCACCACCTGCCACGGGCAGATTGCCGAAATGCCTCTGACGCAGCGCGCCGGCACGCTCTACATGTCGTGGTGTCTTGAGTGTCACCGCCAGCCCGAGAAGTATTTGCGGCCGAAGTCCGAAGTGTTCAATCCGTATTACGACCCGCCGTCCGGGGCAAAACAGTTAGAGCTTGGCAAGAAGCTCATGGCGGAATACCACGTGCAAAGTTTGCAGACCTGTTCCACGTGCCACAGATGATGAAAGCGAGACGATGAGCGAAGACTCCCATCTCAAGAATTCAATCGACCTGGTTGCGGCGCGCGCGAAGCTCACCGGCGCAGGCGCCCCTCGTCTCTGGCAGAGCCTCGAGGGACTTTCCGGAACTCCCCAATTCCAGGAGTTCAGTGAATACGAATTTCCTCCGAGCGCGGCAAAAGGCAACAGCGAAATCAATCGCCGGGACGTGCTGAAACTGATGGCCGCATCCGCGGCCCTGACGGGGCTAAGCGCGTGCACGAAACTCCCCACCGAAAAGATCGTGCCCTATGTCCGACCGCCTGAGGAGATTCTGGCTGGCAGGCCGCTGTTCTACGCGACGTCCCTTTTCGAGGCCGGAGTCGCGACCGGC
The DNA here is from genome assembly GCA_036514055.1 of Candidatus Acidiferrales bacterium. Lineage (GTDB taxonomy): Bacteria > Acidobacteriota > Terriglobia > Acidiferrales > UBA7541 > Palsa-295. The sequence continues at coordinate 53,810 of DATBXX010000075.1, forward strand.
GTCCTGGTTGAAAGCCACACCGGCCGTCCAACCAAAATCGAAGGAAACCCGGAACATCCCGGAAGCCTCGGCTCTTCCGACATCTTCAACCAGGCTGCGATTCTGACTTTCTGGGATCCGGACCGCTCGCAGTCGGTGGTGTATGACGGGCGGCTCAGTACCTGGACCGATTTCGCGGCGGAGCTGGGAAACAGGCGGACTCTCAAGGGCGCGGGAATGCGCATCCTCACCAAGACAATTACCTCTCCCACGCTTGGCGCGCAGATGCGCGCCCTGCTCGCCGAGCTTCCTGAAGCGAAATGGCATCAATATGAGGTCTGCAGCGGAGACTCCGTGCGCGAAGGCGCGCGGCTGGCCTTCGGCCGGCCGGTCAATACGGTCTATCACTTCGAGCAGGCCGACGTGATCGTCTCGCTCGACGCCGATTTTCTAACCTGTGGCGCCGGGCACGTGCGCTACGCGCGGGATTTCGCGACCCGCCGCGATCTCAGCGCCGGTCCGGCGTCAAAGTTGAACCGCCTCTACGTCGCCGAAAGCATGCCGACGGCCACGGGCGCCGTATCGGATCATCGCCTGCCGGTGCGCTCGGCCGACATTGACGATCTTGCGCGCCAGCTCGCGGCTGCCTCCGGTGTTGCCGTCCCGCCCAGCGCGAACGCGAGCCCGAAGATTCCCTCAGCTTGGGTTGAAGCCGTCGGGCGCGATCTCGCGGCCCATCGCGGATCTTCTATTGTGATTGTGGGCGAGCACCAGCCGCCGCTGGTTCACGCTCTGGCGCATGCCATGAACGCGGCTCTGGGCAACGTTGGCAAGACGGTGGTATACACCGAGTCCATCGAAGCAAGCCCGGTCAATCAGCTGGAATCCCTTCGGGAGCTCGTCAATGATTTGAACTCGGGACAAGTGGAGCTCCTGCTCATCCTAGGCGGCAATCCGGTCTACGACGCGCCTGCCGATTTCGATTTTGCAACCGCACTGCAGAAAGCGAAATTGCGCGTTCATTCCGGGCTCTACCAGGACGAAACGGCCTTGCTTTGCCACTGGCACGCTCCGGCGGCTCACTCGCTGGAATCCTGGAGCGATGGCCGGGCCTTTGATGGCACCGCAGGAATCGTGCAGCCCCTGATCGCGCCCCTCTACGACGGCCATTCGGCGCATGAAATTATCGCTCTGTTCACCGGCGACGCCGGAAAGTCCGGCCACGAGCTGGTTCGCAGCTACTGGCAGAGCCAGCGGCCGGAGAAAGACAAGGCTTTCGAGGCGCTCTGGGAAACATCCCTGCACGATGGATTGGTCTCCGGTACCGCATTGCCCGTGATTTCCGTTGCGCCGCACGCGGACTTCGTGAGCCTGGGCCGGACTGCAGCGGCGAGCGGCGATCCAAGCGCGATCGAGGTGGTCTTCCGCCCCGATCCGTCGGTTGGCGACGGCGCATTCTCAAACAATTCCTGGCTGCAGGAGCTCCCCAAGCCCATTACCCGCCTCACCTGGGACAATGCCATCATGATGGGCCCGGCAACGGCGCAGCAGCTCGGCGTGACGACCGGCGACTATCTAACGCTCACGCTTGCGGGCCGCCGTGTGGACGCAGGGGCCTACCTGGTTCCAGGCCACGCGGATAATTCCGTAACACTGCACCTGGGCTTCGGCCGCACGCGGGGTGGAACTGTAGGCACTGGACCGGGCTTCAACTCCTATCTGTTGCGCACCTCGTCGGCGCCGTGGATTGCGCCCGGTGCCCAAATCGCGAAGACCGGCAAGAAATACTCGTTCGCCTCGACTCAACAGCAATACAACATCGATCTCGACGGACATCCGGTGGAAGAGGAAAGCAGCGCTGCGGTGGGCCATGGCGGCGAGCATGGACGCGATCTGGTGCGGATCGCCACCATGGAGGAATTCAGCAAGGATCCTAGCTTTGCCCAGAATCCGGACGACGAAAAGAACAAGGGGCTCACCATCTACCCCGGCTTCAAGTACGAGGGCTACGCCTGGGGTATGTCCATTGACCTGAATCGGTGTGTCGGATGCAACGCGTGCGTGATTGCCTGCCAGTCGGAGAACAATATCGCGGTCGTGGGCAAGGATCAGGTGGCGCGCGGCCGCGCCATGCACTGGATTCGCATTGACACCTATTTCCGCGGCAATCTGGACAATCCCGAGATGTACTACGAGCCGCTGCCCTGCATGCAATGCGAAAACGCGCCTTGCGAATATGTCTGCCCGGTTGGAGCGACCACGCACAATGCCGAGGGCTTGAACGACATGACCTACAACCGCTGCGTCGGCACGCGCTACTGCTCCAACAACTGCCCGTACAAGGTCCGGCGATTCAACTTCTACCTCTACTCCGATTACAAGACGCCGAGCCTGTACGGTATGCGCAATCCGAACGTCACCGTGCGCAGCCGCGGAGTCATGGAGAAGTGCACCTACTGCGTGCAGCGAATCAATGCGGCAAAGATCCGGTCCGAGGAAGAGAATCGCCTGATCCGCGACGGCGAGATCATCACAGCGTGCCAGAGCGCCTGCCCGACCGAAGCGATCGTGTTCGGGAATATCAACGATCCCAACAGCAAGGTAGCCAAGCTCAAGGCGCAGACGCGCGATTACGGTTTGCTTGAGGATTTGAACACACGGCCGCGCACCACCTATCTTGCGCGCGTCCGCAATCCGAATCCGGAGATTCACAGCTAGGGTATGGTCAAGAAGCGCATTTACGGTCTGATGGCTGAGTTTGAGTCGCCGGAAGAAGTGCTGGCGGCGGCTCATCAGACGCACGACGCCGGCTACCGTCGCATTGACGCGTTTTCGCCCATCCCGGTCGAGGGCCTGGCCGAGGCCGTGGGATTTGACTGGACGATTCTTCCGACGCTGGTCTTCTTTGGGGGCTTGGGCGGAGGGTTGACCGGTTTCGGCATGTGCTGGTACGCCAACGTGATCAGCTTCCCGCTGAATATCGGTGGGAAACCGTTCAATAGCTGGCCGATGTGGATACCGATTACTTTCGAGCTGACGATCCTGGGCGCAGCCCTCACGGCCGTACTTGGAATGCTCGCGCTCAACGGACTGCCGACCCCGTATCACCCGACGTTTAATGTCGAGCGATTCGCGTTGGCTTCGACCGACCGTTTCTTCCTGTGTATCAAAGCGAGGGACCAGAAATTCGATCTCGTCGAAACAAAAAAGTTCCTGGAAGGCTTGCATCCTCATGGAGTATTTGAAATTGAGGACTGAACTCGACAGCATTCGCGCCCAGGCGCGCCTTTGTGCGCGACGGGCGCGCTCGCTTGTTCGCACCCTGACCGTCATGTCGATGGGCGCGGTCGCCTTGCTGCTTTTCGGTTGCCGCCTGGACATGCACGTCCAGCCGAAATATCTTCCCTACGAACCGACCGACTTCTTCGGCGACGGGCGTTCCGAACGCCAGCCTGTTCCGGGCACCGTAGCTCGCGGGCAATTGCGGCTGGATGAGCTGATGTTCACGGGCCGGGAAAACGGTGTGGTCGTGGACAAGTTCCCGTTCCCCATCACCAAGGCGGATCTGGACCGCGGACGCGAACGCTACAACGTCTATTGCACGCCCTGCCACGACTACACCGGGACAGGCCGGGGGATGATCGTGCAGCGCGGATTCCCGCAGCCGCCTTCCTACCACATTCAGAGGCTGCGCGACGCGCCGGCGGGACATTTCTATGAAGTGATGACCAATGGTTTTGGGGCCATGTACAGCTATGCGGCGCGCGTCGAACCTGCCGACCGCTGGAGGATTGCGGCGTACATTCGGGTGCTGCAGCTGAGCCGCAACGCGACGGTTCAGGACCTGCCGGAATCCGTGCGCCAGAATTTGTCGCAGCTGCCCGCCGAACAAACGCCGGGACAATCCATGGGGCAATCGCAATGAGCTTGGCGGACACAGTTCGGCCGCAAATCGATCGCGTGCAGAAGCGCGCGCTCGCCTGTGGTGTCGTCGGTCTCATTCTGACCGTGGCGCTGGGCTTTACCAACTGGCAGCAGTTCTTCCGCTCCTATCTTGTGGCCTTTGTCTACTGGATGGTCTTCGCCATGGGCAGCCTGGCAATCCTTCAGCTGCACCACATGACCGGCGGCCGCTGGGGCCTGCCGATTCGCCGGATCCTGGAAGCCGGGACCCGGACGATCCCCATGATGACCCTACTGTTTGTGCCGCTGCTGTTCGGAATGTCGCGGCTGTATCCCTGGATGCAGCCGGACTCGCTCCCAGACGATCCTGCCGGCCATTTCAGGCGCCTGTATCTGTCGCCGCATTTCTTCGTCCTGCGTGCGGTGGTTTATTTCGCCATCTGGAATCTGCTGGCACGCTTGCACAACAAATGGTCGGCCGAGCAGGATCGCACCGGGGACCTGGCCCTGAAGGAACGCATGACGAGCCTGGCGGCGCCAGGCACGATCCTGTGGGCTCTGTCCTGGTCGTGGGCGGTGATTGACTGGGTGATGACCCTTGAGCCCACGTGGTATTCCTCGATCTACGGAATGGTCTTTATGGTGATCGCGTGCCTGGGGACGCTGTCGTTCTCGGTCATCATGTTGCGCTTGCTCAATGACGATGAGCCGCTGCGCGATTCCTACGACCCGCCCCATTTGAACGATATCGGCAACCTGATGCTGGCGTTCACGCTTCTGTGGACCTACATGTCATTTGCGCAGTTCTTGATCATCTGGTCCGGCAACCTGAAACAGGAAATCCCCTGGTATATGACCCGCGCCTTCGGCAGGTGGGCCGTGATTGCTGCCCTGCTGCTGGTGTTCCATTTCTTCGTGCCGTTCTTCATCTTGCTGCAGCGGCGGGTCAAGCGCCGCCTGGAAAGGCTCTCCGTCCTGGCCGCATGGATGATGGTGATAACCCTGGTGGACGTCTACTGGCTGGTCGTGCCGTCATTTGAAAAGGCGAGTCCACAGATTCACCTGCTGGATATCTTTGCGCTCATCGGGATCGGCGGCGTGTGGGTAGCAACGTATATGGCGCAGCTGAAGAAAATGCCGCTGCTGCCACTGCACGATCCGCGGTTTGAGGGCGTCTTGGAGCATCAGCATGGCGACTAAACACTCCTCCAAACCAGACAATCCGGTCGACGCCAGTGCGGGCTATGAAAAGCGCGATGTCAACATCAAGGGGCTGTTCCAATTCGCCTTTTGGATGGCCGTGGTGCTCGTCATCACTCTGGTAGGGATGAGACTCACCTTCGATTTCTTCAAGAAGGTCGAGCCGCTCGGTTCGACCGCATCGCCCTTGGTAAGTACGACCGACCGAATGATCCCGCCGGGACCGCTCCTGCAGGTGCAGCCGCACCGAGAGCTCCAGCAGTACTGTGCTGCGCAGCAGCAGGAAGTGAACACCTATGCCTGGGTGGATCAGGCCAGCGGCGTGGTACGCATACCGATAGACCGCGCAATGCAATTGGTCCTCGAGCGAGGATTGCCGGCGCGCCCGGCAGGTGACTCCGCTGCCGGAGTATCGCCGGTCATGACGCCGACAGTTGCCGGCGGGACCGATGTGGAAGGACAGTGCGGCTACCTCACCGAACCGACCAAAGCCGATCAGGAACGGAGCGAAGCGGCAGAGGCCGAAGCGGCCGAAGCGAAGTAGCAGGGTTCGCGGGAACGCGAAGCAGATTTTGGACATCAGAGAACAGGACGGAAATCCGTTGAAGTTTCGACACAATTCGGCGCGAGAGTGGCTGGCAGTCGCGGCTCTGGGGCTGGCGCTTCTTGCGCATCCCCGGACCACCGCCGCGCAGTTCACCGACCCGACGCAGGGGATCGGCGTGCGCCCGGAACTTCTCAAGGAAGTCGGCGTGGACCAGAAACTGGACGCCCAGATTCCGCTCAACCTCGCCTTCCGCGACGAGCACGGCAATCCGGTCGAGCTCGGGCAGTTCTTCGCCGGCAAGCCGGTGATTCTGACGCTGGTGTATTACAACTGCCCGATGCTCTGCACGCAGGTGCTCAACGGTCTGGACCGCAGCCTGCAGCTGATCCCCATGGAGATCGGCAAGGATTTCAGCGTCGTCACCGTGAGCATCGACCCGACCGACAGGCCAGTCATCGCCGAGGCCAAGCAGGCCATGTATGCGGGAATGTACCGGCGGCCGGGCGCCCAATACGGCTGGCATTTTCTCACTGGTGATGAGCCCGAGATCAAGCAGCTGGCAGCTGCCGTGGGGTTCCGCTACGCCTACGATTCCGACTCCAAGCAGTACGCCCACGCCAGCGTCATCATGGTCCTGACGCCGGACGGAAAAATCTCGCGCTACTTCTACGGCGTCAGCTACCCGGAGCGGGATTTGCGCCTGGGTCTGGTCGAGGCTTCGCAGGGAAAAATCGGCTCGCCGGTCGATCAGGTTCTGCTTTTCTGCTATCACTACGATCCCCACACCGGAAAATATGGGCTGCTGATTTCGCGCGTGATTCAGGCGGGGGGAGTCGCAACGGTTCTGATCGGCGGGATTTTTCTGATTCTGCTTTTCCGGGGCGAGCATTACGCGCTCCCCGGTCGTAGGGCGTGAAGCAGGCGCGGCGGCGTACGCCAGGCCTGAAAAGGATCGCAACGGAACGGTGATGATGGGATTCCTTCAATCCGGACTAGATTCGCTGCCGGTCCTGGCCGCCATGATGCAGTTCAAGCCGCCGGCGGCATCTTCGGTCGCCAACAGTGTGGACCAGCTGTATCTGATGCTGACCGGCATCACGATTTTCTTCAGCGTGCTGATTTTCTCGATCATTTTCTATTTCATGCTGAAGTACCGACGAAAAACGCCGGGTGAATCGGGCACTGCAACGCATACTCCGATGATACTGGAGCTCACCTGGACGATTATTCCCTCGCTCATCTGCGTCGTACTGTTTGTATGGTCTTCGAGTCTGTACGTGCGCAACGGACGTCCGCCTGCCGCCTCGACTGAAATTTTCGTGATCGGCAAGCAATGGATGTGGCACCTCCAGCATCCCGAGGGGCCGCGGGAGATCAACGAGCTTCACGTGCCCGTGGGAGTGCCCGTAAAGCTGACCATGACCTCGCAGGACGTGATTCACGATTTTTATATTCCCGCGTTTCGCGTCAAGAAAGATGTGCTTCCCGGCCGCTACTCCCAGATCTGGTTCGAGCCCACCGAGACGGGCACGTTCCATCTGTTCTGCGCGCAGTACTGCGGCACCAACCACTCCGAGATGATCGGCTGGGTCTACGTGATGTCTCCGACCGACTACACCACTTGGCTTGCGGGCGGCGAGAAAACCGAATCCATGGCGGAGCAGGGCGAGCGTTTGTTCAGTCAATTTGGCTGCGGCAGCTGCCACTCGGCGGATGCGACCGGGCGCGCGCCGTCGCTTGCGGGAATTTACGGCAAACCGGAAAAGACCCAGAACGGCGAAACACGCATCGTGGATGAAACGCTGATCCGGCAGGCCATTCTCGTGCCAAACTCCGTTCACTTGCCGAACTATCAGCCGATCATGCCGACCTATCAGGGACAGATCGACGAGGAACAGATGAGCCAGTTGATCGCCTACGTAAAGTCGCTCGGCTCGGAAGAAAGGATGAACGGCAAATGAGTACGGCCATTGCAGAAATCCACGAAACCCCGGCCGAATCCGGTGTGAACTATCTCAACGTCACCTACGGCATCAAGTCGTGGCTGCTGACGCTGGACCACAAGCGCATCGGACTTCTGTATCTCGGGTCCATCACGCTGATGTTTTTCGTGGGCGGAATGGCGGCGGTTCTGATGCGCCTACATCTGGTTGAACCGCAGGGCGCGCTGTTCGAGCCGGAAACCTACAACAAGATGTTCTCAACGCACGGGATCATCATGGTGTTTTTCTTCCTGGTTCCTTCGATTCCGGCGACACTCGGCAATTTTCTGATTCCGTTGATGATCGGTGCGCGAGACGTGGCCTTCCCGAAATTGAACCTGATGAGCTGGTACCTGTACATCACCGGCGCGGCCTTCGCTCTGTTTGCGACGCTTTCAGGCGGCGTGGACACGGGCTGGACGTTTTATCCGCCCTACAGCAGCACCTACTCGCAGACGCACGTGGTCGTGGTCGCTCTGGGCGTTTTCATTGCCGGTTTTTCCTCGATCCTCACGGGCTTGAATTTTATCGTCACGATCCACAAGATGCGCGCGCCCGGCATGACCTGGTTCCGCCTGCCTCTGTTTATCTGGGCGATGTACGCCACCAGTCTCATTTTCGTCCTGGGTACGCCGGTCATCGCCATCACCCTGTTCCTGCTGGGCATGGAACGGATCCTGCATGTCGGGATATTCGATCCGGCTGTTGGCGGAGACCCGCTCCTGTTTCAGCATCTGTTCTGGTTCTATTCCCACCCGGCCGTGTACATCATGATTTTGCCCGGCATGGGAGTGATCAGCGAACTGATCACCGCGTTCTCACGGAAGAAGATCTTCGGGTACGCCTTTGTGGCGTTTTCCAGCTTGTCCATCGCCATAATCAGCTTCATCGTCTGGGGCCACCACATGTTCGTCACCGGCCAGTCCGTCTACGCCGGCCTGGTGTTCTCCGTGTTGAGCTTCCTGGTCGCGATTCCCTCGGCGGTTAAGGTGTTCAATTGGACGGCGACGCTCTACAAGGGATCGATTTCCTACGAAGCCCCGATGCTGTACGCGCTGGGATTTATCGGGCTGTTTACTATCGGCGGACTCACCGGACTGTTCCTTGCCGCGCTTGCGACCGACGTCCACCTGAACGGCACCTATTTCATCGTCGCGCATTTCCATTATGTGATGGTCGGCGGCGCGGTGATGGCCTATATGGGCGGTCTGCACTTCTGGTGGCCGAAGATTACCGGTCGCCTCTATCCGGATCTCTGGGCGCGCATCGCCGCGGCGATCATTTTCATCGGCTTTAACCTGACATTCTTTCCGCAATTTATGCTCGGCTACATGGGAATGCCCCGGCGCTACGCAATCTACCCGGCGGAATTTCAGGTGCTCAACGTCATGTCATCGGCGGGCGCGTCAATCCTTGGAGTCGGCTATATCATTCCGCTGATCTATTTTATGTGGTCCATGCGCTACGGTCCTCCGGCGGGCCCGAACCCGTGGGGCGCCAAGGGCCTTGAGTGGACCACGCAGTCGCCGCCTCTGACCGAGAACTTCGAGACAATTCCGATCGTGACCGAAGACGCTTACAACTACGCATCCGAGGCGGCTCATGGCTGAACTCGCCACTCACGGCGCGCATCCGCCGGGATTCGCACACCAGTTTGAGGACATCGAGCAGCAGCGTGATGCCGGACGTCTGGGCATGTGGGTGTTTCTGGTCACCGAAATCCTGTTCTTCGGCGGGATGTTCACTTCCTACACGATCTACCGCGCGCTGCATCTTGCGGCGTTCATCCAGGGCAGCCATCAGCTGGAGGTGAAGTTCGGCGCCACGAATACGGCGGTACTGATCTTCAGCAGCTTGACGATGGCGCTTGCCATCCGCGCGGCACAGACCGGCAGGAAAAAAGGTCAGATTATTTTCTGGTTGCTCCTGACGATGCTGCTGGGCGCGCTATTCGTGGGCCTGAAGCTGAGGTTTGAGTGGTACCGCGACTACGTCGACGGCATCATCCCCGGGGTGCACTGGTTCTACAATGGTCCCCAGGCTCCGGGCGTGAAGATGTTTATGTGTTTTTATTTCTTCATGACCGGCTTGCACGCGATCCACATGGTCGTCGGCCTGGGTATTCTGACGGTTCTGGTGATCATGACGGCGCGGAACCGGTTTTCAGCCGAATATTATTCACCGCTGGAAATCAGCGGCCTGTACTGGCACTTTGTCGATATCGTCTGGATTTTCCTGTTCCCGCTGCTGTATTTAATTGGCGGGCGATACTAGGTCCCTCAAAGAGGAGCGTCGACCGATGTCCGATCACACCGAGCCGAGCGGTCACTCCGAGCACATCGTCCCGGTCAGCACCTACCTGCTGGTTTTCCTGGCCCTGATGGTGGGCACGGCGCTCACCACCTGGATCGCCTACATCGACCTGGGCCGGTGGAACACGGTTGTTGCGCTCACGATCGCCGTCACAAAAATGGTGCTGGTCGTACTGTTCTTTATGCATGTGAAGTACGCAACCGGCCTGACCAGGGTCGTGATTCTGGCCGGCTTCTTCTGGCTCGGGATTATGATCACCCTGTCCTGCTCAGACGAACTCACGCGCGGCTGGGAAATCGTGCCCCAGGGCTGGAACATGATCCTGCCCGTGGTCTTCCGCCTGTTCTGATTGCAGGCGAGCGACAGCGGAGAACCCCTCCCGCAACAATCCAGCGAGCATGGTTTTTTCCGGAGCCGAAGCTCGGCGCGCCCAACCTCGCGCCTACCCTAAGGTTTGAAGGCGCGGAAGGCAACGACGGCGTTGAGTCCGCCGAAGGCGAAGGAATTCGATAGCGCCGCCTGAACCTGAACGGCGCGCGCCTGATTCGGAATGTAATCCAGGTCGCACTCGGGGTCGGGTTCGGTGAAATTGGCAGTGGGCGGCAGAATCCCGTGATGAAGTGCGAGTACAGTCGCGATCGCCTCCAGCGCCCCGGCAGCGCCCAACGCATGGCCATGCATGGACTTCGTCGAGCTGACGGCGAGCTTGTCCGCGTGCGCGCCAAAGACTTCGCGGATCGCCTTGGTCTCCACCGGATCGTTGCCCGCAGTCCCTGTTCCGTGCGCGTTGATGTAGCCCACCTGTTCGGGCGTCATTGCAGCCTCGCGCAAGGCGCCTTGCATGGCCCGCGCCGGTCCGTCCACGGTCGGCTGGGTCAAATGGTGGGCATCAGAGGTCATTCCCATGCCGCAAATCTCGCCGTAGATCCTCGCACCACGTGCCTGGGCGGCTTCCAGTGGTTCCAGTATCATCATCGCGCCGCCTTCGCCCAAAATCATCCCGCGGCGATCCTTGCTGAACGGCCGGCAGGTGTCCGGCGCGATGACGCGCATCGCCTCCCAGGCCTTCAGCATGCCCACTGTGAAGATCGCTTCACTGCCGCCGGTGACGGCAAGATCGGCTTCGCCATCGCGCACCAGCCGGAACGCCTGCCCAATTGCGTGGTTCGCCGATGAGCAAGCTGTCGAAACAGTATAGACCGGACCCGCCAGTCCCAGATCCATCGAGATGTGGCTTGCGCCGGCATTGGCCATGGTCTTCGGGATCGTGAGCGGGTGAACGCGGCCACGCCCCTGTACCCAGAGGTCCTCGAAGCCATGCTCGATTGACGCCTGTCCGCCCACTGCAGAGCCGCAGACCACCGCGGAACGCAACCGCATCTCGGGTGAGAGCTGCAGTTTCGAGTCGCGGAACGCCTCGCGCGCCGCGACGACGGAAAACTGAGCGAAACGGTCGAGCTGGGCGTCCTTGCCGCCTTCAAAATGCTTCAGCGGGTCAAAGTCGCGGACCTGGGCGCCGTTTAGAACCTTCAATCCGACGCCCGCCCCATCAACAACCTGGAGAGGCGCGATCCCGGAACGCCCAGCGCATAGCGCCGCCCAGTTCTGTGCGAGATCCAGGCCGAGCGCCGAGATAATTCCCAAACCAGTGATGGCAACCCGGCGCGAGGCCATTGCTTAGACCGCCGGGCTGGCAGAACCGACCGAAGGGTCAGGCGGGGCAGCTGCGAGGATCTTCTTGACGCCCTCGACGATGTCGTTGACGGTCTTGATCGAGCGCACATCGTCGTCCGGGATCGAGATCTTGAAGGCGTTCTCCAGTTCGAACAGAAGCGTAAACACGTCGAGGGAGTCGATGCCCATTTCCTGGAGATTGGTGTTGATCGTGATGTTCTCGGCCGGGATGCGTTTCACGGTCGCGAGTGTGGCAATTACTTTTTCTGCTACCGCATCAGCCATCAAATTCACCCCCGTCGGTGAACTGCGGTCGTATCCGAAGCGGATTCCGCCGCAGATATCCGCACCGGTCCAGAGAATTGCGCTTGTACAGACAGACCGTAAACCGTGTCACGCAAGAAATCAAATTCTAGCAGGAGTGCCGTCCGCAGGGTGGGTCTTTTTCCGTCGCCGTCCCTCCGACGCAGGTCTGGCGATACTCCCGCGGCTGTTCTGGCAAGCGAACCGCAGTCACTGTGGCATACTATTGTGAACCGGAGCGTGGCGGCAGATTTCGGTCGCTTTCGCGGACGAGCACATGACGTTTCAGAAGAAAATTCGCAGGAAAATGGCCGCGGCGCATCGCCGGATGCGGGAAATCCAGAAGCTCGCAAAGGCTCTGGTCTCAACGCGCCATCCGCTTCTGGTGCATATCATCCCCATCCGGCGCTGCAATCTTGCGTGCACGTATTGCAACGAGTTCGACGACTTCTCAAAGCCGGTGCCCACTGAGGAAATGTTCCGCCGCATCGACCGGCTGGGCTCGATGGGCACGTCGGCGGTGACGATCTCGGGCGGTGAGCCGCTGCTGCACCCTGACCTTGACGCCATCATCGCGCGCATCCGCAAGAATGGAATGCTCGCCGGCCTCATCACCAACGGTTACCTGCTGGTGGCCGATCGGATCCAGCGGTTGAACCGAGCAGGGCTTGAACATCTGCAGATCAGCATCGACAACGTGCAGCCCGATGACGTCTCCAAGAAGAGCCTGAAAGTTCTGGACCAGAAACTCGCCCTATTGGCTGAGCACGCCGAGTTTCACGTGAACATCAACTCGGTGCTCGGAAGCGGCGTCCGCAACCCGGAGGACGCGCTCACAGTCGCTCACCGGGCGCTCGCTCTGGGTTTCACGTCCACGGTCGGAATTCTGCACGACGGCAACGGGCAGCTCGAGCCGCTGGGCGCGCGCGAACGGGAAATCTTCGAACAGATCATGTCGCTCGGCAAGGAGTCATTCACGCGCGTGAACGGATTCCAGCACAATATCGCCGCCGGCCGCGAGAACCAGTGGCGATGCCGCGCCGGCTCCCGCTATCTGTACATCTGCGAGGATGGTTTGGTGCACTACTGCTCGCAGCAGCGCGGCTACCCGGGCATTCCGCTCACCGAATACACCTCCGAGCAGCGTCGGCGCGAATTTCTCACCAAAAAGGGGTGCGCCCCCCACTGTACGGTCTCCTGCGTCCACCAGATCTCGGTGGTGGACGGCTGGCGGGCTCCGCAAACCCTCGGTGGCGGTCCGTCGGCTGAATCGGGTTCTCTTGTGCAGGTGACCGGTCCCGCCGCGCGCGACTAACCCCGGGAAATTACCCTGCGACACAATCGGCAGTTTTTGTTCGGAATGTTCTTTCCGAATGTCGCAAAGACGATATGATTTCCGCGAATCAACCTGCAGCGGCCAGCCATGCTGAAACGATTATTTTCCCACTATATTGCCGGCGAAATCCGGCCGATGCTGGGCCTCGCGATCCCTCTGGTGCTGGCCGAGCTCGGCTGGATGACGATGGGAATCGTGGACACGATGATGGTCGGGCGGCAGCGGGAGAGCGCCGTCGCAATCGGCGCCGTCAGCCTGGGGAGCATCGCCTATTACGTCGTCGCAATTTTCGGCACCGGGTTGATGCTGGGGCTCGACACGCTGGTCTCCCACTCCTATGGCGCCGGCGACATGCACGACGCCCACCGCTCGCTTGTGAACGGCGTGTATCTGAGTCTTGGCGTTGCGCCCGTGCTGATGGGCATCGTTCACTTCTGGGAGCGGATCTTGGGTTCGCTCGCAATCGAGCCGGCCGTGCTGAACCAGGCGATCCCTTATCTGCGCGCGCTCAACTGGAGCACGCTGCCGCTTCTGCTTTATTTTGTCTTCAGGCGATATCTGCAGGGAATCGATCTGGCCAAGCCGGTGATGTTTTCACTGGTGACCGCAAACCTGGTGAACACGGCGGGCAATTGGGCGCTCATCTACGGCCATCTCGGGCATCGCGCGATGGGCACGGTTGGCTCGGGATGGGCCACGTGCGCAGCTCGCACGTATATGGCCGCCGTTCTGCTGGCCTATTGCGTCTATTACGACCTGCGTTACAAGACCGGTCTGCGCCACGCGTCTCCTTGGCCCCATCTGCCGCGGGTGTGGCGCCTTCTGAGCCTGGGGTTCCCGGCGGCGATGCAGCTGGGCCTGGAGGTCGGCGTATTCGCAGTCGCTACCGGACTGATCGGACGCCTGGGAGCCATTCCGCTCGCAAGCCACCAGATCGCGCTCAATACCGCAAGCTTCACCTACATGGTGCCGCTTGGCCTGGGTTCGGCCGCCGCGGTACGGGTGGGACAAGCGCACGGGCGGCGCGATGCGCACGCTGCGAGTCGCGCAGGCTGGACCGCGATGGCCATGGGAGCAGGCTTCATGAGCTGCACCGCAGCCGTCTTCTGGCTTGCGCCGCGGGCGCTGGTGCGTATCTACACACCTGACCCGGCCGTGATCAAGGCTGCGAGCGCACTGCTGTTCGTCGCCGCATTTTTCCAGTTATTTGACGGCTTGCAGGCCGTGGCCACCGGCGCCTTGCGCGGCGCAGGCGACACCCACACGCCGATGATCTGGTCTTCAACCCTCTATTGGCTGGTGGGGCTGCCCGTCGGCGCCTACCTTTGTTTCCGGGTCGGATGGGGCGCGGCGGGATTGTGGACCGGCTTGTGCGTGGCGTTGATCTTGATCGGGTGCGCCCTGCTCTTTTTCTGGCACCGCAGCGAAAAACGATTTGCTGTGAGCACGATGGCAGATCCGCGCTCGGCCTGACAGATTGGGTATGAAATCGAAATTTTGCGTGGCCTCATACGATGAATTCGTCACCCGCCTCCAAAACTGACGTTCTCATCATTGGCGCGGGTCCGACCGGACTGGTGTTGGCTCTGTGGCTCGCTCGGCTGGGGACTCGGGTGCGGATTGTCGACAAGACCTCGCAGGCCGGCACGACGTCGCGGGCGCTGGCCGTGCAGGCGCGTACGCTTGAACTGTACAGCCAGATCGGGATCGCCGAGACGGTCCTTGAGCGTGGACGCAAGACCATCGCTGGGAATTTCTGGGTGGCCGGCAAGAAGGCGGCACACTTTGTGCTGGGCGAAATGGGCACCGGCCTCAGCCCGTTTCCTTACGCACTGGTTTTTCCACAGGACGAGCACGAGCAACTGTTGATCGAGCGCCTGCGCGATGCTGGCGTTGAGGTCGAACGCGAAACTGAGCTCGTGGGCTTTGAGGATGCAGGCGGCCGCGCGACTGCGCGTCTGAAGGGCCCCGATGGAGGACAGCAGACGTGCGAGGCCGCCTACATTGCCGGGTGCGATGGCGCACATTCCACCGTTCGCGAGGCGCTCGGGATCGGTTTCCCGGGAGGCACCTACAGCCACCTTTTCTATGTCGCCGACGTGCAGGCGAGCGGCGCCTCGATGAACGGCGAACTCAACGTCGCGCTCGACAGGACCGATTTTCTCGCCGTCTTCCCGCTCAAAACCCAGGGGCACGCGCGGCTGATCGGCACCATCCGTGAGCAGGCCGCACAGCAGGGCGACAAGCTTTCCTGGAACGAGGTCAGCAAGCACGCGCTCGAACGTGTTCGGATCGACGTCGAACGCGTGAACTGGTTCTCGACCTACCGCGTACACCATCGCGTCGCCGATCAATTTCGCCGCGGTCGCGCGTTTCTTCTCGGCGACGCCGCACACATCCACAGTCCGGTCGGCGGACAGGGCATGAATACCGGAATCGGGGACGCGGTGAACCTTGCCTGGAAACTCGCCGCCGTTCTCAACCGGCGTGCGACCGAGTCGCTGCTTGAAAGTTACGAGCCGGAACGAATTGCTTTTGCGCGCCGCTTGGTCGCGACAACCGATCGCGCGTTCACGGGCGTGACCAGCTCGGGAATGATCGCGCGGCTTGTGCGGCTTCACCTTGTGCCGTTGTTGTTCCCGCACCTGTTCAAACTCAAAGCGGTGCGACGTCTGGCGTTTCGCACCGTTTCACAGACCGGTGTGAACTATCGCACAAGCAGCTTGAGCCAGGGGCGCGCCGGAGGAGTTCACGGCGGCGACCGCCTGCCATGGGTGAGCGCGGGTGCAAACGGCACGGACAACTTCGCGCCGCTTGCGTCCCTGGACTGGCAGGTCCATGTCTACGGCGACCCTGCGGCAGAGCTCCAGTCGGTGTGTGACGCGCGACGATTACCGCTGCACGTCTTTGCGTGGCGCCCGGAGATGAGTCAGGCCGGCCTGCGTCCGAACGCCGTGTATCTGATCCGGCCCGACGGCTACCTGGCAGTGGTTGATCCTGCGGGCAGCGCCGCGGCGATCGCGCTTTATCTTGACTCGCGCAAGTTCACTTAACCGCAGTAGATGGTTACAGATTACCTCTTCAACGCTGCCTGCCAGTTCAGCACCACATTAAACGGCGCCCATCCCTGGTCGGCTGGCGCAGGGAACAGAAAATGCTTTCCGCCCGGCGTCAGATCCCAGGAATGGGAGATGATCGAAACCGCATTCTGCGGCGGCGCCTGGAACAGGGCTTTAGGCGCTCCGGCGCGGAACACCGGGCTGGTCGTAATCTCGACAGCCATCAGCTTCCGGTCGGGCGCCAGGTAGTAGAGCTCTTTGCCATCACCGCGCCACCGCGGCTGGCTGCCTCCACCGGTCGAAATCAGCCACTTGCCTCCCTGGTCGGGGACTGTTTCCGGCGAGTCCGGCGAAAACGTCCGGACGTATATTTCCTCGCGGCCGGATTCGTCAGACACGTAGGCGACCCGGCGGCCGTCGGGCGAGAACTGAACATCGTAGTTGTTGAACTCTGTGTGCAGGAGAGGAAACGGCTTCCTGTCACCTTCGAACGGAAGAACCCATAAGTCATACTTTGCTGTCCTGGGATCCGGCACCATATAGAACAAGAACCGGCCGTCGCGTGACCAGCTGGTGGGATATTTGCTGTCGGTCGACTTCAGCAGGAGTTCCTCGTCGCTTACGTCGCTTGCCTGCTTCTGATACAGATCGTAGATGCCGCTGCGGCTGGTAGCGAAGACGATGCGGCTGCCGACCGGAGACCACGTGCCAAACACCGCATCGGAGGCTCCAAGCGTGAACCGGGAGCTCGTGCCTCGCGCGAGATCCACGAGCCAAAGAGAACCATTTTGCTCGATTCGGCTCACAGTGGCCCTTGTTCCATCCGGGGAAAGAGCCAGGCCGTAGTAATTGCCCTGTTCGCCCTCCGTCCCGCGAACGTTGCCCTGCCGGTCAAACAATGTGAGCCGGGAGGCTCCGCCACCGCCGGTCCTGTAAACCAAAACACCATTGGTCGAGGCAGAGAAATAACCGAAGCTGTAGAAAAACCCGATGTGATCGGTGACCGTATCGGGCTCGCCTCTGAGCTCGAGTCTGGAACCGGTGCTCGATCCCAAGCGCAACATTGCTTGCCCCAACCCGACAAAGATGTTTTGATCTCACGTGATGCCTTGGGACTTCGCGCTGATCCTGACTTTTTTCGCCGTGGCTGTGCCGCTTCTCGGCAGACGCCGCATCCGCCAGCTGACGCGCATGCCGGAAACCACCAAGCGCGATCGCCTCAGGGTCTATGCATCGACCGTTGCGTTTCAATGGTTCGCCGTCGTCGTCGTCCTGTGGCGCACAACCGCGCATCGAATTCAACTCGAGCGTCTCGGCATCGGCCTTCCAAGGCCGGCCCTCACCGCCGTTGTCTCAATCGCGCTTGCGGCTCTGGTTCTTGCGAACCAGCTCTTCAGCCTTCGACGTCTGGCGACGCACCCCGCCGAAGCGAAAGGCGCATTGCCGCAGCTCGCCATGAAAATATTTCCTCAGGATTCTGCTGAGCGCTTGGCATTCTTCGCCGTCGTGATTACCGTTGCGGTTTGCGAAGAGCTGATTTTCCGCGGTTTCATACAGCGAGTATTTGAAGATTGGTCCGGCGGATTGGTTCTAGCGGGCATTCTCGGTTCAGCCGGCATTTTTGCCGTGGCGCATCTCTATCAGGGGCGCCGCGGCCTTATAACTACTTTTGTAGTAGGACTTCTTTTCGCAGCCATCCGAGCCTGGACCGGAAGCTTGCTTGCGCCATTGATTGCGCATTTTGTCGCCGACATCACTGCCGGCCTGCTTGCGCCCTTTTACATGCGCCCTGGAGTCGATAAGATCAATGCAGGTCCGTCCGCAACTGACTTGGTTTGAGCATGATAACAAGACAGGGCGAGTTTGAGAGTGTCGATGGGTATGATCTCAATCCTACAAGTCAAAACCGCGCTGCGTCCATACGGCGTGGCGCTGAGTGACGTTGCGGCTGAAAAGATCCGCGCGTACATCGCGATTCTTCTGCATTGGAATAGGTCGATTTCGCTCACCACCGTGACAGAGCCCGGCGAAATACTCAAATTTCACTTCGGCGAGAGCATTTTTGCATCTGCCGAGGTGGATCATGAGAAAAGTCGGCTCGCCGACGTTGGCTCTGGTGCTGGCTTTCCAGGATTGCCGCTCGCTATCGTCTCGCCCGGCCTCCACGTTACGCTGATCGAGTCGAACACCAGGAAATGCGCATTCCTGTCGGAGGTCGCAAGAGAGCTTCGGCTTGATACCGTCAAGGTATTCCGGGGGCGCATGGAGGATTACCCGCTTGAACCGGAACCGTTCAGTTTCGTTACGGCGCGGGCCGTTGGCAATCATCGGAAGCTTCTCGCGTGGACGAGACGTCAGGTCGGATCAAGCGGCAGGATTCTTTTGTGGCTCGGTGCATCGGATTCACGCGAAATTTCGACGGACTCCCATTGGCGTTGGGCGCCCGCGAGGAGAATTCCTGGTTCTGAGAGGCGATATCTGCTGGTGGGCACCACGAAGGAATGAATCGCGTTGGGGCGCTTGCCAAATGTTCCACGTGGAACATTCCAGACCACCGCACTCCAAATTGTTCCACGTGGAACATTCCAGACGATTGAGACCAAAATTGTTCCACGTGAAACATCTTGCACCTCGTGAAAACTCTCTGATACATTCGCGCTGCAATCTGGGGGATTCGCTTGGCGCGAGTCATAGCCATCGCCAACCAAAAAGGCGGTGTTGGAAAGACGACCACGGCCGTAAACCTCGGCGCCTCGCTGGCCGCCTCGGAGAAACACACCCTCATCATCGACTCCGACCCGCAGGGAAATGCCACGAGCGCCCTGGGATTTCCAAAGGATCCCGCCCGACGCACCCTGTATCAGGCGCTGATCCTCGGCGAGCCGATCGAGCGCGTGGCAATCGATGCGCAAATCGACCGGCTGGATCTGATTCCTTCAGACAAGAACCTCGTCGGGGCGGCAGTAGAGCTCATTTCGATGGAGAACCGAGAGTACAGACTGAAAGACGCAATCGGGCCGCTCCGCGAGAAATATGAATACATCCTGATCGATTGTCCACCATCTCTCGACATCCTCACCGTGAATGCCCTTGCCGCTAGCGACGCCATTCTGGTTCCTGTCCAGTGCGAGTTCCTGGCGCTCGAAGGCGTATCTGAACTCCTAGACACCCTCGCTCGCCTGCGCCGTTCAATCAATCCATCGCTCGCGATCGAAGGCATCCTGCTGACGATGTACGATGACCGGACAACGCTCTCCAAGCAGGTGGCCGCCGATCTGCGCAGCTTTTTCGGATCACAGGTGTTCGAGAGCGTAATTCCCAGGAATGTCCGCCTCGCAGAAGCTCCGAGTCACGGAATGCCAGTCATGTTCTACGACATACATAGTAAAGGTGCGGACAGCTATATGCAACTAGCCAAGGAGGTTATCGTCAATGCCCAGAAACGCGTTGGGCCGGGGATTGAGCGCACTGATCAGGGAGCCGGAACTGCCGCAGCCTCAGCCGCCGCAGCCGCCGGTGGCGGTGGCGGGGGGAGCAGCAGCGGGGGCGGCTCCGGCACTGGCACCGAGTGAATCGTTCCTGCAGGTCGACATCGATCTGATCGATCCCAGCCCGTTTCAACCGCGTTCCCGGTTCCGCGAGGAGGCGCTCGATGAATTGGCGCAGTCGATCCGCGCAAGCGGCATCGTTCAGCCGATCGTAGTGCGTCCGGTCGGAAAGCGCTTTCAGTTGATAGCCGGGGAACGCCGCTGGAGGGCCGCTCAGCGTGCCGCCCTGGGCCGCGTGCCGGCTGTTGTGCGCGACGTGCGCGACGAAGTCGCCCTTGAGATGACCCTGGTCGAGAACCTTCAGCGCGAGGACCTGAATCCTGTCGAACAGGCGCGGGCGTTCCAGCGCCTTACCGATGAATTCCACCTCACCCAGGAGCAGGCGGCGGAACGCACCGGCAAGGATCGTGCAACAATCGCCAATTCCGTCCGCCTGCTCAGGCTCGAAGAGCCGATCTTGGACCTCTTGGAGGAAGGACGCATCTCAGCCGGCCACGGCCGCGCGCTGCTGGCAATTATTGACCCCAAACAGCGCCTCGAACTGGCACGAAGGATTGCCCGCGGCGGCATGACCGTTCGCCAGGTCGAGCGCTTTGCCACTCGCAGCTCGAAATCCAAAGTCGACGCGCCGACAGTCTCGGTTGACCCGAATGCAAGATGGGCAATCGAGGAGCTGCAACGGAAGTTCGGCACCAAGATCGTGCTGCATCCGGTTCGGCCCGGCAGGCCCGGCCAGTTGGCATTTGAGTACTACGACCCGAGTGATTTGACGCGCCTGTATGACCAACTGATGAGAGAATGAAACTACGTACCTAGGAGAATTCCATGGCGTGGGGCTGGTTCGAACGCAAGCGGCAGGATCCAGCGGAATGGACCGGCTTCCTTGAACAAGGGGTGAGGGTCGAGGGCAAGCTCGAGGCCCCCGGGACGTTCCGGATCGATTCGGCCTTGACGGGTACGATTACCTCGGACGACACTTTGGTTCTCGGGCAGCATGCCTCGGTTGACGGGAACATCCACGGGAATTACGTGATTATCGCGGGCCGCTTTGACGGCGTGATTCGTGCCCGCGGCCGGGTCGAGATCCAGCCCAATGCCATCGTGACCGGTGAGATTTACAGCCCCTGCCTGGTGATCGAGCCGGGCGCTATCTTCGACGGGCAGTGCCACATGCTCGCCCCCACCGAATCTGCCAAGACCGTCACGATTCCGATCCGTTCCTCCGCCGGCCAGTCCTCGCACTAGCTTCCGGCGGGGGCGTTGCTACTCCACCACGATGCGCAGGAATCTTTTCTTTCCGGCGCGCAACAGAAATTCTCCCGTTTTCGCGAGATCGATTTCGCGTTTCACGTCCTCGACGCGCACCCCGTCAATCTCGACGCCGCCCTGTTTGATCAAGCGCTCGGCCTCGCTGCGCGAAGCCGCAAGATCCAGCTCCACCAGCAGCGTCGAAAGCCGTTTCGGCTGCCCGCGGCCGAGAAGGTGGCGTGGCGCCTGTTCAGGCGCCCGCCGATCTCGAAAAACGCGCTGGAACTCATCGGTTGCCTTTCTGCCAGCTTCCTCGCCGTGAAATCCGGAGATAACCGCGTGCGCCAACTGCATCTTCGCATCCATCGGATGCAGCGAACCGGTGCGCACTTCCTCCCGCAGCCGCAAAATCACATGCGGTCCGAAATCCGTGAGCAGATCGTAGTAGGACCACATCAACTCATCGGAAATGGACATCAGCTTTCCGAACATCTCACCGGGCGACTCGCCGATTCCCACGTAGTTTCCCAGACTCTTTGACATCTTGCGCTCGCCATCGAGCCCCACCAGAATCGGCATGGTGAGCACGACCTCGGGAACTTGTCCGTACTCGCGCTGTATTTCGCGGTGCACCAGCATGTTGAATTTCTGTTCGGTCGCTCCCAGCTCGACGTCGGATTTCAGCGCCACGGCGTCGTATGCCGTCAGCAGCGGATACAGCAGTTCGTGCACGGAAATCGGCAGATTCTTGTCGAGCCGCGAACGAAAATCCTCTCGCTCGAGCATCCGCGCAAGCCGATAATGACCGCAGAGCCTCACGACGTCGTAGCTCGACATTTTGCCCAGCCATTCGCTGTTGTAGCGGACTTCGGTTTTTTCCCGGTCGAGAATCTTGTAAACCTGTGCGAGATAGGTTTGCGCGTTTGCGTCCACTTGCTCGCGCGTCAGCGGCGGGCGTGTTTCCGATTGCCCGGTGGGATCACCAATCATCGCGGAAAAGTCGCCAATCAGAAAAATGGCGGTGTGGCCCATGTCTTGAAAATGTTTCAGTTTGCGAAGCACCACCGTGTGTCCCAAATGAATATCGGGCGCCGTCGGATCGACACCGAGATAGGCGCGCAGCGGCTTTCCGGTTCTCGCCGATTGCTCGAGCTTCGCCTTCAGCTCTTCGTCGCGGATAACTTCCGCCGCGCCCTTTTTCAGGTGCGCCATCTGTTCTTCAACGGGTTTGAAGTTCGCCTCCGCCACTTATTTCTCTCCAGTGCCTGTGGTGGTCAATACGCGCCGTCCCACGATGCGCCAGCGTCCCTCGAGAACGATTCGCACCGCTTCGGTATAAATGCGATGTTCCTCGACCAGGATGCGATCGGCGAGCGTTTGGGGCGTGTCGTCGTCCTCGATCGGCACCACGGCCTGCATCACGATCGGCCCGGCGTCCAGATTCTCGTCCACGAAATGCACGGTGCAGCCGGAAACTTTCGCGCCGTGCTCCAGCGCCTGGCGCTGCGGCTCAAGGCCGGGAAACGCGGGCAGCAGCGACGGGTGAATGTTCAGGATGCGCTGCGGAAACAAGGCCACAAAATACGGTGAAAGCAGCCGCATGTATCCCGCCAGACAAACCAGATCCACCTTTTTTTCTTCGAACAACCGAACCACCAGCCTATCGTAGGCTTCCCGCTCCAGCCCCTTGGAGGGAATCACGCGCGCGTCAATTCCTCGGGCGCGAGCTTTCTCGATTCCCGGCGCGGTATCCTGATTGCTCACCACAATCGAAATGTCGGCGTTGGGAATGCGGCCCGCTGCCACGCTCGCCGCCAGCGCGTCAAAATTCGAGCCGCGCCCGGAAAGCAGCACGCCGATGTGCTTTTTCATGAGGAAGCGAAATTAGCATAGTTCGCCCAATCGGCGAAACGGCACTAAACCGCACCGGTGCATCAGTTTGACGAGCCCGGCCGCGGTCAGGGTCGATTGTTCCCGGCAGTTTGAAGCGGAGCGATGGCGATGCCGAACAAAGAAGCAGCCTGCTCGAACCCTGCGGATCGAAGGATTTCCGGCGATGGGGCGAAGCGAAGGTGACCAGACAGCGTCGTGCTAGAAATTGCTCCAATTGGGTTCAAGGCGGTAACGATGTACCGTCCAAAAGCGTCCGGATCGCGGCCAGAATCCTATTTTCAGCATTTCTCGACAGGGCATTTTAGGCCCAGGGCCCTGTGACGGGCGCCTTCCGCCCTGTTGCGACAGTACGTTCCGCCTGCATCCTAGAGCTGACTTCCGGTTAGCGGCTGTAGCGCCGTACGTTGAGCGGGCCGCGCGCAGGTTGAACAAACCGTATGACGTTTGTCGGCAGGGGTGCATACCGCTCGCACGAACAATTCAGGGCTACGCAGCCACGTTCGTCGTGCATTCCGTTGGAGTGTCCGCACTTGCTGCAGATCATCGTGTGTTCCTCCGTTCGGTTCGAACCGGTGAAGCATCGTTTCGAATCCGAATTCCCAAGCGAGCAAGGATAAAAAACCTCTCAAGCCGTGTCTGTCCGGTATTGGACACTCTAGTTAGATCGCCCGAGAAACGGCGTTCGTGGCAATCTAGGAAAAAGGAAAGCTGAGGCCAGCGGCCCAATGGAACACCAGTTTAGCTGCCCGTACTGTGGTGAAGAAATTTCAATGCTTCTGGACTTGTCCGTCGGCCGACAGACGTACATCGAGGACTGCGAAGTGTGTTGCAAGCCAATCGAGATCAGCTTTACCGTGGAAGATGACGACGTCGCGACTTTCGACGCCAGAACCCTCGGCTAAAAACCTGTTACGGCCCATCGCCCGTCCCGCCCCGACGGAAATATGCTTCCTCTGGGCCGGTCTTTCGGAAAGAGCCCTTCCGGAGCCCGCATCGATCCCGGGGGTGACATCCTTATCGGGGCAAGACCACAACATCGCCGGCCACTTGACACCGCGCCTGCTCGGCGTCATCTTCCTTCCGCACGAATCGAACCCTTTGGAGGTTATTCCATGTCACGAATCCGCTCGTTGATAGTCGCCGCTTGTATGGCGTGTTTCGCCGCCGGATGCGCCCAACGCCAACAACCCGCAGCCCCGCCCGACACCCGCGCCGCCGACGAAGCGACCATCCGTGCGGCAGATGCCGACTGGGCGACGGCGGCACTGGCAAAAGACCTCGACAAGTGCATGTCGTATTACGCAGACGATGCCGTTTTCATCTCCTCTGGCGTACCCGCGGCCGTCGGAAAAGACAATATCCGCAAGAACATCCAAGACCTTCTCGCCGTACCGGGTCTGCAACT
Organism: Candidatus Acidiferrales bacterium; assembly: GCA_036514055.1. Taxonomy (GTDB): domain Bacteria; phylum Acidobacteriota; class Terriglobia; order Acidiferrales; family UBA7541; genus Palsa-295. The sequence continues at coordinate 78,200 of DATBXX010000075.1, forward strand.
GAATATTACGGTTGCAAGCGTCGACGTGGCACGCTCGGGCGATCTGGCGATGGACCGAGGTACGGTGCAGGCCACAGTCACCGACAAAAAGGGCAACTCCGTGACCAACACCAGTGATTACGTACTGGTCTGGAAAAAAATGACGGACGGATCTTGGAAGATCGAGGCGGACACCAGCGCCAACGAAAAGATGCCGCAACGCCAAGCGGCCCGGAGGCCGGCGCGCAGAAAACGGAAGCGTTAAAACGAAAGCTTTCCCGAATAGACCACGCGCGTTTTTCCCCGAGTGGCGCGCTCGATCCGCCCGATTAAGAAGAATTTCTCGCGCCGGCGTTTCAATTCTGCCTCCACGCGCGAAATGTGCTTTGCGGGAACGACCAGGATCATGCCCACACCGAGATTGAAAGTCTTCAGCAATTCGTCGCGGTCGATCCGCCCCAGTTGCGCCAAATAGCGGAAGATCGGCAGTACCGGCCAAGAACCCAACTCGATCGCTGCCTGCACGTTGTGCGGGAGCGCTCGGGGGAGGTTGCCGGTGATTCCGCCCCCGGTGATGTGCGCCATGGACGAAACCCACCCGCGAGCGAGAATGGTTTTCAGCAGCGGCCAGTACGAGCGGTGCGGCTTCAGGAGTTCGGCGCCGATTTTGTTCCTCACTTCGGCCACATAGGCATCGGGCTCGAGCTTGGCCACGCCGAAAATCAGTTTGCGCGCAAGCGAATAGCCGTTGGTATGCAGGCCGCTTGAGGGCAGCGCCACTAGCAGGTCGCCGGGGCGCACGCGGCGAGGGTCCAGAATTTTCTTGCGCTCGACGGCGCCCACAATGAACCCGGCCAGGTCGTAATCCCCCGGCGCATACACGTCGGGCATCTCGGCCGTTTCGCCGCCGATCAGCGAGCAGCGCGCGAGCTTTGCCGCACGGCTCATGCCCTCGATGACTTGGTCGAGGATCCGCGTGTCGAGCTTGCCCATGGCAATGTAGTCGAGAAAAAAAAGCGGCTCGGCACCCTGAGTCAGAATGTCGTTCACGCAGTGGTTCAGGATGTCCGCCCCGACAGTGGAATGAATGCCTGCCGCGCAGGCCACCTTCAGCTTCGTGCCTACCCCGTCGCAGCTCGCCACCAGCACCGGGTCACGCCAGCGTTTCCGGTCAAGCTGAAACAGCGAACCGAATCCGCCGATCGGCGCGAGCACACCGCGGCGAAACGTTTTTCCGGCCATAGCAGAGATTCGTCGCTTGGCCTGGTCCGCAACCGTGATATTGACTCCGGCATCGGAGTAGCGCATCAGAGAGGCTCGTTTTTCAAGTGAGGGTGAGCCGATTCGTAAATTCTAAAGCGTATGGAAAAGCCGCCGCCAGCGGACTCGGCTGGGATGGATGAATACGCTGGCGTAGGTCTCGAATCGCTGGACGGCGAATCCAGGGCCCCAGACTTCGTCTGGGTCCGGTGCATCGATGGACAT